>NZ_JBAOJM010000016.1:0-108092 GCF_037083425.1 Agrobacterium sp. CCNWLW32
GCCACCGAAAAGGCCCCGGCCGAGCGCGGCCTTGCCATGGTGTTCCAGTCCTATGCGCTTTATCCGCATATGAGCGTCAGGAACAACATCGCCTTCCCGCTGAAGATGGCCAAGCTCGACAAGGCTGTCATCGACAAGAAGGTCGACGATGCCGCCCGTATCCTCAACCTCACCGATTATCTCGAACGCCGGCCCTCGCAATTGTCCGGCGGCCAGCGCCAGCGCGTCGCCATCGGCCGCGCCATCGTGCGCGAACCGAAGGCGTTCCTGTTTGACGAACCGCTCTCCAACCTCGATGCGGCGCTGCGCGGCACCATGCGGCTGGAAATCTCCGAGCTGCACAACACGTTGAAGACGACGATGATCTACGTCACCCACGACCAGGTGGAAGCCATGACCATGGCCGACAAGATCGTTGTCCTCAACCGCGGCAATATCGAGCAGGTCGGCTCGCCCATGGAGCTTTACCGCTCGCCCGCCAACCTCTTCGTCGCCGGCTTCATCGGCTCGCCGCGCATGAACCTGGTGACCGGCGATTACGCCCGGCAAAAGGGTGCGACCACCGCCGGCGTGCGACCCGAGCACCTGACGCTGTCGAAAGAAACCGGGCTGTGGCAGGGCAAGGTCACGGTTGCCGAGCATCTCGGCTCCGACACCTTCCTCCACCTCGACGTCCCCGGCATCGGCCCCATCACCGCCAGAACCGACGGTGAATTCGAATGCAAACACGGCGATACCGTCTTCATCACGCCGGATGACACAAAGATCCACAGGTTCGATGAAAAGGGCATCGCGATATGACGGGAAGACTGGAAGGCAAATCCGCGCTGATAACAGGTTCGGCGCGTGGCATTGGCCGCGCCTTTGCGGAGGCCTACATACGCGAGGGCGCAACCGTCGCTATTGCCGATATCGATTTCGAACGCGCCAGCAAGACCGCCCGTGAAATCGGCGAGAACGCCTATGCCGTCGAACTCGACGTGACCAAGCAGCACTCCATCGACACGGCCATCCGCACGGTGGAGGGCCAGACCGGTGGCCTCGATATCCTCATCAACAATGCCGCGCTCTTCGATCTCGCACCGATTGTCGAGATCAAACGCGATAGCTACGAAAGACTGTTTTCAATCAACGTATCAGGCACGCTGTTCATGATGCAGGCCGCCGCAAAAACAATGATTGCTCGGGGAAAAGGCGGCAGGATCATCAATATGGCAAGCCAGGCGGGCCGGCGTGGCGAGGGACTGGTGGCGATCTATTGCGCCACCAAAGCCGCCGTCATCAGCCTCACCCAATCGGCCGGGCTCGATCTCATCAAGCACGGCATCAACGTCAATGCGATCGCGCCCGGCGTGGTCGATGGCGAGCACTGGGACGGCGTGGATGCGCTGTTTGCGAAATATGAAAACCGCCCGGCCGGTGAAAAGAAGCGGCTGGTCGGAGAGGCCGTGCCCTTCGGCCGCATGGGCCGTGCCGAAGACCTGACCGGCATGGCGATCTTCCTTGCCTCCGATGAGGCCGAATACATCGTCGCCCAGACCTATAATGTCGATGGCGGCAACTGGATGAGCTGAGTATCGGGCGCTTGCCGCCCGGCCTTGGCACGAACAACGTTTCCCCTTCGAGGATCGTGACATGACATGCAAACTCTCCCTCGCAACGCTTGACGAAGCCAGAAAAACGGCGGCGGTTCCGGCCTATTCCCGGACCGATCTTTCAGCCGGCATCGTGCATTTCGGCGTTGGCAATTTCCACCGCGCGCATCAGGCGGTTTATCTGGATGACCTCTTCAACACGGGTGCGGACCATGACTTCGCCATCATCGGTGCGGGTGTTTTGCCCTCCGATGCGGTGATGCGTGAGAAACTTGCCGCGCAGGATTTCCTGACCACTGTTGTGGAGCAGGACAATAACCGCACCGGTGCGCGTGTTACCGGGCCGATGATCGACATTCTGCAAGTTGGCGATACGCAGCGCATCATCGATACGCTCGCCGATCCGAAAATCCGCATCGTTTCGATGACGATTACCGAAGGCGGTTATTTCATCGACGCTTCCGGTTCCTTCAATCCGCAGCACCCGGCAATTGCCGAAGACGGGCACAACCCGGCGACGCCGAAAACCGTGTTCGGCTTCATCGTCGCCGGGCTGAAGGCGCGGCGCGACAGGGGGCTTCAACCCTTTACCGTCATGTCCTGCGACAACATTCCCCATAATGGCAAGGTCACCAAAAACGCGGTGGTCGGGCTCGCGGCTCTCTCCGATCCTGCTTTCGCCAACTGGATCGGCGAAAACGTCGCTTTCCCCAATTCCATGGTCGACCGCATCACGCCCGCCACCGGCGAACGCGAACGCAATATTGCCCGTGACGATTTCGGCATCGACGACAACTGGCCGGTCTTCTGCGAGGAGTTCAAGCAATGGGTGATGGAGGATAATTTCCCTGCCGGTCGCCCGGCGCTCGAAAAGGCTGGCGTGCAGTTCGTCAAGGATGTCGCGCCTTACGAGCACATGAAAATCCGCATCCTCAACGGCGGCCATGCGGCAATCGCTTATCCGGCCGCGCTGCTCGACATTCATTTCGTGCATGAGGCGATGGAGCATCCGCTGATCCGGGCATTTCTGGCAAAGCTGGAAAAGGAAGAGATCATCCCGGTCATTCCGCCGGTTCCCGACACGAATCTCGCCGACTATTTCGGCCTGATCGAGCGGCGTTTCCTCAACCCGAAGATCGGCGACACCATTCCGCGTCTGGCGCAGGACGGATCCAACCGTCAGCCGAAATTCATCCTGCCATCCACCGCCGACCGTCTGGCGCGCAGCGAGGATATCATAGGCCTTTCGCTGGTTTCGGCTCTGTGGTGCCGTTATTTCTACGGCACCACCGACAGCGGCAAGCAAATCACCTTCAACGATGCCAGCGCCGAGCGTCTGCAGGCGGCGGCCATCAAGGCCAAGGATGATCCGATGGCCTTCCTCGCACTCGACGATATTTTCGGGGAGGTTGCCGAATCGGAGCTTTTCCGTAAACGCTTTGCCCATGCATTGAAGACGTTGTGGCGCGAAGGCACGGCGAAGACCTTGCAGCTTTATCTGGATGACAAGCTGGCTGAAAAGTGACCACGAGATGGAAGACGAGACCGCGCCCCTTTTGATTTTCGATTGCGACGGCGTTCTCGTCGACAGCGAGCCGGTCTCCATCTCCGTCCTTCTCGACATGCTCTCCCATCTCGGCGTGACGATGGGAGAGGAAGAGGCCTATGAGCGCTTTCTCGGCCGCAGCGTCGCCAGCATGACGGCGACGCTGTTTGAGGACTACGGCGTCGAGACGGACATCGATTTTCTTGATCATATGCGCGCGACGCTGTTCGAACGTTTCCGCACTGAGCTTCGGCCGATTGATGGTATTGGCGAAACACTGGACAGGCTGTTGCCGCTTCGGCGTTGCGTCGCTTCCTCAAGCCAGCCGGAGCGCATCCGTTATTCGCTGGGACTGTCCGGCCTGATCGACAAATTCGAACCGCATGTCTTCAGCGCCACCATGGTGAAGAACGGCAAGCCGGCGCCTGATCTTTTCCTGCATGCGGCGCGCGAAATGGGCGCTGATCCGCGTCACTGCATCGTGATCGAGGACAGCCCGGCGGGCATTGCTGCCGCAAAGGCCGCCGGCATGGGCGTTTTTGCTTTTACCGGCGGTTCGCATGCCCGCTTTCCCGCATTCCGCGAAAAGATCGCCGGGCTTGGGGCGGATGCCGTGTTTGACGCGATGCCGGATTTGGTCCAACTTGTCGGCAATTATGTGGGGAAGGGCGGTTTTGACAGGCGGGCGGAACGCGATGCAGGCTGAGCGGGACTCTGCCTGCTGCCGTCCGGAGGTCGTTGCGCAAGGGATGGAATTGCAGTCTTGATGCGTCAAAATCTCGTCGCTGTCGATGTCGGCACCGCCAGCGCCCGGGCCGGCATTTTCGATCCGGCCGGCCGGCTGCTTGCCCGCTCCACCCATCCCATCCTGATGCAAAGGCCGCAGGAAAACCACGCCGAACACGATTCCACCGATATATGGAACGCCGTCTGCATCGTGGTGAAGGCAGCGCTTGCCGAGGCAGGTGTTTCGCCGCAAAGCATCGCCGCCATCGGTTTTGACGCCACCTGCTCGCTCGTTATCCGTGATGGGCGGGGTGAGCCCGTTTCGGTTTCCGTTGCCGGTGAAGACCGGTTCGACACCATCGTCTGGCTCGATCACCGGGCGATACGTGAGGCCGACCGGCTGACGGCATCCGGCCACCGGGTGCTGGATTTCGCCGGCAACAGCGTCTCGCCGGAAATGCAGATACCGAAGCTGATGTGGCTGAAACAGCATATGCCGGCCAGCTGGTCGCGCATGTCCTTCGCCTTCGATCTGGCGGATTTCCTGACATGGAAGGCGACCGGCTCAGCGCAGCGTTCAAATTGCACGCAGACGGCGAAGTGGAATTTCCTGGCACAGGAAAATCCCGGCTGGCAGGCGGATTATCTTGAACTGGCGGGCCTTGCCGACCTGAAGGAGCGGGCAGGCCTTCCCGAAACCACCGTGATGCCGGGGGAAAGCATCGGCCCGCTTTCGCCCGAAGCTGCCGCCGAGCTCGGTCTCGATACCGGCTGTGAGGTGGCGGCGGGCATGATCGACGCCTATGCCGGCG
This sequence comes from Agrobacterium sp. CCNWLW32, assembly GCF_037083425.1. Taxonomy (NCBI): domain Bacteria; kingdom Pseudomonadati; phylum Pseudomonadota; class Alphaproteobacteria; order Hyphomicrobiales; family Rhizobiaceae; genus Agrobacterium; species Agrobacterium sp. CCNWLW32. Next base: position 4,680 of record NZ_JBAOJM010000016.1, read on the forward strand.
CGCTTGGCGCGCTTGGCGGCTGCCTGTCTGCAGATGTCGGCCGGCATGTGGCCCTGATCGCCGGGACTTCGAGCTGCCTTGTCGCCATGTCGGAGCGGCAGATGCCCGGCCACAGCCTCTGGGGGCCCTATTGGCAGGCGATCCTGCCCGGGCACTGGCTGGTGGAAGGCGGGCAATCAGCCACCGGTGCGCTGCTCGACCATATCGTGCGCATGCATGCGGCAGGCGGTGAGCCGGATACGGCGCTGCATGCGCGCATCGTTGCGCGGGTAACGGAGTTGCGCGCGCTTGAGGGTGAGGCCTTCGCCGAGCGGCTGCATGTGCTGCCGGATTTCCACGGCAACCGCTCGCCGCTTGCCGATCCACATGCCGTCGGCGTTATCAGCGGGCTGACTTTGGATACGTCTTTCGACAGTCTCTGCCGTCTTTACTGGCGCACCGCCGTGGCCATTGCGCTTGGCGCCCGCCATGTGCTCGATGCGATGGAGCGTTTCGGTTATGCGGTGGAAAGCCTGCATGTCACCGGCGGACATGTGAAGAACCCGCTGCTGATGGAGCTTTATGCCGATGTGACGGGCAAGCGCATCGTGGTTCCCGCAACCGCCGACGCGGTGCTTCTCGGAACGGCAATGACGGCGGCGACGGCTGGCGGGGTGCATGCGAGCCTTGCGGCCGCCGGGGCCGCCATGTATCCGGGCAATGCGGAAATATCAGGCAACCGGGCGCTCGCCCCCCGTTATGAGCGGGATTATCGTCGTTTCCTCGCCATGTACCGGCATCGGCAGGAACTGGAGAGCCTTTGATTTTCTGAAGGAAAATACAAGGCCGAGTGGGTGCCGCGCGTTTCTTCTCCCCGCCGGGGAGAAGGTGGCCCGAAGGGCCGGATGAGGGGGAACGCGAGCGATGAACGCACTCTAGCCCCCTCATCCCGCTGCCGCGGACTTCTCCCCGGCGGGGAGAAGAAACGAGCGGCAACCGCTCGATCCATATGCTGCCGCTGCTGTTAGCCGCAATCAACCACGCAGCGAGCGTTTCAGGGCGGTTAGGTTCTTTGCCCTTGCCCTGCCGCTATCATCAGCGTTGGCGCCAAGCGCACAGAGGGTGAATTCCAGCAGGGAAACCAGTTGAAGCAGGCCCTGGCCGCCATTCTGCGCCTGCGGCATGGCAAGACAGAGATCGGTGCTTTCGGGGCCCCATTCATAAAAGCGTGTGGTGATCAGCAATGTCCTGTAGCCGCTCTTGCGCGCCATTGCCGACAGGCGCTGCAGCGGCGACAGGCTGCCGCCGCAATCCATGATGACGAGCAGGGTGTGAGCGGGGTCGAAATCCCACAGGGCGACATAGGCCGCGCTGTCGCTGCCGAGATAATGGATGTGGCCTCGGCTCTCCAGAAGCCGCCCGTAAAAATGACGCCCGGCGTCGAGACCTTCCGGGGAGGTTGCCAGAAAGACATCGCCCGCCGTGGCGATCTCGTTCATGGCAAGCCGCCAGATCGACTGGGTCGTCATGTCGAAGGCGGTCTGGATGGCCTGGATCTGCTGGGACAGAAGCTGCGAAAACGGGTTGGACTGGCGTTCGCCGCCTTCTGCCGTTGCTGGCTGGTCCACACCGGCGGTTTCTTCGGCATGGCGCAGATCGGCGCGGATATCGCTGAATTGCCGGTATCCCAGCGAACGCAGGAAACGTCCGACCGTCATCGGGCTGAGACTGAGCTTGGCGGCCAGTGTCTGCGCCGTCTCGAACGGCAATTCGTCCAGATGTTCGATCAGATATTTAGCGATCTTGCGCTCGGAAGGCGTCCCTGCCTTCATGGCGCGTGTAAGGTTCAACAGCAGCTTTTCCACCAACGCCTCATTCTTTTATCTTTATTGAACGATGATGCATGCGCGCGCGCAAACGAGCGTGCGAACCGCAATTTGACGGTGGGGGATAGCTTCTCCGGCCTTGTCCTCCACCGGACCGGTATGCGAATTATAATAGATAGATTATTATATTTTAGAGATACCTTTTATTCAAGAGAAATTCCATCTGCGGTTTAAATCCAGACATCTGGCGCCTTTCCGTCCGTCTTGCAGAGCGGGCGGGCAGCGCTTATCTCTCGCCTGATAAGAGTGTTTCAATGCTAAAGGCGTCGAGGAGTTCCGAATGATTTTTGATGCGGCGAGGCTTGCCTTTCACAATCTCTTTGCCGCCGAAACCCGGTCAGTGTTCTGGAAGGTTCTGGGGCTCACGCTTCTCGTGCTGGCGGCGCTCTGGTTCGCTATTCGCTCGATCTTCATTTATTTCGCCCTGCCGTGGGTGGATACGCTGATACCCGGCGTGCCTGACTGGGCGGGCTGGCTGAGCTTCGTTTTCGCCATTTTCGCCGGAATAGGCCTTGCACTGGCGCTTGCGCTGCTCATCTCGCCGGTCACCGCCGTCATTGCCGGCCTGTTTCTCGATGATGTCGCCGAAGTGGTTGAAAAAAAGAGCTATCCGAACGATCCGCCCGGCGAGGCGATGCCGATCGGCGAGGCCGTGCTGTCGTCCATCAAGTTTTTTGGTGTCGTCATTGCCGGCAACCTCGTCGCGCTGTTGCTGCTTCTGGTGCCGGGCGTCAACCTCATCGCGTTTTTCCTGGTGAACGGTTATCTGCTCGGCCGGGAATTCTTCGAATTTGCGGCGATGCGTTTCCGAACACCCCTGGAAGCTAGGCAGTTCCGCTCAAAACACCGCGCCACCGTCTTCATGGCCGGGCTGGTGATCGCGGCCTTTCTGGCGGTGCCGTTCCTCAATCTGTTGACGCCGCTTTTTGCCGCCTCGATGATGGTGCATCTGCACAAGGCCGTCAGCCGGCGCGATCCCTCACTCGCCGCCGGCCGCACCGAACAGCTGCGCGGGTAGTTCCACCAGCGGCGCCGGAATATCGAAGGTCTTTTCCGGCGACTTGCAGATATCGGCAATCACGCAGCGCTCGCATTCCGGCTTGCGCGCCTTGCAGCAATAACGCCCGTGCAGGATCAGCCAGTGATGGGCGTGGAACAGATATTGTTCGGGAATGATGCGGATCAGCCGGTCTTCAACCTCGTCAGGGGTTTTGCCCGGCGCAAGACAGAGCCGGTTGGCAATGCGGAAGACGTGGGTATCCACTGCAAGGGTGGGCACGCCGAAGGCCATGGACATCACCACATTGGCCGTCTTGCGGCCGACACCAGGCAGGGTCACCAGTTCCTCGCGGGTTTTCGGCACCTCGCCGCCGAAATTGTCGATCAGGATCTGCGACAGGGCAATGACGTTTTTGGCCTTGTTGCGGTAAAGTCCGATGGTCTTGATATAGCCGATCAGCTGTTCCTCGCCGAGCGCCAGCATTTTTTCCGGCGTATCGGCCACCTTGAACAGCGCGCGCGTGGCGCGGTTCACGCCCACATCGGTCGCCTGTGCGGAAAGCGCCACGGCCACCAGCAGGGTGAAGGGATTGGTATGTTCCAGCTCGCCTTTCGGCTCCGGCCGCTGAATGGAAAAGCGGCGAAAGATTTCGGTCAGCTCATCCTTCGAATAGGCTGTTTTCACCCGCGCCGGCTTGCGGGCGGATGCCGGATTTGACTTTTTCAATGTTTGGGTGCTGGATCGTTTTTTGGCGATTGTCATGGTCTATCTATAGCCAGCCCGCCCAAAGGAAAGCAACGTGGATACGCTCAACGACCAGCCGATTTTCGCGGCGGAACTCGTTCCGCACCGTTCGCTTGGCAGAAGGGGTTTCCGGCTGCTCCTGCTTGTCTCCGGTCTGGCCTGCCTTGTCTATGGCGGCTTTTTCCTCGCCACCGGGGCATGGCCCGTCGGCCTCTTCTTCGGGCTGGATTTTCTGCTGCTTTATGTCGCCTTCCGCGCTAATTACCGGGCCGCGAAGGCGCGGGAAGAGGTCAGCGTTTCGCACACCAGCCTGTCGATCCGCAAATTTTCTCCGGCCAGGCGTATGGTGGAGCATCGCTTCAACCCCTTCTGGGCGCGCTTCAGGGTCAGGCGGCATGACGAGATCGGCATCGTCTCCATGCATGTGACGGGCGAAGGCCGGGCGACCGATATCGGGTCGTTTCTCAATCCCGATGACCGTGAAAGCTTCGCCAAGGCTTTCGGCGGTGCGTTGGCGACCGTCAGGCGGCGGATGTGAGGGGATGCTCTGCCGCCCTCATCCCCGTGCTTGTCACAGGGATCCAGCCAGCCCAAGTCCCTGGGCTGAAAGAACTCCTCCTGCCACGCGGACGCGTGTATGCTGGATTCCTGTGACGGGCACAGGAATGAGGGTGAGTGCGTGTTCGGGCTAACGAACATTCCTTGCGTATCGTGATGCCGCGCAAGAAACGGGTGGAGACGAAGTCGCTTTAATGGTTTTCTCTTACCCGTTAGGAGATTTGCGATGAACGCCAATATTACGCTGAACGAAGACATTACCCCCATCGGATCGGACTACGACACGGTGCGCGGGGTCATCGAGCTTTTGACGCTGGATTATCGCGAGCAGCCTTCCCTCGAAGCCATTGCCGCAGAGCTCGGCCAGTCGCCGACGCAATTGCAGAAGACCTTCACCCGTTGGGCCGGTCTGTCGCCCAAGGCCTTTTTGCAGGCCGTGACGCTCGATCATGCCAAGCGGCTGTTGCGCGAAGAGGATCTGCCGCTGCTGGAAACCTCGATTGAGGTCGGCATGTCGGGGCCGGGACGCCTGCACGATCTGTTCGTGACCCATGAAGCCATGTCACCCGGCGAATGGAAGGCCAAGGGCGGCGGGCTGACGATCCGTTACGGGTTTCACGCCTCGCCCTTCGGCCTTGCGCTGGTCATGGTGACTGATCGTGGCCTTGCCGGCTGCGCCTTTGCCGATCCGGGCGAGGAAAGAGCCTGTTTCGAAGATATGGCCGGCCGTTGGCCGAATGCTGACTATGTCGAGGATCGCGAAGCGACCGCGCCCTATGCTGCCCGCATCTTCGATCCGTCCATGTGGTCGGCGGACAGGCCGCTGCGCGTCGTGCTGCTCGGCACGGATTTTCAGGTGCGGGTCTGGGAAAGTCTTCTCAAAATCCCGATGGGCCGCGCCGTCACCTATTCGCACATCGCCTGCGATATCGGTCAGCCCACGGCTTCCCGCGCCGTGGGTGCAGCAGTCGGCGCCAATCCGGTGTCCTTCGTCGTTCCCTGCCGCCGTGCCGTCGGCAAAAGCGGGGCGCTGACGGGTTATCACTGGGGCCTGACCCGCAAGCGGGCGATGCTCGGCTGGGAAACGGGGAAGGTGTGAGTTTGGTCGACCGTTCGAGCCCCGCAACAAAACGCACTAAAGAAGATGCGTTGCCGGAGAGTTCGTTACTGCAGAAGAGATCGGCGTTGTTTTGAGCAAATATGCCAAGGCATGAAATGCCCGGAGTTCTCGCGTATCGTCATCCTCGGCCCTGTGCCGAGGATCTAATCACGTAGAATAAAATCAATCGGTTGCAGATCCTCGGGACAAGCCCGAGGATGACGGTGGAGGTTGGATGACTGCCCGAGAATGGCCCGACGAGGCTTAAACCAATTCCATCAACGCCCGGGCCGCTGCCTCGTCCGTTATCAGCGTATTGCACCCGATGCGCTTGATCGTGGCGCGGATGGCGATGGCGCGGTGGGCGCCGCCGGAGGCCAGCACGATGTGTTTGGCCTTGCGCAGCGTATCGAGATCGATGGCCATGGCGCGCTGATTGATCGGGTGATCGACGGAGCGGCCTTCCGCATCGATGAAGTTGAACATGGTGTCGCAGACGCAGCCGGCGTCGATGAGTTCCTGCAGCGTCGCCTTGGAAATGAAACCCTCCGACAGCGAGGTCGAATGCGGGCCGATATCGCCGCAGGAGACGATGGCGAGGTCGAGCGTTTCGGCCAGATCATAAAGCGTCGCCAGCCCGCATTTTTCGATCAGCGCCCGTTTGGTCTCGACGGAATCCACCAAAAGCGGCGCGAGGAACATGTAACATTCCGCCCCGAGCGCGCTTGCCAGCCGCCAGGTGTAATCGAGCGGGTTGGTCTGGTGCACGGCGACGATACCGCCGAGCAGCGAGACGACCTTGCAGTTTTCCCGGCGCGGCGGGCGGAAGCTGGAAAGCGAAGCGGTCATGGTGCGGCCCCAGCCGACGCCGATGGTGGCGCCGTTCGGCACCGCTTCGGAGAGAAATTGCCCGAGCGCCAGACCCACGGCCTTGGCCGTGCCCTCGACGCTTGCTTTATCGGGGGAGGGAATGATGACGGCCTCATCCAGCCCGTAAGCCGCCTCCAGCCGGCCGGCCAGTTCAACGAAATCCTCGATGCCCTCGTTGATCCAGATCTGCACCTCGGAGCGCTTCATCGCCTCGTCCAGAAGGCGGATGACGGTGGAGCGGCTAATGCCGAGCTTCTCGGCGACGTCTTTCTGCGTCATGCCCTGATTATAATAAAGCCATGCGGCGCGCAGCCTCAGCGAAGCCGCTTCCGAATAGGCCGTATGGGTTTCTCTTCTCAGTTTCGCCACGGTTTCCGCCATTCTTTATGTCGGCGGAGTATCGCAGGCGTGAAACTTATGTCAATTGCGATGCGCAAATGTCTTGACTTTGGGCCGTGCCGCTTGCGATAGTCGGAGCCGGACAAACCGCGATTTCGGCCTTGGGCGCACCCATGGTGCGGGAACGAAAAGACGGGTGAGCAAGTTTTCAAGAGATCATGAAGGATCATTCGATATGACGTCCAAACTCGAACAACTTCGCGCCATCACCACGGTTGTTGCCGACACCGGCGATATCGAGGCGGTTGCGCGCCTGAAGCCGGTGGATTGCACCACCAATCCCACCATCGTTCTGAAAGCACTCGGCACGCCTGCCTTTGCGGATGCGGTGAAGGAAGCCGTCGCATGGGGCAAGAAGCAGGGCGGCCAGTCCGACGCCGTTGTTGCCGCCGTTGCCGATCGTCTGGCCATTTCTGTCGGTGCGGCGCTTGCCGGCCTCGTTCCGGGCCGCGTTTCGACCGAAGTCGATGCCGACCTTTCCTTCGATACGGAAGCCTCCATCACCAAGGCGCGCCACATCATCGCGGCCTACAAGGAGCGCGGCATCGAGCGTGAACGCATCCTCATCAAGCTTGCCTCCACCTGGGAAGGCATCAAGGCTGCCGAAGTGCTGCAGTCCGAAGGCATTGACTGCAATCTGACGCTCCTGTTCTCGCAGGCCCAGGCGATTGCCTGCGCCGAAGCCAAGGTGTTCCTCATCTCGCCCTTCGTTGGCCGTATCCTTGACTGGTACAAGAAGTCGACCGGCGAGAACTACACCGCCGAGACCGATCCGGGTGTCGTCTCGGTGCGCAGCATCTACAACTATTACAAGGCCAATGGCATCAGCACCGTCGTCATGGGTGCGTCCTTCCGCAATGTCGGCGAAATCGAAGCGCTGGCCGGTTGCGACCGCCTGACGATCAGCCCGGCGCTGCTGGAAGAGCTGGACAAGGACAGCGGCAAGCTGGAGCGCAAGCTTTCGGCTGACAACGTCAAGGCAGAGCCGCTGCAGTCGCTCGACGAGAAGGCATTCCGCTGGGCGCTCAACGAAGACGCGATGGCCACGGAAAAGCTCTCGGAAGGCATCCGTTTGTTCGCCAAGGATCTGGTGACGCTGCGCGAGATGGTCCGCAAGGAGCTGACGCTGGCTGCGGCCTGATACAAAAAAGGGGGAACCATCCACGTTCCCCCGACGTTTAAGAGATATAATCTCCAGTCACTCAAAACGCGATCGGGTCCCTGCCGGTCGCGTTTTTTTGTGCGTTTCAGGAATTTCCGTTTCCGGTCGCCACTTCGGAAATCCGCTTTGCCGCCTCGCGGATCAGTGCTTCGCAGGCCTCACGTGTCGGCGCCTTGCCGCCAAGCGGTGTGATATAGGGGCAGGTGATGACGGCGAGCGCCGTGCCATCGAGCGTCAGCACCGGCGCGGAAATATTGCGCACGCCGGCGGTCTGAAGGCTGTCCATGGATTCGAAACCGTTTTTGCGCACCTCCGCCAGCCGCTCGGCGAGGGAGGGCGGCACGGTTTCGCCGCTGCCGCGCACCTGCTCGGTTATCATGATCTCACGTTGCGCCTCGGTCTGGAAGGCCAAGAGCACATGGCCGGAGCCGGTGTGGAACAGACTCATCTGCGCGCCGACCCGCATGGACATGGCCCAATAGGTGGCGGATTCCTGCTGGGCGATGACGACGACGCTGCCGCGGTCATAAACGGCCAGATGACAGGCCTGCTCAGCGCTGGCCGAAAAATCGCGCATGACAGGTGCGGCAAAAGAGACCAGCCGGCGTATCGGTGCATGGAAATGCGCCAGCCCGAACATCTTCAGCGTCAGCGAAAACCGGTCGCCGTCAAGTCGCTGCACGTAGCCGCGGCGCACCAGCCGGTCCAGCATGCGATAAAGCTCGTTCGGGCTTTTACCGATAGACTTGGCGATCTCAATCTGCGTCAGCCCGCCATCGGTGCGGGCCAGAAGCTCGAGAATGTCGAGACCCTTGTCGAGGGCGGGAGCGCGATATCTTTCGCTGTCGTCGTCGGTCATCTGGCCTCGATGTGTTTTCTATGAGTGCCCGGTGGAGGCGCCATAAAATATGGTTGCCCGATACCCGACATCCGCGCAAGTTTGCTTGACGCCATATGAATACCGCGTTTACATATGAATTGTCGATCCATATTTGAGATCATCGAAATTCAGCGGTCCGATCCCCGAAGGGCGGGCGCGCCTTAGCGGGAGGCTATTCATGGTGCAGGATTTTAACGGCCGGACAGTGGTGATCACCGCCGCCGGTCAGGGTATCGGCCGGGCGACGGCGGAGCGGTTCATCTCGCTCGGCGCGCGCGTCATCGCCACTGATATCAACGAGCAGGCGCTTTCCACCCTCAAGGGCGCGGAAACCCGAGTTCTGAACGTGCTTGATGGCGATGGCGTCAAGGATTTCGCCGCCGATATCGGCCATGCGGATGTGCTGTTCAACTGCGCCGGCTTCGTTCATTCCGGCACCATTCTGGACTGCGAAGAGAAGGACTGGGACTTCTCCTTCGATCTCAACGCCAAGGCCATGTATCGTACCTGCCGCGCCTTCCTGCCCGGCATGCTGGAAAAGGGCAAGGGCGCGATCGTCAACATGTCCTCGGTTGCATCAAGCGTGAAGGGCGTGCCGAACCGTTTCGCCTATACCGCTTCGAAAGCGGCCGTGGTGGGCCTGACAAAGGCGATTGCCGCCGATTTCGTCACCAAGGGCATTCGTTGCAACGCCATCTGCCCCGGCACGGTCGACAGCCCGTCCTTGCATGACCGCCTGCGCGCCACCGGCAATTACGAACAGGCTCTGGCCGATTTCATCGCCCGCCAGCCGATGGGCCGTATCGCCACACCGGAAGAAATCGCGGCGCTCGTCACCTATCTTGCTTCTGATGAGGCAGGCTTCACCACCGGCCAGATCCATGTGATCGATGGCGGCTGGACTGGCTGAATTCCGTTACGGGAGAGAGGAGAGGCGACCGGCGTAAAACCCGGTCGCCTTTTTTCATTCAGACGACGGCGCTTCCGGCCATCAGTGCAAGCACGAGGAAGACCAGGAAGATCACCACGGCGATGAAGAACAGGATACGGGCCACGCCCGCCGCGGCTGCCGAAATGCCGGTAAAGCCGAACACGCCTGCGATCAAAGAAATGACAAAGAAAATAAGAGCCCACTTCAGCATGGTGCTTCCCCTTTTGCATAATTTTCCCGAGCCCGCCGCCCCGCGACTGGCTCAGTAAAATGACGCGCAAAAGGGGAAAATGTTCCACACGCCCGCAAAAATCGTTGTTTTAGAAGCCTGTTTCCCCCGCCGCGTCGATCCGCCGGGCCTTCCAGGTGGTGCGGATGAAGGTGGCAACGAAAGCAAGGCTCATGAACATGACGATGGTGGGGGCCGGCGCACTGTCGATCAGGAAGCTCAGCCATATGCCCGAAAGCGATGAGGCGACCGCCACCGCCATGGCCACCAGCAGCATGGCGGAAAAACGCCGGGTCAGCAGGAAGGCGATTGCGCCCGGCGCGACAAGCATCGCGACCGAGAGGATGATGCCCACCGCCTTCAGCGCGCCAACCACGGTCAGCGACAGAACCATCAGCAGGCCGTAATGCAGGATACGCACCGGCAGGCCGATGGCTTTGGCGTGCTGCGCATCGAAGGCGTTGACCAGCAGGTCCTTGCGCAGGATACCGAGAAACAGCGTGGCGAAAAGCGCGATCAGGCCCGTCTCCAGCATGTCTGAGGGCGCAATGCCGAGCATGTCGCCGAAGAGGATGTGATCGAGATGCACGTCGCTCTGCACCTTCACATAAAGCACCAGCCCCAGCCCGAACATGCCGGAAAAGACGATGCCGAGCACCGTGTCTTCCTTGATGCGGCTGTTTTCCTTGATGAAACCGGTGCCGAGCGCACAGATCATGCCGGCGATGAACGCGCCGATGGAAAGCGGGATGCCGACAATATAGGCCACCACCACGCCGGGCAGCACGGCGTGGGAAACCGCATCGCCCATCAGCGACCAGCCCTTCAGCACCAGAAAACAGGAGAGCATCGCCATCGGCACCGCGATCATCAGCGTGATCACGAAGGCATATTGCATGAAGGGCAATTGAAACGGCAGGATGGCGAGTTCGAGATAGTCGCTCATGGCGTTTCCTCCAGCGCCTTGCGGGCCTTGGCCCTGGAAGCGAGAAGCCCGTGTTTGGGCGCAAAAACGAAGGCGGCAAGGAAGATTGCCGTCTGCAGCACGACGATGACGCCGCCGGTCGCACCATCGAGGAAATAGCTGAGGTAAGCACCGACGAAGCTGGTGGCCGCGCCGATGATCAGGCTCATCAGGATCAGTCGCTCGAAACGGTCGGTCAGGAGATAGGCGGTGGCGCCCGGCGTCACCACCATGGCAACGACGAGGAAGGCCCCGACCGTCTGAAGGGCGGCAACCGTGGAGGCGGCCAGCAGGGTGAAGAAGATCACCTTCAGCACTTCCGGTTTCAGCCCCACGGTGCGGGCGTGGTTCTCATCGAAGAACACCACCATGAAGTCACGCCATTTCAGCGCCAGCACGATGAGGCTGATACCGCCGATCAGCGCCAGCTGGATCGTGTCTTCGGTGGTGATCGCGAGAATATTGCCGAGCACGATGGTCTGGATATTCACCGAGGTGGGCGAGAGCGACACCATGAACAGCCCGAGCCCGAAAAACGAGGTAAAGATCAGCCCGATGATCGCGTCTTCCTTCAGCCGCGTCTTCTGGTTCAGGAACAGCATGGAGCCGGCCGCAAGCCCGCCGGAAAGGAACGCACCGAGCGAAAAGGGCAGGCCCAGCATATAGGCGCCCGCAACGCCGGGAACGATGGCATGGGAAAGAGCATCGCCGATCAGCGACCAGCCCTTCAGCATCAGATAGGCCGAGAGGAAACCGCAGACGCCGCCTACCAGCGCGCTGACCCAGATGGCGTTCAGCATATAACCATAGGTGAAGGGCTCAAGAAGGCTGTTTATCATCGACTTTTTCTTTCGGAGCCTCAGGATCGTGCCCGTTCTGGCCGTTCTTGCCGTAGATCACAAAGGGCCGCTCATCATCGGTAATGACCTTCACCCGCCGCGGATCGGCGTCGTTATGCAGGTCGGCCCCGCCAAGCACGAAGTGGCGAAGGCTGCCGCCAAAGGCCTTTTGCAGGTTCTCCTCGTTGAAGGTATCCGCCGTCTTGCCCGATGCCAGAACCGTGCCCTTGACGAAGACGGCGCGGTCACAGAATTCCGGCACACTGCCGAGATTATGGGTGGAGACCAGCATGACCCGGCCCTCGTCTCGCAGCGCCTTCAGAAGCGTGACGATCTGCTCTTCCGTTGTCACATCGACACCGGTGAAAGGCTCGTCCAGCAGGATCACCTGACCCTCCTGCGCCAGCGCGCGGGCCAGAAACACCCGCTTCTTCTGCCCGCCCGAGAGCTCACCGATCTGGCGCTTGCGATAATCGAGCATGTTGACGCGTTTCAGCGCCTCTTCCACCATCTGGTGGTCGCGTTTCGAGGGGATGCGCAGGAAATTCATATGGCCATAACGGCCCATCATCACCACATCCTCCACCAGCACCGGAAAACTCCAGTCCACCTCCTCGGCCTGCGGTACGTAGGCGACGAGGTTTTTCCTGAGCGCTTCCTTCACCGGCAGGTCGAAGATCGAGACGGAACCGGCGGCCAAAGGCACGAAACCCATGATCGCCTTGAAAATCGTGGACTTGCCGGCGCCATTGACGCCGACAAGTGCAGTGATCGTTCCGCGGGGGATGGAAAAGCTGGCATTTCTTAATGCGGTGTGGCCGTTTCGATAGGTCACTGTCGCATTTTGAACCGTCAGGCCGCCGCCTGATTTTTTACTGCCCATTCTCATGAAGACAGCCCCTTGGCGATGGTTTCGCTCGTCACGCGCAGGAGGTCGAGATAGGTCGGAACCGGACCATTGGCTTCGCTCAGCGAATCCACATAAAGAATGCCGCCATAGGCCGCACCGGTTTCCTTGGCCACCTGCTGGGCGGGATCGGCGGAAACCGTGCTTTCGCTGAAGATGACGTTGATATTGTGCTCGCGCATGGCGTCGATCACGCCGCGAACCTGCTGCGGTGTGCCCTGGCTGTCGGCATTGACCGGCCACAGGAACAGTTCCTTCAGGCCGAAATCACGGGCGAGATAAGAAAAAGCGCCTTCGCTCGTTACCAACCAGCGCTTGTTTTCAGGCAGGACGGAAAGCGTGTCGCGGATCGGCTGCACGGTGGCCTTGATCTTGTCCGAATAGGCCTTGGCATTGGCGGCATAGACATCGGCATGGGCGGGGTCGATATCCGTCAGGCCCTTGCGGATATTCTCCACGTAGATCAAGGCGTTATCGGGCGACATCCAGGCGTGCGGATTGGGCTTTCCCTGGTATGCCCCGCCGCTGATGGCCATGGGTTTCACGCCCTCGCTCACCGTCACGCTCGGCACGCCGGAAAGGTTGGCCAGGAACTTCTCGAACCACAATTCCAGATTGAGGCCGTTGCGAAGCACCAGATCGGCCTTGCGGGCTTTGAGAATATCGCGCGGCGTCGGCTGGTAATTGTGAATTTCCGCACCCGGCTTGGTGATGCTTTCCACCTCGGCCGCATCGCCCGCCACGTTGCGCGCCATATCCGCGATGATGGTGAAGGTGGTCACGACAACAGGTTTTTCCTGGGCAAGGGCCGCACCGGGGAGAAAAAGCGAGAGGGCGAAAACTGCATGCCGGATTTTTTGAAAGTTCACGGGGCTCACCAGATTTTGTTGCGATTAATTCGCAATACCATCTGTTATAAAATCACCCTTGTCAACGCTATTGCAAATCATTCGCAAATTAGTGGATTTCAAGAATGTCTGAAAATGGTGCGTTTTTGCCGGCGACGCGCCAGTGGGATTAAACTTTTTTCAATGAGAAAGCGGCACTATCGCAGGGCTCGGACAGCGTGGTCCGTAGCTTGTCCCGCGTGTGTTCCTCATCCATCGAGCCACGTTTTGGGATGAGGGCGTAAGACGGGGTACTTGATGTCAGGATGTTGCGGGTGAAAGCTGTATTCGGACGAATGCGGTTTTCGCGCAAGCTCGTTATGATTGGAGGCGGGATCCTGCTTTTGGCGGGTGCGACCGGTTCTGCTGCCGTATTCATCGGCAGCGATCGGCTGCTTGGTCCATCCTACGCTTCCACCAACGGGCTCTCCTGCGACGCGGTCCAGACAGTCAACATTCGCAAGAACGGTTCTTTATGGGTCCGTAAATTCATTCGTACCCAGGGCGGTGATGGCACAGAGCGGCTGAAGACCGCACTGCGCGTCGCCCAGGCGGTTTACGACAAGCAGAAACCCGATCTGGTTCAGGTCTCCGTGCTCGACAAGAACGGTCCGCAGCTGCGCTCGGAAATGCGCGGCCGCGCCATTGCCGCACAGGTGGTTTTCATTCCGGACCTCGCCAAAATCCCTGAGGGTGCGGAGGCGCGGCGTTATTCGGCTTTTTATTACGATGGCGTGGCAAACGGCGCCGGGCAATTTTACGGGCTGCGCATCGATTTGCCGCTGGAAGATACCGAAGCGCTGGCGGCAAGCCTCAGCGATTCAGCAGATTGTGCGACCCCGGCTCTGGATGCCGGCTCTGAAGGCCACGACGCAAAACCCGCAAAGAGCGCGACGGGCCACGGCGAAACCAAGGATGATGGCGCAGGCGGCCACGGCGGCGCGCCGGCGGAAACCAAGGAAGGCGGCGCCGGTGCGGAAGCCCATGGCGAAACCCCGTCTCCCGAAGCGCATGGCGAACCCACCGCCGATGAACTTCTGACCTCGACACCGGAAGCCGATGGCGGCAGCATCTTCAGCCTGTCCTACCTGAAATCGCTGATCTTCGGAAAAGGCTCGACGACCGCACAGGCGGCGGAAGAGAAGCCGGCGACCGAAAATGCGCCCGCGGAAGAACCGGGTGCGGAGAAAAAGGCCGCAAGCCACTAAGCGGGCGAGGGCGGTTCTCGGAGAAACCTTCCGGCGACCTTGCCCCGGTCGCGTCAGATATCGGGTCCGATCCGCAGACGGCCAGCCGGATTTGGAAATTTCTTGCGCTTGTTGACGATTGCCGGAGAGAAACTCTGCGACAGGGCGGCAAAGGCGGCAATTCGGGCGATCAGCTTTTCCCGCTCACCCTTTGTCACGGCTTCGTAGCTTTTGATCTCGTCAATGTAACCCGTCAGCCATTCTTCATATTTGCCTTCGCTCCACAGACGCTCAGTCGCAAACACCGCGTCTTCCAGCCGATCATAGGCAACAAGCGTCCGTCGCCAGCGATGCTCGTCGAAATCCAGCGCGCCATTTGCAAAAAGCGATCCGACCTCGAGGCCGTAGCTCATCAGTTTTGCCGAGCGTTCCGGCGGCATGGTGAGGTTTAGCCCGCCTTCCTCCTCATTGAGGAAAACGCGGGCGATGCGCTCCCTTTGGCCGGGCATGGTGGCAAGGGATTGGTCCTGCCAGTCTTTCGCCGAACTGAGGATGCTGCCCAGGAAGCCGCTCATTTTTTCCATCTTGTGAACGGGCACGCCTATCCCTTCGCCGGCCGCCTGCGGGATAGTGACGCGCTTCATGCTGCCGGCGATGGATTTCGGCAATTCATCAAGGCTGAGGGCGAAGGTCGGACGTGACGGAAGCAGGGCGTCGAAAAGATGAATGGGAAAGTTGCTGCTGATGCCGCCATCGGAGAACCAGATTTTCGCCTTCATGACAGGCCGTGCGTCGCCGCTGATACGTCGCACGATATCCAGTGTGCCGCGATCATTGGTATAGGCCGGAATGGCCTTGAACAGGACCGGGAAACTCAGGCTCATGCGTGTTGCGATGATGACGGGCAGCTGGGCGGGCTCCGGAAAAGCCTTGAGTTCAGGAAAGGGGCCGCCCGGTGTCGCGATCTGCTTCAGCCAGTCCATCACGCCAGCGGGAAACAACTGGCTCCATTCCTTCGGGTCGTAAGCCACCATGAGATTCGTGGTCGGAAGCGTGTGCGGCCGCCGCATCGACAGGTTCGTCGTGACCATCTTCAGGTTTATGACCGGCTTCTCCGGCTCCGCACCAATGAGATCGCCGAAGGTCAGCGGCGGCGCCGTTGCGGCGTCGCTGCCGAAAGCGATGTCCTGGATCGAGGCATGCAGCCATTCCGTCAGGCCCGGAACCTCCCGATCGGAAACCGTCAGTCCTGAACAGAAGCCGAAGCCGTCCTTCGGCAACCGGTGAAAAACCAGCCACAGCATCTGGCCAAGGATGCCGGCCAGCATGCCCACCAGCCCGCCGAGAATGGACCCGGCGCAACCGCCACCCAGAGCCCACAAGATGCCGGCGCCGATGACAATGCCTGCTATGGCTGCCAGCGGAAAAGCCATGGGCAAGCCCAAAACCTTGCCCGGCCAGCCACCGGCCTGCGCCCACAGCAGATAACGCATCAGGGGGCGAAAACGGCGCTCCGGCTGGAAAAGCCTGTCCAGAATAGTGGGTATCGTGTCGCAATGGGCCTGCAGGCGGGTGAACCCGTCAGGATCTTTCCTGACTGTGCGGGAATATTCCGCCGCAGCCGCGAAAGCGGCGGCAATCGCCCCGGCCGATGTGCCGCCAATCGAGCGGAAACGGTATCGGCGCGCCAGTTCCAGAACCGCATAGGGATAAACGACACCGGAGGTGATGCCGCCCTTCATCACCACGTCGCATTCCTTTTCAGGTGTTGCGAACATATCGGGCTGGTATCTGGGAAGCTCATTCTCGGGCATGCGTATCTCCCCCGGCGGCCCTTGATCGAAAGCCGTCAAACACAATGCGAATGATGCGGAATGGGTATCACAAGTTGAGGCGATGTCGCCAGTATATTCTACTAAAAGTTATATGAATTTATTCGATCCGCTCACAGATGGCCGGATAGTTACTTGCCGTGTCTATGTATGGAGAGGAAAACCGACAGGCAAACGGAGCGAAATCTCGCCACACACTCCGGCGTCATCCTCGGGCCTGTCCCGAGGATCTGCAACGGATTGACTTTATTGGACGTGATTAGGTCCTC
Organism: Agrobacterium sp. CCNWLW32; assembly: GCF_037083425.1. Lineage (NCBI taxonomy): Bacteria > Pseudomonadati > Pseudomonadota > Alphaproteobacteria > Hyphomicrobiales > Rhizobiaceae > Agrobacterium > Agrobacterium sp. CCNWLW32. Next base: position 21,302 of record NZ_JBAOJM010000016.1, read on the forward strand.
GGCACAGGCCCGAGGATGACGCTGAAAAAATACGTCCCCTTCGCCACCAGCGAGACAATCGGGGAGCGGCAGGTGGCCGCGAGGCCGCCCCCGGGTTTCGTCCGATCAGTCCGCCTTGTTGCGGCGGGCCGGGAAGAGGATGACGTCGCGGATCGAGGGCGCGTTGGTCAGAAGCATGATCAGACGGTCGACGCCGATGCCGAGGCCGCCGGCGGGCGGCATGCCCTGGTCGATGGCGTCGAGGAATTCGTCGTCGAGCTGCTTGTCCTTTTCGCCGCGGGCATGGGCCTGCTCCAGCTGCTCCACCATGCGGCGGCGCTGTTCTTCCGGATCGTTGAGTTCGGAGAAGGCGTTGCCCACTTCCCAGGCGTTGCAATAGCTTTCGAAACGCTCGACGAGGCGCGGTTCGCCCGGTACTTCCTTGGCAAAGGGCGAAATGTCCTTCGGGAAATGCGTGACGTGGCTCGGCTGGATCAGCGTGCCTTCCACCTTCTCTTCGAAGATGAAGGCAAGGCATTCGCCCCAGGTCCAGTCCTTCTCGACGGCAAAACCGGCGGCCTTGGCAGCAGTGCGGGCTTCTTCATCGGTCTTGATGGCGAGGAAGTCGATACCGGTCGCTTCCTTTACCGCGCCAGGCATAGGCACGCGCTTGAACGGACCCTTGAAGGAAATCGTCTGGCCCTGGAATTCAACCTCGGTCGTGCCGTGCAGGGCAATCGCCAGCGTCTCGAACAGCCGCTCCACGAGACCCATGATGTCTTCGTAGTCGGCATAGGCCCAATAGCACTCCATCATGGTGAATTCAGGATTGTGCCTTGTGGAAACGCCTTCGTTGCGGAAGTTGCGGTTGATTTCGAAGACCTTGTCGGAGAGGCCCGATACCAGCGTGCGCTTCAGGAACAGTTCCGGCGCGATGCGCAGATACATGTCCATCTTCAGCGTGTTGTGGAAGGTCTTGAACGGATCGGCCGTCGCGCCGCCATAGACGGTCTGCAGCATCGGCGTTTCCACTTCGAGGAAGCCTTCGGCTTCCATGAAACGGCGGATGCCCGACAGGATCTTCGAGCGCTGCAGGAAGCGCAGCTTGGATTCTTCGTTGGCGAGAATATCGAGATGGCGCTTGCGGTACCGCAGCTCGATGTCCGAGACGCCATGCCACTTCTCCGGCATCGGCAGCAGCGACTTGGTCAGCATGGTGATTTCTTCGGCGTTGATCGTCAGCTCGCCGCGCTTGGTGCGACGCACCTTACCGGTCACGCCGATGATGTCGCCGATGTCGATCATCGGCAGAAGATTGCGCGCCGTTTCCGGCGTCGTATCCTTGTGGCTGAAGATCTGCACCTTGCCCGAGGCATCATGGATGTCCATGAACATGCCGGAATTGCGCGAGGAATAAACGCGGCCCGCCACCGTCACCGTGTCGCCGGTTTCGACGTCGGCTTCGATATCGGCATATTTTTCCGCCAGCTCCGCATTGGTCAGCGTGCGGTGGAAATGCGCCGGGTAAACGTCGCCGATCTGCTCGCGCAGCAGCGCAAGTTTCTGGCGGCGCACTTCTGTCGCGTCGGAGGAAAGGGCGGTGGTTTCGGTTGTCTTGTCGTTCATCGTATTCGCCTTTATGGGCACATTGTTCTGTTTGCTGCTGCGGTCGCCAAATGCGCCCACACTTTCCACATCCGTCATCCTCGGGCTTGACCCGAGGATCCATTCTCCAGGCGGTACGTCGTCCTGTCGGAGCTCATCGAAACCGGCGTGGATCCTCGGGTCAAACCCGAGGATGACGACCGTTGATGAGCGGGGCCGACAATCAAAAGCCTCGCCGCTTTGTCTTACGTTCCGCTGCCAACCATCGTGGCCACAACGGCAATCGCCGCCTTCAGCCGCTGGCGCACCACGGAGCGGCCGAGCAGCGCCATACTGTCAAACAGCGGCAGCGAACGCGAAGAACCGGACATGGCGACAAAAAGCGGCGGCGTCACGACGCGCAGCTTCTTGCCGGTGCGTTCGGCGACATCGCGCAGTTCGGCCTCGATCGCTTCTACATTCCAGTCCGGCATTTTTTCCAGATCAACGGCAACGGTGGTGAGGATTTCGTGGATTTCCTCCGGCTTGCTCTTCAGGCCCGCAAAGGAGGCCGGCGTCAGGCCGGCATCGCTTGCCAACAGGAAGCCTGCAAGGTTGGGCAATTCGCCGAGCTTGGAAATGCGGCTCTGCGCAAGCTTCAGGCCTTCGGTCAGGCGTGCATTCTCCATCGCCCATTCCAGCGTGCGGGAGATGAACTCTTCCGGCGAAAGCTTTTCGCGCAGCCAGCGGCCGTTCAGCCAGTCCAGCTTCTGGATATCGAAGATGGCGCCGGCCTTGGAAAGCGCTTCCGGGTCGAACTTCGCCGCCAGCTCTTCCATGGTCAGCAGCTCTTCGCCTTCGGCGATCTGGATGAAGAACAGGCCGAGGAAGTTCATCAGCGCTTCCGGCAGGTAACCGAGAGCGGAGTAATAGGAGATCGAGGTCGGGTTCTTGCGCTTTGAAAGCTTGGACTTGTCGGCGTTGCGCATCAGCGAAAGATGCATGAACACCGGCTGCTCCCAGCCGAAATAACGATAAAGCAGAATGTGCTTGGGCACGGAAGCCAACCACTCCTCGCCGCGCGCCACATGGGTGATCTTCATCAGATGGTCGTCGATGACGTTCGCCATATGATAGGTCGGCATGCCGTCGGCCTTGACCAGTACCTGCATGTCAACCGAGTCCCACGGAATCGAGACATCGCCGTAAACGCCGTCATGGAAATCGCACGAACCTTCGGTCGGGATCTTCATGCGCACGACGTTGGCTTCGCCGGCGGCGACGCGGGCGGTCACTTCCTCGGCCTTCAGGTGGAGGCAAAGGCCGTCATATTTCGGCGGCTTGCCGGCCGCGCGCTGCGCCTCGCGCATCTGCTCAAGCCGCTCGGGCGTGCAGAAACAGCGGAAGGCATGGCCCTTTTTGAGCAGCTCTTCGGCATGGGGCCAGTACATGGCTTTGCGCTCGGACTGGCGATAGGGACCATAGGGGCCGCCGACATCCGGCCCTTCCGACCAGGTGAGGCCGGTCCAGCGCAGCGCCTCGAGCACCTTCTGCTCATATTCCAGCGTTGAGCGGGTGGCGTCGGTATCCTCGATGCGCAGGATGAACTCGCCACCGTGTTTCTTGGCGAAGAGATAGTTGAACAGCGCGATATAGGCGGTGCCGACATGGGGCTCGCCGGTGGGGGAAGGTGCAATACGGACGCGAACGCCGGAAGTGGTCATGAAATTCACTCGTCGTGACGTGGCAGTGACATGGGGGCGAAGTCGCCCTTATATCACGGAGTTTTCGTTTGAATGCGGCAGGAAATCATGCGGAAAGGCGCGTGTCACGCGCGCTTTTGCACATTCCCGTTCGGCATCGGCTTAGGCCATATTATGCCGCAGGCGTCAAGGAAATAAGGATATTTACCGTCTTGCCTCAACGCATTGCTGCGATGCAAGGATGCCGCGCTTTTCCTCGAAAAGTTTCAGGAAACCGGCCAGACGTAAAGCAGCATCGGAATGCTGGCGATGACGATCATGATCGACAGCGGCAGGCCGAGGCGCGGGTAGTCGCTGAAGCGGTAACCGCCGGGGCCCATCACCAGCGTGTTGCACTGGTGGCCGATGGGGGTGAGAAAATCGCAGCCCGCGCCGATCGCCACCGCCATCAGGAAGGCTTCCGGCCTGAAGCCGAGTGTAGTGGCGAAACCGGCGGCGATGGGGGCCATGACCAGCACGGTTGCGGCATTGTTGAGAAAGGGCGTGACCGCCATGGCGGTGAGCAGGATCATGCCGAGCGCCGCAAAGGGCGGCAATCCCTGTGCGGCATGGCCGAGCCAGGCGGCGATCAGTTCGCTCGCCCCGCTGGTGCGCAGACTGTCGCTGACGGGAATGAGGGCGGCGAGCATGACGAGGATCGGCCCGTCGATGGATTTATAGACCTCTGTGAGCGGGATCGCGCCGACGAGGATCATCAGGAAGGCGGCGGCGAAGAATGCGACCGAGACCGGCACCAGTCCGCTGCCGGCGGCGATCATGGCGGCGGCGAGCACGATGACGGGTAGCAGCGCGCGGCGCTGCACTCCAAGCAGGATTTCCCGCTGCGCCAGTGGCAAGAGCGAAAATTCCTGCAGGACCTGCGGCAGGTTCTTGCGGCTGCCCTGCAAGAGAATGACGTCCCCCGCCTGCAAAGTCAGCTCGGAGAGCCGCTGGCTGACGCGCTGGCCGCGGCGGTTGACGGCGATCAGATTGACGCCGCGCGTATAGGAGAGCGAAAGCTCGCGCGCCGAAATGCCGCTCAGCACCGATTCATTGCTGATGACCGCTTCCATGGAAATGAGATCGACGGTCTTCTGGCCGTTCTCCATCAGCGGCTTGCCTGACAGCAGCAGCTTTGCTTGCGAGACGATGCGGTCAAGCCCTTCGGGGCTGCCTTCGAGAAGCACGGTGTCCCCGGCCTTGAGCTTCACATCGGGGAAGGGGGAGATGCGTCTCGGCCCGCGCAGGATGGTGCTGGCGATGACGTCGCCATCGGCCTGTTTGAGCAATTCGCGCAGCGGCTTGTCCGCATAGGTGCTGTCGGCGGGCAGCGTCGCTTCGGCGGTATAGGCCGACTGGTCGAGAATATCCTCCACCGATGCCTGCTGGCGGTTGCGCACCGGCAGAAGGCGATAACCGAAAGTCAGGAAGATGATGCCGATGACTGTCAGTCCCGCGCCGACGGGGGTGAAGTCGAACATCGAAAAGCTCTGCCCGGTCATCTCCTCGCGCAGCCGCGAGACGACGATGTTGGGCGAGGTGCCGATCTGCGTCATCAGCCCGCCCAGAAGTGCGGCAAAGGCCATGGGCATCAGATAATAGGAAACGGGGCTGCCGGATTTGCGGGCAAACTGGAAAGCGACCGGCATCATGATGGCGAGCGCGCCGATATTCTTGATGAAGGCCGACATGACGGCGACGACGATCATCAGGAAGGCAAGCTGCAGGCTCTTGGAGTGCATTTCGGGAAAATATTTCTTGATCGTCATATCGACGATGCCGGAGCGCGCCACGGCCGAACTGACGATCAGCGCGCTGCCGACGATGATGACGATGTCATCCGAAAAACCGGAGAAAGCCTTCTCGAAAGGCACAACCCCCACCGCCACCGCCACCAGCAATGCGCTGCAGGCGACGACATCGTAACGTAACCTGTCCCAGATGAACGCGACCATCATGCCGGCGATCACGGTGAAGGCGAGGATCTGGTCGGTTGTCATGCTGCCTGTTTGCTTTCGAAGGAGAAAAACGCGCCGTCGCCGGGCGTAAGGCGAGGATGCATTGAAACGCAAGCCGCGGCTTTGAGGTTCCGGACGGAAATAAAGAGTCCGATTGGTGGAAGCCTGCTTCGCGCATAAGGCTTTGGATGGCCGCCTATCGGCCTAAAGCTTTCGTCATCCTCGGCCTTGAGCCGAGGATGACGTGGAGTATGAGGAGCGGTCCTTCCTCAATCCGAGACCCGTCTGCAAACGGGCCTCGGAAAATCAGGGAAACGTCACGGCAACATCAATGCACGTCGCCGGCGGCCTCCGCCTTCTTTCGACGCCGCGCGTTGCGGGCCAGCATGTTGAGCAGTTCCACCAGCGCCGAAAACGCCATGGCGGCATAAACGTAGCCCTTGGGAACGTGGAAGCCCATGCCTTCGGCAATCAGCGTCGTGCCGATCATCATCAGGAAGGCGAGGGCCAGCATGACGATGGTGGGGTTGCGCTCGATGAAGTTGGCAAGCGGCGTTGCGGCCAAAAGCATGACGGTGACGGCGACGATGACAGCGACGATCATGATCGGCAGATGCGGCGTCATGCCAACGGCGGTGATGATGCTGTCCACCGAGAAGACGAGGTCGAGCAGCAGGATCTGGCCGATGGCGGCGCCGAAATTCATGCCTACAGGGCCGCCGACCATGTCTTCCTTGTGGTCTTCCGGGTCGACATTGTGGTGGATTTCCTTGGTGGCCTTCCACATCAGGAAAAGACCGCCGGCGATGAGGATCATGTCCTTCCATGAGAAGGCGTGGCCGAAGAGCTCGAAGACCGGCGTGGTGAGCTGCACGATCCACGCGACGGTGCCGAGCAGGCCAAGCCGCATGACGAGCGCAAGACCGATGCCGATCTTGCGGGCTTTTTCGCGCTGTTCAGGCGGCAGCTTGTTGGTGAGGATCGAGATGAAGATCAGGTTGTCGATACCAAGCACGACCTCCATGACGATCAGGGTGACGAGCGCCACCCAGGCGGCGGGGTCGGACAGAAGAGGGAGAACGGACTCCATCAGGGAATTTTTCCTTTCAGCAACAAGGTCACCCGAAACATTCGGTGGGTGGAATTTATAGCGCAATACGCGAGAAACAAGGAGACCGCCCCTGTGATGGGCAAGATTTCATCGAAATTTCGCGCAAACCGCGCATCGGGCACTGTCCCGTTGCCGGTCCGGTCGCCCGTTGCTGAATGATTTCAGGCCTTGTCGGTTCCGTAAGCCGCCATAAACACATTGACGGCGCTGCCGATTATCCGGTCCAGTTCCTCTTCGGGAACTGGACCTTCGAGTTCCCCGAACAGGCGCAGTTTGAAGAAGGTGCCGGTGGAAAGCTCGATATATTGCCGGGCGGCCAACTCGGGGTCATCCACCTTCAGATGGCCGATCTTGACCTGATGTTCGATGAAATCCAGGAGCACCGTGCGCACATTGTTCGGCGCAGAGAGGAAAAAACGCTGCGCCAGCTTCGGCATACGATCGATGACACCGATCACCGAGCGCATGGCGGGGATCATGTCGGAACAGATCATCTTGTTGGCAAAAGCCTTGCCGAACTGTTCCAGCCCCTCGCGTACCTCCTCGGTGCCCTCAAGAATATGGCGCATGGAGGTAGCGAATTCGTTGCGGTGATGGTCGACGAGCGCAACGAACAAATCTTCCTTGTTGGAGAAGTAGACATAGATCGTGCCCTTGGAAACGCCCGCTTCCCGGGTGATGTCGTTCATGCTGGCCGCATCGAAGCCCTTGCGCTTGAACACGCGCCAGGCGCCGGCCAGAATCTGGTCGCGTTTGGCCGGGTCTTCGCCCGCCGCAAAACGCCCAGCGGTATTGCCCGGACAGCCCGTTTCCGTCTCCATATCCCTGTCTTCACCTGCCATCACTGCCGCCTCTTAGCATCGTAATGACGTAAAAAAAATTAACCGAACGTCGAACCAATCGGTTCGATGACACTTGATATGTGTCAGGAAAGAGATTATGTCAATCGAACCGAACGGTTCAGTTCGAAAAACTTTCTTCAATTTATCACGGTACATTCTCATGTCGGCCCAGAAGAATAGCGCGGTTCGCGCCGTCAACGATGCGGAAGAGGCGGATATCTCTGCCAAGGCCGAGACCTCTCCCGCAAAGCCGGCCGAGGCCGCGCCGCAGCAGCCGTCCCAGACCGTTGCAGCGCCGAAGGCCAAGAAGCGTTCGCCGCTTCTGCCGGTCTTCGCCCTTGCCATTCTCGCCGGCGCCGGCTGGTATGGTTACAACTGGTGGGTCGATGGCCGTTTCATGGTGTCGACGGATGACGCCTATATCGAAGGTGATATCGCCGTCATAGCGCCGAAGGTTTCGGGTTACGTCGCCAAGGTGAACGTGGTCGAGAACCAGGAAGTCAAGGCGGGTGACCCGCTGGTGACGCTTGATGATGGCGATTATCGCATCGCTCTGGAACAGGCCGAAGCCCAGATCCGCACCGAGGAACTGTCGCTGAAGCGTATCGACGCGCAGATCATCGGCGGCGAAGCCGCGCAGGAACAGGCCGTTGCCCAGAAGGGTGCGCTGGATGCCGCCCTTCGCGGCGCGGAAATCACCCAGAAGCGCGCCAGCGAGCTGCAGGCGAAGGATGTCGGCACGGTTGCCGCTTCCGACAGCGCCCAGGTAGCGCTCGATCAGGCCAGGGCGAATGTCGTGGCGGGCGAGGCGGCGATTGCGTCGGCCAAGGCCAATGTCGAGCTTCTGCGCGCCCAGCGCGAGGAAGCTGAAAGCACCATCCGCTCGCTGCAGCTTTCCAAGGACAAGGCTGCCCGCGATCTGGCCTTCACGGTTCTGAAGGCGCCTTATGACGGCGTCATCGGCAATCTCGGTGTGCAGAACGGTGATCTGGTGTCGGTCGGCAAGCGTCTGGCTTCGTTGGTGCCGATGAACGAGCTTTATATCGACGCCAATTTTAAGGAAACGCAGCTTGCCCGCGTCGTGCCCGGTTCGAAGGTGCGCGTGCATGTCGACGCCTTTGACGACGCGACGATCGAAGGCACAGTGCAGTCGATCTCGCCCGGTTCGGGCTCGGTCTTCTCCATGCTGCCGCCGGAAAATGCGACGGGTAATTTCACCAAGGTCATCCAGCGTGTGCCTGTTCGTATCGTCTTCTCCAAGGAAGACCTTGAAAAGCACAATCTTCGCGCCGGCCTCAGCGTCGTTGTTGATGTCGATACCCGCACGGCGCCGGAAACCACCAGAACGGCGCAAGTCAACCCGGACGCCAAGTAAGGCGCGTCTTTGACGCACCGTTGAGGGCAAGATCATGGCGGCTACGGTTGTCGGAACGGGCGGGGCGTCCATCCCCGCCGATCCCCCGATGGACAGGCGCAGGCTCATCGCGTTCTTCGCGATGGTCTTCGGCATGTTCATGTCCATTCTCGACATTCAGATCGTCTCCGCCTCGCTGGCGGAGATCCAGGCCGGCCTCGGCGCCGGCTCGGACGAGATCGCCTGGGTGCAGACTTCCTATCTGATCGCCGAAGTGATCATGATCCCGCTTTCGGGCACGCTGGCGCGCATTCTCTCCACGCGTGTGCTCTTCGCCACCTGTGCTGCGGGCTTCACGATTTCGAGCGCTCTGTGCGCCACCGCCACCAATATCGACCAGATGATCGTCTATCGCGCGATCCAGGGCTTTATCGGCGGCGGCATGATCCCGTCCGTCTTCGCGGCCGCCTTCACGATCTTCCCGCCGTCCAAGCGTTCGGTCGTCTCGCCGATCATCGGTCTGGTCGCGACGCTTGCACCCACCATTGGCCCGACGGTCGGCGGTTATCTCTCCAATGCCTTTTCCTGGCACTGGCTGTTCCTCGTCAACATCATTCCCGGCATCATCGTCACCATCCTCACCTGGAGCCTCATTGATTTCGACAAGCCGGAGCACTCGCTCTGGAAGAAGTTCGACTGGTGGGGGCTGATCTCCATGGCGGTCTTCCTCGGCTCGCTGGAATATGTGCTGGAAGAGGGCAACAACAAGGACTGGTTCAACGACGAGCATATCGTCCTTGGATCGGTGGCCATGGTCATCGGCGCGGTGGTCTTCTTCTGGCGTGCCTTCAAGGTGGAATTCCCCGTGGTTGACATCCGCGCCTTTGCGGATCGCAACTTCTCCATCGGCTCGCTTTTCTCCTTCGTCATGGGCATCGGGCTTTACGGCCTGACCTATCTCTACCCGCTCTATCTTGGCCGGGTGAGGGGTTACGATGCGCTGATGATCGGCGAGACCATGTTCGTGTCGGGTCTTGCGATGTTCTTCACCGCGCCGATTGCCGGCAAGGTTTCGACCAAGCTCGATCCGCGAGCGATGATGGCGATCGGCTTCATCAGCTTCGGCTGCGGCACCTGGATCATGACGCATGTGACGACCGACTGGGACTTTTACGAGCTGCTGATCCCGCAGATCCTGCGCGGTTTCGGCCTGATGATGTGCATGGTGCCGATCAACAACATCGCGCTCGGCACCTTGCCGCCGGCCCGTATCCGCAACGCGTCGGGCCTGTTCAACCTAACCCGTAACCTCGGCGGCGCTGTCGGTCTTGCCGTTATCAACACCATGCTGTCGCAGCGCACCGACGACCATTATGTGCGGCTGGCCGAACATATCAGCTATTCCAACCCGCAGGCGCTGGAATGGCTGAACAATGTCGGCGCCAACTATGATTCCTACGGTCTTGATGGCGCCTCCGTCGCCGTCAAGAAAATGGTCGGCATGGTTTCGCAGCAGGCCTGGATCTTGGCCTTTGCCGATGTGTTCTTCGCACTGACGATTTTGTTCTCCAGCCTGATCTTCATGACCGTGCTGATCCAGAAACCCAAGGCAGCGCCGCCGCCAGACGCGGCGCACTGATAACAATCCCCTCCCATCCACCGCAGAGCTGGGGCCGTCGGAAATGACGGCCCCTTTTTTATCTCCTGCCGAAAATCCCGATTCCGCCTGTTGATCGCAGCGGGCAAGCCATGTATATCAATTATTGAGGTACGTACCTCAAATATGCTTGAGAGGGAGCGAAAACGGGGCCGGGAGGACGGCTGACCCGGATTTCGGCCGCTTGGGCGGGGGCAGTTCAGAGGGGGAGATCATGACGGCCTTGGAACTCAATCCAGACTTTGCAATCACGGATGAGCAGTCGCTTCGCGGGCTGTTCGAGCCGACACATGCCTTGGCGGTACAGAAGTGTCAGGACAGCCTCGGCGAACATGCGCAGGAATTCATAAGGCGTTCGCCGTTTCTCTGCATCGGCACCCAGAATCTCGAAGGAAAGGCCGATGTCAGCCCCCGGGGCGATCCGGCGGGCTTTGTAAAGGTTCTCGACGGCCGCACCCTGGCGATCCCTGACCGGCCGGGTAATAATCGCCTTGATACCCTCAGCAACATCATCGCCAATCCTGTTATCGGGCTGTTGTTCATCGTGCCCGGTTTCGACGACACCCTGCGGGTGAACGGGCGCGCGACACTGAGCAATGACCCTGAACTCCTGAAGCTCATGAGCATTGCGGAACGCACTCCAAAACTCGCCATCGTCGTAAAGGTGGACGAGGTTTTCATGCATTGCGCCAAGGCGTTCAGGCGCTCCCGCCTGTGGGATCCGGCACATTTCCAGGTCCGGTCGGAAATGCCCTCGCTTATCAAGATCATTCTTGATGAGACGACAGGTGCGCCGACGAACGGGGATGAGATGCAGAAGATGGACGAGCAGCTGGAGCAGGACTACCGGCGGACCCTTTATTAGCCGCAGCGCATGCCGCTCTTGATATTCCGCAGCCATTTGATGGATTGTGAGGTACGTACATCATTTTTCGATTTACGACGGCGGCAAAGCTGGATATGCAAGGGGGAGGGAGGAGCCATGAAGCCCACAGTTCACGATATCGCCGAGCGCGCGGGCGTCAGTCTCGCCACCATCGACCGGGTGCTGAACATGCGCCCGGGCGTGCATGCGGCAACGCGGGCGCGGGTGGAAGCGGCCATTGCCGAGCTGGGTTATGTGCGCGATATCGCGGCCGCCAACCTGGCCAAGGGCCGCAATTACTCCATGATCTTCATCCTGCCCGGCAATGACAATTCCTTCATGGCGACGCTGCGCGCCGAGGTGCGGGCTGCCGCCAGCCGCTCGCATCTGGAGCGCACGGCCATCCGTGTCATCGAGTTGCCGCCGTTTAATGCCGCTGCGTTGACGGAAGCTCTGGAAGTTGCGCGCCGGGAAAAACCCTCCGGCGTCGCCTTCGTCGCCACCGATTCCGAGGATGTGGCCGAAGCCGCCGACCGGCTGGCGGAAGACGGCATCGCCACTGTGACGCTGGTCTCCGATCTCTCCGGTTCGCGGCGCGATCATTATGCCGGTGTGGACAACGTCGCGGCCGGGCGCACGGCGGCGAGCCTGATGGGGCGTTTCCTTTCCGGACGCGGCGGCGATGTCGCTGTTGTTGCCGGCTCCATGCTGGTGCGCGACCACCGTGAGCGTCTGGAAGGATTTCGCGCCGTGATCGAATCTGAATTTCCCCAGCTGCGGCTGTTGCCGGTGCTGGAGGGCAGGGACGATCCGCTGACCGTCGAGACGCTGGTGCGCGAGGCGCTCGGCAACGCCTCACTTTCAGGCATCTATAGCCTCGGTGCAGGTAATCGCGGCCTCATCCGGGCGCTTGGGGCCGCAGATGACGAAAGAGCGCTTTCGGTCATCGCCCATGAACTGACGGAAAACACCGCCAATGCGCTGCGGGAAGGGCTGCTTGATGCCGTGCTCAACCAGGATGCCGGCCACGAGGTGCGCAGCGCCATCCGCGTGTTGAAGGCGCGCGCCGATGGCCTGCCCGTCATCGCCGCGCAGGAACGGATCCGTATCGACATATTCCTCAGGGACAATCTGCCCTGACGAGAGCATTTCCAGGAAAAGTGGCCGCTGGTTTTCCGTCCGGAAATGCGGCGACTTTTAAAAAACGCTGAAAGCGGCGCATGGCGCGCCGGAATGGAGAAATACATGTATCTCGGTCTCGATCTTGGCACTTCAGGCGTCAAAGCCCTGCTGATGGACGGCGATCAGAAAATCATCGGCTCGGCCAACGGCTCGCTGGACGTCTCGCGCCCGCATCATGGCTGGTCCGAACAGGACCCGGCGGACTGGATTGCTGCCACGAAAACCGCCGTTGCCGGCCTGAAGCAGAAGTTTCCTGGGGAACTCGCCGCCGTTAAGGGCATCGGCCTTTCCGGCCAGATGCATGGTGCGACGCTAGTTGATGCCGATGGCAAGGTGCTGCGCCCCTGCATCCTGTGGAACGACACGCGCTCCCATGCCGAGGCCGCCGCACTGGATGCCGATCCGCGTTTCCGCAAGATCACCGGCAACATCGTTTTCCCCGGCTTCACCGCGCCGAAGCTTGCCTGGGTGGCGAAGAACGAACCCGATATCTTCGCGAAAGTGGCCAAGGTGCTGCTGCCGAAGGATTATCTGCGTCTGTGGCTGACCGGCGAATACATCTCTGAAATGTCCGACTCCGCCGGCACCTCCTGGCTCGATACCGGCGCGCGCAAATGGTCTTCCGAACTGCTCGCCGCCACCGGGCTGGATGAAAAGCACATGCCGTCGCTGGTGGAAGGCACGGATGAGGCGGGCGTGCTGCGCGCCGAGCTTGCTTCCGAATGGGGCATTTCCGGCCGTGCCGTCGTTGCCGGCGGCGCAGGTGATAATGCCGCTTCGGCCTGCGGCATGGGCACGGTGAAGGAAGGCCACGCCTTCGTATCGCTCGGCACATCGGGCGTGCTTTTCGCCGCCAATGCATCATACCTGCCGAAGCCGGAAAGCGCCGTGCACGCCTTCTGCCACGCGCTGCCCAACACCTGGCACCAGATGGGCGTTATCCTTTCCGCGACGGATGCGCTGAACTGGTATTCGCGCCTCACCGGGCAATCCGCCGCCGATCTGACCGGTGAGCTGGGCGAGACGCTGCTTGCGCCGACCGGCGTCACCTTCGCGCCCTACCTTTCCGGTGAGCGCACACCGCATAACGACGCCGCCATCCGCGGTTCCTTCATCGGCCTTTCGCATGAAAGCGACCGCAAGGCGCTGACGCAGGCTGTGCTGGAAGGCGTCACCTTCGCGATCAGGGACAATCTCGAAGCGCTGAAATCTGCCGGCACCTCGATTTCCCGCGTCACCGCCATCGGCGGCGGCTCGCGCTCGGCCTATTGGCTGGCCTCCATCGCCACCTCGCTCGGCGTGCCCGTCGATATTCCGGCAGAGGGCGATTTCGGCGCCGCCTTCGGTGCGGCTCGCCTCGGCCTCATCGCCGCGACGGGGGCCGATCCGGTGGCGGTCTGCTCGCAGCCGGAGACGGCGCGGACGATCGAGCCGGTGGCTGATCTGGCCGGTGCCTATGAGGAGGCTTACCGGCGGTATCACGCGCTTTATCCGGCTATTCGGCCGCTTTCGCATTGAGGCGTTGAGTGCGGGGTTTACCTCCCTCTGCCCTGCCGGGCATCTCCCCCTCAAGGGGGGAGATCGGCAAGCGGTGGACACCTCGCTTCATCTTCAGCCTCGCGAGAGGTGAAGAGCTAACCACGAGTCAATCTCCCCCCTCGAGGGGGAGATGTCCGGCAGGACAGAGGGGGGTGAGCGGCAAACGCCGCCCCTGAAATTTTCGAACACCACCCAAACCCACCATGGAGGAACAACCCAATGACCACAGGCTTCTTCGGCGATATCGCCAAGATCAAATATGAAGGCCCCGACAGCACCAACCCGCTGGCCTTCCGCCATTACAACCCAGACGAAATCGTCGCCGGCAAGCGCATGGAAGATCACCTGCGTTTTGCGGTCGCCTATTGGCACACCTTCACCTGGCCGGGCGGTGACCCCTTCGGCGGCCAGACATTTGAGCGCCCGTGGTTTGAAGATACGATGCAGGCCGCCAAGCTGAAGGCAGATGTGGCTTTCGAATTCTTCTCGCTGCTCGGTTCGCCGTTTTATTGCTTCCACGACGCCGACGTGCGCCCGGAAGGCAAGAACTTCGCTGAGAACACCAAGAACCTCAACGAGATCGTCGACTATTTCGCGCAGAAGCAGGCCGATACCGGCGTGAAGCTTCTGTGGGGCACGGCGAACCTCTTCTCCAACCGTCGTTTCATGTCCGGCGCCGCCACCAATCCCGACCCGGATGTCTTCGCTTTCTCTGCCGCAACCGTGAAGACCTGCATGGACGCCACCAAGAAGCTTGGCGGCGCGAACTACGTTCTGTGGGGCGGCCGCGAAGGTTACGAGACCCTGCTCAACACCGATCTTTCCCGCGAGCTGGACCAGCTCGGCCGCTTCCTCAATCTGGTGGTGGAGTACAAATACAAGATCGGCTTTGAAGGCACGATCCTGATCGAGCCGAAGCCGCAGGAGCCGACCAAGCACCAGTACGACTACGACGTCGCCACCGTTTATGCCTTCCTGCAGAAGAACGGTCTGGAAAAGGAAGTGAAGGTCAATATCGAGCAGGGCCACGCCATCCTCGCCGGCCACTCCTTCGAGCACGAACTGGCCATGGCCAACGCCTTCGGCATTTTCGGTTCCATCGACATGAACCGCAACGATTACCAGTCCGGCTGGGATACAGACCAGTTCCCGAACAACGTGCCGGAAATGGCTCTTGCCTATTACCATGTTCTGGCCGGCGGCGGCTTCAAGAATGGCGGCACCAACTTCGATTCCAAGCTGCGCCGTCAGTCGCTCGATCCGCAGGACCTGCTGATCGGCCATATCGGCGGCATGGATTGCTGCGCCCGCGGCCTGAAGGCGGCGGCGAAGATGATCGAGGACGGCGCGCTTTCGAAGCCGCTTTCCGAGCGTTACGCCAAGTGGGATTCGGCTGAAGCCCAGAAGATGCTGCGTGGCGAGCTGAAGCTTGACGAGATTGCGGCACTGGTGGAGCGCGAGGATATCAATCCGCAGCCGAAGTCCGGACGTCAGGAATATCTCGAAAACGTGGTCAATCGTTACGTTTGATGCGGGCAATAGGGGGCAACGGCAGCGTTGCCCCCTCATCGCCTCGCTGCGCTCCGGCACTTCTCCCCGGCGGGGAGAAGAACAAGCGGGCTACTTCTTGCCCAAAGTAATGTTTGCGGAAAACAATACAGCGGGCTCGGCACATTTCTTCTCCCCGCCGGGGAGAAGGTGGCCCGAAGGGTCGGATGAGGGGGCCTGCTCTCCATTGTGCTCCAAACGATGCGCATAATTTGCATCCACCCCTCCTTCGTTTTCAGTCACTTCCGAAAAAATCCTTCCCCTCCCATCCCCATCACCCCCTTTGGCCGCATCATTCCTCCCGCAACCGGAACGGAAGGGCGATGCGCGCGGCGCCTTTTGCGAACCGGCTGCCGGCATCGACAAGCATGGTTCTGGCAGACCGTGTTTCGGAGAGGCGTCCCGTACGGCCAGAGGCGGGAAGGGCCGATCGGATAGATGCCGTGAAAAGGCTGTAAGCGAGAGGCCGTGATTATGGTCTCTATGATGCGGCCCGGTGAATGCAAATACCTCCCACTTCCCATTCCACCCGCATTCGCCGGGCCTGCCTCTTGCGCCGCCGGCTAACCGCTGCGGCGGTATTAGCGCATGCAAAGCGCTTTGGACTTGTTAACTGCGCAGCCTGAAACGTTGTAGATTCTTTGCGGCCCGGCTGTACCTCGCAGGCGGCATGGTCTAAACCGCTGCTGATCTTTTCACACCCGATGGACGACAAGGGCCTCTCCGATGACCGATCCAAAAACGCTAGCAGCCCGATTCCCCGGCGACTTCCTGTTCGGCGTCGCGACTGCCTCGTTCCAGATCGAAGGCTCCACCAGGGCGGATGGCCGCAAGCCCTCCATCTGGGATGCCTTCTGCAACATGCCGGGCCATGTCTTTGGGCGTCACAATGGTGATGTCGCCTGCGATCATTACAATCGCTGGGAACAGGATCTCGATCTCATCAAGGACATGGGTGTCGAGGCCTATCGTTTCTCGATCGCCTGGCCGCGCATCATTCCCGATGGTTTCGGTCCGATCAACGAGAAGGGGCTGGATTTTTACGACCGCCTCGTCGATGGCTGCAAGGCGCGCGGCATCAAGACCTATGCGACGCTTTATCATTGGGACCTGCCGCTGACGCTGATGGGCGACGGTGGCTGGGCCTCGCGTTCCACGGCGCACGCCTTCCAGCGTTACGCCAAGACCGTCATGGCCCGCCTCGGCGACCGGCTGGATGCGGTGGCGACCTTCAACGAACCCTGGTGCGCTGTGTGGCTCAGCCATCTCTACGGTATCCATGCGCCGGGCGAACGCAACATGGAGGCGGCCCTTGCCGCCATGCACCACATCAACCTCGCCCACGGTTTCGGCGTGGAGGCATCCCGCCATGTCGCGCCGAAGGTGCCGGTGGGGCTGGTGCTCAACGCCCATTCCGTCGTCCCGGCTTCCGATAGCGACGCCGATCTCAAGGCGGCCGAACGGGCCTTCCAGTTCCACAACGGCGCGTTTTTCGACCCTGTCTTCAAGGGCGAATATCCGGCCGAGATGATGGAAGCGCTTGGTGACCGTATGCCTGTCGTGGAGGCGGAAGACCTCGCCATCATCAGCCAGAAGCTCGACTGGTGGGGCCTGAACTATTACACGCCGATGCGCGTTGCCGACGATGCGACGCCGGGCGCGGAATTCCCCGCGACTACAGCGGCCCCCGCCGTCAGCGATGTGAAGACCGATATCGGCTGGGAGGTCTACGCGCCGGCGCTCAAGTCGCTGGTGGAGACGCTCTACAAGCGTTACGACCTGCCGGAATGCTACATCACCGAAAACGGCGCCTGCTACAATATGGACGTCGAAAACGGCGAGGTGAATGACCAGCCGCGTCTCGATTATTACGCCGAACATCTCGGCATCGTCGCCGATCTCATCCGCGACGGCTACCCGATGCGCGGTTATTTCGCCTGGAGCCTGATGGATAATTTCGAATGGGCCGAGGGCTATCGCATGCGTTTCGGCCTTGTGCATGTGGATTACGACACGCAGGTGCGCACGCTGAAGAACAGCGGCAAGTGGTACAGCGCACTGGCCTCGGGTTTTCCGAAGGGGAACCATGGCGTGACGAAGGGGTGAGGCTTCCCCCCATCCCTGTGCTCGTCACAGGGATCCAGCCAGCCCAAGTCCTTGGACTGAGAGGAGTCTTTTCGCCACGCAGACGCGTGTCGGCTGGATTCCTGTGACGAGCACAGGAATGAGGGTTGGGGGCGGGCGTGCATGAACTTTACGCGCCGTATCCGGTAGCAGGCGATGCGTCACCGCTCTCTGCAATAAAGTTCTGCTCCCTTATTATCAGTTTTCCCAACTTTTTTACCGGTTACCGCGCGGTGCCTGCTTGCACGCGCCGTCCCGTCTTCTATGTCAGGCGGGCTACGACGGCGTAGCGTCCGTTCTGCCGGTCAAGGGGCAGGGCGGGATGGTCCTCCCAGGGAAAACGAACATGCTTATCGAAAAACTCAACTGGCGTTATGCCACAAAGAAAATGGATCCTTCCAAGGCCGTGTCTGAAGACAAGGTTGAACGGATCGTGGAAGCGGCGCGGCTTGCGCCCACCTCCAGTGGTCTGCAGCCCTTCGAAGTGATCGTTGTTACCGATCCTGAAGTGCGCGCAAAGATCCGCGAGATCGCCTGGAACCAGGCGCAGGTGACCGATGGTTCGCATCTGCTGGTCTTTGCAGCATGGGACAATTACACCGAAGAGCGGATCAACCACATGTTCGATCTGGTCAATGAAGAACGCGGCATCAAGAATGAAGGCTGGGAAGCCTATCGCCAGATGCTGCTCTCCACCTATCCGCAGCGCGAGCAGCAGGTGAATTTCGAACACGCCGCCCGTCAGGCCTATATCGGCTTCGGCATGGCCGTGGCGCAGGCCGCTTTCGAGGGTGTGGATTCCACCCCGATGGAAGGCTTCGACCCGGCGAAGCTCGATGAAATCCTCGGCCTGCGTGAAAAGGGCCTGCGCTCCGTCACCATCCTGCCGCTCGGTTATCGCCAGCCGGAAGGCGACTGGCTGGTGAACCTGAAGAAGGTGCGCCGCCCGGCCGATGAATTCGTCAGCCGCGTCTGATTTTACGCCGCTCGCAAAAGCTTGACTGCCGCAGGGCCGCCTTGGCGGCTTTGCGGTAGATTTTTTCTCTCTTTTCAGATAATTGAAAAAACATCCCTGTTAAAAGGTGGCGTGTGCAGGCAAGTATGCGCCATCGAATTGCCGATCCCCGGCATTTCTGAGTGAAAGCCTGACGAAATGACCCGGAAAATCAGCTGTAATCGAATGTGCCCGAAGGCTGCATGAAGAGAGCGGTTCAGCACCGCAACAGGATTTTTTGAGACCCGATCCGTCACGCATTCCCAGAGTTCACAATGAGTTTTCCATCCAGTGCGGCATCGCCCGCGCGTTCAGAACAGGCGGTCCCGGAAGGGGCGGCAAAGGAGCCGATGGTCACGTTTGAAGGCGTGACCAAAACCTTTGGCGGCGCCGACGGCAAGCCCGGCTTCGCAGCCCTTGCCGGTATCGATTACATCGTGCCGAAAGGCTCCATCACCGGCATCATCGGCCGCTCGGGTGCGGGCAAGTCCACGCTGATCCGCCTCGCCAACGGCCTTGAGAAGCCCTCGACCGGCCGTGTGGTCGTTGACGGCGTCGATGTCGCGGCGCTCGATGAAAAGAGCCTGCGCACGCTGCGCCGTTCCGTCGGCATGATCTTCCAGCACTTCAACCTTTTGTCGTCGCGTACCGCTTTCGACAATGTGGCGCTGCCGCTCGAAATCGCCGGCATGGGCAAAAGGGAGATCGAAACCCGCGTTGCGCCGCTGCTCGATCTCGTCGGGCTTTCGGACAAGGCCAATCGTTATCCGGCGGAACTCTCCGGCGGCCAGAAGCAGCGTGTCGGTATTGCCCGTGCGCTCGCCACCCAGCCGAAGCTGCTCCTTTCCGACGAGGCGACATCGGCGCTTGATCCGGAAACAACCCAGTCCATTCTTGAGCTCCTGAAGCGCATCAATGCCGAACTGGGCCTCACCGTGCTGCTCATCACCCATGAGATGGAGGTGGTGAAGACCATCGCCTCGCAGGTGGCTGTCATCGACAGGGGCCGGATCGTCGAGGAAGGCACGACCTTCGATATCTTCACCGCGCCTAAACACGAGACGACCCGCAGCCTGCTGTCGTCCTCGGTTGGCGTGAAGCTGCCGCACTGGGTCACCTCGGGTCTCAAGCCGCAGGCAGCGGAAGGCGATCGTGTGCTGGTGCGTCTGGTGTTCTTCGGCGAGACGGCGTTCCAGCCGCTGACGGCGCGCCTCGTCGCTGAAATCGGTCCTGATGTGAATATTCTCGCCGGCACCATCGAGGAGATTTCCGGCCAGCCCTTCGGCTCGCTCGTCGTTTCCTATCCGGCCTCGGCTGACGTCACCGCCCGCGCCAGCCGCTTTTATGCTGAGACCGGTCTTCACACGGAGGTGCTCGGTTATGTCGCCTGATATGCTGTTCAACCTTCTCTTCAAGGGCCTGTGGCAGACGCTGCACATGGTCGCGGTCGCCGGCATCGTCGGCTCGCTGATCGGCGTGCCCATGGGTGTTTTCCTTGCCACCAGCGGCAAGGGCGAACTGTTTCCCGCGCCAATGACCAACCGCATCCTCGGCCTCATCGTGAATGCGGCGCGCTCCACACCCTTCATCATTCTTGTCGTGGCGATCATTCCCTTCACCCGCCTCGTGGCCGGCACGTCGATCGGCACCAGCGCCGCCATCGTGCCGCTGACGGTCGCAACCGTGCCCTTCATCGCAAGGCTGGTGGAAGCGGCGATCCGCGAGGTGGACAAGGGTCTGATCGAGGCTGCCCGCGCCATGGGCGCCACCCCGCTGCAGATCGTCACAAAGGTGCTTCTGGCGGAGGCCAAGCCCGGCATCACGCTGGCGCTCACGCTCACGCTGGTCAGCCTCATCGGTTATTCGGCCATGGTTGGCGCGGTCGGCGGTGGCGGGCTGGGCGACCTCGGCATCCGCTATGGTTACCAGCGCTTCATGCCCGACGTGATGCTGGCGGTGGTTCTGGTGCTGATCGTGCTGGTGCAGCTGGTGCAGAGCGCCGGCGACAGGCTGGCGCGCAGCTTCGACAAGCGGACCCGCAAGAATTAACTGCGTTCATAATAACAACCCAAGGAGACACCCATGAAGAAACTCATCCTCGCGGCTTCGCTCGCCGCTCTCTTCACCGCCGGTCAGGCGCTGGCCGAGACCATCAAGATCGGCGTCACCCCCGCCGAGCACGCGCAGATCATGGAGCAGGTGAAGAAGATCGCGGCCGCCAAGGGCCTCGACATCGATATCATCGAATTCTCCGACTATGTCGTGCCGAACCAGGCGCTGGCCGATGGCGAGCTGCAGGCCAACTCCTTCCAGCACCAGCCTTACCTCGACAACCAGATCGCTGACCGCAAGTTCGATCTCGTCAGCGTCGGCACCACCATCACCACCCCGATGGGCGTTTATTCGAAGAAGGTGAAGAGCCTTGACGAGCTGAAGGACGGCGCAACCGTCGGCATTCCGAACGACCCGACCAATGGCGGCCGCGCACTGCTGGTTCTCGCTTCCAAGGGCGTCCTCAAGGTGAAGGAAGAAGCCGGCCTGAAGGTGACGCCTGCCGACATCACCGAAAACCCGAAGAACATCCAGATCGTCGAACTTGACGCCGCCCAGCTGCCGCGCTCGCTTGATGACACCGACGCTTCGGTCATCAACACCAACTATGCGACGGCAGCCGGCCTGAACCCGAAGAAGGACGCCATCGCCATCGAAAGCGAAAAGTCCCCTTACGCGAATGTCATCGCCGTTCGTGCGCAGGACAAGGACAAGCCCTGGGTGAAGACGCTGGTGGAATCCTACCAGAGCCCGGAAGTGAAGGCCTTCATTCTGGAAAAGTACAACGGCACGGTCATCCCGTCCTGGTAAGCCGCTCCGGCACTGTAAAAAATGACAACCTCTCCCGTTCGCGGGGGAGGTTTTTTGTTTCCGGGCGGGCGCAAATCCGTGTTCCATGAAAAGCCCGGGACATTTCAGGGAAGAATTTTTCAGAGTCGCTGCCGGACTGTCGTTTTATACCCGTGTTTTTTTGGGGCGGAGCCACGATGCGGTTTAACGGCTTCTGAATGTTTCCTTCGGAAGATGATGCTTTCGAAGGGGATTTTATGCGGATTGCGCCGCGCAACATTGGGGACTATTTGCCGGTCGGGCGCAGAACCGCCGTGGGCGTCGTATTGTCCACCTTCGCGCTGGTGCTTCTCATCGTCACCGCGCTGGTCCTGTCCGCCCTCAGTCAGGTGCGTGAAAAGGCGAATTCGCTCGATAATGCCCGTTCGCGCGAGACGACGGCGGGTGCTCTCGTCACCTTTCGCGAACAGCTCGGCGCAACGCTGAATGATTACGCCGCCTGGGATGATGCCGCCGAATATGTCTATGCCCCCGACCGTTTTGACTGGGTGGCGAGCAATTACGGCGAGATGACGGTCAATAACGATCTTTTCGATACGGCCGTGATCATCGACGAGGATGACAGGGTCCGCATGGCCTATCAGAACGGCAAGCCGGCGACATGGAGGCCAAACGCCTATTTCGCCGAAGGCCTTAAGGAAATGATCGATCGCGTGCGTTCCATGCGTCCCGGTATCACCTCGCAGGTCACGGGTTTCGTCAAAACCGGCGATGGCATCGCTGCAGCCGGCGTCGCGCTCGTGCGGCTGAAATCCGGGGCGCTGCCGCCGGTTGATGCGGAGCGGCGCTATCTGGTTTTTGCCCGTCACCTTAAGCAGGCGACGGTGGACAAGCTTGCCCGCAACTACGTCATCGAGGGGCTGGAACTGCAATATGGCGACGGACCTGCCGCCAACCATGTGGATATCGTCAATCCCTTAGGCGAGGTGCTGGCGCGGCTCGTCTGGCGCTCGCACCTTCCGGGGGATGTCAGCTTTCATGAGGCGCGGCCGGTGGTCTTCACCGCGCTTGGCATTGCCGGCACGTTTTTCCTCGTGCTGCTCATCATCGGTTCGGCCACGCTGGACCGGCTGAAAGCGGATGAGGCGGCAGCGCGGGAGGAGGCGCTGCGCGACCGGTTGAGCGGGCTCAGCAACCGCGCGGGTCTCTTTGCGAAACTGAACCGCATGGTCGACAACGGCCGCCACGACAAGACGGATATCAAGCTTCTCTATCTCGATCTCGATGGCTTCAAGGAAATCAACGATTCCTACGGCCATGCCGCCGGCGACCGGCTGATCAAGGGTGTGGCGGCGGCGCTCAGGGTGCTGGTGCCGGAAGGCGCTGTCCTGGCGCGGCTTGGCGGCGACGAATTCGCCATTGCCATCCAGGGCAATGACGTCTGGTCTGAAGGCCGAAAACTGTGTCTGGCGCTTCTCGAACTCTTTACCGAGCCTTTCAGCATCGGTGAAAGGGTGGCGAGCATCGGCTGCAGCATCGGCACCTCGGTTTCCCGCGCCGGCGATATCAATGGCGAGGAATTGCTGCGGCGTGCCGATATGGCCATGTATCAGGCCAAGGAGAACGGACGCGGGCGTTACGTTTCCTATGAACTGAAGATGGATGCGCTGCGCGAGGAAAAGCTGCAGCTCGAAGCCGATCTTCGCTCCGCCATCCTGAACGACGAGATACAGGTGGTTTATCAGCCGGTCGTCAGCGCCGCCACGCGCTGCATTACCGGGGTGGAGGCGCTGGCCCGCTGGCAGAGGCCGGGATATGGTTTCGTGCCGCCGGATATCTTCATTGCCGCTGCCGAAACCAGCGGGCTGATCGACCGGCTCGGCCTGCTCGTTCTGCACAAGGCCTGCGAGACGGCGCAGCAATGGCCGTCCATCAAGCTCTCGGTGAATATCTCTCCCGTGCAGTTCCGCAATCCGGCCTTCTCCGGCCATATAGCGGATATTCTTGACGCGACGCAGACACCGCCCGAAAGGCTGCGGCTGGAAATGACAGAAGGTTATTTCATCCAGCATCCGGAGCGGGCGAGTGCGGCCATCGACAAGCTGAAACAGCTCGGCCTGCATATTGCGCTCGACGATTTTGGCGCCGGCTTCGCCAGTGTCGGATATCTGCGCCGCTTCGGTTTCGACCGGATGAAGATCGACCGTTCATTGATCATGGCGCTCGATAAGGGCGGCCGGTCGCTGGAAATGCTGCAGGCCACCGTGGCGCTGGCGAAGTCGCTCGATATTCCGGTCACGGCCGAAGGCGTGGAGACGGAAGAGCAGGCGGCCATCCTGCATCTGTGCGGCTGTGATGAATTGCAGGGTTACCTGTTTTCGAGGCCGGTCGCAGCCGAGGAGATTACCGACATGCTGGATGGGCAGGATGCACCGTTATTTGCTCTGAGAGCGGGGGCGTGAGAGGCGCACCGATGTCGTTTAGCAATTCTTGATCAACTGAGAGTACCGCCCATTTTACTCTCCCCGGCGGGGAGAAGAAATACGCGGCACCCGCTCAATCGAAACCCGGCTCCTGTGCATTCTGATGCTGACCCGGTTTACCGTCCCAGATGCTGTTCGCCGCGCTTCTTTGCCAGTTCGATCTGCTGCTGCCGGTCGCGGAACCGCTGGCGGTCTTCTTCGCTACGGTCGTCGTAGCAGCTCGGGCAGGAGACGCCTTCCTCGAATTTCGGAGACAGGCGTACTTCCGGCGTGATCGGGTTGCGGCAGGCGTGGCAGAGCTCATGATCGCCTTCGGCAAGGCCGTGGACAACGGAGACACGCTCGTCGAACACGAAGCAGGCGCCTTCCCACAGGCTTTCTTCTTCCGGCACCTCTTCCAGATATTTCAGGATGCCGCCCTTGAGGTGATAGACCTCGTCGAAACCCTGCTCCTTCATGAAGGCGGTGGCCTTTTCGCAGCGAATGCCGCCGGTGCAATACATGGCGATCTTCGGCTTGTTGTGCAGGCCGGGATTGTTCTTCACCCAGTCGGGAAACTCGCGGAAGGTTTTGGTCTTCGGATCGACCGCGCCCTTGAAAACGCCGATGGCGGTCTCGTAATCGTTGCGGGTGTCGATGACGATTGTGTCAGGGTCGGAGATCAGCTCGTTCCAGTTGCGCGGCTCGACATAGGTGCCGACGATGCGGTTCGGATCGATATCAGGCACGCCCATGGTGACGATCTCTTTCTTGAGCTTCACCTTCAGCCGCACGAAGGGCATGTGCGAGGCACGGCTTTCCTTGTGCTCCAGCGCGGCAAATTCCGGCTGGGCGCGCAGGAAGGAGAGCACGGCGTGAATGCCCGCATCCGGCCCGGCAATGGTGCCGTTGATGCCTTCGGCGGCAAGCAGCAGCGTGCCCTTGACGCCGTTCTTCTGGCAGAGCTCGAACAACGGCTCGCGCAGGCTCTCGAACCGCGGCAGGCGGGCGAAATGATAAAGCGCGGCCACAAGGAAATCACCAGAGGTTTCCGGGCGGGGGAGAATGGTCGTGTCGGTCATGGGCGCTGAAATACAGCGACGGCGGCCGCAAAGCAATATTTATCAACGGGTCCGGTCATTTTGAAAATCGTCAAATCGGGAGGGTTTGGGGGCTTCCAGCCGACGCGCGTCTGCGCGGCGGAGAGAGTCTTTTCAGCCCGAGGACTTGGGCGGGCCGGATTCCGGCTCAAGGCCGGAATGACGGAGGTGGTGAGCACCGAACGAGAAGTTTGGGCTACTTCGCCGCCCGCCGCCACAGCAGGCCGATAATGCGGCTTTCGGTGCGGGCGGATTCGGAAAACACCTCGCCTGCCAGCGCAAGCCCTTCCGTGCGCAGCGCCTGCTGCCGCTGGATGATGGCGTCGAGCAGCAGAGCCAGCCGCTCGCCATTGCCGAAACGGTCCGGCTCGCGGTCGGCGACGGCGGCGAGAACCGAAAGATCGTGCTCGTGACCAAGAATGTCGACCAGCCGCTTGGTATCGGCCCGCTTGGCGCGCATGGCGGAAGGCCAGAGGCGGCGCATCAGGCCGAGATGCATCCAGTAGGCCTGCCCGGCCTTGCGCAATTCGTGGAAATGTTCGACGTCGGCCTGTTCGTGGCAATCGGTGAGCGCCTTGCGCGCCCTTTTTCGCTGTTTCGCCCAGGCGGTTCTTATCAGCCGGGCGGTGTCTTTCAACTCATCCGGCAGCGACAGGGCCTCGAGCTTCCTGCGCGCTTCCCCGCAGCCGGCGATGGCGGCGGCAATGGCCTCGTCGAGGCCGGCCTCATGTTCTATGGCGTCGTCGCGGCGCTTGCGCAGCATCGCGGTGATCGATCGCAACGCTTCGCCCTGCGCGTCCGAGCGCGCGAAGGTCTCGAGATATTCCGCCGTCTCCACCAGCGCCGTCGCATCCCGCGCAAAGGCGAGGGAGCGGGCGATATCGCGAATACGGGCATTTTCCTCGCGGCCGAAATCCGGCGCCGCCTCGCGGATCAGGCGGTAGAGGGCGCGCAGCCGCTTGAAACGCTTGCGGGCGTCGTGTACCGCCTCGTGCGATCCCGACTGCTGGTCGCGCAGGATCGTGATCGTATCGTCGATCAGTTCCAGCCCGGCGCGACGGATTTCGTCGTCGAAGGGCTTTTTCGGATCAATTCTGAAGGGCATCCGACAGGTCTCCGTTCGGACAGTCCATGGCGAGCGACTGGTTGGAGAAGCGCTTGTCTCCGGTCACTTCCCGGCCAAGCCAGGACGGCAGAGCGGGATCGGCATTTTCGTCATGCATTTCCACTTCCGCCACGACCAGCCCGTGATATTTCCCTTCGAAAACATCCACCTCCCAGGTGAAACCGCCGTGATCGACGGTGTGGCGGGTTTTCTCGATCACCACGCCCGGCGCGCTTGCCATCAGCTCTTCGGCATCCTTGAGGGGTATGGAATATTCATATTCGTCGCGGACAAGGGCGCTGGCGCCGATCTTGATGGTCAGGGTCGCGTCACGCTGGTCGACGATCCTCACCCGAACCGAACGGTTTTCCATCGAGGCGACATAGGCCTGCCGGAAAGCCATGCTATGCGTTACCTCATTACGCCATTCACCGCCTGCAACCAGAAACTTCCGTTCAATTTCCTTGGCCATGCTGTCTCCGCGAACTGGTGCTGCAGATTATCGCACTATGACATTATGATGAAGCGAATTGATTGAAGTATCTGGATAAAAATGCGGCTGGCGCGCCTCGACATGAAAGCCGAGGCAGGCTAATCCGTAGACGGAATTTCAATCGTTTCAAACGCGCAAGGAGGCTCATCTTGGCCCAGGACTCCGAAAAACTGCTCTCCATCCTCAAGCTCCAGCCGGTCGTGCCGGTGCTGATCGTGGATGACGCCGCTTCCGCCGTGCATTTGGCGCGCGCTTTGGTCGCAGGCGGCCTGAAGGCGATCGAGATCACCATGCGCACGCCGGCGGCGCTCGACGCCATCCGCGCGGTTGCGGCGGAAGTGGAAGGCGCGCATGTCGGCGCCGGCACCATTCTCAACGCCCGGGATTTCGAAGCGGCGGCCGAAGCCGGCTCCACCTTCATCGTCAGCCCCGGCATCAATAAAAGCGTGCTGGAAGCCGCGCGCGGTTCCAAGGTGCCGCTGCTTCCGGGTGCGGCCACAGCCAGCGAAGTCATGGCGCTGCGCGACGAGGGTTATAAAGTGCTGAAGTTCTTCCCGGCCGAACAGGCTGGCGGCGCACCTTACCTCAAGGCGCTGTCTTCACCGCTCGCCGGCACCATGTTCTGCCCGACCGGCAGCGTGTCGCTCAAGAACGCCAATGATTATCTCTCCCTGCCGAACGTCGTCTGCGTCGGCGGTTCCTGGGTTGCCCCGCGCGAACTGGTGGCGACCGGCGACTGGGCGGGCATCACCAAGCTTGCTGCCGAAGCCGCGGCACTGCGCGCCTGATTTGCGTCCCGTCAAACCCGTTCACGAAGGCGTGAGCGGGTTTGACATTTGTATTCGGCCCACGACTTCCTATCTCCCCTGTAGATTTGACCTTTACAGGAGATTTTGATGTTCGACGCCAAGAAGCTTCTTGAACAATTCCTCGGCTCTCAGGTGCCGGGCCTTTCGGGAAGCGTCCGTGACAGAGCCGGGCAGGCCGCCGATATCGCCAAGAACAATCCCCTGAAGGCCGGTGCCCTTGCCGCCGCAATTCTGGGCACCAAGACCGGCCGCAAGCTCGCCGGCAATGTCGCCACCATCGGCGGTGTCGCCGCCATCGCTGGCCTCGGCTATCTCGCCTACAAGAATTACAAGTCTGGCCAGGCCCCGGAAGCTGCGCCGAAACCCGAGCCGGAGCTTCTCGCCCCGCCCACAGATTCCGCCTTCCACCCGCAATCGCCGGCCCTTTCCAATGATTTTGCGCTGAAGCTCATCCAGGCGATGATCGCCGCCGCCAAGGCGGATGGTCATATCGATGAGAAGGAGCGCGCCAATATCATGGACAAGGTGCAGGTCTCCGGCATCGATGACGAAGCGGAGCGGTTCCTCGAAAAGGAACTGGCCGATCCGCTCGACATCGACGCGCTGGTGGCCGCCGCCCGCACGGAGGAGCAGAAGGTGGAGCTTTACACCGCCTCGCGCCTTGCCATCGAGGCCGATACGCGGGCGGAGCGGGGGTATCTCGACCTTCTTGCCGGACGGCTTGGGTTGCCGGATGCGCTGGTGGACCATATCGAGGCGACGGTGGTGGCTGCGAAGGTTTGAGGTAGTGCTTTAGGCTTGGGCACGAAGGTTTGCGCGTGTGGTTCACCCCCCTCTGCCCTGCCGGGCATCTCCCCCACAGGTGGGGAGATCGGCAAGACGCTCTTTCGCCACTTCCTTCTCGAACGTTGAGATGGGCGAGGCTTTACCGCAGGTCGATCTCCCCCCTTGTGGGGGAGATGCCCGGCAGGGCAGAGGGGGGGGGAGCCACACCCGCCGAGACCACCGCATCCCACCCCACATGCCCTGTTGTCATCCCGCCCCGCTTGCCCTAATCCTTCTCCCAGCAAATGGGGAAGAGAATGCGCGATCTGAGTGATTTTAGGGGATGTCCGCCGCCGCAGCCGGTGGTGCTGAAGGGCCGTTACGTCACGGCCGAGCCGTTTGATCGCGAAAAACACCTCGCAAGGCTCTGGTCAGCCCTTGGCGGCGAGGGCACCAATGCGCTTCTCAAATATTTCCCGCAAAACGCCTTCCCTGATGCCGACGCCTTTGGCGACTGGCTCATCGGCGCGGGGCAGAAGCTTAACTGGGTCACGCTGGTCTTCGTGGAAAATGCCACTGGCGATATCGTCGGCATGGCGAGCTATATGCGGCCCGATCCGGCCAATGGCGTGGTCGAGGTTGGCTCCGTCGCCCATGGCGCGAAGATGAAGCGCTCGCCTCTTGCCACTGAAGCGCATTACCTGATGGCGAAACATGTTTTCGAGGATCTGGGGTATCGCCGTTACGAGTGGAAATGCCACAATGAAAACGAACCCTCCAAGATCACGGCGAAGCGTTATGGCTTCACCTTCGAGGGCGTTTTCCGTCAGCATATGATCTCGAAAGGCCAGAACCGCGATACGGCGTGGTTTTCGATGATCGACGGCGAATGGCCGCTGATCGGCAAGGCCTTCGAAGCGTGGCTTTCGCCTGACAATTTTGCAGCCGACGGGGCGCAGAAGCGCAAGCTTGAAGATATCCGCGCGGAGCTTGCCAATGCCTGAAAAACCGACATCGGGGAAAAAGGACTGGTCGCCGGCAATTGCCGCCGCCCTCATCATCGTCGGTTTCGGGCTCGTGTTCTTCGTCATGCCGAAGATCATGTTGTGGCTGGGTGATTATTCGCCGTGGCTCGCCGCCGCCTTCGGTTCGGTTGCCGTGCTGTGTTTCTTCCTGCTGTTCTGGCTGCGCGCTCGTTACCAGCGCCGCCGCGATGATCAGAGCTGAAGCGAAGCGCCGAGCAGCAGCAGTCCCATGATCAGCACGAAAAGCGCGCCGGCGATTTCGATCGCGTGGCTGATGCCGGCAGCCTTGCGGCTGCCGGGGCCGGCGAAACGCACGGCGAGCCCCTTGGCCGAGACGGCCATGATGGCGAGGGCCGACACCGTTATGGCGGTGCCGAGCGACATGGCGAGCACGGAGAGCACGCCGCCGAGATAAAGCCCGTTCAGAAGCGCGAAGCTCATGACGATGATCGCGCCCGAGCATGGCCTGAGGCCGACCGCGATGATGGCCGACCATGCTTCATGCAGGCTGAAGTTCTTGCCCTTCAACAGCATGGGGTCCGGCGCATGGGACTTTCCGCAGGCGTTGCAGAGATCGCCGGTGCCGTTATGCTCATGATCCGCGAAAACCGGCTTGCCCTGAAAGCGCAGCCCCGTGCCCATGCCGGTGGTTCTGCCGGCCGTGGCTTCACCCGCCGTGGCAAAGACGGGGACGGGTTCCCGCCGGATGCGCAGTGACCAAAGCTTCCGCACCAGGAGCCAGGCGCCGAACAGCGCCACCATGGCGAAGCTGGCGATCTCCATCGCCTGCGTCGCCATGGTCATGGTGATGGAGGTGCCGCGCAGCACCAGCCAGGCCGCCCCAACAAGGCCGATGGCCATCAAGCCCTGAATGAGGGCCGAGACGAAGGAAATGAGAATGCCGCGTTTCAGCTGCGTTTCATTGGCGATCATGTAGGACGAAATGACCGCCTTGCCGTGGCCGGGACCGGCGGCATGGAAAACGCCATAGGCAAAGGAAAGGCCGATCAGCGAGCCGAGCGCCCAGCCATCCTCGCGCATGGCCTTCAGCGCACCGGTCAGCGCCCGGTAAAACATCTGCTGGTGCACGTTGATCCATTGCATCAGCGGTGCGAAGGGGCCACCAACGGAAAAGGAAGGCTCGGCCGAGCCGATGCCGAGCGGCGATTGCGCGTGGGCGACACTGGCCACGGCGATGAGGCCGATGGCGACGGCGGCAAGGCGTGCCCTGCGGCTCAGCATGAGACCTCCAGCCGGGTGGCGAAGAGCTTGGTCATGTCGGTGCCGGTCGGATCGTTGAAAAAGGCGTCGGTCAGCGAACCCTGGTTCTGCGAGATTACCTCGTCGGGATCGGGGCGGACGATATGATGCTTGCAGGCATTCAGATCCTTGCCCTGCGTCGCGATATCGCTGTCCTTGGCGAAATCGATCGCCGTATACATGGTCGGATCCCAGGCGCCGAAGCTGAGCTTGCCCTTGACGGCGAGCGGCTTGGTCGGCTTCACGGAGAAGAACATCAGGATCTGCTGGTCCTTGTAGTCCACGTGAATGGCGTCGGGCTTGGAGAACTCCACCGGTTTTCCATTGGCGGTGATGAAGGTGTAATAGGAATATTCGGCGAGCGATTCCAGCACCGTATTGCCGATCTCGGCCAGCTCGTCCTTGTCCAGCTTCAGATCGCTGTTCTTGTCGTAATCCATCACCACGCTTGCCGAAAACATCTCGTCGAAACGCCAGATATTGCGCACTTCCTGAACGGTGCCGTTCGGCCCCTCGACGATTTCCATGCGGGCTTCGGCAAAGATGTGCGGATGCGCAGCCGCCGCGACGGGAACGCAGGCGAGGCCGGCCGCGAGGAGCAAAAAGCGTCTGTTCATTATCCGGTCTGTCCTGCCTTCGAATCTTGAAGACCCGACTCTAGCAGAAATTGGGACCGAATTTCGACCTGATGCGTCTGATCCTTCGCGCGGGCCGTCAAGGGATTTCAGAAGGTGCCGCTGAAACGCGACGTGATGCTGGAGCCGCTATAAGCGAGGTCGGTCTCGCGCTCGCCATGTAGCAGGCGGTTGAACTCCAGCTCCAGCTTGCTGTTCTTGCCGGTATCGAAGGACAGCGTGGCGACCAGCCTGCGCTCGCTGGTATCGTAATTATAATAGATCCAGTCCTTGTGGACCCGGTTCAGGGCAAGATCGAGCCCGACCTTTTCGGTGAGCCTGCTTTTCACGACGAGTTGCCAGCGACGGTGAAACTCGGCGATAGGATCATCCGGATCGAAAAGCGCATAGTCCTGCGAATAGCCGACGCCGAAGGCGATGCGCTCGGTGGCCTTCACCTCGGCTTCGGCCCGGAGATAGGGGCGGGTACGCTTTACCTGGTCGCTGATCTCATCACCGGAAATGGATGTGAAGCCCGCCTCGGCCAGAACCGCGAAACGATCGGAGAACTTGTAACCATAGGCCAGCGAGCCGCGCAGCGTATTGGCAGGGAAACGTTCATATTTCTCCTGCTGCCCCTCGGGAACGACGATACGGTCATAAGCAAGCGTCAGGCCCGCCTCGCCGCCGGCCAGCGGCCGCGCATGTTCGGCCTTCAGCGATAAAAGCGCCTCGTTTGCCTCCAGCCGGGTGGGCATGAAATAGGCCGGACGGAACCGCGCCTTGCCCTTCATCAGGCTGGCAAAGCTTGCCGTCAGCGTGTTCTTGCCGCCGAGCGCAAGGATGCCGAGCTGGGAAGAGGCCTCCAGCTTGTGATCGAGCTGCCGGTAACCAATGTCTTCTTCGGGCAGATGCAGGAAGATGTCGCCGGCATCGCTGCGGGTGCCGCGCAGCTCGATGGCCCATTCCAGCTTTTCGGAAAACCGTTTCGTCAGTCCCAGCGCCGCGATGGTGTTGTGTTCATTGGCGAAGCGGTAACGGGGGAGGCGGACCTCCTCGTGTTCGAGCGAATAACGCAGCTCCGCATCATCAAGCACGACCTTGCCGTTGAGCCCGAAGCCGGCACGCAGCGAAATTGCGCTCAGCCTGTTGGTGTCGGCGAAATAATTGGTGTCATAAGCAATGCCGGACTTATAGGTGACATTGTGCTCATCGGCTTTTTCACCCGCCCACGCGCCGCAGGGGCAGGCAAGGCCGAGAACAAGCGCGATATATCCCCCCAGCCGCATTCGCATCTCCGGTCGCTAATTAAGCAATATCTTATATTTGGATGGTTAATAAAGTCTCCCGCGCCGTTTTACTTTCGTAACCGAAATTCAGTGCGCCAATACCGGAATAGAGGTAGCGGATTCCATAAGAAGATATGTAAAATTCTATTAAAATCACCAGTATTAAAGTTAACTGTTTATTGTAATATTAGCCTTTGCTTGAATTAGAATCCTCTAAATATACAGTTCAGTTACGCCAGATGGCGTGATCAAACAAAAGAGGAGAGAGAAATGATTGCAAAGTTCGCTTGTGTAGCCGCTATTCTTACTGTCGCTTCCGTTGGTCAGGCCAATGCGGGCGGTCTTCTGGGTGGCATCCTGTCCGGCAACAGCAACAAGGGCGGCGCCCTTGTCGTCGTCTCGCCGAGCATCGATCTCGGCGTCAGCGGCATCCTGTCCAATAACGGGATTCTGAACGGCAACAAGACCGGCATCCTGAACGGCCTGCTGAACGGTAACAAGACGTCAGTCGATGTCATCGACAACAAGAATGACGGCGGCAAGAAGCGCCGGCACTAACTGAAATTTGGAACGGGATGGCGAAACCATCGGGCTTTTCTCCATCCCGCTCCAACGGGACAGCTCGAAAATCATCAGGGATTTTCGACACAGACGATGCGCAGCGCATAAGCCGGCAATGACCCTCGAGTTGCGTGTGTTTGACGCATGGCATTTCCGGCAAGAACAAACGGCGCATCGCATGACTGGAAGGGGGCCTTGCGGCCCTCTTTTTTTGTTCAGGATGGTCCATCAGCATGTTGTGTTCGCCGATCCGTGACAACTTTGGGGGAAATCGGTGCATGCTAATATAGTTATATTTATAAATTCTAATTTGTATTTAGATAATAAATAAATTTATAAAGTAAAAATCTGATTATATTTTCAGTACTTTCATTTTTTCTGTCGTTGTTGCTTGCTTTTAACTTTTGGGTGCTTCAATTAACACGTGCCCCCGGCTCGCCATTTGTGATTGTGATTTCGGTGGCGGGTATGTTCGCGGCCCGCATTTTGGCGGGTAAGGAAGTTTTGAAGGAGCTATTTCATGTTGAAACAATCATTTCTCGCACTCGCCGCGCTCGGCGTTCTTTCCGGCGCAGCCTTTGCTGCAGATGCCGTCAGCGACGTTCCGGCGGCGCCTGTCGTCGACGATGCCGCGCCTGCCTTCTCCTGGGACGGTTTTTACGCCGGTGTTTCGGGCGGTTATGGCTGGAACCGGTTGAAAACGACTGAAGACGGTGAGACCGACAAGCATAGTTTCTATGGTGCTCGTTTTGCGGGCTTTGCCGGTTACAATGCCGAAGTCGCGCCATCCGTCATTCTCGGTGTCGAGGGTGATCTCGGTTATGCATGGGGCAACAAGACGATCGACCTCAGCAAGGTGTCCTCGGGCCTGAACGGTTCCGCGCGCCTGCGTGCCGGCTATGCCGTCGACCGCGCCCTGATCTACACCGCCGGTGGTTACACCGCGACGGACAGCGAGATCAAGACTCCCTTTGGCAATGCCAGCAAGATGCTGAATGGCTGGACGATTGGCGCCGGTATCGACTACGCCTTGACTGACAACGTATTCGGCCGTCTCGAATATCGTTACAACGATTTCGGCAAGGAAACCTACACTGTCCAGGGCATTTCCGCGGATGGAAAGCTCAGCGAACATGTCGTCAGCGTCGGTCTCGGCGTGAAGTTCTGATCGACGGATTTTCGTTTCCGGAGAGGGAGCGCCCGTCTTTGCGACGGCCGCATCGGGGGCGACAGTCCGGCACAATATCGATCCATAACCTGCCCGGCGGCGAGAACATTCCCCGGGCGGGTACTTTTAATTGAGCGACAAGGGCTTGCGGTTGGGGGGCGTCCACCCCACGGCGATAGACACACCCAGCGTAAATGAAGCGGTTTCGTCTTCATCCGCAATGAAACCGCATCCGGCTTTCCGAACGGGCTTGAACCGCAGAGCATTTTGGTGTGATGGTGGGTTCCAATCCACTCCCGCTTGCCAGTCTCCAGTCGATTCCCATGCTACAGAAAAGCACTTCGCCGGGGGCTTTTGACCGTCAGGCCTATTTGATCGCGTTGCTGGTTTTCATCGCCGGCAGCACCAATGCCGCCATCGTGCCGTTTATCGGTTTTTACATCATTCAGGTGCTCGGCCATCCGCCGGCGACGCTCGGTCTCTACAGCGTGACGGCGATGGTGGCCTCGATCGTCGCCAGCCGTTTTTATGGCGAGCGGGTGGATGCCGGCGTGCGGATCAAGCCGCTGCTCATGCTCTCCATTGCAGGTGCTTTCGTGGCGGCGGCGGCCGCGAGTTTCGGGCATCTGGCGCTGCTGGTGGCGGTAACGGCGACGGGCATGGGGCTTTCCAACGCCGCCACCACCCTCGTCTTCAGTTATGGCCGGTATCACGGCCGGGTGGAGGCGCTCGATACCACCGCTTATAACGCCTTCCTCAGAATGATGGTATCGCTGGCCTGGATGCTGCTGCCGGCCGCAGCCTTTCTGATCGTCGATTTCGCCGGCGCAAAGGCCGTCTTCGTGAATGCGATGCTGATGGCGACCATCTGGGGGGCGCTTGCGCTTGCCATCGTGCCGCGTGGGCAGACCTGCCCGATGGAGCGGCGGGATGAGGGCGGAGCCGATGCGGGGCGCAACCTGCCGCTGCTGATGGCGGCGACGGCCAGTTTCTGCATGTCTTTCGCCCATGCTCTCTGCGCCTCGGCCCTGCCGGTATTTCTGGTGCGTGAGGTTGGCCTGCCGGACTATGCGCCGGGCCTGTCGCTCAGCGTCAAATGCGCCATGGAAGTCCTGCTTATCCTGCTCGCGCCGAGGATCATGCGCCGGATCAGCGCGCGGCTGCTTCTGAGCATCGCGGCGGTGACGGCGATCGTTGCTTTCAACATCATCGCTTCGGTCACGACCCTGCCGGCCATGCTGGTGGGGGCTGCCATGGAAGGTTCCTATTACGGCCTTTTCGCCGGCACGTCTCTCACCTTCGTGCAGGGCTTTGCCCGCGGGCGCACGGCGCGGGCGACGGCGCTCTACATGAATTCGATCTTCCTTGCAGCACTTTTTGCGGTGCCGCTGATGGGGCTCGTGTCGCAATATGCAAGCTTCGGCACCTCGATCCGGCTTGCTTCGGTCGGTGCGGGTGCTGCGCTGCTGCTCTTGTTTCTGACACGGCGGCAGGTGGCGGATTAGGGTGTTCGGCGGGGGTAGGGAGGATTTCATCTGGCCTTGCGGCCCGATCATCCCTCATTCCTGTGACAAGCACAGGAATGAGGGGCAGGGTGTTGGCCCTCACGCCGAAATATCGATGATCCCGCAATCGCCCGCTTCCGAGGCGAAGGCGAGCAGCTTGCCGGTGGCGCTCCAGTCCATGGCTGTAATGGCGCCCTTGCCGGGGCGGCGAAGCAGGGCTTCCTTGCCGTCGGCCAGGCGCACACCAAGAATCATACCGTCGATGAAGCCGATGGCGAGCACGTCTTCCACGGGGTGGAAGGCGACATTGGTGACCATGATGTTGGCGCGGCTGCCGAGTTCTTCCGGAGCCTTGCCCATCGGGCCGTCCTTGCCGGCGAATGGCCAGACAATGGCGGCGGGCGCACCTGATGAGGCGAGCCATTTGCCCTTTGCCGACCAGGAGATGGATTTCACCTTGGCGGGATAACCGGTCATGCGCATGTGGCGGGCTTCCATGCCGCCCTTGGTCGCTTCCATCTTCCAGCCATGCAGGGCATTTTCCTGCATGGTGGTGACGAGGAACTTGCCATCGGGCGAGAAGGTGACGCCGGTATGCGCGCCCTTCCATTCCAGATCGACCGGATCGCCCGCACTTGCCACCCAATGCAGTGTCACGCCGTTATAACGGGCAACGGCAATGCGCAGGCCCTTGGGCGCAAACGCGATGGCCTCCACTGTGCGCTCTTCCTTGAATTCCTTGACCGTACCGTCGGATAGCCGCACGAAGCTGGACTTGCCGACGCCATAAGCCACCGCCTTCTGCGGCCCGCCGGCAACGACGCCGACCCATTTGCGCGGCACATTGGCGAGCTCGCTGATGCTGCCATCATGGCCGATGCGCAGCACACGGCCGTCTTCGCCGCCGGAAAGCAGCGTGGCGCTGTAGGGATCGCGAATGCAGGTCAGAAGCCCGTCATGCGCCTGCGTCACCTTCTCGCCGCCATCCAGGCGGTGAATGGTGCCGGCGGCGGTGGCAAACAGGGGAATGTCGCCGAGGAAATGGGTCGAGACCACGTGGCCTTCGATATCAAGCGGGGCAACAGTCGGCATGGGGCATCGGTCTTTCGTATCTGTGTCTGGTGGGGCGACGATGTCGACCCCGGCGGCAGGCATGGTTCTAGAGCATTTCCGGCAAAAGCGGAACCGCTTTTACGTTCGCACGATTCGTGAAATCAAGGAGATAGACCGCTTTGTCGTCGAGGAATCCACGGCATATGGCACCATGATTTTACAGGACGTGCATCTCCCTGTCCCTCATTCCTGTTCCCCGAGACAAGCCCGAGGATGTCACAGGAATCCAGCCGACGCGCGTCTGCGCGGCGAAAGACTCCTCTCAGCCCAAGGACTTGGGCTGGCTGGATCCCTGTGACAAGCACAGGGATGAGGGGCGGTGAGCGCATCCGAATGAAGGAGGCGGCGTCACCCCGGCGCAACGCCGGGGTGACGAAGAGAGAGGATCAGGCCGTGGCGAGGCAGGCGTTGAAGCTCTTTTCCAGCTTCTCGCGGTCCAGTTCGCGGCCGATGAAGACGAGGCGGCTTTCGCGCTTTTCGTCTTCCTTCCACGGGCGCTGGTGGTCGCCCTCGATGATCA
The DNA here is from genome assembly GCF_037083425.1 of Agrobacterium sp. CCNWLW32. Lineage (NCBI taxonomy): Bacteria > Pseudomonadati > Pseudomonadota > Alphaproteobacteria > Hyphomicrobiales > Rhizobiaceae > Agrobacterium > Agrobacterium sp. CCNWLW32. The sequence continues at coordinate 58,411 of NZ_JBAOJM010000016.1, forward strand.
TGTGCACGCCCTGCACCACGTAACGCTCCGCATCACCCTTGAAGGCGATGATGCCCTTGAGGCGCAGAATGTTGGGGCCGTCTGTCTGGGTGACTTTCTGGATCCACGGGAAGAACCGCTCGGGGTTCATCTCGCCGCCGCGCAGCGAGACCGACTGCACCGTCACGTCATGGATCGGGGAGGCCGCGCCATGGTGGTGGTGATCGTGCCCATGGTCGTGATGCCCGTGATCGTGGTCATGATGATGGTGGTCGTGGTGATGATGATCGCAATCGGGGCCGCAGGCATGATCCTCATGGCCGTGCTCGAGGAAATGCGGATCGTTTTCCAGCGCGCGCTCCAGATTGAAGGCGCCCTGATCGAGAACCCGGGCAAGATCAACACCGGAACGGGTGGTCTTGTAGATGCGCGCGGACGGGTTGATGGCGCGGACGATATCCTCGATGCGGGCCACTTCCTCAGGCGAAACGAGGTCGGTCTTGTTGACGACGACGACATCGGCAAAGGCGATCTGGTCTTCAGCCTCGCGGCTGTCCTTCAGGCGCAGCGGCAGGTGCTTGGCATCGACCAGCGCCACAACGGCGTCAAGCTCGGTCTTGGCGCGCACATCGTCATCCATGAAGAAGGTCTGGGCGACGGGCACCGGATCGGCAAGGCCTGTCGTTTCGACGATGATGCCGTCGAAACGGCCGGGCCGGCGCATCAGGCCTTCCACGACGCGGATCAAATCGCCGCGCACCGTGCAGCACACGCAGCCATTGTTCATTTCGTAGATTTCTTCATCAGACTCGACGATCAGATCGTTGTCGATGCCGATCTCGCCGAATTCATTGACGATGACAGCGTATTTCTTGCCGTGGTTCTCGGAGAGAATGCGGTTGAGAAGCGTCGTTTTGCCGGCGCCGAGATATCCCGTCAGGACGGTGACTGGAATGGGCTTGGCTGGTGCTGTTTCGGTCATGGAAAACCCCGCGTGGAGAGAGGCTATCAAGCCTCAGGAAGATGTGTCGTCGTCCATATAGGCGCGACGCCCTGGCAGTTCAAAGAGATTTTGGCCGAATTCGGCCATGTCACTCAAATTTTGTTATGAAATAACGTTATGTCAAAAGCGTGGATATCTTCAAGCAGTTCGACAAGGCCATTCACAGCGTGGGAAATCAGCCTTTCGCCCTTTTCCGCTGTCGCGGCGGCGGCGTTTCCGGCAGCCCCGTCAGGGTTGAGATCGCTCATCAGCCAGCCGAAGGCGTGTGGGCCATAGGCGCGCAGGTGTTTGAAGCGGCTGGCGAAATCGCTCTGGCGGGAGGCGAAGCTGGCGGCCTTTTGCATCGCCACCCGCTCGGGGTGAAGCGCTAGCATGACGGATGTCTCGATATCGCCGCCGTGAATATCGATCGCCTTGTCCTCCGGCTTCACGATATCGGCCGGCACGCCGAAACGGGTCCAGCTTGTGGCGACCGCCAGCATGCCGAAACGGGCGCGGGCCTCGGTGGCGACAATGGTCATCAGCGGTGAATTGCCGCCATGGGCGTTCAGCATCACGAATTTGCGCACGCCCTTTTTATATTCCGCTTCTGCGATGCCGAGCCAGCGCTCGATGGCCTCATCGTAACGCAAGGTCTTGGTGCCCGGCACATTCATGTGTTCGATGGAATATCCGACCGGTTCCACCGGCAGGAAGGAGACGGGCAGATGGCCGGGCAGGGCGGCGGCGAGACGGGTGACAATGCCTTCGGCAACCAGCGTATCGGTCTCGAAGGGCAGGTGAGGCCCGTGCTGTTCATGCGCGCCGAGCGGCAGCACGGAAATTGCACCTGTTGCGCGAAGATGAGGGTCTGTTACGTTTTCGTCGTGATAATGCGTGTATGAGTTTGGCATCTGGCAGTCCGCGCGTGTATTCGGTAAGGATTTCCAGCAACATATATCGGTTCCGCCACAGGGTAAAAGGCACTCGCATATGAGCAAGGACAAATCCGGGCATAAGGACAAAGGCGCCAAGAAGGAAAAGGGCAGCAAGAAGGTAAAGGACGCCAAAAAGAGGGATGAGAACTTCAACCCCGAGGAACTGGCGCAATCCATTACCCAGGCCGCCCGCTCCATGCGCACGGCGCTGAGCCACAGCCTTGCCGAAAGCGGGCTTTATGCCGGGCAGGACGGCGTTATCCTGGCGCTGGCGCAGGAAGGCAGCCTGACACCGGGCCAGATCGCCCAGAAACTCGGCGTCAAGGCGCCCACCATGACGCGCACCATCGGCCGCATGGAAGCCCAGGGTTTCGTGGAACGCAGCGGCGACGACGAGGATGGCCGCGTGACGCTGGTGAAGCTGACGGAAACGGGCCTGAAAAGCGTCGACCACATCAACACCTCGATAGCGGATTGCGGAGCAAGGGCGATAGAGGGGCTTTCGGCCAAGGATATTCGCAACGTTGTTAAACTTCTCAAGGCAATCGACGCCAATCTTCAATAATTTTGTTGAAATTTTTAAAAGAACCATCTGTTTTGTGGCTATTCCTTAAACGGGTTGCGGATTTTGTTTAAATTGTTTAATTGCAATTTAAACGGAGACATCCGTCAGTGACACGCGTTTGGGGAGGAATGCCGTGGCCCAAAAGGTCAAACTGTCTACGATTGCCGAAAGCCTCGGTCTTTCGACCGCCACCATTTCCCTTGCGTTGCGCGATAGCCCGCTGGTCGCTGCCGATACGCGGGACAAGATCAAGGAACAGGCGCGGGCGCTGGGTTATATCTATAACCGCCGCGCCGCCAGCCTGCGCACCTCGCGCTCTGGCATTGTCGGCGTGGTATTCCATGATGTGATGAACCCGTTTTACGGGGAAATTCTCAAAGCCATCGAAAGCGAGCTGGATCGCAGCCGCCAGACCTTCATTCTTTCCAACCATTATGATTCGGTGGAAAAACAGCGCACCTTCATCGAGACGCTGCTGCAGCTCGGCTCGGACGGCATCATCATGTCGCCCGCCATCGGTACGCCGATCGAGGACATGACGCTGGCCGAAGAAAACGGCATGCCTGCCATTCTGGTCGCCCGTTCCATGGACGGTGTCGATATGCCGACCTATCGTGGCGATGACAGCTACGGCATTTCGCTTGCCACCAACCACCTGATCAGCCTCGGCCACCGCACCATCGCCATGGTTGGCGGCACCGACCAGACTTCGACCGGCCGTGACCGTTACCAGGGTTACGTCAATGCGCTGCGCAAGGCCGGCATCGAGGTTGATCCGAACCTGCGCATTCCCGGCCCCCGCTCCAAGCAGGGCGGGTTTGAAGCGGCGGTGCATTTCCTGTCGCTGCCGCAGAAGCCGACCGCCGCCGTCTGCTGGAACGATCTCGTCGCCATCGGTCTGATGAACGGCATTTCCCGCGCCGGTCTGGTGCCGGGTGTCGATATCTCGGTAACCGGCTACGACGATCTGGAAGAAGCCGCGATCGCCACGCCGGCGCTGACCACCGTTTCCAACGGCCAGGCCGAGGTGGGGCGCTTAGCGGCGCGCGCGCTGCTGGACAGGCTGGCGGGCAGCCATGAGCCTGACGGCATTCACCTCATCAAGCCGGAAATGCGCATCCGCCAATCGACAGGGCCGGTGCGGCCGCGGGTGTGAGCTCGTTTGCGACTCTGAGCCCGCTGACCGCGCGCCCATAGTCGTCGTCGGCGTTTCCTTCCCCCGTCATACCGGCCTTGAGCCGGTATCCAGCCAACCCAAGTCCTTGGGCTGAAAGGATTGTTTTCGCCGCGCAGAGGCGCGTCGGCTGGATTCCGGCTCAAGGCCGGAATGACGAAGCTATATAGCGACGCCGCAAAAAAATCGGCATGAAACTTCCGTCTGCCCCCATAGCATCCCCTTATTGCCCTTTTCACGGCCGCCGTTGTTTGAAAAGATCGCCGCCCATAGGAGTGGGATGGCGAGCGGTTCGCCTGAAACCCACTCCTGATATCGGAATGTTATCAGGAGGAATATCCGCTCATGTCTGACAAAAAGGCCGTCGTTCTCGTTCCCGGCAAGATCAACCCGCGCGTTCTTGAACGCCTCGAAGGCAAGGTCGAGATCGTGACAGTGCCTGCCGGCGCCGAGCCGGTTCTGCCTGAGGGTGCGGCGGAGCGCATCAATGCCGTCGCCGTTTCCGGCGTCGTCAACGCCAAATGGATCGATGCGTTGCCGAAGCTGGAGATCATCGCCAATTTCGGTGTGGGTTATGATGGCGTGGATGCCAAACATGCCGCCACGCGCGGCATCGTGGTGACGAATACGCCTGATGTGCTGAACGACGAGGTGGCCGATACGACGATTGCGCTGTTGATCAACACCGTGCGCCGGCTCTATCAGGCCGAAACCTGGCTGCGTGACGGCAAATGGGTTGGCGAAGGGCCGTTTGCCCTCTCTCCCTTCTCGCTTCGCGGCCGCAAGGTGGGTCTCTTCGGCATGGGCCGCATCGGCCAGGAAATCGCCAAGCGGCTGGAGCCCTTCAAGGTGGAGATCGGCTACCACACCCGCAGCAAGCGGGATGGCCTCTCCTATACCTATTACGGTTCGCTGAAGGAGATGGCGGAAGCTGTCGACATCCTGATCTGCATCGTGCCCGGTACGCCGGAAACGCATAAGGCGATCAACGCCGAAATCCTGACGGCGCTTGGGCCTGAGGGCGTGTTCATCAATGTCGGGCGCGGCTCCAGCGTCGATGAGGATGCGCTGCTTGAGGCGCTTAAAAACGGTGCTTTGGGGGCTGCCGGTCTCGACGTGTTCTATGCCGAGCCGAAGGTGCCGGAAGCCTTCCTGTCGCTGCCGAATGTCTCCCTGCTGCCGCACGTCGCCTCCGCCTCGGTTCCGACGCGCAATGCGATGGCCGATCTGGTTGCGGATAATATTCTCGGCTGGTTCAGGGATGGCAAGGTGCTGACGCCGGTGCCGGAAACGCCGGTGAAGGGGTGAGGTTCCGGCGATACTATGATGGGCTGCGGGAGACAGCCCATCCAGGTTTCTAAGAATGCGCCAACCTCTCATCCGTCATCCTCGGGTCAAGCCCGAGGATGACGTCGAGTGCAAAAGGTTCAATGGTCATGTCCGAGAACAGAGAGAGGGCTCGGCGTCAGCTAGGACGCTTTTACGCCAACCCCTATTCCGCAATCTCCTCCGCCGTCACCCAGCGCCCTTCGGCAAACGAACGGGCCATGGCGTGGATGCTGCGCTCGATCCTCAGCCCTTCCTCGAAATCGATGATATGGGCCTTCTTTCCCTCGATCGCCGCTATCAGTTCGCGGCATTCGATCACCTTCAGATCATTGAAGCCGAGGCCGTGGCCGGGGGCGGGGATGAAGCGGTCATAGGGCTTGTGGTGGGGGGCGGCGAGGATGGTTCTGAAACCCTGCTCCTCGGGGCGTCCATCCGTGGTGTAGAGCTGGAACTCGTTCATCCGCTCCTGGTCGAACAGGATCGAGCCGGTGGAGCCATAAATCTGGATGGCGATGCGGCCCTTGCGGCCCCAGGCGGAGCGGTTGGCGATGAGCACGGCGGAAATGCCGCCCTCAAGCTTCAAGAGAACGCTGGCAAGATCATGCGTCTCGACGGCGCGCTCGCCGCCGCCGGCAAGCGGGCGGGTCTCATAGGGTTTCACCATATCGGTGATGGCGCTTTGTGCATGGCCGAACAGGGCAAAAAGCAGCGACAGCGGGTGAACGGCGAAATCATCCAGCGCGCCGTAACCGGAGGACGCCTCGCTCTTCCAGTAGAAGGGCTGGGTGGCATCGGCCATGAAGTCCTCATCCATCTCGGCGCGGACATGGTAGACCTTGCCGATCGCGCCTTCGTCGATCAGGCGGCGCATGTGGCGGATCATTGGGTTCTGGATGTAGTTGTAGCCCATCGCCGCCGCCTTGCCCGACCGGCGGGCCGCATCGCGCATCTTCACCGCGTCAGTAAAGGCGGGCGCCATCGGCTTTTCGCACCAGACATGCTTGCCGGCCTCAAGGGCGGCAATGGCCATGTCCGGATGGAACGCATTCGGCGTGGTGACCGAGATGACGTCGATCTCGGGATCGGACAGCAGATCGCGCCAGTTGCCGGTCGAGCGGGCAAAACCGAACTCGGCCGCCTTTTTTGCTGCCAGTTCGGGATTGACTTCCGCCAGCGTCACGAGGCGCGGGCGCTCCACATCGCCGAAGACGCTGGTGACATTGTTCCACGCGAGCGCGTGGCATTTGCCCATGTATCCCGTGCCGATAAGGCCCACGCCAAGAGCGGCCATGGTATTTTCCTCCCGAAATTATATTAATTAATTCAATTCGTTAATTGCGTTTGTCGTGTGCCGAGACAGTCTCAAGACGTATCTTCGCGCACTCCCTCATTCCTGTGCCTGTCACAGGAATCCAGCCGACGCGCGTCTGCGCGACGGAAAGACTCCTTTCAGCCCAAGGACCTGGGCTGGCTGGATCCCTGTGACAGGCACAGGGATGAGGAGGTTGCGGTTTTTGCCTGAAATGCCTTACGGATTATCCCGCTTGAAAATCCAGTCGTGATCCGGGTGGTTCTTGAAGCGCCATTTACGCATCGGCCCCGCCATCACGTTCAGATAATACATCTCGTAACCATAGGGCGCGCCGCAGGGGTGATGGCCCTTCGGGACCAGCACGACATCGCCATCCGAAACCGCCATGGTCTCGTCCAGCGAGCCGTCTTCGGTGAAGACGCGCTGGAAGCCGAAACCCTGCGCCGGGTTCAGCCGGTGATAATAGGTCTCTTCCAGATAGGTCATGTCGGGGTAGTTATCCTCGTCATGCCGGTGCGGCGGATAGGACGACCAGTTGCCTGACGGCGTGAAGACCTCCGTTACCAGCAGGCTGTCGGCCACGTCGCGCTCTTCCATGGCGATGGGGAAGATGTAACGCGTATTGGCGCCCTTGCCGCGTTCGGTCAGCTGCACGCCGGCGGGGCCGATCTGCTGCGCCTCGCGGCTGCCTTTTTCGCCGGGTGCGGTGCAGACGCCGACGGTGCAGTCGGTCGTGGCCGTCAGCGACCAGTCAGAGCCGGCGGGAACATAAACGCAATGGGGCGGCTTGCGCTCGAACACGTTCATGCGGTCGCCAAGTTCGCCGAAATCCTTGCCATCAGCGGAAATCGTCGCCTTGCCTTCGACCAGCACGAGGATGACTTCCGTATCGCCGGTCTTTTCCGCCGCCGTCTCGCCCGGCTTCAGGCGGTAGAGGCCGAAACCGACATAACCCCAATCCGCGCTTTGGGGCGTGATATCGTGCACCTTGCCGCTTGTCGCGACCGGCTTGCGCAGAAGTGAGGTCATGGTGGTGTTCCTTTTCGTGAGTAGCACAAACATGTCATTCGGTAGTTTCGCGTACCACCGTCATTCCGGCCTTGAGCCGGAATCCAGCCGACGCGCGTCCGCGCGGCGGGAAGACTCTTTTCAGCCCAAAGACTTGGGCTGGCTGGATACCGGCTCAAGGCCGGTATGACGGGTGGAGTAGGCCGCCCCGCCTTCCGTGGTTCGGTTCAGGCAGCCTGAGCTTTGTCCAGTCCGGCCTCACGCGCAAAAGCCTTCAGCGATTTCAGCCCGAGGCTCTGATACTCGAACGGATTACGCAGATCAGGATCCTGCTCGGCTTCGATCACCAGCCAGCCGCTGTAATTATGTTCGGCCGCCACTTTCAGCACCGGCGGAAAATTCACGCCGCCCTCGCTGTCGCCGGGCACGGTGAACACGCCGCGGCGAACGCCTTCGAGGAAGGAGAGCCGCTCGCCCCGTACCTGATCGGCAATGGCAGGGCGCACGTTCTTGGCATGGATATGGCCAACGCGACCCATGTATTTCTGCGCGACGCGGACGGGATCGCCGCCGCCGAACAGGCAATGGCCGGTATCGAGCAGCAGGTGAGTCTTCGGCCCCGTGTGTTTCATCAACAGGTCGATCTCCTCTTCGCTCTCCACCACCGTTCCCATGTGGTGATGATAAACGAGGGTGATGCCCTGTTCGGCGGCAAAGGCGGCCAGCGCTTCGACACCGGCACCGAACGACGCCCAGTCCTCGGCCGCAAGGCGCGGACGGTCGACCAGCGCCTTGCTGTCATCGCCGTGGATGGCGTTGGAGGTTTCGCAGACGATGATGACCTTCGAGCCCATGGCCTTCAAGAGATCAAGCGCCGGCTGCATGGCCTTTTTTTCGGATTCGATGTCGTCGGTCAGAAGGTTCAGCGAATGCCAGCCGGAGACGAAGGAGAGGCCGCGCGGCGAAAGCACGCCCTTCAGGCCTTCCGGGTCGGTCGGGAACTTGTGGCCCTTCTCGATGCCGTCGAAGCCGATCTTGGCGGTTTCATCAAGGCACTGTTCAAGGCTGATATGCGCACCCAGCGTGCGGTCGTCGTCGTTCGACCAGGCGATCGGGTTGGTTCCGTAACGGATCATCTTACTGTCTTTCCTTGACATGGTTTTCATAACGGGCGCGTGCCGGGCCGATTTCGTCGCGGTCGGACACTTCGGGCACCGCGACATCCCACCAGTGACCGCCGGCTTGCGGCGTCGGATAGGGGTCGGTATCGATGACGATCACGGTCGTGTGGGTGGATTCCCGGGCGCTGGCGAGCGCTGCTTCCAGCTCGGAAATGGTGGAGACCTTGCGAGCATCCGCCCCCATCGAGCCGGCATGGGCCACGAAATCGATGGCGATCGGGTTGACGTTGGTGTGGGCGTAGAGATTGTTGAACTCCGCGCCGCCGGTTTCCATCTGCAGTCGGTTGATGCAGCCGTAACCCCTGTTGTCGGTAATGACGAGCGTGATCTTCACGCCCATGGCAACCGATGTCGCAAGCTCGGAATTCATCATCATATAGGAGCCGTCGCCGACCATGACGATCACGTCCCGGTCCGGTTCCGCCATCTTGATGCCGAGGCCGCCGGCCACCTCATAACCCATGCAGGAGAAGCCGTATTCCATGTGATAGGAGAGCGGCAGCTTGGATTTCCACAGCTGGTGAAGCTCGCCCGGCATGGTGCCGGCCGCGCACATGACGACGGTGTTGTCACGCGACTGGCGCTGCACCGCGCCGATCACCTGCATATCGGTGGGCAGGCTGTTGGCGTTGTCCTCGCCCGGCGCTGCCGTATCGGCATCGGCCTTTTCGAACCATGCAGCCTTGAGGCGGGCATCCGGCGCTGCAAAACGGTGGCTGCCGAGGGCGGCGGAGAGCTTTTCAAGCCCGATTTTCGCATCCGCCGTCAGGCTGATCGCATCGTGCTTGGCGCTGTCATAGGGCTGAACGTTGAGCGCCAGGATCTTGCGGTTGGGGTTCTTGAACAGCGCCCAGGAACCGGTGGTGAAATCCTGAAAACGCGTGCCGACGCCGAAGACCAGATCGGCCTTCTCGCTGATGATGTTGGCGCTTTCCGCACCGGTGACGCCGACGGGACCGAAATTGAGGTCGTGGTCCCACGCAATCGCCGATTTGCCGGCCTGCGTTTCAACGACGGGAATGAAGTGGGTTTCGGCAAAGCGTTTCAGTGTCTCGGTTGCGCCGGCAAAATGCACGCCGCCGCCGGCAACGATGATGGGGTTCTTCGCCGCCTTCAGGGCGGCGACTGCCTCTTCGAATTCCACGACATCCGGCTCAGGACGGCGCTGGCGCCAGACCCGCTTTTCGAAGAAACTTTCAGGGTAATCATAGGCTTCCGCCTGCACATCCTGGCAGAAGGCCAGCGTGACCGGGCCGCAATCGGCCGGGTCCGTCATGGTGCGCATGGCGCGGGGCAGGGCTGTCAGCAACTGTTCCGGCCGCATGATGCGGTCGAAATAACGGCTGACCGGACGGAAGCAGTCATTCACCGTCATGGTGCCGTCGCCGAAATCCTCGAGCTGTTGCAGCACGGGGTCGGGGCCGCGATTGGCGAAGACATCGCCGGGGATCAAGAGCACCGGCAGGCGGTTGACATGAGCGAGCGCTGCCGCCGTCACCATGTTTGCCGCACCCGGGCCGATGGAGGAAGTGACCGCCATGGCGCGGCGGCGGCGCAGCTGCTTGGAATAGGCAATTGCTGCATGCGCCATGGATTGCTCGTTCTGGCCGCGATAGGTCGGCAGTTCGTCCCTGATGCCATAAAGCGCTTCGCCGATGCCGGCGACATTGCCATGGCCGAAAATGGCCCACATGCCGGCGATATAAGTTTCGCCATGTTCATTCATCTGCGCCGCCAGGTAACGAACCATGGCCTGCGCAGCCGTCAATCTGATTGTCTTCACGCTGCCTCTCCCTTTTTGGCGCGCGCCTCATCCCAAATACGGCACAGGCTGGTGTAACGCTGCGCCATATCCCTGACCGCATCCTCGTCGGTCATCTTGCCGGAAAGCCAGCCGCGGGCGGCGTCGGCAAATATCGTGCGGCCAACGGCGAAACCTTTGACCAGATCGAAACCGGCCGCAAGGCGGAAGCTTTCTTCCAGCTCGCTTTGCGGTGCATCGAGACCGAGAACGACGATGCCCCGCACGTAAGGATCGTTGCGATGCACGGCGTCGCAGGCGTTCTTCCACGCGGCGCGGGTCTTCATCGGCTCCAGCTTCCACCAGTCGGGGTAAACGCCGATCTCGTAAAAGCGCTCGATGATGCGGGCGGCGGTCAAATCGTCGGTCGGGCCAACCTTGGAGGGGATGACCTCCAGCAACATTTCCAGCCGATTGCGACGCGCCGCCTCGAACAGGCGCATCACGGTCTCTTCCTGCGTGGCGCGCATTTCTTCGGTGTCATCGGGGTGATAGAAACACAGAACCTTGACGACGTTTTCAAGCGGCCATTCCGACAGGCCGCCGAAATCCTTGCCGAGATCCGGTTCCAGCGTCAGCGGGCGCGAGCCCGGCCATTCCACCGGACGGCCAATCCACAGGCCGGAGCCGCTGGCGGCAAACAGCGCGTCGCGGCCAAGGCGGCCATCGCAGAGAATGCCATAACCCGCCTCGCCACCGGAAACTTTCTGCGCTGCCTGAAGGCAGAGCTTCTTGAAGGCGCCGATCTGCTCGTGCTTGACGCCAAGCTCGTCGGCGATGGCCTCCAGCTGCATGCGATGATCGAAGGCGAAGACGCGCATCGTCTCCCAGTCGCCCTTGCGGTTGGTGGACCAGTGCACCTGCTCCAGCGCCTCGTCCTTGCGCAGCGCCCTGTTGCGAATGCCGGCCTTGAAGAAATATTGCAGCTCTTCCCAGCTCGGATAGGCCGGGGTGCAGCCATGACGGGAGACGGCGAAAGCACCGCAGGCATTGGCGTATTTCAGCGTCGTCGGCCAGTCTTCGCCGCGTAGCCAGCCGCGGAACAGCCCGGCCATGAAGCCGTCACCCGCACCCAGAACGTTGAAGACCTCGATCGGGAAACCTTCGCCCGTCTCGCCATCATCGAGGCTATCGGGAATAGCGCCGGTGAAGACGACGGCGCCCATCGGTCCGCGCTTGCACACCAGCGTCGCATTCGAGACCTTGCGCACGGCGTTGAGTGCCGTGAGCGTATCGGTGGAGCCGCCGGCGATGTGGAATTCCTCTTCCGTGCCGACGATCAGGTCGAACAGATGTAGGGTGGATTGCAGCTTGGCGGTAACCTTCTGCGATTCCACGAAACGGCTTTCGCCATCGCCATGGCCGGCCACACCCCAGAGATTGGGGCGGTAATCGATATCGAGCGCGGTCTTTGCGCCATTTTCGCGGGCAAGTTTCAGTGCTTTCAGCACCGCCGCTTCCGTTTTCGGATGCGACAGATGCGTGCCGGTGGCGCAGATGCAGCCTGCCTCGGCGATGAAAGCGGGATCGATATCGTCTTCGCTGAGCGCCATGTCGGCACAGTTTTCACGATAGAAGATCAACGGGAACTGGTTCTGGTCGCGAATGCCGAGCAGCACCAGCGCGGTCAACCGCTCCGGGTCCGTCTTCACGCCGCGCACGTCGACGCCTTCACGCACCAGCTGTTCGCGGATGAAGCGGCCCATATGCTCGTCGCCGACACGGGTGATGACGGCGCTGTTGAGCCCCAGGCGCGCAGCGCCGGCGGCGATATTGGTGGGAGAGCCGCCGATATATTTGGCAAAGGAGGCCATGTCCTCCAGACGGCCGCCGACCTGCGAGCCGTACAGATCGACAGACGAGCGCCCGATCGTGATAAGATCAAGTTTTTTCAAAAGCTTCCTCCTTAGCACCGCGCTTTTGCGCGGTGTGCCTCATGGTGTCGGGCGGATCAGGCAATCATGCCGCCACCTATCGCCATCCCGTTTCGGTGAGCCTCCTCCGCTCACATATCCCGTCACGAGACGGACGATTATGGAACGCCCGTTTCATGGATTTGGATCATAAATTCTATTTTTTCCGTTTTCAATAAAAATATTCAGGCCGTCTTGCGTGTTCCCACAGCAACCGCCAGCGTGATGGCGAGACAGAGCGTGGCGGAAAGCGAGCGGAACGCGCCGAAATCGATCTCCGTGACGGTCAGCAGCGTCGCGCCTGACTTCCGGAGCGGATTGACGGCGGAATCCGAAAGCGCCACGACCGGAATGCCGTTAGCGCGGGCATTTTCCGCAAGTTCCAGCGTTTCCGCGGAGTAGGGGGAAAAGGTGATCGCGATCAGGGCGTCGTCGCGGGAAATGGCGCTGATATTGCCGAGCCCGCCGACGGCGCTGTGCAGAACCGCCGGCACCTTCATCTTCTCGAAGGCGTAGGCCAGATAGCTGGCAATGGGGAAAGAGCGCCGCAAACCGATGATATGCACGGTGCGCGCCTTTGCCAGCGCTGCAACCGCCTCGTCAAGCTGCCGCGTATCGACCGATTTCAGCAGCATTTCCAAAGAGGAACGGCCGGCCTCCACGAATTCCGCAAGCAGGCCGGAGGCGCTTTCATCGCCTTTCTCACGCAGATGGTCGAGCCGCGTGGCATAATCCGGCCAGCCGCCGACATAGGAATCACGGAACAGGCGCTGCATTTCCGAAAAACCGGAAAAACCCATGATCTGGCAGAAGCGCATGAAGGCCGAAGGCTGCACGCCGGCGCCTTCGGCCATTTCGGCAACGGTGGAAACGGCGATGCGATCCTGATTGGAAGCGACATAATCGGCGCATTGCCGCAATCGTTTCGGCAAACCCTCCGCGACCTGGAGCAGCCGCTCCTCAAAAGCCTTTACGGAGTCTGGCGCCTCGATTGCCGTCATTGTCGTTCCTTTGTGCAGACTGAAATCGTGTGCACTTTAACTGCAGTGGAATTTTTATTCCATTGGGTTTTTTAAGGGGCGGGGAAATGGGCGGTGGGCGCTTTGTGTGATCGGTCAGCGTCCGTCATTCCGGCCTTGAGCCGGAATGCAGCCGGCGCGCGTCTGCGCGACGCGAAGAGTCTTTTCACCCCAAGGACTTGGGGTGGCTGGATACCGGCTCAAGGCCGGTATGACGGAGATTGTATATATGAACGCGCAACGGCGATGCGTTGGGTTAGTGCAACCCGCCAACCCCAAGATGCGTATCGATAATACCAGGGTTCTCCACCAGTTCGCTGGATGGCCCTTCCCAGACGATGCGTCCGCGTTCCATGATGATGGCGTGGTCGGCGAAGTCGATGGCCATCTGGATACGCTGTTCGACAAGAAGAATGGTCATTTCGCCGGATTGCGCCAGTTTGGAGAAGGCCGCCATCAGTTCTTCGCAGATGACGGGGGCGAGGCCTTCGAGCGGTTCATCAAGCAGCAGCACGCGCGGCTGGCCGAGAATGGTGCGGGCGGTGGAGAGCATCTGCTGCTCGCCGCCGGAAAGTTGCGAGCCGAGATTGCGGCGGCGCTCCTTCAGGCGTGGAAACAGCGTGTAGGCTTCCTCGATGGCCGATTTCGGCCTGCCTTTGAGGCCGACGAAGAGGTTTTCCTCAACGGTCAGTGTGGGGAAGACATCCCGCGTCTGCGGCACGTAACCGAGACCGGCTTTGGCGCGGGCAGCGCTCGGCAGGGTGGCGATGTCCTGTCCGCCGAGGCGGATGTCGCCTGCAAATCGTTTCGTCTGGCCGGCCAGCGTGGCGAAGAGGCTGGTCTTGCCGACGCCGTTGCGGCCCAGTACGGCAAAACGCGAGCCCGATGGCACGGAAAGCGACAGGCCCTCGATGACCCTTGTCGGGCCGTAACCGGCGGTGAGGTTGGTGATTTCAAGCGGCGCTGCGGGCATCGGCGTAACTTCCCAGATAGGCTTGGCGGACTTCGGCATTGCTGGTCACTTCATCCGGCGAACCGTCGAAGATCACCGCGCCTGCGGCGAGCACCACCACACGTTTGGCGAAACGGAAGACCAGATCCATGTCGTGTTCGATCATCAGGATGGCGAGGTCGGCCGGCAGCCGATCGAGCGCCTGTTCGATGCGCGCCGTTTCCGTGGAAGGCACGCCGGCGGCCGGTTCGTCCAGCAGCAGGATTTTCGGGCGGAGCGCCATGGCGAGCGCGATCTCGATCAGCCGCTGCTGACCATAGGCGATTTCGCGAACCCGGGTTTCGGCAAGGCCAAGGAGGCCCAGCGTGCCGAGAATGTCGCGTGCTTCGCTCATCACCGAGGGCATGGCGCGGTATCGGCCGAAGATCCGGCCCGTCTTGCCTTCACGCTGGAGAATAGCGAGGGCCACATGTTCCTCCGGCGTCATGTCCTGAAACAGCCGGGTGACCTGGAAGGAGCGGACGAGGCCGCGCTTCACCCGCTGGCTGGAACTGAGGCCGGTCACGTCCTTACCGGCGATGCGTACTGTGCCGGCCGAGGGCTTGAGGTTGCCGGTGACGAGATTGACGAAGGTGGTCTTGCCGGCGCCATTGGGGCCGATCAGCACCGTGCGGTCTCCCGGCGAAAGCGACAGCGACACATTATTGGTAACGACGAGGCCGCCGAAATTCTTCTGCAGGCCGGAGACTTCGAAAATGGCACTCATTTGCGGCCTCCGCGGATGCGCGTGATGATCTGCTCACCCGCGCCATAAAGCCCGCGCGGCGCAAAAAGCACGACGGCAATCAGCAGCAGGCCGACAATGGTGAGCCAGTGGAACGGGTTGGCAGCGGAAACCACATCCTCGAACCACATGAAGGTGACGGTGCCGATCAGCGCGCCGTAAAGCGAACCCGCGCCGCCGAGCACCAGCATGACCAGCCCCTCGGCAGAGAGTGTGAAGCTGAGGCTGTCGAGACCGACGACCTGGGTGGAGATGGCGTTCAGCGCGCCGCCGATACCGGCCACGATGCCTGATATGACGAACATCTTCAAAATAGTGCCGTTGACCGAACCGCCCATGGCCTGGATGCGGATGCTGTCCTGCTTGACGCCGCGGCACAACATGCCGAAGGGCGAATTGACCACCACCTTGAGGGCGAGGAAGACGAGGAGCAGCAGACAGACGCCATAGATATAGGCGGTGCGGCCGAAAAGATCGAATTCGAAAGTGCCGAACAGGGCGTCGGGGGAGACGCCCGATAGCCCGTCGCTGCCGCCGGTCCAGCCGGATGCCTTGTTGGCGGCCTCGTGGAACAGGTGAATGACGGCGATGGAGAGAACGAGCTGCGGCAGGCCGTGGGCGCGCAGCAGAACCGTGCCGGAGATCAGCCCGGCAACGCCGCCCGCAGCCGCGCCGATGGCGGTCATCAGAAGCGGATCGGTGATCTCGAAATGGGCGGCGGCAATGCCGGCGGCATAGGCGCCTGCGCCAAAGAGGGCGGCATGGCCAAGTGTCGCGACGCCGCAATAGCCGGTGACGAGATCGATCGACAGCACCAGAAGCGCGATGGCGATGATGCGGGTGAGCAGCGCCAGATTATCCGGAAACAGATAATAACCGACGACAGCGGCGGCAATGATGAGGAGCGGCCCTGCGAGCGCGCGCAGCGGCGAACGCGTCTTCGGGATTTCTGCCGTTTCAGTCACGTCGTTCATGAGCACCGCCATCTCATTTCGCCCTTCCGAGAAGGCCGCGCGGGAACAGCGTGATGATCACGATGACCGCCAGGTAAAAGAAGAATTCGCCATATTCGGGGGCAAGATACCGTCCGGTCGTATCGATCGCGCCGAGCAGCAGACAGGCGATCAGTGCGCCGGGAATGGAGCCCGCACCGCCCACCGAGACCACCACCAGGAAGGTGACCATGTAGCGCAGCGCATAATAGGGTTCGACCGGCAGCAGTTCCGCACCGATGACACCGCCCATGGCGGCAAGGCCGACGGCGATGGCGAAGCTGACGGCATAGATGATTTCGGTGCGCACGCCGAGTGCGGCCGCCATGGCGGCATTATCGACGGCCGCGCGCAGCTTGATGCCGAAGGCCGTCTTTTCGAAGGTGAACCACAATGCGCCGGCCACGGCCAGCCCACAGGCAATGGCGAAGATGCGGTGCGTGGCAATGGTGCGGAAACCGAGATCGGTGGGGCCGGCCAGCTGCTGCGGCAGCGGGATGGTCTTCAGCGTCGGGCCGAAAACGAAATTGGCGATACCAATGATGCAGAAGGTGATGCCTATGGTCATCAGCACCTGTGTCAGCTCCGGCGCGCCATAGATGCGGCGATAGAGGAAACGTTCGAGCGGAATGGCGATGACGATGGTGCCGACAATGGCGACGAGGATCGCCACCGCATAACCGAGACCGAGGCCGTGGGCGGCATAAGAGGCGAGATAACCGCCGATCATGGCGAAGGCGCCATGCGCCAGATTGACCACCCGCATCAACCCCATCGTGACCGAGAGGCCGATGGAGATGATGAACAGGACCATGCCATAGGCAAGCGCATCGATGAGGATGCTGAAGACCGTCTGCATGTTGAAAAACTCCTCCCGGTGCTGCAATGCCCATCCGGGCCGGAGACGGGCCGCTACTGGCGGCCCGACAACGTCGTCAAAGCTGTCGTTTACTTCGCGGCGGCGAGGCCCGGATCGCCCTGTTTTTCGAAGGTCTGGACTTCCTTGTTGTAATAGGCGCCGTCATCGGCCTTCGCCACTTCGCGCAGATAGATGTTCTGCGTGATGTGGCGGCTTTCCGGATCGATGCTGACAGGGCCGCGCGGGCTTGTCCAGGAAAGACCCTTCACCGCATCGACAGCCTTTTCCGCATCCTGTTTGCCGCCGGTGGCCTCGATCATCTTGCTGATGACATACATGCCGTCAAAGGCGCCGACGGAAGGGAAGGACAGCTCCTTCGGATTGCCGATCGCCTTGGTGGCGGCTTCCACGAAGGTCTTGTTTTCAGGCGAATCATGCGAGACGGCGTAATGGAACGTCGTCTGCATGCCGAGTGCGGCTTCGCCAAGCGCCGGCAGGTCGGATTCCTGCGTCAGATCACCCGGTGCGAAGAGCTTGACGCCTGAAGATTTCAGGCCGTTATCGTTGAAGGCCTTGACGAAACCGAGTGTCGTCGGGCCCGACGGCAGGAAGGCGAAGACGCCTTGAGCGCCGGAATCCTTCACGCGCTGCATGATCGGGCTGAAATCATTGGTGGAAAGCGGCATGCGGATGGTTTCCACCACCTCGCCGCCAGCGGCCGTAAAGGCGGCCTTGAAGGCATTTTCGGCATCGACGCCCGGGCCGTAATCGCTGACCAGCGAAATGACCTTCTTCACGCCGCCATCAAACGCCACTTTGGCGATGGGTGTGGAGGTCTGCCAGGTGGTAAATGAAGTGCGCACCACATAGGGGCTCTTGGTCACGATGGCCGATGTCGCGGCATTCATGATGACCATCGGCACATTGCCCTGCTTCAGAAGCGGAGTAACGGCCATGGCGTCGGGGGTGAAATAGAAGCCGGCGAGATATTGCACGCCTTCCTTGACCACCAGTTCCTGCGCCAGCGCCTTGGATTGCGCCGGATCGGCCTGCGGCACATCGCGATAAACGACTTCGACCGTGTCGTTGCCGATCTTGTTGCCGTGAAGCGCAAACCAGGCGTCTATGCCGGCCTTGAAGTTCTTGCCCTGCAGCGCGAAGGGGCCGGAGAACGGACCGACCACGCCCACCTTGATCGTATCGGCATAGGCAACGGAACTAAAACAAATGGCCGCGATGGCGGCGGTGATCCGTAGTTTCATAACTTCCTCCCAATTGATCCGTGGCTCCCATCCACCGATCCAGACTGCCAGATTGATGAGTGCGGTGGCCAAAGTAAAATGAAATAAGGGGGGTGATAAATAACCTGACGGTTATCAATACCCGTCTCACCGGGTTTGTCTCATGCGAGATCGCACAATAGTGATCATCCCGTGATTCTCAATGTATAGCGCCGCCGCAGCCATCACGACCGGTGTTTTTGCGGCAGGTGGTATCGAAATGCTTCGTCATGAAAACCAGCGCTTGTGACATGTTTCGAAAATGACGGTCATACCCGCGCAAGCCTCGTGCCTTAACCAGTTCTAAGGGGATTGTTTGTAGCCTCGCGAAGCATATTGTGAACTTTATTTGGTGTCTGATGGGCGAATATCAAAATAGAGTTGTTGAGTTGATGCGAGATCGCGTTGGCGAAAGTATACTCAGCAATAAGATCGAGCGCCGCGAAGCATTTCTTCGCAAGGCGCTGGCGCTGTATCACGTCATGGGCGGAGACGCGCAAGGCATGCACGCTGCGGTGGAGGATGTGGTCAACCTGCAAAAGCCGAGTGTCGATGTCGCTATTGGCGACGTGATGCATGAACTGGCAGCAATCGGTCACGTTGCCGATCTTGATATTATTCAGGCCGGGTACAACAAGCTTGACGCCGCTAATTTGCATATTCTGCGCAAGGGCAAGAGGCTTTTGCAGAAGCAGCGGGACCAAAAACTCGCCGGCACGGCGGGAAAATAGGCCGCCCATCGAGGGCGGCCTGCAATATCAGGCCACTTCCCCGACGAGAATCTCCTGCCACGCCTCATAGGCGGAGAGAACCGTTTCCATCTGTGCCGTGTGGCCGGTGATGAAATCGTCGCCATAGATCGTTTCATCGGGATATTCGGTGATCAGCGTCATCGGCACGGTGTGGCGGTCGTCGATGGAGGACAGGCACGGAAAGCCGTTGATGATGCGGAAACCGGTTTCGCCGGCATGGGTCTCGTAAAGTGCGATCTGGCGGTTGTTGTAATCGAGCAGGCCGGGAATGGCGCCAAGATGGCGGGTCACCCGGTCGAGCAGGGCTTCGGCCTGGCTTTCCCAGTCCGCATGGTGGCGGATGATGAGGAAGAAGCCTTTCGGCAGCGTCCACATGGCGAAATTGCGCGGCACATAACCTGATAGTGGCCGGGTCCATTCATGCGAGGGATAACCGTGCAGGTTCACATGCAGGCTGGCGCCGCTCATCTCCTGCGCCTTGAAGCGGATTTCCTTCTCGTTGATATGCCTGCCGGAATTTTCCGGCGTGCGATATTCGAGATCATCGCCAAGCGCCGTGTAACGCGCCGCATGGTGCATATGGCGGGGATTATCGACGCGCAGGCGCTGGTGCAGGGCGTAACCGTCGGGGTTTTCCAGCGGCGAAATGGTGAAATGCGCGCCCTTGCGCTCTGCAAGCCTGCGGGCCGCGCGGATGGCGCCAACGATGCCTGTCGTCTCGTTGGGGTGTTGACCGCCGCTGATCATGACGGCGGCATCGCTGCCTGCCACGTAACGGGCGGCAAGAATGCGACCGGAGCGGGAGCGGGCCTCGAAGGCCTCGCCGCCGATCTCTGTCAGTAGCGTCGCGAGCTGGCCTGCGGCGACCGGTTCGCGGGCCTCATCGATCCGCTGCTCGCCACCATCGAGGAAGGCGGTGGTCAGCGCGCGGGTCTCGATGCGCACGGAGACTTCGCCTTCGCTTTTGACGATTTCCGGTACGATCTGGCCGGGCTTCAGGCCCCGGTCACCCAGCGGCCGGCCGGACTTTTTCTGGAAGAATTCCAGCAGCGAGAAATAGAAATCCTCATGCAGCGCTTCACGCAGGCTGATGACCTCATCGCCGACGGAAAGCGCCAGATCTTCGGCCGGATGCGCGACACGGATGTTCAGCTCTTCGAAATAGGGTTCTTCATCGCCCCAGCCGTGGTTGGCGACGGCATTGATCGCCGCTTCGAAAAGCCGCTCGTAATCCGTTTCCAGCCGCTTGCCGGCCGTGTCGCCCGCAAGCCGGAACCAGCCGGTTGGCGAGACATTGGTTTCGCCGACGATATCGGTGTGAACCCGGTTTGGGGCCAGAACCTTCAGGGTTTCCTTCTTGCCGTTGCGGCTCAGCGTAACATCATAATGGAACGCGTCGTCCTCGCGGGCGATGAAGTCGATCTTCGTATCGCCCACCAGAGCCGCCAGCGGATAGGCTTCCAGCCGGAAGCGGTTGGCCGGTGCATTGGCGTGCACCGGGTAACGCACCTCGATGGTGTCGACGCCATCCAGATTGATCTCTTCCAGAAAGGTGAAGAGGAGCGGCTTGTAGGCGCTTCGGATGCGGGCGCTGACGCCTTTTTTCTTCAGCCTGTTTTCGGCATCGCGACGGCTTTTGGCGTCATCGAAGGTCCATGCTTCGAAGGACTGGCCGGGCTCGGCATTGGCGACGAGAGCATCCAGAGTGCGCTCGAAGGTCTGGTCGAAAATCTGGCTCATCGTTGTTACCTCGAGGTTCTGCCGGTGGGATCGAGGCTGTCGCGCAGCCAGTCGCCGAGAAGGTTGAGGCCAAGCACGGTGAGCAGAATGGCGAGGCCGGGGAAAACGCTGACCCACCATGCCGTCTGCAGATAGGTGCGGCCATCCGCCAGCATGCCGCCCCAGCTCGGAATGGTCGGATCGACGCCGAGGCCGAGGAAGGTGAGGCTGCTTTCAAGCAGGATATTGTTGGCGACATTGAGCGTCATCAGCACGATGACAGGGCCGATAAGGTTCGGCAGCAGGTGCTGGAGAATGATGCGCCAGTCCTTCACGCCGATGGCGCGGGCGGAGAGAATGAATTCCCGCTCCCGCAGCGTCAGCACCGAGCCGCGCACGAGACGGGCATATTGCACCCATTGCGAGACGATCAGCAGGATGATGGTGTTGGTGAGGCTGCCGCCGACAATGGCGATGAAGGTGATGGCAAGCAGAATGAAGGGCATGGCGAGCTGGATATCGGCAAAGCGCATGACCAGCATATCCCAGAAGCCGCGATAATAACCGGCGACCAGACCGACCGCGACGCCGAAGATGACCGCGCCGATGACCGAGGTGAAACCGACCAGCAGCGAAATCTTGCCGCCGGCGACGACGCGGGCGAGCACGTCACGCCCGAGCGGATCGGTGCCGAGCGGATGGGCGGCATTGGCGAAGGGCTTGGCAAGACGCGCCATCAGGTCGATCTTGTCCGCGCCGCCGGGAAACAGCACGTCGGAAAACACGACCGCAAGGCAGATGACTGCCGTGAGCGACGCGCCGAGGATGAATTCGAGATTGGTGAAGCGCGACAGGCGCGAGGTTTTGGCAGCCATCGTCACTTACTCCGTGCGGATGCGCGGATCGACAAGCCCATAGGCGATATCGACCAGAAGGTTGATGCCGACGATCATCAGCGACAGCACGGTGATGACGGCCTGAAGCACGGGATAGTCGCGCGCGCCCACCGCATCGAAGGCAAGCGTGCCGAGGCCCGGCCAGTTGAAGACACGTTCAATGACGACGATGCCGCCGAGCAGCCCGCCGAATTGCAGGCCGAAATAGGTGATGAGCGGAATGGAGCAGTTGCGCAGCGCGTGTTTGTAGAGAACCTTGCTTTCGCTCAGGCCCTTGGCGCGCGCCACCATGACATATTGCGAGCGCAGCGTATCGAGCATGGCCGTGCGCACCAGACGCACATTGGTGGCTGTCAGGATCACGCCCATGGTGACTGACGGCATGATGTAGCTTGCAAAACCGCCCATGCCGCTGGGCGGCAGCCAGCCGAGCGTGATGGAGAACAGCAGCACCAGCATGGTGGCGAGCCAAAAATTCGGGAAGGACAGGCCGACGAGCGAGAAGATGCGGATCACCTGATCGGCCGTCTTGCCGCGCGAGGTCGCGGCCTTGATGCCGAGCGGGATGGAAAGCGCAATCGACACCGCCATGGAGATGAAGGCGAGCAGCAGCGTCGCGGGCAGGGCATCGGCGATGAGGCGTGATACCGGCGTGCTGCCGGTGAAGCTGCGGCCGAAATCGAGCGTAACCAGGCCTTTCAGGAAGCTGAAATATTGCACGAAGAACGGCCGGTCGGTTCCAAGCGCCGCACGAATGCGCGCCAGATCGTCTTCCGTCATGCTGCCGCCGCCCTGGAACATGGTGACAGCCGGATCGCCCGTCAGGCGAATGGCGAAGGAAACGAGAAGGGTGATGGCGATGACGACAAAAATCGCCTGCAGCAATCGCTTGATGAGGAAACCGGCCACGTTTTTTACCTTGCGAGGAAACGGGGGAAGAGAAATCCCGCCTTGCCCGCGAGAGGCGGACAAGGCGGCGTGTCAGAGGATCAACCCGCTTATTCGACGGTCACGTCGGTAAGCTTCAGGCGGTTATCCGGCGGTGCGACAAAACCCTTGACCCGCTTGTTGATGCCGTAAATGGCATTGGTGTTGTAAAGCGGGATTTCCAGCGCGCGTTCGGCGGTATAGCTGCCGATTTCCTTGAGGATTTTTTCGCGCTCGGCACGGTCGGTCAGCGGACGCTGCGATTCCAGCAGCTTGTCCAGCTTCTCGTCCTTGTCATAGGGGTTCCACTTTTCACCCGAGTGGTACATGGAATAGGCCGTGTTATCGTAATCGAAGGTCCAGCCGCCCCATTTCTGCTGGAACATCGCGCCGGTCTTGCCCTGCGGGATGATGTCGTTCAGCAGCACGTTGGTTTCATAGGGCTTGATGGTGGCGGTGATGCCGACCATGGAGAGGTAGCTGGAAATGACCTGCGCCACCTCGTTCATCGTCGCGTCATTGCCGCGGATATCGATCTGCAGCGCAGCACCCGGCTTGACGCCGGCTTCCGCGAGCAGCTTTTTCGCACCTTCGGGATCGTAAGGCAGCGGCTTCAGCTCCGGATCGTAACCGAAGGACAGCGCGCTCTGGAAGCTTGCGATCTCCGATGCCTGGCCGGCAAGGATCGACTTGACGATGGTGCCGCGGTCAACGGCCATGATGATGGCCTTGCGCACCTTCGGATCGGCGGTGATGCCGTCACGGGTGTTGAAACGCAGCGCATCGACCGTCGGGCCGGGCACGCTGACGATTTCAAGCTTGGAATCGCCCTCGATAACCGGGATCATGCCGATCGGAATGGTGGGCGGAATGACGAGATCGACGCGGCCGGCCTGCAGTTCGGCAACGGCGGTCGCCGGCTCGGCGATGAAGCGGTACTCCAGTTCGGAAAGCTTTGGCGCACCGCCCCAGTAATCCGGGTTGGCTTCCAGCTTGATGTTGGTCTTCGGTGCGTAGGACACGAATTTGAATGCGCCGGTGCCGACTGGGTTGAGGTTGAAATTGTCCTCGCCCTTTTCCTTGATATAGGCAGGTGGCACGATCATGCCGCCATAACCGGCAAGCTTGGTCAGCAGCACCGGATCGGGCGCCTTCAGCTTCATGTCGACGGTGTAGTCGTCGATGACATCGACACTTTCGATGGCGACATAGTTGGAGCGTTGCGGGCCCTTGGCACCCTGTTCGCCGAGAAGGCGCTCGAAGGTGAACTTGACGGCGGCGGCGTTGAAGGGCTCGCCATTGTGGAACTTGACGTTCTGGCGCAGCTTGAAGCGGATGCGCTTGCCTTCATCCAGCTCTTCCCAGGATTCGGCAAGGCCGGGCACGACCTTCAGGTCCGGGCCGCGATAGGTCAGGCCGTCGAAGATGTTGGTGGCGACAGCCGCCCATTGCACGAGGAAGGTGTCGATTGGATCCCAGCTGCCCGGATCCTGCGGGCTGGAAATGGTCATCTTGCCGGCGGCAAGAGCCGGTGCGGTGGTAAAGGCCGTGGCGGCCATGGCAAGTGCGACGAACGTTGTCGTCATCCCCTTCTTGATTATTGTCATCTACCTGTTCCTCTTCAGATGGTTGTTGCGGTTCTGGCTGTTATTCAGGCGCTCTTCGCGATGAAGTGGCCCGGATTGATTTCCTCATGGGCGAGAATGGCCGGCTCGTCGCCGACACGGCGCACGGGATTGGGTATTTCGCCCTCGATCATGGCGATGCGGCGCTCGATGGTCGGATCGGCGACCGGCACGGCCGAAAGCAGGCGGCGGGTATAATCATGCGTCGGCGTTTCGAACACCTGCCGGCGGCTGCCCATTTCCATGATCTGGCCGAGATAGAGCACGGCGACGCGGTGACTCATCTTTTCCACGACAGCCATGTCATGGCTGATGAACAGGTAAGCGAGACCCCGTTCCGCCTGCAGATCCATGAACAGATTGATGATCTGCGCCTGGATGGAGACGTCCAGCGCCGACAGCGCTTCGTCGGCGATGATGAGTTTCGGATCGGAGGCGAGCGCGCGGGCAATGCAGACGCGCTGCCGCTGGCCGCCGGAAAACTCGTGCGGATACCTGGCGGCATGTTCGGAGCTGAGCCCCACGCGTTCCAGCAACTCATCCACCCGCCGCCGTACAGCCTTCTGATCGTTGATCAAACCGTGGGTGTTGATCGGCTCGGCAATCGAAAAACCGACCGTCTTGCGCGGATCGAGCGAGGCGAAGGGATCCTGGAAGATATATTGCACTTCCTGGCGCATGCGGAAGCGCTCCGCCGCCGACATCTGCGAATAGCTGCGGCCATTGAAGGCAATTTCGCCTGATATCGCCGTCTGCAGCTGCTGGATGGTGCGGCCGATGGTGGATTTGCCGGAACCGGATTCGCCCACCAGCGCCAGTGTTTCGCCGGCATGAATATCAAAGCTGACCTTCTGCACGGCGCTGCAACGGTGGGTCGCCTTGCCGAACAGGTTCTTGCGGATATCGAAACGCACGAACAGGTCCTTCACCGACAGCAGCGGCTTGGCGTCATATTTCGCGGTGTTTTGCACGCGTTCCTCGCCGATCACGACCGGCTGGCCATCCTGCAGCACGGTAAGCGGCAGGCGCTTCGGAAACTCTTCGCCTTCCATGCTGCCGAGGCGCGGAACGGCGGAAAGCAGGGCGCGCGTGTAAGGGTGCTGCGGATTGGCGAAGATATCCTTGACCGGGCCTTCCTCGACCTTCTTGCCCTTCCACATGACGACGACGTCATCGGCCATTTCCGCCACCACGCCCATATCATGGGTGATGAAGACCATGCCCATGCCGAGCTTCTTCTGCAGGTCGCGCATGATGTTGAGGATCTGCGCCTGAATGGTGACGTCAAGCGCCGTGGTCGGCTCGTCGGCTATCAGAAGCTTCGGCCGGCAGGCGAGCGCCATGGCAATCATCACGCGCTGGCGCATGCCGCCGGAAAGCTGGTGCGGATACCGTTTCAGAAGCTCGGCTGCATCGGGCAGGCGCACCATTTCGAGCAGCTTCTGTGCTTCAGCCAGCGCCGCCTGTTTACCCATCTTTTCGTGCAGGACAAGCACTTCGCAGATCTGGTCGCCGATGGTGAAGACGGGGTTGAGCGAGGTCATCGGCTCCTGGAAGATCATGGCGATCTCCTTGCCGCGGATCGAGCGCATCTCTTTCTGCGAAACCTTCAGCAAGTCCCTGCCTTCAAACAGGATTTTGCCGGTGGGGTAGGTCGCACCCATCATGTCCGCAAGGCGCATGGTGGAAAGCGAAGTGACCGATTTTCCCGATCCGGATTCGCCGACGACCGCGACCGTCCGGCCGGCCTCGACGCTGAAGGAGATATCGTCCACGACGCGGCTATTGCCGAACTCGACGCTCAGGCCTTCGACCGAGAGGAGGGCGTTTGCGTGTGCGGCAGTCATGTCAGCGTCTCCGGCGTGGCGCACGCGGCAAAGCTGGCGCGGCCATCTGAAAATGGGGAAGGGGAAAATGTCTCGGGCAGGCGCGTGCTGGGCGACGCCATGGGCAAGGAAGGGGATGTCGCGAAGAACTGCATGTCTTCAGGCCGTTTTGTCGGCGGAATGCGCATTGGCTATCGCCCGCACGCACGGCAGATTCGATTTCATCGAAGCGCCGCAGGCAACCTCATCAATGTCGGCCGGATGATTTGCGTCGGCCGCAGATTCGACGATGCGCATGTAACTCTAATTCCCCACCCTTGTTTTGCCGAAAAAGCTAACAAAACCGAACAATCATGTCCAGAGTGTTGAACAATTTTTGTGTACTGCTCTACAAATACGCAGCTGCACCGATTTTGAGCGCGGGTTCCTGAAGAATGCTTCGCAATGAAGCGTGTATTCCACGATTATTGTCGTTAAAAACCGTCTGGCCAGGCGCAGTCAGGCGGATAAATTTATAGTGAGCTTGCAAAGCTGGGGACGCGTGGCGGTATTCGCGCGCTGTCCTGGCCGGTCGTGACAGGCGGGGCGCTGCTGATAAAATGGATGAAGAGCAACGGAGAATGGAATGCCGGGCATGAACAATAAGGCAGGCGCAGTCAGGCTGAGGGGCTTTCTACGGTGCTTGTCCACGGATGATATTGAACTCGTCCGGCGTCATCTTCCCGAACATCTTCGCCTGACCAGAGCGGAACCCGGTTGTATTTCTTTCGAGGTGTCCGAGACAGACGATCCCCTGATCTGGCAGGTGGAGGAGCTTTTTGCCGATCGTGCCGCCTTCGATTTTCATCAGCAGCGGACGCGGGCGTCGGAGTGGTTCACAGTGACTTCCGCCATTCCACGCGACTACGAGATAACGACACTGGCGTGAATGAGATCAGGCCGCAGCGGCGTTCCTGCCGGCTGCGGCCTGTTCGGATTTCGGTGCCGAGACTTATTCCTTCGGCATGCCGACCGGAGGCGCAAGCCGCCGTTGCGCGGCAATACGGAAGGGTGCGTTCATCGCGCCATAACCGCCATAGGCCCCACGCCTTTCGATGATTTCGAAGAAGAAACCCTCGCCGAAGGTGCGGCTGTAGATCTGGAAATATTCGCCATTGTCGTCGCGGTCATAAAGAATGCTCGCGGCCCGCAGCGCATCGGAAAACTCCGGCTCCAGCCCGAAACGGGCTTCCAGATCGTCGTAATAATTGCGCGAGATCGGCAGGGCGTGGAAACCGCGCGCCTGCATCGCCTTGGCCGTCGCGAAAATATCGTCGGTGGCGAAGGCGATGTGCTGGATGCTGGTGCCGAAACCTTCGGCCAGAAATTTGCCGGCGAAGGTCTTGCGATTGTCCGCACCGTTCATGGTCAGGCGGAAATGCGGCGAGGGAACGCTTTCGATGGCCTGGCTGCGCACCAGCCCGCCCGGATCGACCACATCGACCATCGGTGTGCGGCGGGTGGAAAACAGCGAGGTGTAAAACAGAAGCCAGGTCAGCATTTCATCATAATGCGTTGTTTGCGCGAGATGATCGATGCGCGTTAATCCGGCATCGCTTTCCCCTTCCGGGATGCCCGTGGAGACGAATTCCTTGCCCCAGATGGAGGCGAGCGCCGGCGAAGCATCAAGGAAATAGATGACGCCGTTGCCCACACCCTGAATGGCGGGAACGGCGACTTCGCCTGATTTGCGCGGCTCAGCGAAGGTGGGTGCGCCGAGCGCTTCGGCCCGGGCAAGCGCCGCCCCGGCATCATCCACCTTCAGTCCGAAGGCATAGGCATTGGTGCCGTGGATGGAATAGGACGCCCCGGCGAAACTGTCGCCGTCATCGCTGGTATTGATGACGATGCGGATGTCACCCTGCGTATAAAGATCGACATTGCGGTTGCGGTGCCTTGCGGTTTTCTCAAAACCAAGCGTGGCAAGCAGGGCCTCCAGATTGGCCTTTTCTTCCGGCGCGGTGGTGAATTCCACGAACTCCACGCCCTGCGTCTCAACCCGTTCCGGCATGGCGGGCACATCGATGCGGATATCCGGTTCGAGACGCCGCACCTGATCCATGAGGTTGATGAGCGAGCGGTGACCGTCTTCGGCGAGCAGGCGGGCCGAGCCGCCGCGGAACTGGTCGTTGAAGATTTCGAGCGACAGCGGGCCGCTATAACCGGTTGCGGCGACGGCGCGCATGAAGTCCACGACCGGCAGATCGCCTTCGCCCGGCATGTTGCGGAAATGGCGGCTCCAATAGAGCAGGTCCATGTCGATCAGC
This sequence comes from Agrobacterium sp. CCNWLW32, assembly GCF_037083425.1. NCBI lineage: Bacteria > Pseudomonadati > Pseudomonadota > Alphaproteobacteria > Hyphomicrobiales > Rhizobiaceae > Agrobacterium > Agrobacterium sp. CCNWLW32. The sequence continues at coordinate 86,530 of NZ_JBAOJM010000016.1, forward strand.
GGCGCATCGGCCAGCTGCACGATGAAGATCTTGTCGCCGGGAATGGAGCGGATCGAATTCGGGTCGATCTTGCGCGACAGCGTATGGAAACTGTCGAGGATGATGCCGACATTGGCGTGGTCGGCGCGGCGCACCACTTCCCAGGCATCGCGGTGATCGCTGATATGGCGGCCCCAGGCCAGCGCCTCGTAACCGACGCGCACGCCATGTTTTGCCGCAAGCTCCCCCAGTTGATGGAAATCGGCGGCGGCGCGGTCGATGCCGCCGAGCGAGACCGGCGAGACATTCGAGCAGATCAGCATCAGATCGGTGCCGAGTTCGCCCATGATATCGAACTTGCGCTGTGCTCTCTCGAAGGCGCGGGCGCGGTGTGGTTCCGGCATGCCCTCGAAATCGCGGAAAGGCTGGAAAAGGGTGATATCCAGCCCGTGATCGGCGGCCAGCGCCTTCACCTCGCGCGGCGAGGCGTCATAGGCCAGGAAATCATTTTCGAAAATCTCCACGCCGGAAAAGCCGGCCTTGGCGATGGCCGCCAGTTTTTCCGGGAACTCTCCGCTGATCGACACGGTTGCGATGGATGTGCGCATTGGCATGCCGTGTCCTGTTGTGTCATAGCTCGCCATATTGCCTTCCTTTTCAGCCTTATGTACTAATTGGTTAATAAAGGGGACGCCGCCGGATGGCAGCCCCGTCCAGGGAATGAAGCATGAGCAAAAGCACGACCTTGAGCGGCGCCCGCGATACCCGGCAGGCGAAGCGTGACCCGGAAGGGGTGCGCCGGGACATTCTTTCGGTCGCGATGGAAGAGTTTTCGCAAAACGGCCTGTCGGGCGCGCGCATTGACGAGATCGCGGCCCGCACGCGAACCTCCAAGCGCATGATCTATTATTATTTCAGCGACAAGGAGAGCCTTTACCAGCGCGTGCTGGAGGAGGCTTATGCCAAGGTGCGCGGCGGCGAAAGCGATCTGGAGCTGGACGATCTGGAACCGGCGGCGGCGCTCGACAAGCTCTGTCGGTTCACCTTCGATCACCACAGGCGTAATCCGGCCTTCATCCGCATGGTGATGATCGAGAACATCCATCACGGCCGGCATATGCAGTCTTCTGAAACGATCCGCCAGTTGAACCGCCCGGCCATCGTTGCGCTGGAAGGCGTGCTGCTGCGCGGCCAGAAGCGCGGCATCTTTCGTGAGGGAATCGATGCGCTGGAACTGCACTGGCAGATCAGCGCGCTGTCCTTTTTCAACGTGTCGAACGTCGCGACCTTCTCGTTCATCTTCGGCGACAGCCTTTATACGGACAAGGGTCAGGAGACATTGTCGCGGCATGTCAGCGACATGGTGTTGCGTTATGTGCTGACGCCCGGCCATATCACGACGGATGCGAAAGACGGCCGATGAGGTGGCGCAGCGCCACGTCATAACCTTCGATGCCGAGACCGGCGATCACGCCTTCGGCGCGGGTCGAGATATAGGAATGGTGCCGGAAGACCTCGCGTTTGTGGATGTTGGAAATGTGAACCTCGATCACCGGCCCCTCAAAGGCATTGAGCGCATCGAGGATGGCCACCGAAGTGTGGGTGAAGGCCCCGGGATTGATGACAATGCCCGCGGACTTGCCGCGGGCTTCATGAATCCAGTCGATCAGCTCATATTCCCGATTGCTCTGGGCAAAAAACAGCGTGTGACCGGCGGCTTCGGCGATACTGCGGCAGTTGGCCTCGATATCCGCGAGCGTCTCGTAGCCGTAGATTTCCGGCTGGCGCTGGCCGAGCAGATTGAGGTTTGGGCCGTTGAGGATGGTGAAAAGGCTCACGCAACCCCCTCCGCCATGCAAAGCTCGGTGAAATGCGCGGTCATGCGCCCGGCATCCGGTTCGCGACCGCAGAAGAGGCGGAACGCACCGACGGCCTGAAACACCGTCATGCCGCCGCCGGGCAGGGTGCGACAGCCCTTTTTCGCCGACGTCGCCAGCAGTTCGGTGACGAGCGGCATATAGACGATATCGGCCACCCAGTGCCGCTGTTCGATGAGATCGGCCGCGACCGGCATGCCGGGATGGGCGGGCATGCCCATCGGCGTGGCATGGATCAGGCCATCGGCAAAGGGCAGCGAGGCGGCGGGATCGTTCACGGCATGCGCGCGGCCCTCGCCGAAGCGGGCGTTGAGTTCCCGGGCCAGTTGTTCCGCCCGCGGGAAATCCCGGTCGAAAATGTCGAGACTGATAATATCGAGCTTCAATGCGGCATGGGCGACCGCGACACCCGCGCCACCGGCGCCGACCAGAAGCGCCCGGTCACGCTTCGCATCCGGCAGTCCGCGAACGAAGCTTTCATAAAAGCCGTACCAGTCGGTATTGTGGCCGATGCGGCGTCCGTCCTTAAAGACGACGGTGTTGACCGCGCCCAGCATACGGGCATCGTCCGACAGTTCGTGCAGATGCGGAATGACGGCCTGCTTGAAGGGATGGGTAATGTTGGTGCCGGCAAAACCGCGCGCCTCCAGCTCGTCCAGCAGGTCGGGAAGCGCGCTGGTCGGCAGCTTGCGGGCGGTGACATCGACAAGCTCGTAGGAATAGTCGAGACCATGGGCCGCCCCTTCGCGCATGTGCAGCGCGGGCGATTTGGAAAGCTGTATATCGGCGCCTATCAGGCCGACCTTGAAGGATTTTTTCTCTGTCATGATCACGTGTCGCTCATCGGACGGTGTGGGAGAGGCGGGATTATTCCCGCCCGCCTTAAGAGCGCGCGAACCTCAGTGGTGGGCGAGAATTTCGCCGAGGAACGTGCGCGTGCGCTGGTGCTTGGGATCGCGGAAGAATTCCTCCGGCGGGCCTTCCTCGATGATCTCTCCTTCCGACATGAAGATCACCCGATCGGCCACCTGCCGTGCGAAGCCCATTTCATGGGTCACGCAGATCATCGTCATGCCGTCGCGGGCAAGGCCGATCATGGTGTCGAGCACTTCTTTCACCATTTCCGGGTCGAGCGCCGAGGTCGGCTCATCGAACAGCATGGCCTTCGGTTCCATGCACAGCGCCCGGGCGATTGCCGCGCGCTGCTGCTGGCCGCCGGAAAGCTGGGCCGGGTACTTGTCGGCCTGGTTGAGAATGCGAACGCGTTCCAGATATTTGCGCGCCGTCGCCTCCGCATCGGCCTTGGAAAGACCCTTCACCCGCATGGGTGCCAGCGTGCAGTTTTCCATGATGGTCTTGTGCGGAAAGAGATTGAAGCTCTGGAACACCATGCCCACTTCGCGGCGAACCGCATCGATGGCGCGGCTGGAATCCGACAGCGTCGTTCCCTCGACCGTGATCTTGCCCTCCTGGATCTCCTCCAGATGGTTGATACAGCGGATGAGCGTGGATTTACCCGAACCGGACGGGCCGCAAAGGACGATTTTTTCGCCTTTGCGCACCGTCATATTGACGCTTTTAAGCGCGTGGAAGGCTCCATACCACTTTCCTACCCCTTCAAGGGCGATCAGCGGAGCCTGAGCGGCGGATTGCGGCATGGAACTTTCCTTCATGCTTGGCATCAGTTTTAGTTGACGGTGTAGGGAATGTCGGGAAGCGAGGCCGGAAACTGCGGCACCGGGCGCTTCATCCATTTGGCGTAGACTTTCGCGAGGTCGCCATTGGCCTTGATCTTGTCCAGATAGGCGTTCAGCGCTTCGTTCCAGTCCTTTTCGCCGGGGCGCGTGGCGGCGCTGTTATAGAGGGTCACGAGGTCGAACTTCACCTCGTAATCCTTCCCGCCGGCGGCCGAAAGCCGGTCGCCATAGAACTGGTTGCCACCGATCGCCTCGATCTGGCCCGACAGGATCGCCTGAATGGTGGCGGCGTCGTCATCGAAACGAAGGATATTCGCTTTCGAACCCGCGCCGGCGGTCAAGGCCGTGTCCATCGGGCTGGATTTCGGCGCACCGACGGTCATGCCCGTCAGGTCGTCGAAACTGGCGATCTTCTTGTCCTTGGTGGCATAGACCGACATGACATTATGCGCGTAAGGCTGCGCATATTGCACGTTCTTCGCGCGCTCCGGCGTCATCCCCATCGATGCGAACAGGGCGTCGACCTTGCCGGTGCGCAGCGAAGGAATGCGGTTGGCGACTGCGAGCGGCACGAATTCCACCTTCAGCCCCAGATAATCTGCAAACCCCCTCGCCAGATCGGCATCATAGCCTTCCTGAACGCCGGTGGAATTGATGAAACCCCAGGGCGAATTATCGCCCTGGATACCGATTACGACCTTGCCGCTGGCTTTTGCCTCGTCAAGGGTTCTGGCATCCGCCGCTGCGGGCGTCAGAACCGGCAGCAAAGCTGCCGCCAGTCCCGCCGCAACGGTTGCTCGCCAACCCGTGAGGGCTTTCAAGATCCTCATTGCTTTTCTCCTCCCAAATCCAGACAGCCGTTACTTCACGGTGAATGGGATATCGGGCAGGCTGTCCGGGAAGGCCGGAACTTCGCGCTTCATCCACTTGTCGTAGATCTTGGCGAGCTGGCCGTCGGACTTGATCTTGTCGAGGAAGGCGTTGACGGTTTCGTTCCAGTCCTTTTCACCCGGGCGGGTGCCGGCGCCGTTGTAAAGCGTCGTCAGGTCGAACTTCGGTTCGTATTTGCCTTCGGCAGCCTTGTTCAGGCGGTCGCCGTAGAACTGGTTGCCGCCGACGACCTCGACCTGGCCTGAAATCAGCGCCTGAATATTGGCGGCGTCATCATCGAAGCGCAGGATATTGGCCTTGGAGCCGGCGCCGGCGGTAATCGCCGTATCCATGGCGCTGGATTTCGGCACGCCGACGTCAATACCGGTCAGATCGTCATAGCCGCCGATTTTCTTGTCCTTGGGGCCGTAGACGGAGAGCACGTTGCCGGCATAGGGCTTGGAATATTGAATGGTCTTGGCGCGTTCTGCCGTCATGCCCATGGTCGCAAACAGGAGGTCGACCTTGCCGGTCAGAAGTGCGGGAATGCGGTTGGCCACGGCGAGCGGCACGAATTCCACCTTGACGCCGAGATAGTCGGCAAAGGCCTTGCCGATATCGGCATCGAGGCCGTCCTGCACGCCGCTGGAATTGACGAAGCCCCACGGCGAGTTGTCGCCCTGAATGCCGATGACGACCTTGCCCTTGGCCTTGGCCTCTTCCACCGTGCCGGCGAAAGCATCGACCGGTACGACGAAGGGCAGGGCAACCGTTGCCGCGGCGAGCGCGAGCAGGGCGCGACGAGAGAGTTTCATGCTGGTGGTTTTCATCTTTGGCTCCTCCTTACAAAGCTGATGAGTTCTTCACGACTTAGCGGGTTGCGGTCTGCAGCCGCTTTTCAACGCTGGCGCCCCACAGGGAAAGCGGCCAGCAGATCAGGAAATAGATGATGCCGACGAGGGCGAAGACGGTGAGCGGGCGGAACGTCTGGTTGGAGACGATCTGGCCGGCACGCGACAGCTCGACGAAGCCGACAATGGCCGCAAGCGAGGTGCCCTTGATGAGCTGCACGAGGAAACCGATGGTGGCCGGCAGCGAAATCTTGAATGCCTGCGGCAGGACCACGTCCTTCATGCGCGATATATAATGCAGGCCAAGCGCATTGGCGGCTTCCGTCTGGCCCTTCGGCACCGCCTGGATGCCGCCGCGCCAGATTTCGCCAAGAAAGGCGCTGGCATGCAGCGTGAATGCGATGGCGACCGCAATCCAGGCATCGACATTAAAGCCCGCAAGCGCCACGCCGTAATAAACCACGAAAAGCTGCATCAGGAGCGGCGTGCCCTGGAAAACGGCGATGTAACCGGTGCTGGCGCGCTGGATTGCCGGGCTGTCGGCGACGCGGGCAAGCGCCACGCAAAGGCCGAAAACGCCGCCGCCGATAAAGCCGATGATGGTCAGCGCAAGCGTCCATTTCAGGCCTTGCAGCAGGAAGAAGAGTTCGTTGGGGCCGATGGATGCCATTGTCTTTTCCTCACTTGACCGGATAGCTGAAGGATGCACGGGAGATGAGCGAGAAAATGCCCATCATCAGCGAGGAAATGACCAGATAAAGCAGCGTGATCGAGAAATAGACCTCGAAGGACCGGAACGTATCCGCCTCGATCTTCTGCGCCACCGAGGTCAGTTCGTAAGCCGCGATCGAGGTGCAGACCGAGGTGGTCAGCGTCAGCATGATGAACTGGCTGGTGAGCGACGGGTAGACTGCCCGCAGCGCCGGCTTCAGGATGATATGGCGGAAGATCTGCGTGCGGTGAAGACCGAGCGCCAGTCCCGCTTCAACCTGGCCCTTGGGAATGGAATCGACACCGCCGCGAATGATTTCAATCGCATAGGCGCCGCCGTTCAGAGCCAGCGCGATGATGGCCGTCACCGTCGGGTTGAGCTTGATACCGATCTGCGGCAGGGCGAAGAAGATGAAGAATATCTGCACCAGAAACGGCGTGTTGCGGATGGCTTCCACAAAGCCGATGACGAGCCCGCGCAGCAGCTTGAACCGCGAACGGCGGGCAACGACGCCCAGAACGCCGATGACGGTGGCGAGTGACATGCCCGCAATCGCAAGGCCGATCGTCGCCAGACACGCCAAAAGCAGCTCGGGCAGGCGGTCTATGACCGCCGAAAAATCGAGACTGTAAGACATTCTTCCTCCCAACCCGTTCGGGTCCGGACAGGCGTTTCGCCTTGTCCGCATCGCTTTGGAAACCTTACGGTGCCAAAGCCCTCCATTTGTCGGTGCCGCTGCAGGCTTCAAACCGTTGTCGGCGGCGTCCTCTTAATCTTAATGTTTGTACCAGTTAGTTCATTTTTGTGTCAAGCGATATGTCCGGTTAAAAAGCAGCTTCCGCGCTGTTTTTTCATTCTCTGTATTTCTGAATAAAGTCTTTTTTATCAATGACTAATGCGAAAAAGCGCAAGCGCTTTCCACGCGTCGTCGCGCCGCCTCCGGCCTGCCGTTCGGCAGCGCCCGGAAGCCCTGTCTGCACACCAAATCGACCGCCTTGCGGCTAGTTTTTGCCTGCGCCCAGCCTGTCTATCTGCCCCGCCAATCGCTCGGCGATCAGCAGCGAGGCGCCCGTTGCCGTCACCATTTGCGGAAGCGACAGCCATTCCAGCATCCAGCCTGCGCCCGACCTTTCCTGTTCGTGCACCAGCGACTGGTGCAGCGCCGATATCTGCACGGCATTAAAGCGTGCGAGCGTCACCAGCGTTTCGGCATTGACCGGGTTCTGTTTGTGCGGCATGGCAGAGGAGCCGCCGCCGCCGGAGAGAAGGATTTCCCCACCGAGTTCGGCCATCAGCGCGATATCTTGCCCGAACTTGCCGAGCGTACCGGTGATAAGCGAGAGAATATTGCCGAATTCGGCGATGCCGTCGCGCTGGCTTTGCCATTGCTGTCTGTCGGCAAGGCCGAGCCGTTTTGCAAGATCGGCGCGCACGGCTGCGGCACTGTCGCCGAGCTTTTCCAGCGTGCCGGCAGCCCCGCCGAACTGCAGGGAAAAACCGCCCTGCGTGAAGGTTTCCAGACGCAGCAGGTGACGTTCCAGCGGCGCGATCCAGCTTGCCGCCCGGTCGGCCACGGTGATGCCGATGGCGGCCTGCATGCGGGTATAGCCCGTCAACGGGTTATGGCCGTCGCGGGAGGCGAGATCTCCCAGCGTATCGATGAGGTGACCGAGCCGGGCAGTAATGATTTCCGCCGCCATTTTCAGCCGCAGCATCAGGCTGGTATCGATGACATCCTGGCTCGTTGCACCGAAATGCACCTTGTCCGCCGCCTGACCAGCGACCGCGGCCCGCATCTGCCGGATGAGTTCGGGAACCACAACGCCGTCCTTTGCGACGCCGTTGCGAAGCCCGGTCATATCGGCGGCAAAGTCGGAAAGCCCCGAGACGATCGCTTCCGTCACATCCTCGGAGATGATGCCGGCCTCCGCTTCCGCCTGCGCCAGCCCCGTCTCGAAACGGACCATGGCGTCGATATCCGCTCTTGTCGAAAACAGCTCGACGATTTCGCTATCGCCGAAAAGGCCGGACAGGAACGGATGCTCGAAGGGGGAAAGGCTCATCTTCCGTCTCACTCAGATATCGAAAAACACGGTTTCGCCTTCGCCCTGAAGGCGGATATCGAAACGATAGACGTTACCTTCCTCCTTTTGGGCGACAAGCGTGGCGATCCGGCTCTTCTGCTCGACACGGGCAAGAACCGGATCGGCGGCGTTGGCCTCCTGTTCTTCCGGGAAATACATACGTGTCTGCAGGGCGATATTGATGCCGCGTGCGACGATCCAGAAGGTGATATGCGGCGCCATCGGCCGGCCGTCGCGGAACGGCACCTTACCCGGCTTGATCGTCTCGAAAACGAATTCGCCGGTATCCATGTCGCCGGGCGAGCGGCCCCAGCCGATGAAATTCGGGTCGGCCTTGCCGCGCGTTTCGCTGGGGCTGTTATAATAACCGTCGGTATCGGCCTGCCAGATTTCGATCAGCGCGTCCTTCAGCGGCATTCCCGCACCGTCATAGACCGTGCCGCGCACGCTGATGCGTTCGCCGCGTGCCTTGTCGTTATAAAGCGGGCCGGAACCGAGATCCTTTTCGAACACGCCTTCGATGCCGACAAAATTGGGCGTACAGCCGATATGCACATAGGGCCCCGCCGTCTGCGAGGCGGTTTCCTTGAAATAGTTGAGCGGCTGAACCATGGTCAGTTGCCCTCCATGCGGTTTTCGAAAAGGGTCGAGCGGCGGCCGCGCAGGACGATATCGAACTTGTAGGCCAGCATATCCATCGGCAGCGTCGCATTCATGTCCAGCGGCGCGATCAGTCTTCTGATCGCATCCTCATCCGGAATGGTCTTGACGATCGGACATTTCCAGATCAGCGGATCGCCTTCGAAATACATCTGGGTGATGAGGCGCTGGGCGAAACCGTGGCCGAAGACGGAGAAGTGAATATGGGCCGGCCGCCAGTCATTGACGCCGTTCGGCCAGGGGTAAGCACCCGGCTGGATGGTCTTGAACCAATAATAACCGTTCTCGTCCGTGATCGTGCGGCCGACGCCGCCGAAATTCGGATCGATGGCGGCGAGATAGCTTTCCTTCTTGTGGCGGTAGCGACCGCCGGCATTGGCCTGCCAGAATTCCACCAGTGCGCCATCCACGCCGCGGCCGCGCTCGTCCAGCACCCGGCCGTGCACCAGAATGCGCGGGCCAACGGGCATCTCGCCGGGGCGGGCATAATTGAGGATGAGATCGTTATCCAGCGGGTTCAGCATGCCATGGCCGAAGACCGGTCCGGTGATTTCGCTCTTGGTGCCCTCGAGCGAAATCAGCGCGCGTTGCGGCGAACGCAGGATGGAGGTCTTGTATCCGGGCGCATAGGCCAGCGGGTGAATATCGCGGTTGCGTGCGAAGAACGGCCCGGTTTCGGGCGGCTGGTTGCTCATTTCGTCTCCTCCTCGCTGGAACTATCGGCTTTCATACCGGCCAGGGCAAGCTTGGCGATCTTGAAAGCGTGGTTGGCGGCGGGCACGCCGGCATAGATCGCCACATGCAGCAGCGCCTCGCGAATATCCGCCTCGGTGGCGCCGGTATTGGCGGTGGCGCGCACATGCATGGCCAGCTCCTCATCCTGACCGAGCGCAGCGAGCAGGGCGATGGTGACCATCGAGCGCTCGCGCTTCGTCCAGTGGTTGCCGGACCACACCGTTCCCCAGGCGGCTTCGGTGATGAGCTGCTGGAAAGGCTGATCGAAGCCGGACGTCATGGTCTGCGCCCGGTCGACATGGGCGTCGCCGAGCACGGAGCGGCGGGTTTTCATGCCCTGTTCGAATCTTGCGTTCTTGTCGATATGGTCCGCCATCGGTCAATGCTCCGGCAATGTCTTGATAAAAATGGTGGCTGCCTGCGTGTAAGCGAGCGGCTGCTCAAGGCAGGGAATGTGGCCGCAGCCGGCGATGGTGACGAAGCGGCTTGCGGGAATGAGACCCGCCAGCGATTGCACCAGTTCCGGCTGTGTCGAGCCGTCCTGATCGCCCGCGATACAAAGCGCCGGCACGGCGATACGCCCGGCCTCTTCGGTAAAATCCGCATCGCGGATGGCGGCGCAGGTGCCGTTATAACCGGCTTCCGGCTGCTGCGAGAGCATGTTGCGCGCGCCGGCATAGGCGGCATTGTCAGGCTGGCGGAAGGCGGGCGTGAACCAGCGCTCCATGACGGGATCGACCAGCGAGGCGAGGCCATCGGCGGCGATCTTGTCGATGCGGGCATTCCACATCTCGGCTGTGCCGATCTTGTGGGCGGTGTTGCTGAGTATGAGCGCGCGCACCAGATCGGGACGGCGGGCATAAAGCCCCTGCGCGATCAGGCCGCCGACGGACAGACCCCAGATGATTGCGCCTTTCACGCCGAGATGATCGAGTAGCGCGATCAGGTCACCGGCGTGATCGTCGATGGAATAGGGGGCATGCCCGACATCCGAGAGCCCGTGGCCGCGCTTGTCATGCAGCACATAGGCATAATCATCGCCAAGCGCTTCGATTACCGCATCCCAGATGCGGAAATCGGTGCCGAGCGAATTGATGAAGGCGATGACCGGCTTGCCTGTGTCCAATCCCTTGGCGCGATAATGGATCACGGTCTCGCCGCAGCGCAGAAAATGCATGATGTGCTCCTCCTGCCAAGGATATTGCAAGCGTGTTCCGGTTAAGTAAAATGACATTATCGATGAAAATCATAACCTGTGGATTATATGAGCGATGGTCGATCAGCGTATCAAGTTCCGCCACCTGCAGACTTTCGTTGAGGTGGCGCGGCAGAAAAGCGTCATCCGCGCTGCGGAAATCCTGCATGTCAGCCAGCCGGCGGTGACGAAGACGATCCGTGAGCTGGAAGACATTCTCGGTGTCTCGCTGTTCGACCGTGAGGGGCGCGGCATCCGCATCAGCCGTTATGGCGAGGTCTTCCTGCGCCATGCCGGTGCGACAATGACGGCGCTGCGGCAGGCGGTTGATTCCGTATCGCAGGAGGCGGCGCGCGCCGGTCCGCCGGTGCGGGTCGGCGCTCTGCCTACGGTTTCGGTGCGAATCATGCCGAAGGCGATGGCCGGGTTTCTGGCCGAGAAAACCGGCAGCCCGGTGAAGATCGTCACGGGTGAAAACGCCGTGCTGCTGGAACAGTTGCGGGTCGGCGATCTCGATCTTGTTGTCGGCCGTCTGGCCGCGCCGCAGAAAATGGCGGGCTTTTCCTTTGAGCATCTCTATTCGGAAAAGGTCCGCTTCGTGGTGCGCACCGGCCACCCGCTGTTATCGCCCGGCCTTTCGGTGTTCGATCACCTGCATGAATATCCGGTGCTGATGCCGACACGGCAATCGGTCATCGGCCCCGTCGTCGAGCAGTTCCTGATCGCCAACGGCGTTCCGGCCCTGCCGATCCGCATCGAAACCGTATCGGACGCCTTCGGCCGCGCCTTCCTGCGCACCAGCGATGCGATCTGGATCATCTCGGAGGGTGTGGTGGCGGCGGATGTGGCGGATGGTATTCTCGCAATCCTGCCTGTTGAGACCGGCGATACCAGCGGCCCGGTGGGGCTGACGGTGAGGGCCGATACGCAGCCCACGCTGCCGCTTTCGCTGCTGATGCAGGCCATCCGCGAGGCGGCGGGCGAGTTGCTGGATGGGAGGCCGGAGGCTGGTTCCTGATACGAGGGGCGGGGGTGGAAAAGTCTGAGAAGCTTTCCTCCGTCATGCCGGACTTGATCCGGCATCCAGCCCCGGCGTGACGGGTGTGGAAACGGTGCAGATAAAAAGCCGCGTGTCTGGTGGACCTCCTAATAGGGAAGCCCGACATAATTCTCCGCAAGCGCGGTCGACGCCGCGCGCGATTGCACGAGGTAATCCAGCTCCGCCTCCTGTATGCGCTGGCCGAAATCTCCGGTATCGGGGAAACGATGCATCATCGTCGTCATCCACCACGAGAAACGCACGGCCTTCCAGACGCGGGACAGCGCCTTCTGCGAATAGCCGTCGATGCCGGCCTCTGACCGGTCGCGGTAAAATTCGATCAGCGCCTCGCTCAGATAATGTACGTCGCTGGCGGCGAGGTTGAGGCCCTTGGCGCCGGTGGGCGGCACGATGTGGGCGGCGTCTCCGGCAAGGAACAGTCGGCCGAACCGCATCGGTTCGCAGACGAAGGAGCGGAGCGGCGCGATGGATTTTTCAAAGGACGGGCCCGTCACCATGGCATCCGCATGATTTTCCGGCAGGCGGCGGCGGATTTCGTCCCAGAAGCGCTCGTCGCTCCAGTCCTCCGGCCGGTCATCCAGCGAACATTGGATGTAATAGCGGCTGCGCGTGTGCGAACGCATGGAACAGAGCGCAAAACCACGCGGGTGGTTGGCATAGATGAGTTCGTGGTTGACGGGGGGCACGTCAGCGAGAATGCCGAGCCAGCCGAAAGGGTAGACCTTCTCGAATTCCTTGATGGCACCCTGAGGCACCGATTTGCGGCTGACCCCGTGAAAACCGTCGCAGCCGGCGATGAAATCGCAATCGATCCGGTGGCTTACGCCATCTTTCTGATAGGTGACATAGGGGCTTTCTCCGTCGAAATCATGCGGCTCGACATCAGATGCATCGTAAATGGTGACTAGGGCGGCCGCTTCGCGCACATCCATCAGGTCATGGGTCACCTCGGTCTGGCCATAGACCATTACACGCTTGCCGCCGGTCAGGTCGAAGAGATCGATACGGTGATCGCGGCCGTCGAAGGTCAGCGAAAAACCGTCATGCGGCAGGCCTTCGCGGCGCAGGCGCTTATCCGCGCCGACCTTTTCCATGAGCTGCACCGTGCCTTCTTCCAGCACGCCGGCGCGGACACGGCCGAGGATGTAATCCTTGCTGACCCGGTCGAGAATGACGGTCTCGACGCCTTCTCTGGCCAGAAGCTGGCCAAGCAGAAGCCCTGACGGGCCGGAGCCGATGATGACGACCTGAGTGCGCATTGTTTCCTCCCGAACTTGTCTCCTATCAAGAAATTGCCGAGGGGATGCGGAAAGCTCAATGGACTTTCTGATCCGCAAATTGCACAATCCGACCATTGTGAGGAGGAGCGAAGGAACATGCGGCTTGCTGCAAGCGAAGGTTTGTATGGCGAGGAAGCGGTGCAAGGCACTGATTTCCGCTTTCATTGCGAGACGCTTTTTTCCAGAAGCAGCCTGTACCGCTTTGAAATCGGCCTGCACCGTCACGCTGCCTTTCAACAAATCTTGTACATTTGGGGCGGTGAGGGCGATGCCCTGCTGGATGGCCGCATCGAGGCGATCCGCCCGCCGGTCGCCATTGTCGTCCCGCCGGGTTTCGAACACGGCTTCCGGTTTTCTCGTGATATTGGCGGGGTGATCGTCACCGTGCTGCCGGGCGCGTTGCCGGCATCGGTGCAGGCGCTGTTGCTGCGGAATTTTCAGCGGCCGGTCCTGTTGCCCCTGCGGGATTTTACCGATGGTGAACGCCTGCGCAGCGGGTTCGAACAGATTTCCGCCGAATATGAAACCCGCGAAACAGGCCGGGATGCCATCATCGAAGGTCAGTTCGCCATCGTGACAGCGCTTCTGGCGCGGGCGGCGCGGCCGCTCCTGGAAGGAACCGGCGAAGGCCTTGCGGAGCAGCGTTTCGAACTTTTGCTGTCACTGATTGCGCGCCATATTCGCGAGCCGCAGAAAGCGGAGTTTTATGCGAAGAAGCTCGGTCTTTCCGAGACACATCTCAATCGCCTCGTCCGTTCCGTTTCCGGCCTCAGCCTGCAGCGGCTGATCGCCAGACGCCAGATCGAGATTGCCCAGCAGGAACTGATCTTCACGGTCTCGAGCGTGCAGATGATTGCGGAGGGACTGGGTTTTGCCGATCCGGCCTATTTCAACCGGTTCTTCAAGCGCGAGACCGGCATGACGCCGCGTGCCTGGCGGTTGGCGGAGCAGCGGAAAATGGGGGATTCCGGCGTTCGGCAGGTGCCGTCTCAGACCAGCATTCTTGCCAGTTCGCGCTGAACGGCAAGAAGGGCGGGCAGGTATCGCTCCACCAGATCCTCCATCGAGGCGACCGAGGCGGCAAGCCCGACATTGAGCGCGGCAACCGTCTGGCCGCGCACGCTTTTCAGCGGCACGGCGATGGAGCGAAGGCCGATCTCGACCTCCTGATCGATCAGCGCATAACCGCGATGGCCGGTGGCCTCGATTTCGGCGAGCAGGGCGTCCATGCCAGTAATGGTCTTTTCCGTGCGCGCCACCAGCCGGGAGGCTTCGAGAATGTCGCGCTGCCGCTCGGCTGTCTGCGCCGAAAGCAGAACGCGGCCCATGGAGGTGCAATAGGCGGGCAGGCGCGAACCCGGCATCAGCGCAATCGACATCACCCGCTGCTGCGCGGCACGGGCCACATAAACGATTTCGGTCTCGTCCAGAATGGAGACGGAAGTGCTCTGGCCGATCTCTTCCGACAGTCGGTCGAGCAGCGGCTGCACGATGCGCGGCAGCGGCATGGTGGCAAGACAGCCGGTGCCGAGCCGCAGCACCTTCGGCGTCACGGTAAAGAACTTGCCGTCGTAAGCCGCATAACCGAGTTCAGAAAGCGTGAGCAGGCAACGCCGCGTCGTGGCGCGGTCCAGTCCGGCAATCTCGGCGGCATCGGAAATCGACAGGCGCGGCCGCTCGGCGCTGAAGGCCTCGATAACCCGCAATCCCTTGGCGAGACCGCCCATCATGTCTCTTTCGTTGACGGCCATGTCGCGGCTCCATTTGTGCGATATACGAACAAAAATCATATAACGCACAAAATCCTTGCCGTCGAGGTGGTTTCGGATTTACCTCACGGTCAGGCAGCCTTGCGGGTTCCATCCGTCCGGCTGGATGGAGGTTTTAATGGACAAGACAATCACGAGCGCTGAAGAGGCGCTTTCCGGGATCGGTGATGGTGCGACGATCATGATCGGCGGTTTCGGCGGCTCCGGCGCGCCTATCGAGCTGATCCATGCGCTGATCGACAAGGGGCCGAAGAACCTGACGGTCATCAACAACAATGCCGGCAACGGCCGCATCGGCATCGCCGCGATGATCGACGCGGGCATGGTCAGGAAGATGATCTGCTCCTTCCCGCGCTCGTCCGATCCGCGCGCCTTTACCGACCGGTATCTGGCAGGCGAAATCGAGCTGGAACTGGTGCCGCAGGGCACGCTTGCCGAGCGCATCCGCGCCGGCGGTGCCGGCATTCCGGCCTTCTACACCCCCACCGGCTTCGGCACGGAACTGGCTGAAGGCAAGGTCATCGCGGAGTTCGACGGGCGATCCTACGTACAGGAGCGCTGGCTGAAGGCGGATTTCGCGATTGTGAAGGCCGAGCTTGGCGATACCTATGGCAACCTCACCTACAACAAGGCTGGCCGCAATTTTAACCCGCTGATGTGCATGGCCGCGAAGACCACCATCGCGCAGGTCTCGAAGATCGTCGCCGCCGGCGAGATCGACCCGGAGCAGGTCGTCACGCCCGGCATTTTCGTGAACGGCGTCGTGGAAATCCCCGATCCGCAACAGGAAGAAGTCCTCATTCGCGCCGGAGTAGCCTACGCATGACCACGACCATCGACACCCGCGAAGACATCAAGCTTTCCAACGCCCAGATCGCCTGGCGTGCGGCGCAGGACATCGAGGACGGTGCTTACGTCAATCTCGGCATAGGCTTTCCGGAAATGGTGGCGCGTTACCAGCCGCCCGGCCGTCAGGCGATTTTCCACACTGAAAACGGCATCCTGAATTTCGGCGAAGCGCCGCCGGAAGGCGAAGAGGACTGGAACCTCATCAATGCCGGCAAGAAGGCCGTGACGCTGAAGCCCGGCGCCGCCTTCTTCCACCATGCCGACAGCTTCGCCATGGTGCGCGGCGGGCATCTGGATGTGGCGATCCTCGGCGCCTACCAGGTGGCGCAGAATGGCGATCTCGCCAATTGGCGTGTCGGCTCCAAGGGTGTGCCGGCCGTCGGCGGGGCGATGGATCTGGTGCATGGCGCCAAGCAGGTCTTCGTCATTACGGAACATGTGACCAAGAACGGCGAGCCGAAGCTCGTTGAAAAATGCGCCTTCCCGCTGACCGGCGTCGGCTGCATCACCCGCATTTATACCAGCCATGCCGTCATCGACGTGGTGGATGGCCGTTTCGTGCTGCGTGAAAAACTGCCGTCTATGACGTTTGAGGAATTGCAGGCCATGACCGGCGCGCCTTTGGCGGTCGATGGCGAGGTCGTTGATCTCGTCGCCCCGGAACTGTGAGGAAAAACCGATGACCGATGCATTCATCTGCGACTATATCCGCACGCCGATCGGCCGCTTCGGCGGCGCGCTTTCCCCGGTGCGGGCCGACGATCTCGGTGCAATTCCCCTGAAGGCGCTTGTTGAGCGCAACCCGTCCGTTGACTGGGAAGCCGTCGAAGACGTGATCTTCGGCTGCGCCAACCAGGCGGGTGAGGATAACCGCAACGTTGCACGCATGTCGTTGCTCTTGGCTGGCCTGCCGGTTTCGGTGACCGGAACCACCATCAATCGCCTTTGCGGTTCGGGCATGGACGCCCTCATCGCGGCCGCGCGCGCCGTGAAATCCGGCGAGGCGGAACTGATGATCGCCGGCGGCGTCGAAAGCATGAGCCGCGCGCCCTTCGTTCTGCCCAAGGCGGACAGCGCCTTTTCCCGCAATGCCGAAATCTATGACACCACCATCGGCTGGCGCTTCGTCAATCCGCTGATGAAGGCGCAATATGGCGTCGATTCCATGCCGGAAACCGGGGATAACGTCGCCATTGATTATCAGGTCTCCCGCGAGGATCAGGACGCCTTCGCCGTTCGCAGCCAGCAGAAGGCGGCCGACGCACAGGCCAATGGCCGCCTTGACAGGGAAATCGTGCCCGTGACGATCCCGCAGCGCAAGGGCGATCCGTTGGTGGTATCGAAGGATGAGCATCCGCGCGCCACAAGCCTCGAATCGCTGGCGAAGCTGAAGCCGGTCAACAGGCGCGAAGGCGCGACGGTGACGGCGGGCAATGCATCAGGCGTCAATGACGGTGCGGCCGCACTCATCGTCGCATCGGCGGAAGCCGCGAAGAAATACGGGCTGACGCCGATTGCCCGCATTCTCGGCGGTGCCGCCGCAGGCGTGCCGCCGCGCGTGATGGGCATCGGCCCGGCCCCGGCCTCGGCCAAGCTTTTGGCGCGGCTGGGGCTGAAGCAGGAACAGCTTGACGTGATCGAGCTGAACGAGGCTTTCGCCAGCCAGGGCCTTGCGACGCTCAGGCAACTCGGCATTGCGGATGACGATGCACGGGTGAATGCGAATGGCGGCGCCATCGCGCTTGGCCATCCGCTCGGCATGTCCGGTGCGCGCATTGCCGGCACCGCGGCGCTTGAACTTTCGCTGACCGGCAAGCGCCTTGCGCTCGCCACCATGTGCATCGGCGTCGGGCAGGGTATTGCCGTGGCGCTGGAGCGGGTCTGACGGGATAGCGGCATTCGGCATCGTGATACGGTACGAATACCGCCGTAAAACGGTACGAATGCTCGCTGCCGCAGCTTCCTTACGTGTGACAGTGGCCATTCAGGTTACTCGGCAGGTGATTTTTTCGCTCTGACACATCCCAGCCCCCTCATTCCTGTGCTTGTCACAGGAATCCAGCCGACGCGCGTCTGCGCGGCGGAAGGACTCCTTTCAGCCCAAGGACTTGGGCTGGCTGGATCTCTGTGACAAGCACAGAGATGAGGGGAGGAGGCGTGCTGGGCCAAGCAAGCCGGCCCTGCGATGCAGGCCCCGGTCGATTATTCCCTGATAAAGTGCTCCACGCCCTTATCCCTTCGCACATGTTGGATTCCATCACCATCCGTGACATGTTTTGCAAGACATGACAGGAATCTTTCCGTCTATGGGGTGCTCGCATGAAACGTCCGACCATCACAGATGTGGCAAAGGCCGCAGGCGTCAGCGTCGCCACCGTTGACCGCGTGCTGAACGGTCGGCTGCCAGTGCGTGAGGAAACCTCCCGGCGGGTGTTCGACGCGGCGGAGAAGATCGGTTTTCACGCAACCAACATCATTCGCCAGCGCATGCTGGCCGATCTGCCTTCCTATAGTCTCGGCATCATCCTGCGCAAGGAACGGCACGCCTTCTACCAGACCTTTGCCGACGAGCTGGAGCTTGCGGCGCGCAACGTCCGGGATCGCCATCTCAATCTGCGCATCGAATTTGCCCAGTCGGGCGAGCCGAGCGAGCTTGCAGCCCTTTTGACGGGGATGAAGGGCCGCGTGCAGGCCGTCGCCGCCACCGGGCCGGACCATCACGATGTCACTGCCGCCGTCGAGGCCCTGAAGGCGAAGGGCATTCCTACATTTTCGCTGCTTTCGGATTTCGCCCAGGGGGTGCGGGAAGCCTATCTCGGCGCCAACAACATGAAAGTGGGGCGCACGGCGGCCTGGATGATCTCGCGGCTGGCGCGCAGCAGGGGCAAGGTGCTTTTGCTACTTGGCGGTCACCGTTTTCACGGCCATTCGCTGCGCGAAACCGGCTTTCGCAGCTATATGCGCGAATATGCGCCGGAATTCGAGGTGATGGACGCGCTGATCACGCTGGAAACCCGGCGGCTGACCTATGAGCTTGTCATGGACACCATCGCCAAACACAAGGATCTGGTCGGCATCTATTGCGTCGGCGGCGGCATGGAAGGCGTGATCGAGGCGCTGCAGCAGGAAAACCGGCAGGAGAGCATTGTCTGTCTCGTCAACGAACTGACGCCCGAGTCACGTCAGGCGCTGCTGGAAAAGCGTATCAGCGGCATATTCCAGACGCCGCTTCGCGAATTATGCACTGACCTTGTCGCGACCATGGTGCACACCATAGAACATGGCATGGCGGAAACGCCGGGGCAGCGGTTTGTGCCCGCCCATCTGTGGGTTCCTGAAAGCCTTTGATGGTTTGATAGATTCCATCATAAATTCCGTGTCTCTTTCTATCAGCCTTGATGGTTTCGGCTGCCGCTGACCCGTTGACGCCGGGCGCGTACTGGGAAATCTTGCCCGCATGTGGAGCAGGCAGGAGGCTGGTCCACGACACCAACGATGTTTCAGGATTGCCGCACGCCGCAGATGACCGTCTCCGGTGACCGGTATTCCTTTGCCGGTGCGCGGTTGCAGCACGATGTGACGAAGGTTGCGTGGCCGGCTTCTTTTCAAGGGTTTTGGAGGAGAACGACATGAAAAGACATTTAGCGATTGCAACGCTTGCCACCATGCTGGCGACCACCGCGTCGGCTGAGACCATCGGCGTTTCGATGGCCCTGTTCGATGACAATTTCCTGACCGTGCTGCGCAATGGCATGGTCGATTATTCCAAGGGCATGAGCGGCGTTTCGCTGCAGATCGAGGATGCGCAGAACGATGTCGGCAAACAGCTGAGCCAGGTGCAGAACTTCGTCGCCGCCGGCGTCGCCGCCATCATCGTCAACCCGGTGGATACGGATGCGACCGTGGCCCTTTCGCAGGCCGCCGCTGCCGCCGGCATTCCGCTCGTCTATGTCAACCGCCAGCCGGTCAATCTCGACAGCCTGCCGGAAAAACAGGCCTTCGTTGCCTCCGATGAAAAACAGTCGGGCACCCTGCAGACGCAGGAAGTCTGCCGTTTGCTGAAGGCGGCCGGCAAGACGGAAGCGAAGGCGGTGGTGATGATGGGCGAGCTTTCCAACCAGGCGGCCCGCATGCGCACGCAGGATATCAAGGATGTGGTGGCCACCCCCGATTGCAGCTTCATCAAGCTTGTCGAGGAACAATCCGCCAACTGGTCGCGTACTCAAGGGTCGGATCTGATGACCAACTGGCTCTCTGCCGGGGTGCAGTTCGATGCCGTCATTTCCAACAATGACGAAATGGCCATCGGCGCTATTCAATCTCTGAAGGCGGCCGGCCGGTCGATGGACAGCGTCATCATCGCCGGCATCGACGCCACGCAGGACGCGCTTGCCGCCATGGCGGCGGGTGATCTGGATGTGAGCGTTTTCCAGAATGCCGCCGGGCAGGGCAAGGGTGCCCTGGATGCGGCGCTGAAACTCGCCAAGGGCGATGCGGTCGACAAGAAGGTCTTCGTTCCCTTCGAACTGGTGACGCCGGCGAACCTCAAGAACTATCAGGCCAAGAATTGAGCCATGGCCTCGCCCAGGCGGCTTCTCCGCTCCCGGGGAGCGCCGCCGGGCGGGCCGAACGCGCCGGAGCCGGCGGAATGGCCGGCTCCGGCGACACAGAATGATGCAACCAGCGGCGATTTCCGCGGGAGGAAACCTTGAAAAAATTACTGATGGCGACGGCGCTCTGCATCTTCGCGACGCCGGCCCTTGCCGATACCCGCATCGCAGTCTCGATGACGTCTTTCGACAACCCGTTTCTGACGATCCTGCTCAACGGCATCAGGGCCGAGGCCGGGCGCGATAAAAATATCGAGCTTCTGGTGGAAGACGCCCAGCTCGATCCCTCGAAGCAGCTCAATCAGGTGCAGAATTTTATCGCTAATGGCGTCGACGCGAT
Source organism: Agrobacterium sp. CCNWLW32 (assembly GCF_037083425.1). NCBI lineage: Bacteria > Pseudomonadati > Pseudomonadota > Alphaproteobacteria > Hyphomicrobiales > Rhizobiaceae > Agrobacterium > Agrobacterium sp. CCNWLW32. Next base: position 107,098 of record NZ_JBAOJM010000016.1, read on the forward strand.
CATCGTCAATGCCGTTGACGGTGACGCCACGGCGGCGATCACCAAAGCCGCGTCCGCCGCAAAAATCCCTCTCGTTTATGTCAATCATCCTCCGGCCGAACTGGAAACCGGCCTGCCTGATGGTACTGCCTTTGTCGGCTCCAACGAACTCGATTCCGGCACCATGGAGGCGGAAGCGGCCTGCAAGCTGATGGGCGGCAAGGGGAAGGCCGTCATCCTGATGGGGCCATTGGAAAACCATGCGGCGCTGGTGCGCACCAAGGATGTGGAAACGGTGTTTTCCCGGCCGGACTGCAAGATCGAAATCCTCGAAAAGCAGACGGCGAACTGGAGTCGCACGCAGGCGCAGGATCTCGTCTCCTCCTGGCTGACGGCGGGTGTGCAGTTTGATGCGGTGATTGCCAACAATGATGAAATGGCGATCGGGGCCGCGCAGGCGCTGAAGGCGGCGGGCGTTTCCATGAAGGACGTCGTCATCGCCGGCATCGACGCCACGCCTGACGGTCTTGCCGCCATGCAGACGGGTGATCTCGATATCACCGTCTACCAGAACGCAACGAAGCAGGGCGAAGTATCCGTTCAGACGGCGGTGAAAGCCGCTGCCGGTGAAAAAGTCGAAAAGACCCTCTGGGTGCCCTTCGAACTGGTGATGCCCGAAAACCTCGGGGACTATCAGGCCCGGAACTGAACCGGAGTTTTGGCCGGAATGCTGACCGAATGCCGTCAGCAGAGCACAAACATGGCCGCCCACGAAAAAGCCGGCCAAAAGCCGCGGTCTCCTCTCTCGGACCGCGGCCTCGCATAACCGGCCCGCAAGGGCCTTTCGACAGACAATAAGAGAAGGAAGCGTATATGCGCATCGCCATCGACCCTTTCATGCACCGGCATCTCAGCCTCGAAGCCCTCCCGGCCAAAGTAAAGGAACTCGGCTTCGACTGGATCGAGCTCAGCCCGCGCGCCGATTTCCTCGAATGGTTCAAGGCGCCGCGTGTGTT
>NZ_JBAOJM010000017.1:0-70930 GCF_037083425.1 Agrobacterium sp. CCNWLW32
TGGAGCCGTGCATCCTTGAGCCATCGACCTGGCAGGTCGCATTCGAATGCTTCCTGATCGGATTATCAGGACTAATGCAAAAAACTTTGTCGACGAAGTAAGCTCGTTAAAACCGCTGCAAAGCGAATGGATTTGAACTGAGGAATATCGGTAGGGATGAGAATCGTGAAGAAAGCTGTCAGCTTAGCCGTCTTTTTTGCTTTGACTGTATCATGGTCATCAAGCCAGGCGAATGAGCCGTAATTCTCGACTCGTTTAATTATATCCGTTGATGAGCCGCTGAATAAAGAAGGTGGGGCGGTAATCATATCTGGTCGTCAGGTTTCTGATGATGAATGGCGCGCCCTAGCTGCAGATTCGGGACCTGGGGACGCTCGCGAAAAGGCGTTCCATATAAGCGTGTCGTCGCCTGCCTCTATCGTGGATTTTGTTTACCCTGAGAGCGGAACCTACAGTTTTAAGTTTCAATCTCCTTCTGGCAGCAACGCCCCGCCCCTTAAAACTCGGGAGGTTTTAACTGGCAGTGCTGAGGTAGCCGATCCGGAAACCAAAAAGCAGGTGAGTTGGCTCTCGATGAGCGTCATTTATGTTGAAGGTGCCACCTATAATGAGGGATGGGCGCGGATATTCGCTTCCACTTTCGATCTGGCTTTCAATAGCGAGGATAAAGCTGCCGTTTGTATCGAGCGTTTCTCTGCGGGCCGTGTTTTGTCGTTGTCCCGGAGCGCGAGTGAAACCTTTGTGAGGGATTCCAAATGAGCCAGTTACTTGTAGTGGTGAGGTCATTTCGTCTCAATAAAAATATCGGTCTGGGTGGTATTGTCTTCCACGGCGATTGGAGAGGATTATCGTAATTTTAGACTTCATTGGAAAAGATTGCGCGCTGGATCATCAGGCCATCCGAAACAGGAATTTCGCGGCGAGGATTTATCCCGAATTTCCAAGCGGGGAGGAAATCGCTCTTGTCGCCGCGCGTATCGGTTGTGACGAGATTGATTTCGCTGCTTACGAGTTCGGTCAGCCTCCGCGCCAATTTTCACCGCAACCGGTAGGGTTGGTGCTTGACGCATTGTTTGAAAATTCGCCTTATGGCCTTCTGATCCATTTTTCAGGTCATGATCTCTGGATCTGGGCGCCGGAGGATCACGAATACCTCGTTGTCTTTGGTGATACCAATCTGGTCCGGGCGATAGAACGAAGTGACATATTCTCATACAGCTTTGCTGAATATCTGGGCAGTGGTGTTATGTCGCAAGCGACAGTCACGCATCTTCGCGGCGTAGCATCGAACTATACGATCGGGTAATAGCGGGCGAGCCCACTGAGGGCGGATCATGGATGTGCTGGAAGAGTCCGGGAATGTGTTCGCTGGCCGGCTCAAGGGTAACCTAAGCACAAGATTTTCACGACGACACCTAACTATACAGCATATTAGGAGATGTTCGACCAGCGTGATCTGTTCTGCATGAAGCAACGCCTCCGGAGAAGAAAACTTTTTCGCCATTCTGCTGACATAGAAGCCCGGTGCTTTAGTTAAAGCAGAGAGACTATCATCATCGCCCAAAAAAAGACGAGCATGGCGATACAGGCCGGACGGAAGAGATAAAATCGCTGCCAGTTCGTGAGGCGGAGGTCGTTGTAGTGCATTGATCTGTCAAGTCTGACGTGATCCATGTCGCTGTCGACAGAAAAATCGCCACCGTTCTTCTTGTAGAATCGATACTCCCGAACCTGCGTAACAATCTGTTGTACAGCCAGAAGGCTAACCGCGATCAGGGCCGCTGAAAAAATAACGATCTCAAGTATCAGCAAAGTGTTTCTCCTGTGCGATCGGTTGAAACGGCGACGTATCCGGGTTTGAATCAAATCGTGGGAGACGAAGTGCCAAATGGATGCAATTGTCGTTCAAAACTACGCAATGTCGATTTTTTCGTCCAGTATCTGACTAGGGTCAGGACCCATTGATTTGATGCGTCGGATGTGATTCAGGCCCCGCAAGGAGACTGATCATGAGCGACCTTTATTAGCTGACAGATGAGCAAATGGCGCGGCTTGCGCCGTATTTTCCCAAGAGCCACGGCAAGCCTCGGGTTGATGACCGCCGTGAAACCTGGAGTGCCGCCGATTGGGTGCCATATGGCTACCGACCGTCTTTGTCAAAAATGCGATGGGCCCTGTCAGCTGCGTGCGAATTCCAGAAGCGGAGCGATGTCATGATTGTCCGCCGCGCGTAGTGCTGCGACGTAGCGTCCACGCATTTCGCCAACATTGGCCAGACTGCCGCCGCCCCAGGTAAAAGGATCACCGCCAAGCCGCTCGATCAGTCGGTCGGCTGCGAGACGTGCCTGCCGTCCATTTCCATTCGGGAACGGGTGGATGGCGACGAGACGATGATGGAATCTGATTGCTATCTCATCCGGTGGAAAGGTCTTGTGTTCAATCCAGTAACGGATGTCGCTCAATAAGCTCGCGAGCTCCATTCCAATACGATAAGCCTGAACGCCGATGTTGCGCTCCGTCGCCCGGAACGTGCCGGCCCATTGCCAGACGTCACCGAACATCCGTTTATGTAGTGTCCGCATGAAGTCTTCGCTGAGCATCCGTTCGAGTGGCAAGCGCCGCCGGCCACGCGCCCAAGCCGCACCCTCGACAATGTTTTCCTCTTCCGCTTCGTTGAGGTCGCGGCGGTGAGTGATCCAAGTCTGAAGCAAACCCTCCCGTTCCTGCGGCTCAAGCGGCGTCGCGTCTTCGGGTTCCTGGAAAAGATCTGTCATACCTCGTGCCAGAGATCGCGCTCAGAGAGCCTGTCGTGGATGTATGCCTGGATGCGAGATTCGGAATCCGCATTGTCCGTGCCTTGTGCTTCCAAACGCATCGTGTGCGCGACGCGCTGGAGTTCGCGCTTGGCGATCTTGCGTGCCCGTGCCTCGATAACGGTTTCAAGAGAGCTGTTTGGAACGAGGGCATAGACGAGCGTGCAATCCAGGGCCTCGGCGGCGCGGCGCAGGGTATTGAGTTGGATTGTCCCGGCTGCCTCCGACTTTTCGATTGATTCAACTGTTTGTGGCCGGACTCCGATGCGCGTGCCCAGCTGCGCACCCGTCATGCCGAGGGCATCGCGCAGCGCTCGGATCCATCCCTTCGGTGGCGCCCTAAACCGATCAACTGGTTGGAGCGGCTGAAGTCTTTCGTCAAGCCGTCCCCGTGCTCTTTTGCGGGTATCACTTTTCATTTTCAGCCCATAAACTGATATTGGATTTGTTTTATCAGCTTAAAGGCTGACCCTCAAGTACATTTCATCAGCCTGTAGGCTGCATAAGATTTTCGTGACAGCAGTCTGTAGTCTGATTTCTGTCTAATGGTATCAGCCCTTAGTCTGGTGCGTGATCTGGAGAAACGCCGAGGGGTCGACGGCGCACGTCCTCACGGAAGAAGAACGCCAGGCGCTGGTTGAGCATGACTTCGTCACCCTGTTTGAGATGGTGCCCACTTCTTTCTTAACCTCACCCTCTTCATCGGGATCTACGACGAACCCTACCGGCAAAAACTCGGCCCCTTGGCCTTTCAGAGAGAGTTCGCCGAGAAGCTGCGGCACTGGCATGGCAAGACCTACCCTTCGATCAGAACCTAGCCGGGGCCAGAAGGTCAATGTCGGCTCGTTAATTAAGCGCACTTACCTACGTCTGTCACTTAATTAAATGAAATGCGTCTTGCTTAAATAAGGGGCGCGATTGATATTGGGTTATGTCTGATTCCGAATCCAAAAACCGCCTGGGTCGTTTCGTCGAGACGGTCGCTGCCAGTGAAACAGTGCGGGCGTTCGTGCCCCCACCATTGCCGCCCGAGCCGGCGATTGATGTGCTTTCATTGCTAGAGCGCCTCAGCTTGGCTGAGCGCGCGCTAGGACGCCTGGATGGTATCACAATGCTGCTGCCGAGACAGGAGCTGTTTCTTTATATGTATGTAAGAAAGGAAGCCGTTCTTTCCTCGCAGATTGAAGGCACGCAGTCGACCCTTTCTGATCTCTTGCGGTTTGAGACCGAAGCTCAAGCCGGGCAGCCGGTTGATGATATCCGTGAAGTATCCAACTATGTTGACGCCATGATGTATGGTTTAGAGCGGCTGGAAACGTTGCCCATGTCGTTGCGTCTGATCCGCGAGATGCACGCTAGGCTCCTGGACAGTGGGCGGGGGGGCACCAAGGATCCAGGAGAGTTCCGCCGCTCGCAAAATTGGATCGGTGGCACGCGCCCCGGTAACGCACACTTTGTACCGCCACCCGTTACTGAAATGGCCGGTTGCCTGGATGCGTTCGAGCGCTTCATGCATGACGACCAATCACGGTTACCCGCGTTAATCAAAGCTGGCCTGCTGCACGTGCAGTTCGAAACGATCCATCCGTTTCTCGATGGTAACGGTCGTATCGGCCGTCTGCTTGTAACCCTGTATCTTTGCATGAAAGGCGTTTTGCGAAAGCCGCTGCTCTACCTCAGCCTCTATCTGAAGTCCCATCGGAGAGAATACTATCGGCTACTGCAAGAGGTTCGCGAACATGGCAACTGGGAAGCTTGGCTGGAGTTTTTCCTGACGGGCGTCGCCGACACTGCCAATCAAGCGTTTGAGGCTGCTACTCAGATCGTCGATCTTTTCAAGGAAGATCGGGAGCGGATAACGATGGAGAGTGATAGAGCAGGGTCGGCCCTTCGCATTCACGAGCTTTTCCAGCAGAATCCTTTTCACACAGCGAACCAGATTGTTCAGGTGACGGGTTTGTCCGCGCCAACGGTCAACGCCGCACTCGCCGACCTAGAGCGATTGGGCATCGTTGATGAGGTTACCGGCCGCAAGCGTGGCCGCGTGTTTAGCTATCGACGATACCTTGCAATTCTAGGCGAAGGCACCGATCCCTTGCCCCTCAATTCATGACAAATAGATGGGGCCAAAGGTTCGACTTTCATCAAGGCGTAAGATGAGCCGACCGTCGGCATGTTCACGTCGGCGGCTTCATTCGAGGGGTTCATCATCACTCGATCTCACAGCCGAGCCGTGTTAAAGATGCACCCAACCAAGCAAGTTTATTTTTGCTTAGCTTTACGTTTTTCATCTGCTCATCTCAGCCGCTACGTCTCGACATCGGAGGGTGCGGTGCCGAGAGAAGACCGTCGATATCGCTACAGATGCGGTCACCCAGATTGAGCACTAGCTGATTGGGCCGAAGTTACGTGGTTGATCGCTGTCGTTGTTCAGGATTTCAACGATCCGATTATAGCCGTAGAGAGTAGCGAGGCTCAGTGGTGTCATGCCTGAATGAGTTTTCAAATCACGGCGAGCACCGGCGCGCACCAGAGACGCTACGGCATCCACGTATCCATGCCACACAGCATCGTGCAAAGCGGTCAGACCATTGTAAGGACCCTGCGCATCAAGCTCAACCTGAGTATCCCCCTGCTTTGTTGATGAGGTCAAAATATCGATGTGATCCGCCTTTCCGAAGTAGGCAGCATCGTGAAGTGGCGAACCACGCATGAGACCGATCGTACGGCGAGGATCTGCACCAGAATCCAGCAATAAGCGCACTATTTCGGCATGACCTTCGCGAACTGCGAGACCAAGAGGTGTGTAGTCGTCATCGAACGTCCCGGTTATTGGCACCCGAACCTCAAAATCCGCGCCATCTGCGATCAGCCGCTTCACCTCCTCAATATTTCCGGCCTTTACTGATGAGACGATCGACAAGCTGGCGATGTGCTTTTCATCCGCCTCATCTCGATCCTCAATAAGCGCAGCGATTACCTTGAGGGCGTCATGCCTGGCGATTTCGAGCGCTGTCTGTTGCCAGTAATTCCGTATCGTGGTGCGCGCGCGGCGCGACAGCAAAACCCGCACAACAGCTTCGTGCTTGTGAAGCACGGCATCCATCAATGCGGTATTGCCAAGAACTGGCGATTGCTGATCGATGAAGGCTCCGTGGTCAAGCAGAATCCCGATCACGTCGGCGCTGCCGGACTGCGCTGCCTTGTGGATTGCCGTTGCTCCCATTCGAGGTTCCGCCGCCAGCACGTCCGCCCCGGCAGTAAGGAGCAAAGCAACAGCTTGTGCCTGTCCAAGCGCAGACGCGATCATCAACGGCGTGAGACCATCGGGGCCTCTAGCATTAACGTCCGCCCCGGCGTCGATAGCTTCTTTGACCGAAGCAAGACCGCCTGTACGAATAGCGTGAGAAAGTATCATGGACCTATGTTCCTTGATCGATTAGACAGTTGCTGAAACGGCGGCGTTCAGGCCGTTCAGGAATTTGATGATTTCGGCATTCACGCGTTCGCGGGCCTCATGATGAGGCCAGTGACCTACACCTTCCAGGCGCACGACATCGACGAGCCCGGGCGCTGTCTCGCGCATCTCTTCCACGGTCGGTGGGACCGGGTGGAACAGTCGGCACAACCCGTCTGCATCGCCCCAAATATAAAGCGATGGCTGCTTGATAAGCACATCTTTGTAGGCAGCGAGATGCTCAAACGTCGCCTGCACCCCACGGTACTGGTTCAGACCGCCTCTAAATCCCGTTCGCTGGAACGTTTCGATGTTGTGCTTCATATAGGCTGGATCGACCCAGTTCGGCAGTATTTCAGGGGCAGGTCGAAACATATTCCGCTTTGCGTCGATGGGGTCCCAGCCGGTTCCTTCGGCGGGCTCGCCCGACAGCCAGTAGAGTGCACTGGGGATAGTTTTGCTCGCATCACGGATCCGGTTATCCGTCTCCGGCTTCATCATGTCGAAAGCATAATAGAGATCGCCGAGACCCCGACTGCGTAGCATGTCCCAAGTACTCAACTCACCACGTGGCAGGAACGGGATACTGAGTGAAATAATCCCGTTGAACCGATCTGGTCGCATGACCATTGCCCGTTGTCCGTGGTCCGCGCCCCAATCATGCGATACGATCGTTGCGGTAGGCACCTGCAATGCATCAAGGATGCCAATCAGGTCGCCAACAATTAGGGCTCCGCTGTAAAGTGCTGGATCTTCCGGGGAATAGCTGTCGCCAAAACCCCTCATGTCGAGCGCAATCGCGCGGTACCCGTTATCTGCGACAACTTGCATCTGGCTACGCCATGTTTCCACAGTGTCGGGAAAACCGTGCAAGAAAAGCACGACGGGACCACGGCCTTGTTCAACGACATGGAATGAGGCACCGTTGGCCTCAATTTGCGAATGGTGTACGGGATGATCCGTGGTGGCTGATGCTTTGGGGTCACTCATTTTATGCTCCAGTCTATGCTTGATCCGAGCCTTGCGGCGCGCGTTGGACCGGCGCCAATTCCATGACTTCACCACCTGAGGCGCGAAGGCGCTCAAAGTATGTGGAGTGGTCGATGAGCTGGGCTGGGAAGTAGAGGCCCGGTCGGGGCGTATCGCCCGCGAGACCAGCCATGCGTTCAAGAACGAGCGCGACACCCAGACCCGTTAGCGGCATCTGCCCACCGGGGTGAACGATCGCGTGACGTTTCCGAAGCGGCTGCCCGGCGTGATCCAGGCCTGAAAGATTGATCATGATTTCAGTCGATACCGGTCCGCCATTCCGGCGGGTGGAGCTCATTCCAATGGCCAGGTCGAACCGAATATCAGGAGCGCCGGTTGCGTTTGCCAACAACAAGACGTCGTTTGGCGAAAACAAGTTCGCGTCCAACTCGGTACCGTCGATTGCGCGAACCTTCGATCTGGTCTCGGCGCCATGGCACCATCGCCACGCGCCAGCCGTTCTCATAAGAGCGGCAGCACCCGCATACATCTGGCGCTCAAGGTCTGCATTTGCTGCAGGTCCGAACGCATCCTGTTCATCGAGCACTGCCTCGATATGAATGTTTTCCAGACGACCAAATTCTCGGGCGAACAAGAGTGACGGCACGCTTGTCGCACCAACGAGCCATTCTGTACCAAGGACGACTGGCGCGGCGGTAGGTCTCTGCATGAATGTAGCAGTTTCCAAGCCCAGCTCGCTTATGCCTGGTGAGATGTTGACGTGCCCAACGCCCAATTGTTGGGCCCAGCGGAGAGCTGCCCCGGTTTTATCCGTAAAGAGCGTTGCGACCGCCGACACACGTTGCTCGCCTAGCCCCAGGTCAGAGGCAGTGAGGTCCACTACCACCGCAGACGCGCCGTCGACAGCTGCTGCTGCTCGTATCGCGCGTTGTTCGTCGCGACCACCAATGAGGATTGGTACATCAGGATATTGCTCACGCAAGAAGCGTGTGGCCCATCGCCCAACCTCGCCGGCGCCGCCGATAATCAGTATTGGGTCGTGGAGACTTCCAGAAGCTTGTAACATCACGATACCTGTGGTTTACTAATTCCTACACATGGTAGGTTACTAAAAGTAGGTATGCAAGTGGAAAAGCAAAAAGCCGCCATCGACAACAGGACTACAGGCCGACTTTCGAAGCCGGAGCGGCGTCAGCAGCTACTAGAGACGGCGCGCCTGATCGTTCGGGAGGAGGGTGCTGATCGGCTGACACTAGGTCACCTGGCAGCGCGGGCGGGCGTTTCCAAACCTGTGACCTATGAGCACTTCGAGACCAGAACGGGTTTGTTAATTGAACTCTATCGTTGGATAGACACCGAACGCATTGCCGCGTTTCGCACACTTATGGCTCAGGGAAATCGACCGGCGACAGAGACTATATTGGCTTTGGCTAAAACTTATCTGGCCTGCGGAACCGACCAAGGTGACGAATTCCATGCTGTCGGCGCGGCGCTCGCAGGAAGCGAGGAGAAAGCTAGCGTGTACCAGGAGTTGGTCGATGCTGTGATCGAAATGTTCATGGATGTTTTACGGCCTCACTCAAGCTTTCAGCCGGAATCGCTGGCATTGGCCTGCGCGGCATTGGTTGCGGCAGGAGACGCGTTGACAAGCGCTGTCACACGCGGGAGCTGCTCCGCTTCTGAGGCAGAGGAGGTGTTTTCGAATCTCATTGGAGCTGTGGCCCCGGGTAAAGTGTAAGAGGGGGTGTCGCTCGAAACAGCTGGGGGATATCGTGAGGGGCAGCTTCCGCAACTTGGCGCGACCCTCGCAAGCCATATGCGGTGACATTAGTATCCCTAGGTGTTTGTATTCGATTGTCGATTGAAGGCTGCTTGTGACGCGGATGCCGGCCATGCGCCGATGGACTATTCTGGCCCGTATACTAAGTCGATGGTGCGACACTTATTCCCTTCGCATCAAGCCATGAAAGGTTTTTTCCTTGCCGTCATAACATTTGCATCGTTCATGAACTCCGTCCTCAGTAGCGCATTTCCGGTTCGATTCCCATCAAGAGCATATGTGAGATGTTCTATACTAGCTGCCGAGCGCTAATGGCTCGTGTCTTCAAAAGGTTCGGGTAAACGGCATGCGAGTCTTGCGTCTGCTGGTAGGCATTGTCTGCTCGACAATAATTCCTGCCTACCGTTTGCTTGGATCTTAAATCAGAAACCAATCGACGATCTTACGAGCTTCAAGCACTGGGATGTCCTTGCGTCAACGCCGAGGGCAAAATTTCGTCGAGCAGCGTTAGCGCTGCGCGAACGCTGGGCGCGATAGATTTTTTGGGGGAATACAGCACATATAGATCAAAGCTCGCGAGGGTAAAATCCAGCAGGATCTGCTTCAGCGTCCCTTCAGAAATGGCATCAGCACATACGATATCCTGAAGGACGCCAATGCCAGCGCCGTCCAGCAGCAATCTGCGAAGCGGGCGCCAGTTACTGACGACGATGGCTGTCTCAACACGCACGGTGACCTGGCGTTTATTTCCGGCTGTGAGCACCATCCGGCCATCGTTGAATAGACCCGCCACGCGCAGAAAAGGATGCCGACCGAGATCAGCCGGAATATCTGGTTCACCATGTCGCTCGAGGTAAGCGGGCGAAGCCACGAGTCGACGACCTATTTGCCCGAGCTTGCGCGCTGTAAAACTGCCTTCTCCAAGGGTGCCGAGCCGAAGCGAGATATCGACACCCTCAGTGACTGGATCAACCATGCGGTCATTCAGAATAAGTTCGGCCATCAGTCGAGGATGACGTTCACGCAGACGCTGCAGCAGGGGTGCGACCACAACCTCGCCTAACCCATGTGGTGCGGCGATCTTCAAGGTCCCGTGGACAGAGGCTGGATCGTCCAAACTCGCCAACGCATTTTCAGTCGCCTCGATGGCCAACTTACAGCGCTCATAGAAGATATGGCCGGCCTGCGTCACTGACACCCGCCGCGTGTTACGTTGTAAAAGCCGGGTACCCAGATGCGTTTCCAGTCGATCGATGCGCTCGCTGACAGCCGGCTGGCCGATGCCCAGGTCGCGGGCTGCGGCCGACATGTTCTCGCGCTCGACGACCCTGACAAAGACACGCATTGCAGCCAAATAATCCATGATGTTAATCTATCGGATTGTCCGATAAATGGAAGTGGCATGAGGAGCATAATCATCGGGCATGAATTGATCTAAAGTCGAGAGCAATTCGATTAGATGGGTGGTGCCCATCATCAATGACCCACGGAGCTTCTCAATGACTGATATCAGACTCTATTTGTTTCAGGCTGGCCGACAGAGGTGCATGGACCATCATATATGGATGAACCAAGGCACAGGGGCTCTTGTCGAAATTCCGGTCCCTTGGTTTCTGCTCGTTCATCCCAAAGGCAATACGATCATCGATGGCGGCCTTGCAGTCGAGGGGCTTGCTGATCCACGGGCCTATTGGGGATCGTCCATCGACGCCTTCGAGCCGGTCATGAGTGAAGAGGAAGGCTGTATTACACAGCTTGGCGCGCTTGGTATCGATCCCGGAGACATACGTTTCGTTGCGCTGTCGCATCTCCATTCCGATCACACAGGCGGGATCGGTCGTTTCCCGAATGCGACACACATCGTACAGCGCAGTGAATACGAATACGCCAATAATCCCGACTGGTTTGTCGCCGGAGCCTATGTTCGCAAGGACTTCGATCGGCCGCACTTGAATTGGCATTTTCTGAAGGGTGACTGCACAGATTTCTATGATGTCTACGGTGATGGGGTGCTGCAGGCGATCTTCACTCCTGGGCACTCCGTCGGCCATCAGTCATTCCTGGTGACACTTCCCAATCAGAAGGCCATCCTGATTGCTGCCGATGCCGCTTACACACTGGATCATTGGAACGAGAGAGCTTTGCCCGCACTGATGTCGTCGGCGGTCGATACCGCGCATTCTGTAAGGAAGCTTCGTGCATTGGCAGATCGTACCGGTGCCCTGGTGGTCCCAGGCCATGATCCGAACGAATGGTCCCGGTTCCGGCTTGCTCCGGCCTATCTTGATTGAGGTGCATTCCTCATGATGAGGCCTGAGCATAACCCTTCGTACTCATCTCGCCATAGGAAATGCAGGCGATAACTGGCCTTCAAAAATGCACAGGGTTTTCCGTCATCATGAGGGAGCCGGTGTCGGGGATGTTTATGCGTATTGCTCTGCGCCGGTCGCGACTGGATCCGATCAGAATGTCTTTTTTAAAGTTCTCGCTGTTGCTGCCGGATCGTTCAAGAAACCCATTCGATACCGACGCAAGTTCCCGGATCGAAGTTCACAGATGTTATCTGTCCGGAATGTGGGCTTCCTTGTCAGATCCATGGTGCCGGACCGGAGAAGAGAGCGATGATCAATAACTTGCACTCGCGACGAAATTTCTTGAAGGGCACGGTTTTGGCGACGGGAGGATTGGTGCTTTCGGTCCAGCTGCCGCGCCTCGGGAGAGCCGCAGTCGCCGCCGGTCAGGAGAACCAGAAATCGTTCTTCCCGAATGCATTCATCAAAATCGATAGCGACGGCATCACTCTGATCATGGCTCATCACGAGGTTGGCCAGGGCATCTTCACGTCCAGCGCCATGCTGATGGCCGAAGAACTCGTGGTTGGACTTGATCAGGTCAAGCTCCAACCCGCGCCTCCAGACCTCTCGAAATATCTCGATCCGCTTCTCTTCGACCAGTCGACAGGTGGTTCGACGTCGACGAGGGCCGACTGGATGCGCCTGAGGCAGGCTGGGGCGGCCGCGCGGATGATGCTGGTTCAGGCCGCCGCTTCCGAATGGTCGGTGCCGGCCTTGGAGTGCCGTGTCGAGCTAGGCGTCGTCCATCACGATGCCACCGGACGATCTATGACGTACCTCGAGGTCGCGCCCAAAGCTGCGCTATTGTCAGTTCCTGAAAACGTTGTGCTGAAGGAGCCTCCGGAATTTAGGGTCATCGGCACCCGCGCCAAGCGCCTCGATACCCCGCATAAGGTGAACGGCAGCGCTATCTACGGGATAGACATCATCATTCCCAACATGAAATTTGCGACCCTGGCCATAAGCCCGGTGGTCGGGGGGCTGATCTCGAAGATGAACGAAGATGCAGCGCGAGCGGTCAAAGGCGTTCACGATATCGTCAAGCTGCCCGACGCCGTGGCCGTAATCGGCGATCATATGTGGGCCGCTAAGGCAGGCGTCGATGCGCTTGAGATCGAATGGGAGGCCGGACCCAATGGATCGATGAACCTCAATTCGATCATCAAGAAACTGGAACAGGCATCGCAGCAACAGGGTGTGATCATCCGCAACGACAAGGATGCCGCCTCGGTGATCTCGAATGCGGCGGTGAAGCTCTCCGCTGTCTATGAGTCGCCCTTTCTCTCCCATTCGCCGCTGGAGCCGCTGAATTGCACGCTTCACATTCAGGACAACAAGGCAGAGATGTGGGTCGGAACACAAGTTCCGGTGCGGGCACAAAAGGCCGTCGCGGAAGCAACCGGACTGCCGCAGGAGAGTGTGGTTGTGAATAATCAACTGATCGGCGGGGCGTTCGGACGTCGCCTTGATGTGGATTCGATCGAACTCGCCGCCCGGCTCCTCAAGGATATCCGGTATCCGGTAAAGCTCGTCTGGACCCGAGAACAGGACATGACGCACGATTACTACCGTCCCTACTATTACGACAGGGTCGCGGCGGGGTTGGACAAGGATGGTCGGCTCATTGGGCGAACGCACCGTGTGACGGGATCCTCGATCTTTGCACGCTACGCGCCCGCGGCCTTCATCAAGGGTGTCGATCCTGATGCGATCGAGTGCGCCTCGGAGACGCCCTACGACGAGGACGCGGTTTTCGTGGATTATGTCCGCAACGAGCCCGACGGCGTCAATACGAGCTGGTGGCGTGGAGTTGGTCCGTCGCACAATCTCTTCGTAGTTGAAAGTTTCGTGGATGAAATGGCTGCGGCGATCGAGCAGGATCCCGTCGAGTTCAGACGCAGGATGCTGACCAAAAACCCACGCGCGCTGGCGGTCCTGAACGAGGCGGCGGAGAAGGCGGGCTGGGGCGAAAAGCTTCCAGCCGGAAGAGGCCGGGGGGTCTCACTTCAGGTGGCGTTCGGAAGCTATCTCGCACATGTCCTCGATATCGAGATTACAAAAGAGGAAGTGAAGCTTCTTCGATCGGTCATCGCGGTCGATTGTGGTATCACGATCAACCCCGATACCGTGGAAGCCCAGATGCAGGGAGGTGTGATTTTCGGGCTGAGCAGCGCCATGTACAATCAGGTCACCTTCACCGACGGAGCAGTCGACCAGACCAATTTCGATATGTACCGAGCGCTCCGGATCAACGAGATCCCCAAGATCGAAATCTATCACATCAAGAGCCAGGAGAACCCGGGCGGCGTGGGCGAGGCAGCAACGGCTGCTGCCGCAGGTGCGCTCGCGAACGCGATCTTTGCGGCATCCGGAAAACGCATCCGTTCATTGCCACTCGCGGAGGCAGCTCTGAGCTAGCAACAGGAGCTGAGAGACGGCGTTGGCTCAACTGTGATCGCGCGCCGTCTCTTGGCTCAAACGAAAACCGACCGCAATGTGTCACGCGAATTGGCACCTACAGCTGCCTAAAAGCGGGCGGTGCCGTCTTCAGCACGAGACTACATGGTCGATGCCGCGCGTCGTTGGCGGGTCGCAAAGTGCAGTCGCTTTCTGGCCCGAAGTTCGGCTGGAATTCGTCGAGGACCACTGCGGAAGCCGCGTGATTCCATCGGCAAGATCATGCGGCGTAGATTCCACGCCCTATACCGTTGTCTAATCTCCCACTCAATCGAGATCATCCAATGAAACTTTACACGCATCCTGGAGCAAGCTCGCTCTCCGTCCACATCCTTTTGCGCGAGACGCGTCTACCTTTCGACCTGGAGGTGATCAATGTCACTGCCAAAGTTCGCGCGGATGGCTCCGACTACTGGAAGGTCGCCCAGCGGGGAATGGTACCACTACTGGAACTGGACAACGGCGAGACGCTGACCGAGAACCTCGTGATCGCCCAATACCTCTGTGATCTCGCGGGACGTCGTGACCTGATGCCGGAACCGGGGACCATGCAGCGCTACCGCGTCATGGAGTGGCAGAGCTACGTCGCTGCGGAACTGCACAAGAGTTTCGTACCGATGTTTTGGCCAATCGACGAGGAAATGCGGACGCTCGTCTTACAACGTATCCGTAGCCGCCTCGGATTCCTCGACGAGAGCCTCAAAGGACCGTTCCTGACCGGGGAAACCTTCACGGCCGCCGATGCCTATCTTTTCGTGATCGGGAGCTGGGCGAGGCATTTCGGGATCCCGACCGATGAGTTTCCTCGCGTGAGGAATTTGCTCAAGCTTGTATCTGAGCGGCAGTCGGTACGGGATGCTCTGAATGCGGAGGGGCGCGGGCTCGTTGTTATCGACGATCCTGATCCGATGCCGTGACGCGCAAATGAAGAAATTCGGCGGCGATGTCGGACATCGCCGCCGAGCGTTCAAGAGGCGTTCGTGCTCAAACCCCTTGGCGCTTGAAGCGCTGGTCAAGGAGTAGGGCGACAATTTCAGCCGCACCTGCTGCCACTCCGATGAGCCAGATGTCGCCGGCACCAACGATGGCCGCTCCGATAGCGCTTCCGATTGAGAAGCCGAGATACATCGTTGACGTATTCAACGAAAGAGATACCGACGCCTGGGACGGCGACGAGGCCTGGATGAGGCGCGCCATTTGTGCCGGGAAAAAGGACCAGACACTGAAACCCCATACGGCGATCGCAACAAGGGTCGGAACCAGTGCAGTTGATGGCGTCAGGCCCGTCACTGCGGCAAGAGCAAGGAAAGACAGTGCCAAAAGGACCAGCGAAGTCGTAGCTACCTTGCGTGAGCCGAACCGGTCGTTGAGCGCTCCGCCAGTGGTTACTCCGATGGCGGCGGCGATACCCCACATTGAAACGGTTGCAGCGATGCCGGTCACTCCGAAGTCTAGTTCGGATTTCAGGTAGGGCGCAATGTAAGGGTAGGCAGTATAGGCACCCAGGGACCAGAACAGGGTCACGGCGAGTAGCTCCAGGATCGCCTTCTGGCGAATCACACTGACCCTTTCGGACAGGCTAGCGACGGTCATACCGTCTCCCACCTGACGCCGTATGCCCGTCAAGATGCCGATAATCGCGATGAGGCCCATAACCGCGACAGCCAGAAACGTGGCACGCCAACCAAACGCATGGCCGACCAATGCGCCGAGGGGCAGGCCAAGTGCAATCGCGATGGTCATCCCGCCGCTGACAATCGCAAGGGCGCGACCACGTCTATGCGGACCGGCTATGGCACCCGCCAGCGCATTGGCACTCGGGACGTAAAGACCCGATGCGACCGCCATCAGGACGCGCGCTACGAGCAGGGTGGCGAAGGTGGAAGAGAAAGCGGCGGCAAGGTTACCAACAGTGAACAACGTCATTGCCACGATCAGCGTGTCCCGGCGATTCATGCGTCCGGTCGCGACGGTCGTGATCGGCGAGCTGATGGCCAGGACGAGCGTGAATACAACGACCAAAATGGCGGCCGTCGAAATACTCATGCCCAGATCGTCGGCGATGGTTGGTAGGAGAGGCGCGATCATGAAGCCTTCGGTGCCGATGGCAAAGGTACCGAGGGCGAGGAAATAGGCTGGGACCAGGGACGGTGCCGACGTTTCTGTATTCTGCACAACGCCGTCACCCGACATCCTGTTGTCTGTGATTTTCAGTCGATTTGACATGACGGATTCCCCGCGGAATTTGCTTCCCGGCCATTGACCGGGAAGCAATGCCGCGATTTTGAGGGCTTAGACTGGGATCGGGTTTGCCGCCAAGGATTCATTGAATCCGTGGACGAAGGCGTGCTCATTGTTCCCCGGGTTATCGCGAAGGGCCGCAATTTCCTCGACGTAAACTTCCGGGGCGTCTGTCTCGAGACCCTTCATCGTCTTTTCGATGAAAGTATCCAGCGGCATCGCGCGCGGATCACCGCTCTTTTTGACGAGATCCGTATCGACCCATGGCGGAGCGATTTCCTGGACCTTCACATTGGTGTCGCGAAGCATGAACCGTTGCGAAAGCGAGTATGAGTGAAGGGCTGCCTTTGTCGCTGAATAGACCGCATTCGAAGCGAGCGGCACGAAGGCGAGTACCGACGTATTATTGATAATCGTCGCTTCGGGCTGCGCCTTCAGGTGTTCAACGAGCGCGGAGGTCATGCGGATCGGGCCAAGCAGGTTCGTGTCGATAATGCGACGCGATACTTCGTCGTCAACCAGGCCGGAAGCGTCGTCGAACGGCATGATGCCCGCGTTATTGACCAGGACGTTCAGCTTGGGATACTCGGCGATCAGCTTCCTGGCGACGCGATGGATGTCGTCAATGTCGTTGATGTCGAGCTCAACGCCATCGATTCCCGGATTTGCCGCGGAGACTTCGTCGAGCAACGCCTTGCGGCGGCCTGCGACGATGACCTTGTTTCCGAGTTTGTGGAAGGCTTCCGCCAGCCCGCGGCCGATACCGGAAGTCCCGCCCGTAATGAAGATGGTGTTACCTGTCGTTTTCATGGATCGCTCCTGTTCGTTGAGACGCGCGTATTTCTAGGCGTATCGGCTCGGTTTCGATTGGAGGATCATGTCCCAAAATGCGATCGTCTCAAATGTCAAGGAAGCAGCATTTTAGGACATTGGTCGATCGTGAAATTGGCGATGGCTTCATTCATTCGTTAAGAGGCTCTTAGGGGCGCTGCATGTCTGAGGACGTCAGCTCTCCACTTTCTCCAGTCCAGCGCCTTCGATCATTTTAAGCGTACGACGAACGGCCTGAGGCGGCTGTCCGAATGAGCGAAGAAATGCGCGGCGCATGCGGTCCCGGTCAGCGAAACCCGTGTCGCGTGCCACGATTTCGACGGGATGGGTTCCGTCTTCGAGCATGGCTTTTGCTGCCTCGAGTCGGAGTCGCTCGACGGCTTTTGCTGGTGAATGCCCAG
This sequence comes from Agrobacterium sp. CCNWLW32, assembly GCF_037083425.1. Taxonomy (NCBI): domain Bacteria; kingdom Pseudomonadati; phylum Pseudomonadota; class Alphaproteobacteria; order Hyphomicrobiales; family Rhizobiaceae; genus Agrobacterium; species Agrobacterium sp. CCNWLW32. Next base: position 17,325 of record NZ_JBAOJM010000017.1, read on the forward strand.
TTTCTTCACGGAACAGCCTGCTGAACTGACGAGGGCTCAGATTCGCGGTATCCGCGAGTTCTTCGACGCTCAAAGGATTTCGAAGATGTTCCTTTGCGTAGACAAGTGCTTTTCGGATACGGTCGGAGCGCGGTTCCAGCTCGAGAAGAGCGGAGAACTGGGACTGCCCGCCGGGCCTCCTGTGATAGACGACAAGCTTGCGAGCGATCGTCTTCGAAAGCGCCGCCCCGTAGTCATCCTCGATGAGCGCCAAGGTCAGGTCGATAGCGGCACTCATTCCGGCTGATGTCCAGATATTCTCGTCGTGAACGAAGATGCGGTCTTCGTCGACATGGACTTGCGGGAACTTCCGCTGTAGATCGCGTGCGTGCGCCCAATGGGTTGTGGCGAGCCGACCATCCAGCAGGCCCGCCTCTGCCAAGAGGAAGGCTCCTGTGCAGACACCCGCAATACGCCTGCATTCCGTGGCTGCATTGACGATGTATTGACGCAGTACCGGTGAGGACGCACGCGGAACCAGTTCGCCGACGACCATTAGTGTATCGGGATACTCTTCGAGCTTCCTGGTCTGGATGCCGATGTTCAGCGAAGATCTGACCGTCCCACCTTTTTCAGACATCACGGTCAGCCGATAGGCCTCTTCGCCCAGCTCCTGGTTTGCGAATTCGAACGCGGAGAGCGCCGCCAGTCCCATGACCTGGAAACCATCCTCGAGAATGAAACCCACGCTGCGCATAGCCTGATTACTCCTGCTGCTTTCAATGCGATACTGCCGACGTTACTTCCTATCGGTGACGCCGGCAGACCTTGTCTATATGGATTGGCGATATTGCGATTGCCACCGCGGCTTTCGGCTCGCGATGGCTTCGATCGGAGAAGGTTACTCAGCCGCCTGTCTCGTCTCCGGCACACACTCGTCCTCGCCGAGCTTCCTCGGCACATATCGCGACCGTAGCAGCACGTAAAACACCGGGGTCAGGAACAGGCCGAATAGCGTGACGCCGATCATGCCGCTGAACACGGCGGTACCGAGTGACCGCCGCATCTCGGCTCCTGGACCCTCGGCGATCGCGAGTGGCAAGACGCCGAAGATAAATGCGAGTGCCGTCATGAGGATCGGGCGCAGACGCAGATGGCAGGCTTCGATAGCTGCTTCCACCGCGGTCTTTCCCGCGTCTTGCGCCTGGCGCGCGAATTCCACGATCAGGATGGCGTTCTTCGCCGCCAGGCCGATCAGAACCACGAAGCCGATCTGCGTGAGAATGTTGTTGTCCATTCCCCTCAAATAGACCCCGAAAAGTGCACCCAGCACCGCCAGCGGAACGATGAGGATGATTGCCGCCGGCAGGATCCAGCTCTCATATTGTGCGGACAGTGCGAGAAATACGAAGACTACCGACAGCGCGAAGATGTAGACAGCGCTGCCTCCAGCGTGGGTTTCCTGATAGGACAGTTCGGTCCACTCGTATGTCGTACCTGATGGTAGCGTCTTTGCGGCAAGCTGCTGCATTTTTGCGATCGCCTCGCCCGTAGAAACGCCAGGAGCGGCGTTGCCCTGGAGAGGGACAGAGACATACATGTTATAGCGCTGGACAAGCGTCGGGCCGCTTGTCTCCCTGATGTTCGCAAGCGTTCCTAACGGAACAAGGGCTCCAGTTGCGGATTTGACCTTGAGATCGAGCATATCGTCGCGCTCAAGGCGGAACTGTTTGTCCGCCTGGGCACGGACCTGATAGACTCTTCCGAACGCGTTGAAGTCGTTGACGTAGGCGACGCCCAGATTGCTGGATAGAGTGTCGAAGATATTGGGGATCGGAACGTTCAGATACTGCGCCTTGTCTCTGTCGATATCCAGGAAATACTCCGGGCTAGATTCCGAGAAGGTGGTGAAGACCCCGGTGAGACCTGGCGTCCGGTTCGCTTCGACCATCATCTGCTGAGCCAGGCCGAGGATGCGGGTCATGTTCGAGTTGTCCTGATCCATAATTTGCATCTTGAAGCCGCCCGAATTGCCGATGCCCTGAACCGGTGGAGGGGGGATGGCAATGATGAAGGCCTCATCGACGCTCTGCAGGTTCTTATAGAGCGCCCGGATGATCTTTTCGGACGTGTCCCCGGTCGCCAGCCGTTCCTCGAACGGCTTGAATGGTGTGAAAATCACGCCAGCGTTCGAAGCGTTAGTGAAGGTTGCGCCGCTGAAACCTGCAAATTGCACCGCATTGGCGACACCAGGTGTGTCCTTGGCGATATTTCCGGCCTTCTTGATCACCGCATCGGTGCGGTCGAGGGATGCGCCTTCCGGAAGCTGGACGACCACGATCGCATAACCCTGGTCCATGATCGGAATAAAGCCGCTCGGCACCTTGGTGTTGAGGAACCAGGTTGCTCCGAGGAGAGCGACGAAAACGACAACTGCACAGCTTAGACCGGTTTTCGAGCTGACGATACTCCGGACGATTGCGGAGTAGCCGGAGCTGAGTTTGTCGAAACAATGGTTGAAGATATCGGCACACCATTTCGTGAGCTTCGTCACGGGGTTCGTCTTCGTCTCCGAGTGATCGTGAGGGCGCAGGACGATCGCTGCAACGGCCGGAGACAAGGTCAGCGAGTTGAGTGCAGAAATTGCTGTCGCGATCGAGATAGTCACGGCGAATTGCCTGTAGAACTGGCCCGAAATTCCCGGAATGAAGGCCGTCGGCACAAACACGGCGATAAGAACGAGCGATATGGCGATGACCGCCGTACCCACTTCATCCATCGTAACGTGCGCTGCCCGACGAGGCGACATACCGTTCGCGAGATTGCGCTCTACGTTCTCTACCACGACGATCGCGTCGTCCACCACGATACCGATTGCAAGCACGAGACCGAAGAGAGTGAGCATGTTCAGGGACATGCCGAATGCCGCCAGGAAGGCGAAAGTACCGACAAGTGAAACCGGGATCGCGACGATTGGGACGATCGCCGTTCTCCAGGACTGCAGGAATATGAGAACGACGATGGCGACAAGCACGATCGCTTCGCCGATCGTCCTATAGACCTCGTTGATCGAATCCGACACGAAAGCCGTGGTGTCGTAGATGATCCGATACTCCAGACCGGGCGGAAACTGGCCAGAGAGATCTTTCATGATCGATTTGATCTGCGCAGCGGTCTGCAGCGCGTTCGTACCAGGTCGCGCGAAAATACCCATCCCGACCGCCGGTTGATTGTTGACATAGGAGTTCGTCACGTAGTCACGCGCACCGAGCTCGATCCTGGCGACGTCTTCAAGTTTTACGAGTCTGCCGTCAGGCGTTGACTTCACGATGACGTAGCGGAACTGTCGAGCATCCTGGAAGCGACCGTCTGTGCGCACGGTGTATTGGAACGGGTTCTCCCTTGCTGTGGGCGGCGCCCCGATCGAGCCGCCGGAAACCTGGACGTTCTGATCGCGCAGAGCGTTCACGACGTCGGTTGCGGTCATTCCATATGAAGACAGCTTCTCCGGATCGAGCCAGATGCGCATGGAATATTGCCGCTCCCCAAAAATCTGGATGTCGCCAACGCCCTGCAGGCGGACGAGCACATCCCTGACGCGGTTTCGCGCGTAGTTGGACGTATATAGCTGGTCGTATCGGCCATTCGGCGAGAGCAGATGCACGACCATGAGGAGGTCGGGCGAGCTTTTGGTCGTGGTGACTCCGAGGCGCTGCACTTCCTGGGGCAATCGGGGAAGAGCGACTGCCACACGGTTCTGCACGAGAACCTGAGCTTTATCGAGGTCGGTTCCCAGGGCGAACGTGATCGTAAGCGTCATTGCACCGTCTGCGCTCGAATAGGAAGACATATAAAGCATGCCCTCGACGCCATTCACCTCTTGCTCGATCGGCGTCGATACGGTGTCAGCAATCGTCTGAGAGTCGGCTCCAGGATACGAGGTCCTTACGACGATCGTCGGAGGCGCGATCTCGGGATATTGTGAGACCGGAAGCTCGAAATAGGCGATCGTTCCGACAATCATCAGAACAAGCGAGATGACGCAAGCGAAGATCGGACGGGAAATGAAGAAGTGGGCGAACCTCATTGGCCTGCCTCCGATGCAGATGCGTTTTCCGGTGCAGAGGCAACGGGGTCCTTGTTTTCCGAAGGCAGCGTTGTTTCCTTGGGATCGACCTTCATGCCGGGGCGCACACGCACGACGCCTCTCACGATAATGGATTCGCTTCCGTCAAGGCCGCTACGAACGACCCGGTACCCGAATATCCGCGGGCCGGGCCGGATGGCCTTCGTGCTGACCGTATTGTCCTTCCCGACAACGAAGACGACGCGCTCGTCCTGGTCCGAGCTGATAGCCTCGTCCGGGATAAGGACTGCCTGATAGGAGTTCGACCCCTCGAGCTCGACGCGGCCGAATAGCCCTGGCTGCAACGCGAAGTCCGGATTTGCGAACCGGGCGCGGGCGCGAAGAGTGCCTGTCTGGGGATCGACCCGGTTTTCGGCGAAGTCCAGGGTCCCTTCGAATTTGGTGCGGGCCCGGTCGCCAAGGGTGACGGAGACTTTCAATCCGCCGCCGCCACTCTGCAGGACTTCACCGTTCTTGCGGGCCGTCTCGGCATAGTTCAGGAGCCTGCGCTCGTCGATGTCGAAATAGAAATCGATCGGATCCAACATGACGATCGAGGTCAGTACCGTCTGGTCGGCCTGGACGAGATTGCCCACCGAAATCTGATGACGGTCGATACGGCCACCGAGCGGTGCGGTGATCCGGCTATATGTGAGGTCGAGGTTCGCACGATCGAGTGTCGCCTGTGCGCCCTGGACATTCGCTTGTGCTGAATCCAGTTCACGGCGACGGTCGTCGAGGGTAGATATCGTCTGGCTTCCGGATTTCACCAGAGAATTGACGCGATCGAATTGCGCCTGCGCATAAGTGAGGCCTGCAGTGGCAACAGCGAGGTTGGCTCGCGCCTGGTTCAGTGCCGTCAAGAATGGGCGCTGGTCTATCTCGAAGAGCTGATCACCCTCCTTGACGAGCTGACCATCCCTGAAGTTGATCGCCTGCAAGTAGCCGCCAACGCGCGCCCGGATTTGAACTTCCTCAGCAGCCTGGAAGCGGCCGATGAATTCATCGCGGTCTACGACATCGCGCAGCACTGGCTTGGCCACGACGACCTGGGGCGCGGGACTTGTTTCCTGTGCAACTCCGACCGAGGTCAAAGCGACGCTGCAAGCGAGGAGCCAAAGTGAAAATGGAATCGAGCGGTACTTCATCAAAGCCCCCTGTGGTGTTGCGGAAATGCGCATCGCAGGTCAACGTCGGTGCGGCACACTCGAAAAGACTGCCGGAGGCGAGCAAGAAACGATTGTAAGATCGGTCCTCCCCAGCGGAACCCGATCGTCCAATATCGATTCTCGGGTGATTGTTAGAAAACGTCTGAGGTCAAAGGAGCTCGGAAACGATGAACATGAAGTTTGAGATCAGCGAAGAGCCTGTTCGGGACGGTATCGAAACTCTGCCGGAGTTATCGGATATCACCCTCGTAGTGGGACACGCGCCTGCATCCCCTGCAGATGTGCTTCTCGATGAAGCACTCCAGGAAAGCTTCCCGGCGAGCGATCCTCCGGCGTCCGGCAAGATGGAGTGAAGAAAAGCCTGGGCGCGTCCCGGGCTTGAAATGTTGGTCGAGCGCTTTCAAGGGCCTGGTACCTCGTGCGCGGCCTCACTGCGTGCAGACAAAAGGAACGGACCATGGATAGCGGTTCCCGCGACTATCAGAGATTTCCAACACTGACGCCTTTGCAGGTCGAGACGGCCCGCAGATTCGCCAGCGCTGGGCCGCTTTCATTCGAGCCCGGCCAGGAGATATTTCCTGTCGGCGAGCGGAACGCGCCAGCCTTTCTGGTTCTCGAGGGGCAGATCGATGCGTTTCGGCATGACAGTTTTCGCGGCGATCAGGATGTCGCCGCACACAAGACAGGTCAGATCTCAGGCGAGATAAACCAGCTATCCGGCCGCCCGTCACTATCAGGACTTAAGGGTGGACCTGACGGATGCGTGGCTATCGCTTTCGATGCGCCGCACCTTCGCGCACTCATCATCGGGTCCGCGGAAGTCGGCGAGACTGTCATGCGCGCTTACATCCTAAGGCGCGTCGCCTACCTTGATGCCGGCGTAGGCGGCTCGATCCTGGTCGGGACGTCAGCTGATCCTTCGCTTATGCGCCTTCAGGGCTTTCTCACCAGCAACGGATATCCCCACACGGTGCTCGATGCCGGGTCGGATGAGGATGGGCTCGTTCTCGTTGAGCGACTCGGAATAACGGCGGTTGAACTGCCATTGATGATCTGCCCAAGCGGCACGGTGCTCAGAAACCCGACCGTGGGAGAGGCAGCGACATGTCTCGGTATCACGCCTGAACTCGATCCGGAGATCCTTTACGACGTTGCGATCGTGGGAGCGGGGCCTGCAGGTCTGGCCACCTCGGTCTATGCGGCCTCCGAAGGTCTGCGGTCGATTGTTATCGACCAGCGCGCGATCGGCGGGCAGGCGGGCAGTTCATCCCGTATCGAGAACTATCTCGGTTTCCCGACCGGAATTTCTGGAGCAGCACTTGCGGGGCGGGCCTTCAGTCAGGCGCTCAAATTCGGGGTAGAGGTTGCGTTGCCGCTAAAGGTCAGGGAACTGACGGCCCCGGAAATATCTCGTGCACGGTCGGCACCCATATCCTTGAAACTCGAGGACGGGCAGTCAATTCGTGCGAAGTCGCTCGTGATTGCCTCCGGTGCGCGGTATCGCACGCCCGAGATCGGTGGTTTGCAAAGGATACAGGACACCGCTGTTTCGTACTGGGCCTCCGCGCTTGAGGCCAAGCTTTGCGAGAACTCGGACGTTGCCCTTATCGGGGGCGGAAATTCAGCGGGCCAGGCCGTAGTTTTCCTCGCCCCACGCGTCAAGCGGCTGCACATGATCGTTCGCCGCGACCTCTCCGAGACGATGTCATCATATCTCATCGAACGGATTGCGGCGTTGCCCAACGTCGAAATACATCTGGGTTGCGAACTGGTCTCGGTCAGCGGGGACGATGGACCAAATGTCTCAGGCATCCTGCAGCATAAGAAATCGATGCAGACGAGAGCCTGTGATTTCGGCCACCTCTTCCTGTTCGCCGGAGCCGATCCGAATACGAGTTGGACCGGCGGGAAAATAGACACGGACAACAACGGCTTTGTGCTTACAGGCAGAGGGTTTGATGAAGACGTCTCGTCTTTCCTCGGGCGGCAATCGTTCGCTCTGGAGACGAGCATACCCAACATCTTCGCAATCGGAGATGTGCGCGCCGGCTCGACCAAAAGAGTAGCGGCAGCAGTGGGCGAGGGTGCCGCGGTCGTCAGCCAAATACATCAGGCGCTGAAGTTTCTCGACGTCACGGTTTGACGGAAGCAAGCGCAGGCACAGTAAAGGCCACCAGCGGAAACGCATTTATCCTCGACAGCAGGCGTCTCTTGTTGAGAAACGAAATCCGGGCCCGATGGAGCACGCGAAACGGACTTCGTACACTCCCTGTGCTAGCGTATCAGAAAATGGGCTATCTGCTCTTCGAGCACTCGCCACCATCCCCATTCAACGTAGGCGATGAGGGCGGCGAGGATTGCGCCGGCGATCGAGTTGAGATGCCTCAAAGGCGACAGCGACAATTCCGTCTCGAGCGCGCCTGGCTCGAAGATCGAAGGAAGTGGCATTTCGGCGACAGGAAAGAGTGCTCTCCTGAGCGCATCGGCGTGGCGCTCGTATGCCCCGACCCGTTGTGCGGCCGTCAGGTCATCATACAGGTATTCTTTGACGGCGTGCTTGCGCTCCTCGGGAAGGCAGTGGTCGATGTAGAGCTGGATCTCGATTTCGGTGATGGCCGGCATATTATTTGATGCTCCTGAGATGCGCGCCTCTGCGCGCGCTCGCCCGCAGCGGAATCTCGACGAACTCCCTCAATCGCTCTCTCGCGAGAGGGAGTTCGTTGATTACGAAGCTGTCAGGTATGCCCAAGGCGCTCCCGACTTCCTGGAAAGTCAGCTGTTCGACTGACGTGAGCAGGATCATGCTCCGGTCGAGTGTCGTCAATCTTCTCAGGGCGCACGCGATCCCGGTGTCATTCTCCGGGATCGGTTCGCTGTCAGCGTCGTCGGAGATCGCGGCATTGTCGTCTGCTAGACTATGGATCAGGCCGTAGCCTTCGATCTTGAGGCCACCGAAACCGAGGAACATCCAACGTGCTTTCAGCGTTTTCAATGCGATCATCACAAGTGCATCGGCCGACCCAATGTCTGCTGCGTGCCCTCTTGCGAACCTTCGAAAGGCTGGAACGTGCGGCAACACGTTTTTTGTAAACTCTTTCATGAGCGCAACCAGTCTACATTTCGGGTCTATTCGGTAGGATTCCAGGCAATTTTGGCCTGGAAAGCGGGGCAACGAGCCCTGCAAGCGGCATAGCGCGCGGGTGGTTGCCCGCGCGCCCGCTACCTCACGAAAGATGGATGTCCGAAAGATCGATCGATACGACGAGCGGTTCCGGCATTGAATTGCCGTCCGGCTGTCTGGGGAAAATGCGTCGTTCGGTCGGGAACATCAGTCCCTGAACTTCCTTGTAGCCGCCGATGTAGTGAGCACCAGGCGTGTTTCCGGCAATCTCGACGTCGTAGTCATGCCGCTTGAGGAGGCCGGCGTCGTCGACGTAGAGGGTCTGAACGGTGCTGTGTGTAGCAATGTTGGCGGGGAAAGTGACCTTCAAACGCTGCCAAGTCTCCCCATTTTCAGTCCACTCGCCGATCTCCTCCGCTTGAACGCCCGGCGCGGTTAGAAGGAAGGGCATGTTAAGGTACGTCCACATGGCGATGCCCGCGAAATAGGCGAGCTGCGGGTCGGACCAGGGAGTTTCCAGCGTGTGGCCGGCGAACGACGAGCGAGGATCCTTGAGCTCTTCGAGGACCTTACCATGTGCATCCTTGATCTGGACCAGACCCGGCTCAAACCGCGTCACTTTTCCTTCGGCGCTGAAGGGGTCATGGGAAGCCCACTCCTCGCCGAGGCCGACCGAGACGTTGGTTACGTCAAGCTGGCCGGAATGCCCCTTCAGCGGCCACAAGACGCCGCCTTGTTTGAGGTGCGCCGTGAGGCGTGTGTATTTTTTCCAGTTTTCCAGGCCGCCATGGGCGGCAATGATTTTCTCGACGAGGGAAGGCATTTTCGTCTCCGTGGTTGCGTTGTTTAGCTGTTCAGGAAGTGCTGGACGTGGGCGACGAACGTATCGGGATATTGGAAAAGCGCGCCGTGACCAGAGTCCGGATATAAAACGAGTGTGGCGTTCGGCATGTTCTTGAACATCTCGTACGCGTTGATGGAGGGGAACATCGTGTCGTCGCTGCCGTGTACGATGAGCGTCGGCTGTGTGATCGCCTTCAACGACTTATGGGCAGGGTCTTTGTCCGCGCACCATCCGATGATGGAGGCTGCCTGCGGATTGCTGACGGAATCCGGGCTCTCCGGATCGCGCTGATGTGTGCGAACAGCGGCGCGATTGACGAATGCCTGTCCAGCAGCCTGGCTTGGTTCCGATGGAGTGAAGAAGAGGGGAAGGCGGACGTCCTCGGCATTTCGCGCGAATGCCTCCTCGACGACCTGCATCAGGTGCTCTTCGCCACCCTTGGGCGCGGTGCCCGCGAGTACGATCTTGCGGACCTTGACGGCTGGGCGAGCAGCCATAAGCTGTGCGATGAACCCACCGAGGGAGAAGCCGAGAAGATCAACCTTGTCATAACCGAGGGCGGCTATGAAGCTCTCAGCATCCGTCGTCATCTGGTCAACGGTATCGGGCGTTTTGCCCCCGGATGTTCCGACCCCTGCGTTGTTGAAAACAATTACGGGTCGATCCACCGCAAGAGCGTTCACTACAGCCGGATCCCATGAGTCCATCGTTCCGGTGAAATGCTGCAAGAGAACCAGCGGGGTTCCAGTCTCACGGCCTAGCCGACGGTACGCATAGCGAACTCCGTGGGCCTCGACATATCTTGTTTCGGCTTCCTCGAGTTTGACGGACATCAGGCATCCTTTCCTTGTCATCACGACCATGTTGGTGTGGAGGAAAGTGCCGATTAATGTCCCGTTACGCGAGTTAATCAGTGTTAAGTTGGGTTATGGATAGCGCCCCGGTCGCAGTCGGGATCGAACTAGGAGGCGGAATCGCTCTCCAACGTCAGACCATTGCGGCAAGGAGCCAAACGTATCAGGTCCGTCGCCGCTTCGAGATCGATAGTCTTGCTTCCTGGTTCGAATTTGCCGATTACCGCCTCGATGTCATCGATGATACCGGGTTGATCGGAGCGCGACGAGAGCTCGTACGCGGCCATCAGACAACGTAATTCCCAGAACGTCGCCACCATCTTGCGCGAGAGCGCTACCGCGTCCGCGGCAATCTTCCTCGCGAGCTCTGGATTTGTCGGAAACTCCGCGATTGCCAACAAGCGAAGCAACTCCGGACGGCACCAACCCGCATCACCCTGGAGGGCGCGCTCGATGTGGGTTTTACGAGCGCGCTCGCCGGCAATGACCACGAAGTATTCCAGCCTCAGTGCCGCCGCGCCTGAGAGCTCCTTTTCGAGGCCGCCGTGATTGTCATCGCCAAACAGCCCATTCCGATAGGACGAAATCCACTGTTGCCAACGGATCAGTCGTTGTTGTTTCGCCAGGCCTTCTGCTTTGTCGAGGTATTCACTTGCCTCGCTATGTCGTCCCACAAGCGAAGCCATCGGAAACGCGCTCAGCATCAGAAGAAGGCACGAAGCGATCGAGTAACCCAGATCCTCCGCTTCCCGTACCGACTCCTTGAGGAGATCCATGGCGGTGACCATGTTGCCTTCGAGGAATTCTACGAACACCAGGACCGCCAGGCCCGAGATTCGCTGGTCGAAACCAAGTCCGGCATTCGAGGTCCTCCTGATCGACCCGCTGCCATCGTCTAGCGAACCCTCGATTTCCTTGCGCGCGCGAGAGAGCTCCCCGTTGAAGAAGTAATTGTGCCCAAGCATCGCGCTAAACACATGCGATGACACCTGTGGGTTCTTGTCCCGTAGCGCAAGCGCGGCATCGATTGCGTCCTGGTATCTGCCATGCGAGCACAGGATGGCCGTTCTTGCCGCATTTGCCTGGATACACTTGCCTAGATTGCCGATTGCTTCCGCTATTTCGATTCCGCGGTCAATTTCGTATAGGGCATCGCCGTCTTTCGAGTATCCCTGAACGTGGTACAGCGCGCTTCCTTTGGAAATCCGGAGGTCGAGCTCCGTTTCCGTTCCCTCGTGCGCAGATCCGGGGACGCGTTTCAAGGCTTCGTCGAGGACCTGTATCTGCTCGTTCATCAATCCAAGTTGAACCCAGAGAATCTTGGAATTGGCAGCAAGGCGCATTCCCGACTCGGCCGTTTCAATTGACTCGAATGACCAATGGATCGCACTTCGGATATCGTGGATCAGATCTGAATACAGCCGCATCCAGTCAGCGGTCGCCAGCGTCGGCCAGTCACGAGCGGCGTTAGCAAGCGCCTTTTCGCAATAGTCCGCGTGGGCCGCATGAAGCAGCCTTGCTTGATATCCTCTCCTGACCTTGTCCAGAGCGTAGCTTCTTGTTGTTTGGAGAAGTCGATATTTCCCGTCGCCACCGCTCACCGAAAACAGCGACTTCAGGAACAGGCCATCAAAAGCCTCGTAGAAATCCTCCTCCGGCATTACGCCCGCACAGAGCGTCTGGGCGGCTTCGGTCGAAAAAGCGCTGGCGAACATCGCGCAATATTCGAACAGAAGGCGTTCCTTGTCCGTCAGGCCATCAAAGCTCCAATCGAGCGTCGCTCTCAGCGTTTGCTGCCTTGGAGGCGCTGTTCGCCGTCCCCGTCGCAGAACCGCGAGCGGGTCGCTCAACGAGCTGACGAGATGGGCAAGTCCGAGGTTGGCGACGCCGGACGCGGCAAGTTCGATAGCCAGAGGGATGCCGTCGAGACGCCGGACGATAGATGCAGCCGCTGCAAGCGTTTCGGGATTGTTGAAGTCCTCCAGTTCGGACGACAACATAACCCGGTCAACGAAAAGCTCGACCGCAGGATATTTCAGTAGCGAGGATTGGGGGCTGTCTTCCGGGGGTACAGGAAGGGAAGGTAGCTGTCGTATCCTTTCCCCGGCAATGCGCAAGGGCTCGCGGCTTGTGGCAAGCACGGTCACCTGCTTCGCGGCCGCCAAAATGTCCTCGACGATGAAAGCCGCTTTGGAAATGACGTGCTCGCAATTGTCGAGCAAAAGAAGGAGGTTTCGTTCGGCCAATGCTTCAAGGACGGCATGCTCCGCGTTGTCGATGACAACACTTAGTCCGAGCAGGCTCGCCACAGTCGGAGCGATCTGCTTTTCGTCACTTAACGAGGCGAGATCGACAAACAAGACCTCGCGAGCAGCACTTATGATTTCGGTAGCGGCCAGCGCGACGGACGTCTTGCCAACACCGCCTGCGCCCGAAATCGTTACCAGACGATTGGTCGAGAGCATTTGCGCGGTCTCTGCCACGAAGTCGTCTCGACCAATGAGGCGTTCGGTCAGTCGCGGAAAGCTCTGCTGCAGAACCTGCGGTTTGGCAGGAGCCTGATTGACGGACCCGACCCCGGAACCCTCCACGGGCATGACGAAAACGTAACCTCTACCCGGTACGTTCTCGATGTATCTTCCGCTAGTCCGATCACCCAGAAGCTTTCGAAGTGTGACCAGGTGCACGCGCAGCGCGCCCTCTTCTACGGTCGTATCCGGCCATACCGCTGCGAGCAAGGTTTCCTTGCTGACCACTTCCCCCGCCGATGTTGCAAGTACGGCTAATATGTCGAATGCCTTACCGCCAAGCTGAAGCACGTTGCCGGATTCGGTCAGCTTCCGCTGGGCGGTATCCAACTCAAATCGTCCAAACCTCAGTACGGTCATTGACGATATCCGGCCGGGTTAGAGCTGGGCTGACGCGCAGATGATGAGGCTCGATTGCCAGGACAGCCGAACAGGGGCACAGTCGCCTGTGTAGGCACGGCGCACAAAGCTCCGAGAGGAAAAATTTGTAAGCGGTCTTGTCCCACGTCAGGCTCGCCTTTGGTCTTATTGCGGAGATAGACCAACCGGTCAGTTTATGCAACGAACCATTGAGCGAATGAACTGTCGGATTCTCTTTATGCGTTGTATCCACCATCAACGTTCAGAACGCTTCCGGTGATGAAAGAGGAATTTGGACCGGCGAGGAAAAGGATTGCTTGGGCGACCTCTTCAGGCTTTCCCAGGCGCTTGAGGACGTTAGACTGTTTCTCCGCCTCGAGCATTTCGCTCGATGCCTCGGAGAGCTCGGTCTGGATCGACCCGATCTGGACCACGTTGACATTGATCCCCCGCGGCCCAAGGTCGTGGGCCGCGCCGCGACAGAAAGCCGTGATGGCTGCTCGGGTTGCCGCGTAGTCTGCCAAACCGGGAGCGCCTACCCTGTCCGCGAGGCTGGCACTGAGTGCGATTATTCGTCCCCCGTTTCCCATAAACCGGACGGAGGCCCGAACCAGAGCTGCGATAGCCATCACGGTTCCCGAATACTGTGCTTCAAGCGCGTCCTCATCCATGTCCACGTCATCGATCTGCCAGTGGGCGCGATGATGTGCGTTAGCAATCAGGACGTCTATCCGACCCATCGCAGAGATCACACCCCGCGCGAGTCGCGCGCACTCGACTCCCGATCCATCGTTGGGCCAATCGAAGGTGATGACGCGGTTGCCGAACCGCTGAAGTTCGGTGATGAAATCCGAGGAGAATTCGCTAGCATCGACCGTTAGGGCCAAGTCGGCTCCGGCTATAGCGAGCAGCCTCGCCGTAGCCCGTCCTACGCCCTTATCGGCGTTTGTTAGCAGCGCCACTCGGCCTGCGAGCGGACGTAGGATGTCGTCGGGCAATTCTGGCACTGACATTTCCTTCAGAACAACGGCAACGAAGCGTACTGCGAACTTCGCCCATCGAGCCCGGATACGCGAAGAGCCAATACCCGTATTGTAAGATTGGGCAGCACCCCACAAACACACAATCCGTAACACTGCTAATCAGACTTAACATCGCTTAACTCGCTTAGCGCCGAATGCCCAGACTAGGTTCAAGGGCATCCGAAGCAACGAGTTACGCCAATGCCAAACCAAGTTTCATCCGCTCAACTGCGTCCCGCAAATAATCAGGTCGTGGTGTGGAGTTTGAACCCGCATGGCCTTACGGCGCATTTCCCGACACCAGCACTAGCTCCGACGAGGACGCCAACGTTTCCTCGCGGCAGGACGGTTGCAGGTCTGGCCGAATGGCAGAAAAACAAGATTATGCGCTACATCGACGACAATGTCGAAAGCTGCATAAGGGTGCAGGAGCTCGGGGCTCAGGTTCGGCTTAGCGCGAGCCGTTTTTCCAAGGGCTTCAAAGTTTCGTTCGGCAAGTCGCCCTACGACTACGTCCTCGCGCGGCGGATCGAAGCGGCCAAATACCTTATCACCTCTACCGACGAGCCGCTCAGTCAGATTGCGCAGGCCTGCGGGCTTAGCGACCAGGCTCATCTTTCGAAGGTATTCAAACGACTGGTCGGGGTGACCCCCCTCAATTGGCGGCGACGCCATGCCAGTGGATCGGCTGTCCCGGTTGCGTCGCAGCCATGGTCAAGGCTCGCACAGTCGTCTGAACGCGTGATGGCGATGTAAGGCCATGGCACCTGGTCGAAACATGATTTCGGGCGGCCTTTTCCTCGCGGTGACGAGGTTGATCGGGAAGAGGTGGCGTTCATCGGTGCGATCTCACGCAGCATCAGATCTCCAGGTTCATGCATGCAGCATGATGGCGCGTGTTCGTAAACGCCCGGTGGAGCAATCCAGCTTCGCTGGGTCACTGCATTTTCAACGGAGGATACTGTGAGGAAATATCTCTGTCTTTTGACCCTCGGCTGGGTAGCGATCGCGCTCCCGGATTCGACTGCTCGGGCCGATGGCGACCCGGAAAAGGGCCTGAAACTTTTCGCACGTTGCAGTGCCTGCCACACCGCGAGCGAACAGAACAGGGTGGGGCCGGGGCTCCTTGGTGTGGTTGGGCGGACCGCCGGAACAGCTGAAGGTTATAGCTATTCGGCCGCAATGAAGTCTTCGGGCGTGACATGGGACGAGCGAGCGCTGGACGCATTCCTCAAGTCGCCTTCGGGCGTCGTTAAGGGCACCCGAATGACCATCTCGATCCCCAAGGACCAGGATCGCGCCGATGTTATCGCCTACCTGAAAACACTCACTGTCCAATAATCCGGCACTAGAGGAGCAGAAACATGAAAAGCCTCGTTATCAATGGCGTAACCCACCAGGTCGATGCCCCGGACGACATGCCACTTCTTTGGGTGCTTCGTGACATCCTCGGAATGACAGGCACCAAATACGGATGCGGCATTGCCCAGTGCGGCGCCTGTACTGTCCACGTTGACGGTATGGCTGTCCGAGCGTGTCAGACGACGATGGACATGATTGACGGCCAGAAAATTACGACGATCGAAGGCGTCGGCGAAACGGAAATCGGGGCGAAAGTCCAGGCCGCCTGGCTCGACAAGGAAGTCGTTCAGTGCGGCTACTGTCAGTCTGGACAGATAATGTCGGCGACGTCCCTGCTCACTGTCAATCCGAAGCCGACCGACGCTGAGATAGATGAGGCCATGGCAGGCAACATCTGCAGATGCGCCACATACGTCCGGATCCGCGAAGCAATCCACTCAGCGTCGGCCTGAGGGTGTTCCATGGTCAAAATTCTTGAATAAGGAACAGGCAATTGGATCCATTGGAAACCGCCGAAATATGGCACCGTTCCGGGAAAGAAGTGGCTATTGCAACCGTCGTAAGCACATGGGGCTCATCACCCCGACCGGTCGGCAGCAGATTAGTCGTCGATGACCAGGGTAACTTCGAAGGATCGGTTTCAGGCGGGTGCGTCGAGGGCGCTGTCGTCACTGAAGCACTGGACGTGATCAGCAGCGGCGAAGCCAGGCTCATCGAATTCGGCGTTGCGAACGAAACAGCTTGGCGTGTTGGCCTCTCGTGCGGCGGCATCATCTCCGTCTTTGTATCGAGGCTGAGCTAATGGACCTCAGTCTCGTTACCGCCCTCAACTCGGCGAAAGCCCGTCGAATCCCGGTGGTCGAGATCATCAATCTCGCCACTGGAAGCCAGGAACTCTTAACGGCTATCGATGGCATCGACAGCGCGGTCGCCGATGCAGCACGCCAAGCCCTGGCTGGCGGTCTTTCCTATCGTACGGAGATTGACGGTATTCCATATTTCCTGAATGTGCATCTTCCCGCGATCCGGCTCATGATCATCGGTGCAGTCCATATCGCGCAGGCGCTGGCCCCTATGGCCAGCCAGGCCGGGATGGAGACCATCGTTGTCGATCCGAGAGAAGCTTTCGCAACCGAAGATCGCTTTCCCGGCATCATCTTGCTTCCGGTGTGGCCCGATGAGGCTTTCGAGGAGATATCTGTCGACGCGAACACCGCGATGGTCGCTCTTACCCACGACCCGAAAATCGACGATCCAGCGGTCAAGCAAGCTCTAAGGGCCGGAACCTTCTATATCGGGGCTCTCGGTAGCTCGAGAACTCATCTTGCAAGGTTGGAGCGCCTGCGAGCGGCTGGTTTCGAACAGTCTGTCCTGGAGCGCATTCGGGGCCCGATCGGTCTTGATATCGGCGCAAGGGAGCCGGGTGAAATCGCCGTCGCCATCCTGGCTGAGATTATCGCCCATCGACGGTCCAGGTATGAGGCGGGAAAGACGATATGTTCGGCAAGTTTGAGACAGAAATAGCTACCGGGATGATGCTCGGACACCGTCTTGCGGTCGGAGGCAGGACCTTCTCCAAAGGGCACACCTTGTCCCTCGAAGATGTGGCATTCTTCCTTTCGCACGGAATTTCCAGCGTACTTGCCCATCGGTTCGAAGAACACGAGATCGACGAGGTCACAGCCGCCGATATCCTCGGCGCTCCTTTTGCCAAAGAGGGAGTTTTTTCGAAGTCAGCCGTGGGTGGAAGGGTAAATTTCTACGCCAAAGCCGATGGCCTGTTTATCGCCGAGCGAGACTTGATCAATTCGTTCAATAGCATCAATCAAGCGGTCACGTTTGCCTGTCTGGCTGACCGCAGCCGGGTAGTCGAGGGAGAGCTCGTCGGCACCCTGAAGATCATTCCGCTTGCAGTCGGATATCGGACGGTCGAGACAGCGAGGTTGGTGGCTTCCACGCGGCCACCAATATCCGTATGGCCGTTTGAATCCCGAGCCGTTACGCTCATCTCAACCACTCTACCGTCACTTGGCGCGAAGACAGTCGAGAAGACCGCGCGAATAACCGCAGCCAGGCTGATGGAGCGAGGCTCGACGCTCGTGTCGGAGCTATATTCGGAACACGATATAAACGCACTGGCCGACGTCCTGAGGGAAGAAGCCGATCGAAGGGCGGGATCCAATCATCTGGTCATCGTTTTCGGGGCGTCGGCCGTTGCAGACGCAAACGATGTCATTCCTGCTGCTATCCGTGAAGCAGGTGGAAAGGTGGAGCGAGTGGGGATGCCTGTAGATCCGGGTAACCTGATAGTCATCGGTGCGATTGCGGATATTCCCGTGATCGGAGCACCGGGCTGCGCACGCAGTCCGTCCTTGAACGGTCTTGATTGGGTGCTGGACAGGACGCTTGCGGGCGACCGCATTGACAGCGGGACGATTGCCAGGATGGGGGTCGGGGGGCTGCTCAAGGAGATTTCGTCGAGGCCGCAGTTAAGGGAAGCCTCCGTCAGTCACGAAGCTGTCCCGCAGCTCCGTGACACCGCATTATCGGGGCTATGAGCGCAGGCCGGCGAGTACACGTTCGCGAAGGCCTGCGCATGTTCGCATAACAGCATCAAACTCTTTTGTAGCCGCCGGAAATCCACTCTGAAATCAACTCGGCGTATGTCTCTGCTGCGTCTTCCCAGACGAAGTGGCCGGCGTCGATGACTTCGGCGCGGCAGTGTGGAAGTCGGTCTGCAAGAAACTGCCCGTTGGCGGGCGGGACGATGGGGTCATCTTTGCCTGAGATGACGAGCGTCGGTGTTTGGAGCGACGGCAGCAGGCCGGCGAGGATCGGAAGGTCTTGCTTATAGGCTCGGACGAAGTCGGCCGCTTCGTTCCACCGTTGGCCGTCGGAAGAGTTCCTGTAGTCCTCCAGGATGGTTTCTGGAATTGAAACGCGCGCGGTGCTCTTCACCAACTCATAGACACGTTTACCACCATCGAAATCAGCGAAGTCACTCTTTGACGACGTCATGATTTGACGCAGGGACTCTCCAAAAAGCTGTTCGCTTGTTCCACCGCTACCGCCCACAATGCTCTCGAAGCGCTCCACATGGCGACTGGCGGCGTAAAGCACGGCGAGCGTGCCGACGTCAGGCGCCACCACGTGCGCCCGTTCGATATCGAGGGCGTCCATGATGCGGATGAGGAAATCCCCCATGGCGTGGGGCGACATCAGGTCCGACCGGCCCTCAGACATGCCAAAGCCCGGGAGATCAACTGCAGTCAATGGTCCGAGCTCGCTGATACGCGGCCACACGAGATTGAATGCGAAGATGCTTTCGGGCCAAGGGGCCGTAAGCAATACGGGAATGCCTTGAGCATCTTTAGTGCTCACAGTTCGCACCTTGATGCCGTCGATAGATATGAATGCGGTTGTCTCAGGCATGTTTAAGCCGTTGGTCATCGAAATAGCCTCCTGTTCGGTTGCCGCCTCGGCAAAATCTATAGTCAGGGTAGGCTTGGAAGAGCCCACAGATCTTTGACAATCCGGCTCCCCCGCAGGTTTTCGAGCGGCCGCATCTTACAATATCGGGATGCCCAGGCGTGGTTCCATGCTGCGAAATCGAAACCGCGAGGCAGCAATGAACGATATTGAAAAATTCGACTTCCTTATCTTTGGTGGCGGTAAGGCGGGCAAGACGCTGGCGATGGAGCAGGCCAAGGCAGGGAAGAAAGTTGCGGTTGTAGAAGCTGGCATGATCGGCGGCTCTTGCATCAACGTCGCTTGCATCCCCAGCAAGACCCTCATTCGCAGCGCCGAGGTCGCACACACGATCAAGAATACGGCCGAGTTCGGAATTACTGTCGACAGCGTTCGCCACAGCATCGATTTGGTGAGAGATCGCACGGCGAGGGTGGTCGCGGAGATGGTCGCGACGAACAAGGCGGGCTTCAATGCAAGCGGATTCAATCTGATTCTGGGCTGGGGTCGCTTTGTCGCGCCCAAGACCATCCAGGTTGAAACCGAGAACGGCGTGCGGACGCTAACAGGCGATCAGGTGTTCATCAATCTCGGAACCGTTGCAGACATTCCGGATGTCCCAGGGCTTGCCGACGCGGACCCGATTACGCACGTGGATGCTTTGAAACTGGGAGAGTTACCCACGCGCCTCATCGTGATTGGCGGTGGCTATATCGGAATGGAATTGGGGCAGGCATTTCGGCGTCTCGGCGCCGAGGTTACTATCGTTGAACGCGGGCCGCGGCTTGCTCCGCGCGAAGATGTCGACGTCAGCGAAGCAATCTTGAAAATCCTCGATTCGGAAGGCGTGGAAGTGGCTCTCAGCGCTTACGACCTGACCGTTTCGGGCCGCTCCGGCGATCGCGTCACGGTGCATTGCGCCGATGGCCGATCGTTCGAAGGTTCGCATATCCTGGTTGCGTCGGGTCGAAAGCCAAGCACGGCCAACATTGGGTTGGAGCTTGCCGGGGTTGAGGTCGACGAGCGCGGTTTCGTCAAGGTCGACGATCGACTACGCACGAGTGCTCCCGATGTCTGGGCGATGGGCGAAGTCGCCGGCACGCCGATGTTTACCCATGCCTCGCTCGATGACTACCGGATCGTCAAAAGCGCGATGAGCGGCGGAAACCGTACCACCAAAGATCGTACTATCCCATACTGCGTGTTCATCGATCCCGAGTTCGCAAGGATCGGCAAGAACGAAACCGATATGGCGAAGGACGGTGTTGATTACCGCGTTGCCAAGCTCCCCATGGATGTCATTCCGCGTGCGAGAACCCTGTCGCTGCGCAAAGGATTCATGAAGGCCATCGTCGCCCGCGACAGCGACATCATCCTTGGTTTCAGCATGCTCGGTGTGAACGCAGGTGACGTGATGAGCGTCGTCCAGGTGGCCATGCAAGGCGGATTGCCTTTCACCGCATTGCGCGATGGGATTTTCGCCCATCCTACGATTACCGAAGGTCTCAACATGCTCTTTGCAAATGTCGGCGCTCCGACCAAGCGCAACTAGAAATAATTCGGAGATTAATAATGACCCCAGCCAATGCTTCGACAGTCGAAACCAGATACGCAAACCTTGAAGGTCGCACGCTTGCCTATCGGCAATTCGGAGAGGGGCCGCCGATCGTCCTCGCCGTCCGGTTCAGGGGAACGATGGACTCCTGGGATCCGCTCTTCCTTGACGAGCTTACGAAGAATTTCACGGTAGTGATTTTCGATTATACCGGACTCGGTGGATCGACCGGGACACCGACATACGATCGCGCGTCGCTTGCGAAGGACGCAAGGGACCTGATCGATTTCCTCGGCTTTGACAAAGTTGTCATGGGGGGATGGTCGTTGGGTGGGGTTGTTGCACAGGTTTTCGCGACAACCTATCCGGACAAGGTTTCGCAGGCGGTCCTAATCGGAACGGCTCCTCCGGGACATCCGAAAGTCAGCGGCGAGCCGCTTTTCATCAAGACCGCCATGAATCCGGTGAATACCCTGGATGACGAGTTTATCCTGTTCTTCGAACCAGCATCCGAAAGCAGCAAGGCGGCCGCAAAGCGTTCTCATGATCGCATCGCCGAACGCAAGGCAGGCCGCTCTCCTGCGATCCCGGAGGCGACCTTCATGAAACTCCTCAGCGAGGCGAAGGACAGGTCGACCATCTACCCGGATCCCGAAGGCTCTCACATGAGAAAGCTGGCGGCCGGCGTGGTGCCGCTATTGGTGATTTCCGGAGACCACGACATCGCTTGCCCGGTCGAAAACTGGTTGGAACTGGTGCGCGACTGGAAGTCGCTTCACCTGGTGACGCTGCCGCAGGCCGGGCACGGACCGCACCACCAGGAACCGCACTTCTGCGCCGACGTGATTGCGTCGTTTGTCCGGAACCATCGGTCTGGCGAACATCCGTAGTCAACACCTCACGCACTCGATTTCCAGACTTTTGAGGACCAGGAATAATGCACGCTTCTCGCTTTTCCCATCGCGGCTTCTGCTTTTGCTGCGTGGCCCCCGAGACTTCCGGCGCCGGCGGCGGTCCGATGCTGACACCCGCACAGGCCTACGCGAAAGCGCGCGGGATTGTGAATGCAATGAGGGATTATGCGGCCTCGTCTCCTGTTTCGCTTCACACCGTCCGCGGCAGGCTTACGGTTCTGGAGGGCTCAGGCGGCAATATGCTTGCCAGCTTCGGCGACGACGGAATGTTCCTCGTTGATGCGGGCATCGCCGTATCGGAAGCCAAGATCAGGGAAAGCTTGACTACCTTGGGAAGCCCCGAGGTTGCTGCCGTGGTAAATACACATTGGCACTTCGACCACGCTGACGGCAACGATTGGCTAGGCCGGGAGGGTGCGAAGATCATCGCGCACGAAATGACGCTCAAGCATTTGAGTACGGCACAGCGTGTCGAGGACTGGAATTTCGACTTTCCCTCTTCCTCGATCCCGGCTCTGCCTTCGGTCGTCGTGGCAGACACACATGAGTTGGATATCAACGGAGATCGGGTAAGTCTGAGGTTTTACGGAAATGCGCACACGGATGGTGATCTCTCGGTATTTTTCCAGAATTCGAATGTGCTTCACACGGGCGACACTTTCTGGAACGGGATCTATCCGTTCATCGACAGGTCTACCGGAGGCAGCATTGACGGCATGATCGAGGCTGCACGGTGGAACGTCGATATCTGCGATGCTGACACGCTCGTCGTATCGGGACATGCCAAGCCCGTCGGCAACCGCGATGAACTCAAGGTTTACCTGGAAATGCTCGTTGCCATCAGGGCGTCGATCTCGGCGAGTAAAAGCAAGGGCATGAGTTTGGGTGAGGTGCAGGCTCAACGGCCGACCTCGGCGTTTGACGCCGTGTGGGGCCAGTTCGTGATCACGCCGGACTTTTTCACGAAGCTTGTCTACGAAAGCTTGTAATTGCGGCTAAACTGATCGGGGCTGTCATGCAGAGCTTCGGTTCGAACACGGGCCAAGTCTTTCTGTTGATATCAGTCGCATTTGACCTGACTTCGCGAACGATGCCCGCAACCGCGTGACCGAGCACAATGGGAAGCGGCGTTCCGTAGTTCGCCTCGACGGGACTTTGCGGCCGATCGGCGAGCTGATTTCCGCATTTGTTCCATGATGGTCAACCAGGCGCGACGCGCGTCGACGGCTGTTTTCCATGATAAAGGTACCCTGCAGAAATATGGCAGGTTCGGGTGGCGAAGCTTAGAGGAGCGCTCTTGCCTCCACTACGTCCACAGTGGCAAGCTCTCCATCGAATCCTGCCAGCGTTCGATCAAGGCGGCTTTTTGCAGCGCCGAGACCCTCCATTGGGGTACACTTCACTATACTGGCTGCGCAGCGAAGCTCCCAGAACCTTGCGCCTTGCTGAGAGGAAATCAGATATCCTTCCATGAGAAGCTTCCGGGCGGCATCGACGTCTTCGTCGAGGAGCAGCAGGCCCTTGAGGCGGTAGAGTTCTGCTCGACACCATCCGGCATTTTTCGATAGGGCCCGGTCTATGGCCGTACGGTCTGCGAGGTGGCCGCCTACGATCAGGCAGTTCTCAAACCGCGCACCGCCGGCGTTTGCTAGCGCCTTGTTGAAGCGCTCCTTGTCATCCGATGCGAGGGCCATGGAAACCTGCTCGAACGTGAAAGCCCATTCCTGCCAACGGAGCAGGGAATTATCGCCGGATTTTTCAATGAGGAGGCCGAGCAGGCTCCGACCAGGTCCGACCTCCCTCATGCCAAAAGCGGTGGGGCAGGCCGAGACCGCAAGATAGAGGCAGGTCGAGATCGCGTGGTCAAGGTTAATTGCTTCGGCCAAGACGGTGTCGAGTTGCCGCATCGCCGCTCTTAGTTCACCCTGGACCCATAAGGTCTTGACTACAGTTGAAAGAGCGCTGAGCCTTTGGTCGTAACTTGCTCCATTATTCAGTGTTCCCCGAACGCCGACTTTCGCCATTTCGAGGGCTATGTTGGCATGTCGCATAGCACCTTCGAAATCACCTATGTAATGAAGGTTGTGAGCGAGCATGCGACTAACGGCGTTCGGCAGTTTTTCATCGCAAAGGTCATCGAACTTTCGCGCAACGTTGATCGCATCAATGTAGTCCCCATTCATTGTGTGGATCGCGGTTATGCCGCCGCTCGCGCGAAGTATGCCCATATGATCGTCGAGGTCTTTAGCGATCTGGATTGCTCTGTGGTATTCCGCAAGGGCTTGCGGATCTCGCTCGGAGCTTTTGATGTGATAGATGGTGCCTGCGTGCGATAGCCGCAGGTACATCTCGTGACGTGGATCAAGTACCTCCGTGGCAGACGCTCGGGCAAGCGCAGTCTCGATCACGACCAGCTGTTCGATCATAAATCCCAGTTGCGTCCAGATAATGTTCGAGGTGGCGGTGAGTTCAATTCCGAGGGCATCGTCGCCATCGGCGGAAAATGCCCAGGCGAGGGCGATGCGCAAATCGTGGATGAGGGCACCATGCAGCCGCAGCCACTCGTCCGTTTCAAGTTTAGTCCAATCCGCCTCTGACTTTTTCAATCTCGCGGAGCAATGGCGGGCATGTGCATGTTGGGCCTCCCGTTTGAGGGGCGATGATGCGAGTTTCGCGGAGGCGTAGTGGCGTGTTGTTACGAGAAGCCTGTAGCTTCCGCCCTCAGAAGTGACGTTTAGGAGGGATTTGAGAAAGAGGTCGTCGAATGCTTCGTAGAATTCGTCATCGGAAAGATGGTCGCCCGCGACAGCGCGGGCGTCCTCGGCGCTGAAAAGTCCGGCAAAGGTTGATAACCGGAGCAGGAGTTCCTTTTCAACTGGAGATAACGTTTGGAAGCTCCAGTCGAGCGCCGACTGCAAGGTTTGTTGTCTTGCGGGGGCATTTCGCCTTCCGCGACGAAGAACTGCAAGCGGTCTTGCCACGGAGCGATGCAGCTCCCTGATGTCTAGGTCGAGGGTTCTCGAAGCCGCAAGTTCAATGGCAAGCGGGATACCCTCCAATTTTCGCACAATGTCGGCAGACAATTCGATTATCTCGGGTTGTCTCAGGTCCTGCTCGTCTTTGAAGAGACCAGCCATTCTGTAAAACAAGTCCAAAGCCGCATAGCCTAGCGCGTCCTCCGCGATTGTGCCCTCTGGCGGGACGGCGAGGGGCGGCAAGCGACGGATGCGCTCGAGCTGTATCCTGAGTGGCTCTCTGCTTGTCGCGAGAATCGAGGACGTCGGAACTTCGAGAAGGATCGATTCTGCTGCTTCCGCTGCAGCATCGATGACGTGCTCACAGTTATCGAAAACAAGAAGTGTCGGAGTTTTTCGCAGTTCTGTCGCCACAGCCTGGAGCAATTCCGAACCGTAGACGCTCAGGCCGAGCTGACTGGCGAGCGACGGCATCAGGCTGGCGTTTTCGGACAAGGAGGCGAGATCGATGAACAACACTCTTCTTCGGCCCAAGAAGCGTTCTGCGATGGCGATGGCAGCGGACGTCTTTCCGATGCCTCCCGTGCCCGTGATGGTAATGATGCGCGACTGCTGTAAAAGGTCAGTTGTTGTTTCGATGAACTCATCACGGCCGATGACCTTGTTCGCGAGGCGCGGAAGGTCTGCTGAGGACATGCTGGACTTCGTCGTGACGGACGCAGCGCCGTCGATCCGAACCGGTGGCACGAAAACGTACCCCTTGCCGGGCACGTTATCTATGAAGCCACGAGCGCGCTCTCCCAAAGATTTGCGGAGCGAAACCAGCGAAACACGTAGCGTACCTTCTTCGACCCCGGTGGTCGGCCAAACCGCACTCAGGAGCTCATCCTTGCTGACCACCTGACCCGCACGTTGAGCGAGCACGGCAAGAAGATCGAATGCTCGGCCACCAAGTCTAAGTGGTTGGCCGCCCGCCGTCAGCTTACGATTTTGAACGTCCAGTTCGAAACCTTCGAAGTGCAGAACGGTCATGGGATCCCCAATTGTTAAGTGCCCTTCCAGAATTCCGATGCAGTCTTATCTTAAAGACACCGAGACTTGGATTAGTCCCACGCCTCCAGCTCATCGAGCCCGGCAAGCTTTCCTTCTTGAGCCTTATAGAAATAGGGGCTGCAGATCAGCCATCTCTTCAACGGCCTCAATGGCGGCATGCATATCAATAGCATGAATGGCCCCGTAATAGACACTTGGTCCACACCGAAACTTCGCACGAAACCAGAGGCCACACCGCGAGAAGTGGACTTGGGACACACGCAAGGCAAATGACAAAGAAGGCCGGGCCGCCCGCCGGCTCTGCAAACGAGTAATCAAGGTCACACACTTCGTACGAATCCCCCGTCAGGAAGCATTGAAGAGGTGGCGCCTTGCCCACATCGCGGGCACCGTTGGCGTAGACCCGTGCTCAATGGCGGCAAAGGTGGATAGTCGTTCGTCATCACGATTTCCCGTCGCAAGATGTCACTTAAGGTCAAGGTTGCCAGAGTCTAAGAGACAGTCTTCACTCCTTCGCTGCGTCCCCGCGTAGCACGCACATCTCCGCGAAGATTGTCAAAATCGATCCTCCGATCACACCACTCGGCTTATCGAAACCGGATCATCCAATATTTGATGTTGCGAGCCACTATCCTTGTGCCCGGATAATTCGCGCCTCCAGATCGTGAACCGCGCGCGAGCAGCTTCGAAAAAAGAGGAAAAACCTTTGGCGCGAGTTCTCGTCCTGTTTGCGCATCCGGCGCAACGGTCGACCGGTATCAATCTATCTATGGCGAGGCGCGCCCAGCAGGTCGCGGGGGTTACCTTTGTCGATATCTACGCCGAATACCCTCGGTTCGACATAGACGTCGAACGTGAGCAGAAGCGGTTAATCGATCACGACGTGATCGTGTTCCAGTTCCCGCTCTTTTGGTACTCGACGCCCGCTCTTCTGAAGCAATGGCAGGATCTGGTTCTCGAGTACGGCTTCGCTCACGGGCCACACGGGAAAAAACTTGCCGGAAAGCTGGCGATCGCTTGCATAACCACGGGAGGCAGTGTTCGAGACTATTCGTATGAGGGCGGAAACAAGCATCCGTTTTCCATGTTTATCCTGCCGCTACGACAGACGATTGAACTGTGCGGAATGACCTTTCTTCCGCCATTCGTGCTGCATGCGGCCAACCATGTCGATTCCCCCTCCGCGAAAATTCATGTCGAGTCCTATCCAATGCTCCTGGAGGGCCTGCGTGACTCGTCGTTGGACATCGGCGCGCTTGGGCGACGGGACGAGGTTACGGCCGGCGATCTTGCGGAGTTCGTTGGCCGTCGGGAGATAAGCTGATGTCCGGCTTGCTGTTGCCTGCTTTTGCCTGTCTGGCCTCCTCGGTCCTCGCCGTCATCGTCTCCCGTAGGCTCGGTCTCGGTTCCGTTGTCGGATACATTGTTGCCGGCGCTTTGATGAGCCCGGTTTTGCAGCTTTCGGAAGCCAACGCCGGCTATCTTGAAGAGATCTCGGAATTGGGCATCGTGATGATGCTCTTCTTGATTGGCCTCGAAATCGATCCCAAGATGGTCTGGCGCTTGCGTGCAAAGCTCGTTGGGTTGGGTGGTTTGCAGGTCGTCTTGACGGTTGCGGTGGTCACCGTCCTCAGCGTCTTCCTTCATATCGAATGGCAGCAGGCGGTTCTGTTTGGCTTTGTAGCGGCCCTTTCATCGACGGCGATCGTATTGCAGACCCTTGAGGAGAGAGGGATGCTGGACTCGGACGGTGGCCAGGCGAGTTTCGCGGTTCTCCTGTTCCAGGACCTGGCCGTCATTCCGATGCTCGCGTGCCTTCCGCTGATGGCACCCGGCGGCCAGACGCCTGGAGCCGACCGCGGGGCTGGCTGGCTCTCCACTCTTCCAGGCTGGGCGGCCGCACTTCTTACGCTGGGTGCAGTGGCGGCGGTTGTTGTCGGCGGTCACTATCTCTCACGTCCAATCATGCGCGCGATCGCTAGAGACCGACTTCGCGATATCTTCACGGCGTTTGCGCTTTTGGTGGTCGTGGCGATTGCCCTGCTGATGTCATTGGTTGGATTGTCTCCGGCGCTTGGCGCTTTTCTCGGCGGGCTCGTTCTTGCGAATAGCGAATTCAAGCACGAACTTCAAAACGATATCGAGCCTTTCAAAGGTCTGCTTCTCGGCCTGTTTTTTATGACGATAGGCGCGAAGATCGACCCTTCCGTAATGGTGGCCAACTGGGATGTCGTGCTTGGCGCAACTGCGGTGCTCGTAATCATTAAATTCGCGGTCCTTTTTCCGCTCGGTCGTCTCTTCAGATTGCGGGATGCTGCCGGATGGCTCTTCGCACTGGGGTTGGCACAGGCGAGCGAATTCGGATTTGTCCTGCTCTCGCTCGGTCAAAGCATGGGGCTGATAACCGGAACCTCTGCATCCATCGGGGTGCTCGTCATAGCCTTGGGAATGATAATCACGCCTGGGCTTTTCATGCTCTTCGACCATATGGCCGAAAGGATTGAGAGACGAAAAACACCGTCAACAGAGCCCGAGAGGCCAGGCAGCGGAAAGGTCATCGTCGCGGGCCTTGGCCGTTTTGGCCAGATCGTGAATCGCATGTTGCTGGCCAACGGTTTCGTGCCCGTTGTCCTGGATTACCGTGCGGACGTGGTCGATGACCTTCGTAAATTCGGAGTGAAATCATATTTCGGCGATGCGGGGCGTCCTGATCTGCTTCATTCGGCTGGCGTCGCCAAGGCGGACCTGCTTGTGGTCGCGATCGACGACCCAGACCGCACGATACAGATCATCGAGGCGGCTCGCCGAGCGAACCCTGGGATCACAATTATCGCTCGCGCTTATGATCGGTTGCATCATTACCAGCTTGTTGACGCGGGCGCGGATCACATTGTCCGCGAGCTTTTCGGAAGCTCGGTGGAGGCAGGGGGCCTCGCGCTCAGGACAATGGGCATGCATCCCTACGAGGTTGAGAAGCGAAAGAGCGTGTTCGTCCATCAGGATCTCGCGGGCCTCGCCCGAATGGGGACGCTGCTCGACGAAACGACGCGCGTGTCCGACAACGAGCTCTTTGTCGCGGGCTTCAATGATATCGGGCGCGTCATCCAGGAGGCGATGCTCGGACGGCGCGAAAAATACGATGAACTGGTCCAGCGTGGTTGGAGCCCTCCGGAATTGGAAAGCAGCTTCGCCGCGCAAGAGACTGAAATAGACGAACGAGCCTTAGGAGCCGGACAATGAAATATTCCATGAAAATTCTGTTGGGTCTGGTCTCCCTGGCTGTGGTGGGTGCAGTTGGAGCCGGACTGTTCTTTTTCTATCCCCATTCGCTTCCCGAGGTGGCTGCGAGCGCAAAACAGCCATCTGGGCAAGAACTTATCGCACGCGGCGAATATCTGACGATCGCTGGCGACTGTGCCGCCTGTCACAGCACGAAAGGTGGCAAGCCATTCGCTGGAGGGCTGCCGTTCAAACTTCCATTCGGAACTATCTATTCGTCCAATATCACTCCGGACAAGGAACACGGTATCGGCGCTTGGAACGATGCGGAATTCGTCCGCGCGGTGAGATCGGGTGTCGATAAGCATGGCGAGAACCTATATCCCGCGTTTCCCTATGCATCCTACGCCTTGCTTTCGACCGACGATATCCTCGCCATTCGTGCCTATCTAAACACTGTCACGGCGGTCTCGGACTCTGCGCCTGAGAACACGCTCGAATTTCCGTTCAACCAGCGCTGGCTGATGCGCGGTTGGAACCTCCTGTTCCTGCCCTCGCATCCCTTCGAAAACAATCCTTCGAAGGATGAACGGTGGAACCGCGGTGCCTACCTTGTCGAGGGCCTAGCGCACTGCGGCGAGTGTCATACTCCTCGAGGTCTCATGTTCCAGAGAAAGCAAGGGCAAGCCTTGTCGGGTGGCGAGGTAGACGGATGGAAGGCCTGGAACATTACAAGCGATCCCGAGACTGGGGTCGGTAACTGGAGCGATGAAGATCTGAAGGCGTTCCTCGCAACTGGGCATGCGAAAGGCCACGGCCCTGCCGGCGGCGCGATGCGGGAGGCGGTAGACCTTTCATTCAGCAAACTCCCGTCTTCCGACATCGAAGCTATTGTCTCCTATCTGCGAACGGTTCCGGCCGTGAAAACCGGTCTCGAAACGAAGGTGGTTCCATCTGGGCCGGATGCGTCTGCAGTGCCGTCCGGGGAACTCGGCGCTCGCATCTTCGCAGGCGCCTGCGCCAGCTGCCACGGAAAGGACGGCGGTGGGCTTGCGAACGACCGGGCATCAATTCAGGGTTCGCACGCTGTGAACGATCCCGAAGGCAGCAATCTGGTGAGAGTGATCCTTAAGGGCTCTTCGAATGAGGCACGTCTACCAGGCCAGATGATGCCTGCCTTCCACGCGATCTATTCCGACGAAGAAGTTGCTGCGCTCGCCAACTACGTGATCGAGCGGTTAAGCGGAAAGAGCGGCAAGGTAACGGCGAAGGATGTGGCAGCGGCGAGGGAGTGAAACCTTTCGCCACGCCAGTCCCGGCGACATCGCGCGTAATGTTACGCCCGGGGTTCGGACGCTCAAAACCGGGAGCAAGAGCGGCCGTACAGTCGGCAGGTGACGGTCTCGTTTATCGAAGACGGCTTGCACGCGATCAGGCCGTGCCTTTTACAATATTATTGTAAGTTGGGAAAACCCCACCCACCGGCTTGCCCTTGGTGCCACAGTACAGAGCAGTTTTCCTGCATCAGCCAATCCTTACGCTTTGGTAGCGTAGCGGCTGCATTTGCGGAAGGGAGCTTTTTCCGCATCTTTTCCGTGGCGGCTTGAACTCGGGTAGCAAAAGATCGCGGTTCAATAGAGCCGTTGTTCGATAGGCGACAGCAACTCAGTTGCTAAATCTGACAATCAAGGACAGCCCACCGCCTGAGCTCGTTTGGCGGAATTCAGTTGGTAGGCATTGTCCGGAAGAGTCTTGGACTCAAGGGGCTTTTCGGTGCAGCCGTCATCAGGGCGACCACGACCAATCCGGCGACTGCAAACCAGAATGCTGCGAAGAAGCTGTCGCTATACGCAAGGACGGTGGCTTGAGTTCGAGCCGAAGCCGAAACCGTGGCAAGCGCTTTGGCGGTTCCGTTGCCCGTGCGATCGAGCAGATGGCTCAATCCCGACAACTGGTAGCGCAGAAGAGGAGAGTCATTTGTCAGGTGTATTCCGAGGGCGTTGGAATGAAATTGCTCTCGGAATCGCAGAAGTGTAGCGATGAAGCTCGAGGCGAGTTCCGCGCTACCCAATCGGCAGACCTGAATGTACGCGGACGTAGCCGTTGAAGTCTTCGGGTCCGAGTTGCCGACGAGGAAGACAAATGAGGCAAAATACGTCATCGCCTGTCCTGCCGTGCTGAGCAACAAGATCGGTCTAAAGCTCTCCGGAAACCATTGCGACGTTACCTCCGTGCCCATCATTGCAGCGACTCCCGTGACGGACATGCCGATGATGAGTACGATGCGAGCATCAATGAAGTAGAGAGCAACTCCAGCGATTGCAACAAGGAAAAACGACGGGATCACAGCGTACCAGATGAACAGATCTCCGATCTGGTATGGTCGGAGGGCAGTGACTGTCTGCATCATGCCAGGGATCAGACTGCTGCCCATAGCGCTTGCAAATGTAAAAATGGTGACCGCGGCAAGCCCCAGTGACACGTTACGTATGCGCAGGACGCTGACGTGAGCCCAAGGTTGGGCGACAACAGCCTCGTTGACCAGGAAGACGAAGAACAGAAAACCACCTGCGATCAGAGCGCTGGCAATTGTTCCGGATTCCAGCCAGTCCAGCCTGTTTCCCTGGTCCAGCCCGACGTAGAGAAACGCCATGGAAGCACCAAGCAAGAGCATTCCACCCCAATCGGCTTTCCCGAGTTGTTTCCGATCGATTGGTTCCTTCGGCGCGCCCAATACAAGGAAAACGCCGATAAGCGGCGCGAGCAGGACATCTTGCCAGTAGAGCCACTGCCATCCGAAATCCTCGCCGTAGTAACCGACGAGAACGAATCCGAGGCCCTGAGAGAGCGGAATTCGCAGGGTATAGATCGCGAGGCCGATCAGCCAATGCTTGGGTTGCAGGTTTCGAAAGACGATCATCAGTGTCGCCGGAATAAAAACACCGAGAAGAAGCGCCCTCACTATGTGCGCGATTATGAGCAGCGTATGATCGTGAATCGCAGGAATGCCCAACGAAAGAAGGGAATACACGACGCTGGACGGGACCATGAT
Organism: Agrobacterium sp. CCNWLW32; assembly: GCF_037083425.1. Lineage (NCBI taxonomy): Bacteria > Pseudomonadati > Pseudomonadota > Alphaproteobacteria > Hyphomicrobiales > Rhizobiaceae > Agrobacterium > Agrobacterium sp. CCNWLW32. The sequence continues at coordinate 48,926 of NZ_JBAOJM010000017.1, forward strand.
CCTGCGCACGCCGTATACCGTGATCAGCCAGGCCACAGCTGGCGCGATCAATATCTGGGGTGCGTTTGCCGCCGTGTAAAACCACGAGCCTTCATCGAAGCCCATGCCGAAGGCTCCGCGTAGGTCGGGAAGCCCCACCGTAAAAACGCGGGTATCAAAACCCACAACGAAAGAAGCGAGTAGTAGGGCAGCGACTATGAAGACAGGACGTTTCGTCGCGGCCGGCTGCGGGACGGACATGTCCGCGAACTCCGTCACTAGTGTTGTCCCCGCGTGTCGACGGTCACAGTCGCCGACAGGCCTGGGCTCAGTCTGTCGCGTAAGGGCTGCCCGTCGTCGATCGCGATCCTGACCGGGATACGCTGCACCACCTTGGTGTAGTTTCCGGTCGCGTTGTCCGGCGGGAGCAATGCAAAGGTCGATCCGCTGGCCGGTGACATTCTCTCGACCCTGCCCTGCAAGACAGTGCCTGGATATGTGTCGAGTTTCACCTCGGCAGCCTGGCCGATGCGCATATTCGCCAGCTGTGTTTCCTTGAAGTTTGCGGTTACGTACACTTCGTTCGGAATGATCGGGACGACGTTGCCGCCAATGCTCAAATAGTCGCCGACATGCGCGGACTTCTTGCCTACGGTTCCGTCAAAGGGTGCATAGATGCGCGTGAATTCGCGATGAAGCTCGGCCGTCGCAAGGGATGCCGATTGTGCTGCGATCTGTGCGTCCAGAAGGCTTTCCTGACCCCGCAGAACTTCCAGCTGAGCTCTCTGCTGCTCGATAGCAGCAGTCGTCGACTCCGCGGATGCATGTGCCTGAAGGTAGGCTGCGTGGGACTGTTGAAGCCGTTGTTCCGTACTCGCCTGACCAAGGTCCTGTTGCCGCTCGTATTCGAGCCTCGTCTGTTCGAGGGACGCAAGTGCGGAATCATGTTGGGCCGTTGCAGCGACGATTGCCGCTCGCTGCAACGCCTCCTGGTTCGTGAGGTTCGCGCGCGATGATTTGGCGGCGGAAACATTCGCCGAGGCGAGCGAAGCAGTCGCCTCATACTCCCTTGGATCGATCTCGGCGATGAGATCGCCTTTTCGGACGTGCTGATAGTCGGCTACATGAGCCGATACGAGGTTGCCGGATACCCTCGCACTGAGAAAACTGACGTCTGCACCGATCGCGGCGTCGTTCGTGGTCTGGTATGCGGCGCTGGAAGTCCACTCGTTCCAACTTCCGCCAGCGTAAAACACTCCGGCCAATGCAATCCCGACGGCGATGACGGGCAGCAGCATTCTCCCTATCACGCTCGGCCATTCTGGCCTTCCGCTTTCGACGGGCGATGCGCTGCGAACATCAGACGTTATCGTTGCGATTTGATCGGTCATGGAGGTTGCGTTCATCGGAGTGATCGGAGCTTCGTTTTATTGACGGCAACCTACCCGCCGCATTGATGGCAATTACAGCCATCGCTGGACGGCTTGCTGCACTTCGTGAAACGCTCTGCTGGGACTACGCGCGCCCGGGCCGCGCGCGACAGTCCCATATTTTACGCAGCAGCGATGCCGTTCAGCGTTTCGTAGTCCGGATCCGAGAGCGTGATGTCACGCGAGGCGACGTTTTCCTCAAGGTGATGCACGTTGGATGTTCCGGGGATGGGAAGAATGACAGGACTCCGCCTGAGCATCCAGGCAAGCGCAATTTGCGTGGGAGACGCCTTATACGCATGCGCGATTTCATCCAGGACGGAACCCCTGCGCGTCAACTCACCCGATCCGAGCGGATACCAAGGGATGAAGCCGATGCCATTCTGCTCGCAGTATTCGAGCACATCCTCGCTTTCGCGATCGATAAGGTTGTAGCGGTTCTGCACCGTCGCAACCTTGAAATACTTCGAAGCTTGCTTGATCTGATCAACCGAGACTTCGCTCAGGCCCGCGTTCTCGATGGTGCCGGCGTCAATCAGCTTTTTGATCGTATCGAACTGTTCCGACGCGGGAACGCGCGCATCGATGCGATGTAATTGCCAGAGACCGATGCGCTCCACTCCGAGCCTCTTCAAGCTTCCGTGCGCTTGCGCTACCAGATACTCCGGGCGTCCGTTTTGACCCCACTGGCCGGGGCCGCTGCGAGTAAGGCCCGCCTTCGTGGCGATCAACATTCCTGGATACGGATGCAATGCTTCCCTCACAAGTTCTTCGGAAACGTTGGGACCGTAGGAGTCGGCCGTATCCACGAAATTGACACCGAGCTCCGGAAGCCGCCGCAGTGTGCCCAGGACGCCGACGCGATCAGTGGGAGGTCCCCACACGCCTGAGCCTGTGATCCGCATAGCACCGTAGCCGAGCCGGTTAATTTCGTAGTTCCCGATCTTAAATTTCCCGTGATCGGCAGTTGGAGTCGTGGACATGCTGGCCTCCTTGATGTTCGGCAATCTGTGGCCGCCATGACACGGCGACAACGAACTTTATGATCAGATTATTGCGCGTGCAGACTTGTGAATTGTACGATCGCGCTCACTCGTGACTGGCGGCGGTGGACGCGTTTTTAAGGCCGCATCCTGTCTGCTGTGGAAATGCCCCTGCCCGAGATTGCCTCAACGGGGCAGAGGCGTTTCTAATTCACTCTCGAGCAAATGGCCCTAGTGGCGGTGGCCGATCAGGGCATCGCTGGGTGTTGCTGCGCGAGCGGCATATGTGTCCGCCTTAACCTGATGACCGGCGATATCGATGGCGGCGTACGTGACGACCGACACGATGCTCAAGCCGTACAGACCGGCGACGATAAAGAATTCGAAGTTCTCTCGGGATTTTTGAAATCGCATGGAGCACCTTCGGGCGACTGGGCGCGATGCGAGACGCCGGGCACGGGAGCGGTCAAGTGACAACGCCCATACATGGGCACACTTTGCGCTCGATTTCGGTGTTTGGGCGGCGGACGGATCTCGTCCGCCGCGGATTGACAGAAGGCTGAAACATCAACCCTTGATAAAGGCCAAGAGGTCGGGGTTGATAACGTTGGCATGCGTCGTCAGCATTCCGTGCGGATAACCGTGGTAGACCTTGAGGGTGCCATTCTTGAGGAGCTTGACCGAGAGCTTGGCCGAGTCGTCGATCGGAACGATCTGGTCGTCGTCGCCATGCATGACAAGCGTCGGCACGGTGATCTTTTTCAGGTCCTCGGTCTGATCCGTCTCGGAGAAGGCCTTGATGCCGTCATAGTGAGCCTTTGCTCCGCCCATCATTCCCTGACGCCACCAGTTCTGGATCGCTCCCTGCAATACGGTCGCGCCGTCGCGGTTGAAGCCGTAGAACGGGCCGGTCGGCAGATCGAGGAAGAACTGGGCGCGGTTTGCTGCCAGCGCGTTGCGCAATCCATCGAAGACTTCGATCGGCAGACCACCGGGATTAGAAGCGGTCTTGAGCATCAATGGCGGGATGGCGCTCACCAGAACGGCTTTGGCGACACGGCCCTGAGGCTCGCCGTATTTCGCGACATATCGTGCCACCTCGCCACCGCCCGTCGAGTGACCGATATGGACGGCGTTCTTGAGATCGAGGTGCTGGTACACCGCGTCGGCGTCAGCCGCGTAGTGGTCGATGTCATGACCATCGGCGACCTGGCTCGAGCGACCGTGACCACGACGGTCGTGGGCAATCACACGATAGCCATGCGCCAGGAAGAACAGCATCTGGGCATCCCAGTCGTCGGACGAGAGCGGCCAGCCGTGGTGGAACGCGATCGGTTGGGCGTCCTTCGGACCCCAGTCCTTATAGTAGATATTCACGCCGTCTTTGGTTTTTACGAAACCATCGGTCATCGAAACTTCTCCGTTGTGGGTGGTTTGGGATTGCTTCTGTGCTGCAAGGCCGGGTGCCGCCATCACAAGCGACGCGGCCACGCCCGCCATGAGGGTCTGTCTACGGGAAAGGGCCAGGTTAAAATCGTTTGTCACCGGAGACTCCATCTCGGTCAGAGTTGATGGAGTGAAAATAGGGGCACCGGACGCGGCGATATTGTCACATCCCGCCGCATAGCGCTTTCATTGCGCATGGCTGATTTCAGAGAAACCGTTGCGAGCGAGAAGTTCGAACTCGCAACGAAGAAACGATTTCTAAAGAGCAACGCGAACGCTACGCCCCCTTAGCTCGCCGCCAGCAACGACATCGCAATCGAGTAAAAGTTTTCAAGCGCGTTATTGGCGTTGCTAACCTTCATCCTCAATACCGCTCCCTCGTAGGCATCTATCAAGAAGCGGGCGAATTTAGCCGGTTCAAGGTCGCTCTTGATTTCTCCGCCGGCTTGGCCTTCCCGAATGGTTTCGGAGAGCAAATCAATCCAGTCCGTCAGCGATGCGTTCAGGGTTTCGCGAAGCAATGGAATGCTATCGGACGTTTCCGCGGTAAGATTGACGATCAGGCAACCCCGATTGTACGGTGCTTTTTCGTGGCTTTCCAACAGGTGACGGAAGTGGTGCGCGATCCGGTTCAAGGGAGTGGTGCCAGAATCCTTCAGAATGTCACGTCGTGTCGAGGCGACGTAGTTCGCGACAACCTCGACTGCAAAAGCTTCCTTTGTCTTAAAGTGATTGTAGAAACTGCCTTTGGGGACGCCCGCCTGATCAACGATTTCCTGTACGCTGCAAGCTGAGTAGCCCAGTTCACGGAAACGATCTGCCCCAGCGTTGACGAGCCTCTCCTTCGTCGTTGGACGCATTTGTGTCTCCTTTCCCTGATCAATAGGGATCATTGGCATAAACTGCAGCGTTTGGGGGGTGAAATGTCGGCGCTGATGGCTGGTACGCATCCGCGGCCTTCTTAAGATTCACAAATCTTACGACCTCAATGACTGCATTCAAGCTGCCGGCCTCTCGTCAAAGTCGCCAGCACATTGGCGGTCGCCTGCCAATTTGACGAAGCCCTCGCGCCAGCAGGACCAGACGCTACACAGGCGGCATCGGATACGCAAACACAGAAAATACGCGCTGATCGTTTAAAAGTGCTCGATTGTACAATATCACTTGGCGGTGGCCTGTTCGCTTGATGTCTGGTTCACGGCGAGGCCTCGAAATGAAAATTGGTTCTGTTAAAATCACACGGGTGGAGGAATATCGCGGGCCGGCTTTCATGCCGCGGGACTTGCTTCCGGATTGGTCGGCAGAAGCGGTGGCTCCGCATCTCAATTGGCTCGAGCCGCGTTATCTTGACCGGGGAACCGGAAGGTTGGTGATGTCGTGCCACAGCTGGCTCGTAGAGACGGAGCATCACAAAATTCTCATCGACACCTGCACGGGCAACCATAAGCAGCGGCCAGGCGGAGCTCCCTTGTTCGACATGCTGGACACCCCTTACATGGACCGGTTTGCGTCGACCGGGGTCCGCCCGGAAGAAATCGACTACGTCCTCTGTACTCACCTACATGCCGACCACGTCGGATGGAACACCCGCCTTTCAAGCGGGCGTTGGGTCCCGACGTTCCCGAACGCAAAATACGTGATGTCGAAGACCGACTACGATGCCCTCTTGGTGGAGGGCGGCGGTTCGTTCGCAGCCTGGGGCTCTCTACTGTATAAAGACAGCATCCTTCCGATCGTAGAAAGTCGCCAGGAACTGCTTGTCGACGGCGGTTTTCAGATCGGGGACAACCTCTTTGCCGAAGATTCGCCCGGTCATTCCCCTGGCCATCTTCTTTTCGCCCTCCGCGACGATGATCAGGAAGGGCTGTTCAGCGGTGACATTATTCATCATCCGATTCAGGTCTATTACCCTGAATGGAGCAGCGCGTTCTGCTTTGATGCCGACCAGGCCACGAAAACACGTAAACGTGTCCTTGAGCGTGCCTCTGACAGGGGGAGTGTTTTGTTGCCCGCGCACTTTGCAGGACGCGGCGCGTGTTGCGTTTCCCACAGCGCTAAGGGTTTTGCATGCATCGGTCTTGACGAGGGTTCGTCAACGATTACCGAACCCATGCATAACTCGCTCGCTTAGATCCTCACTCGGAAATGCCAGCTGTTATAAGGCGAGCAAGCGCTCTGCGGTTTGAAGCTCTATTCTGGGCGGTGCTTCCGGGAACGCTTTCAGCGCTGCCTCTATCATCCGCTTCGAAGTCGACCGTTCGTCATCCTGCAACCATTCAGCGTTGCTATTGGCGGCTCTCAGTTGCCAGAGCGGTGACTTCTGAGTGATCGCGCCAGCGATCGCTTGGGAATATAGGTCGCGTGCCATTGCGGGATCGCTGTGACGAACGATATCGCCCTTTATCCTGAGGAGTTCCGGACGGCACCAGCCGGCATCCCCGGCGAGCGCCCAATCCACCAGATCCGCTCCGCAGCGCTCTCCTGCAAGCGTTATCACCGTCTCGAGCCGGGACCCGTTGGTGTCTCCAACGAATGCGGTTTCGAACTGCCTTGTCGTGGCGTTTGATTCCGGGAACAGCAGCTCGAAGGCATCTGCCCAAAGCTGCGACCTGAACATCGAGTGTTTCGTCGACAGTTCTCGAAGAAGTGCGAGATGGTGTCGCGCAACCTGAAATTCACCCAGACCGAAATACACAGGAAACGCAGAAACATATATCGCAAGGCATATTGATATCGCATCGTCCAGGTTCAGAGCCTCGGCGATGGCTTCGTCCGCGAGAGAAATCGCGCGCTGCGAGAATCCCTGGATCCAGGAAGTTTTGGCCATCAACATCAGTGCGACCGTTTTTTGATCGAATCCGGCACCGCTCGTTAGCGTGCGGCCGATCGGCCCGCGGGTGGCTTCGACGGCAAGAGTGCAAAGCTGGTGGGTCTTCTCATGCTGCCCGAGGAAGTGGGTGTTCATGGCAAGAATTCTGCTGCTGGCGCCATGCGCAAGCTTGCCGAACTTGGACTCCAGCTGAAGCGCGATCTCAGCAGCCTCCGCATATCTTCCCTGGGTTGTTATGATTGCGCATCTCCCACTGTGAGCCCTGACGATCTCGACGTGGTCGCCGATCGTCTCCGCGATCTCAGCCGCCTTTTCGAATTCTCGCAGCGCTTGTTGGTCCGCACGCAACCCTCTCACATGGAAGAGCACGAGGCCCAGCGTCGAACGAAGCTGAGTCTCGATCAGAGGGTCAACGTTGGCGGTCGTTTCCATCAGTGCCATAGCCCGCTCGACGACCTTCAGTTGCTCGTTCATCAAGCCCAGTTGTGTCCAGAGGATATGAGATGCGGCCGTGATCTCGAAGCACAATTTCCGCTGACCTGTGTCGAAACACCAGTCAAGCGCGGCGCGGATATCGTTGATGAGGTCGCCGTGCGCTTGAAGCCACTCGAACTTATCGAGATTTCGCCACCCAGCTTTCGCGTGTTCCAGTTCCGCGCCGACCCAACGAGCATGTGACAGGCCGCACGCTTCCGCGAATTCGCCGGCGTTAAGCTGCCTACGAGCGAAGGCACGGGTCATTTCCAATAGACGAAGGCGCCCGTCGCCGCGGGATGTCGATACCAGCGACTTCGACCGCAGGGCGGAAAGCGCGTCCGAGAACGTTTCTCTATCGAGAAAATCCCTGGCTATCGACCAAGCCGCATCGCCTGTAAACGGTCCTGCGAACACCGAAAGGCAGTTGAGTAGAAGTCGCTCCTCAGTTGTGAGTAGGTTGTAGCTCCACTCGATTGTCGCCCTCAGAGTCTGCTGTCGGGGAGGGGCCGTCCTGCGACCGCGCCAGAGGGTGTTGATCGGATCACTGAGGGAAGAGGCTGTGTTTTGAAGGCCAAGCCCTGCCACACGTGATGCCGCTAGTTCAATCGCCAGCGGGATTCCGTCTAGTCTGCGGACAATATCGGCGGCAATCGAAATGTCTTTCATTTCGGTAAGCCCATTCTGGCCCGTGGCGAAAATCAAACGTTCGTTGAAGAGTTCCAGTGCGGAAAAGTCGTGACAGGCGGAGGGCAGATCGTCTTTCTTCGGAACCTCCAGGCTAGGCAGGAGCCGGACCTTCTCCGAAGCGATCCTCAAGGGTTCGCGGCTTGTAGCGATTACAGAGGTGGAGGGTGTTAGTTGAAGAAGCCTGTCGATGACGCCGGCGCAGCTGTCGATCAGGTGTTCGCAATTGTCAAACACCAGGACGGTACGCGAATTCCCCAACGCTTGAACGATGCCAGGCATGGGGTCCGACGAAAAGACGCTTAGGCCAAGCGACGACGCCAGGTGCGAGACTATCAATTCCCCGTTGGAGAGGGCTGCGAGGTCGAGAAAGACGACACTGTTGTTCTCAGTGGCGAGGGAGCGGGCAATTTCGATTGCTGCCGAAGTCTTTCCGATGCCTCCCGGCCCCGTGATCGTCATCAGCCGCATCGAGCGCATCAATTCCACACTGTGTGCGAGGAACTCATCCCGTCCGATCAAACGCACGACCGTTGCCGGCAGGCCGTAGCGTGTCGTAGGCGCTGTGCTGGCAGAGGAATCATCGGTGATCGTGGAAACTGGCTTGGCAAACTTGTATCCAAGTCCCGGTATGCTTTCGATACAAAGCGTTTGCTCACCATCGTAGATGGCCTTGCGAAGTGCCACCATATGGACGCGCAACGAAGCCTCGTCGACATACGTGCTCGGCCATACGGTCCTGATGATCTCTTCTTTCGTGACGACTGTTCCGGCCTTCTCGAGCAGGCACGTCAGTACATCGAAAGCTCTCGCGCCGATGCGTATGGCTGCCTCGCCCTTGCTCAACCGGCGCTGGCCTGGATCCAGTTCGAATTCGCCAAACCGATAGATAGTCACATTCACCTCGGGATGGAACGTCAGGGCAGGTACCAACGTTCGCAAGATATTAATTAGTAAAATACTTCAGCAAGACGACTGGAGTGGAACCAGTTCCGACGGCACCCAAAATAAGGCTGCATCATTCGTCTACGCAACTATCCATGTGTATGGTTCAACGCATTTTGACTTGTGGTTTCACCACCTTGGGCGTCGGACCATGCGTCGGCTTTGTCGAAGGTTTCAAATATGACTGTTCAGGTTTTGAGGTGCAAGGCAAATTCTTGGCCACATGTGTTGAGCAACTGAATCTGGTCCGGGCTGCGCACTTCACCTCCCGGCTGTTGCTTATCCCATATGACGTAAATTGAGATCCCTCAATTTCGCAAACCTGATTTCCACTCCAATCCACACTTGGCTTGGGACGCTACGGACATAGCCACAACCGGCGGTGACCATATGTCGTGATTTTGCGGAGGCCCAATCATCCAATTTTCAAACGCTCGAGCCAGTTAATTGTCTGACATTCGATAATGGAGGTCGAGATGACTGCCCCACGTGAACTCGGCACGCCGGTCCAGCAACAGGTTTATAGTCTCATTGAGGCTATCGGCTATCTGTCGACAGCCACGACGCCGGAAGAGGTTTTGACCAAGATGCGCTCCGCGGCAAATAAATTGATGTCTGCGGAGGGTATCGTCATAATACGAAGAAGCGGAGATGACTATCATTGCGTTGCGGAAGACGCATCTGTACCGCATTGGGTCGGCAATAAAATCGATATCTCTGAACACGGATACGTGACCCTGCACGGGGGCATAAGAGGAAAGTCGATTTCGGGGGAGGCGCTCCGAATATCGGGTACAGAAATGCGTTACAAGCTGACAATGCGTCTGGCTCCATCGGAAACGGGTTTCGCAATAGCGGCATATTGGCATCCGCGTCGCACGCCGACCGAGTTCGAGTTGAAGGTTGCATCTGCCCTCGATATGGCTGGGCGCGCAGCTCTCCGGCGGCTGAAATCAGGAGCAGAAATTACCGAGCTTAAAGAACTTATTGAATCCATCAGGTTGTCGCATCGAGAGCTCGCCCACCGACTCAAGAATGCATACGCCAGCGTGATCGGAGTTGCTAGGCTGACATTGGATGCCGACGCCGCTGATGATCTGGGAGCGCGCCTGAAAGCACTATCTGCGGTACATGACCTTCTCGATCGGGAAACCGGGCACCCCCCGGATCTCGTTGGTCTTCTAACCCGGGTGCTGTCTCCGTACCAGCGCTCGCAAGGGGATCCGATTGCTCTGGAGGGCGAGCAGGTCTTACTTTGCAGCTCTGATGCAACGGTGCTCGGGATTGTGATGAACGAGCTGGCCACAAACGCGCTCAAGCACGGAGCGCTGTCGATTCGAACGGGTCATGTCCAGGTGGGTTGGCTGAAAACGGACAATTGGTTGTCTGTCCGTTGGCGCGAGTACGGGACGTCTTGTTCGAGCTCGCCAGTCGCGGGTGACGGATCTGTCCTCCTTCGTCGCTTGATTGAGGATCGACTCGGCGGGCGCATCGAACGGGAGTTCAATGACAATGGCATTGCGATCCGGGTTGAATTCCCAGTGATAGGGTAGGGCCGAGAAGGCCCACCTTCGCCGTTATTGGCTTCACAGTGCCGAGGCGCTCTGAAAAACCGCTGGTTCCGGTGCTTGCCTCTGAACTTGATCAACACTCCAACCCACGAGGGTCGAAAATCCGGGTATATCCCGAGTGGTCAGATCGCGAAGGAGAACACCTTGGAGCGCTCTGTCACCCTCAACGTTATATCACATCAGTTTCCAGAGATTCTTTACGAATTCCTGAAGCGCTTTATTCGTTGTTCTGGTTCAACGAGGTGAGCGGGCCGCGTTCCTCTAAAGTCTGAAGGTCCCGGAGAACAAGGGCATATTCGGTCTTGATTGAAACGGTTAGACGGTCCCGCCTGCCGCGATGACCGCCTCAGTCGTGTCAACATCGTGCAGGGCGGCCGCTCCGATTTCAACTTCGACAATCGGAATGCCTGAATGTCGAATGATATTTCGCGCCCCCACGTCGCCCTCGAGGGACATCAGGTCGCCAAACAACGACTTTGGAATGATCACCGGGTTCCCGCGAACGCCTCCGTGTGCCGCGACGACAATCGATCGTCCGTCGTCAGCGGCAAATGCGTCAATAACCGAATTCAGATTCACTGTTGAAATCGTAGGCATGTCGGCCAGCATGACCAACACGCCATCCGCGGAGCGAGCTTCCGGCATCGTCAATCCAGCCATCAACGAACTGGAAATCCCAAGTGGGAAATCGCGGTTAGTGGCTATGTTGATTGGAAGGCCGGCAAGAACCGAAATGATGTCTGCGGCCTGAAAGCCAACGACTACGACAACGGAATTGGCATTGCTTTTGCTTGCGCGCAAGGCAGTCCGTCTCACGAGTGGAACGCCCTCGAACTCTGCGAGGAGTTTATTGTCCTCGTCGCTTCCATAGCGACTGGCCTTTCCTGCTGCCAGCAAGATGATAGTGACTTTTGGGTGCTGCTCGAGAATGTCCGTCAACTCCTTCTAAGCGAGGATTTTCGTCCGCGCATAACGCCGAGGCTGGCGACTTGATTGAACGTTCCAGTCGCGTGTCGACTAAAGATGGTGATCAACAGTACATATTTCTGCAGAAGGAGAGTTCTAACGTAGCTGAAGTTCCCGAAGTACCATATCCACGATTGACTGCGGGGTGGGTAGCCAGAGGTCGAATCGTGTCCCGTATCGGTCTTTTCCCTCGCCGGGACCTGCCTTTGGCGTCACCACCGGGCAGCCGCTCAGCGCCTACATATGTGCCTCGATCAGCGTGAATGGACTTCAGCGCCGCGGCACATGGGCCGCCTCGGTCGGCCATCGGCGACAAGGCGAGGTCATTCCTTTTCGGGCAAAAGGGCCTTGCGCACAAGTTTTTGCCGTTGTTGGTGTCTTTATCGTTTGTTGAACGCGGAGGGCGTCAACGACGCAGGGAAATCCTGGTAGGAAACGGGCCGCAGGAACCGATAGATCGCCATCGTGCCGACCGAGGTGGACCTACCGTCGGACGTCGCCGGATAAGGGCCCCCGTGGACCATGGCCGGCGACACCTCCACACCCGTTCCGAAACCGTTCACTAGCAGGCGTCCCGCTAGCAGTTCAAGGGCCGGAATGAGCGGTTTTGCGATCTCAAAGTCATCTTGGTCAATGTGAAGGGCAACCGTCAATTGACCTTCCAGCGCGGTGAGAACGCGCTGAAGTTCGTCATGATTCGCGCAACGGACCACAAGGCTAGCCGCACCGAAGATTTCCTCCTGAAGCTGGGCATCTTCAATCAATGCCGATCCTGTGGTCGCGAAAAGCACCGCTTGGCCCTCGATCATGGTTCCAGGTTTTCCTCGACCTACTACCTGAACGCTCGACTTGGACTCCAGCGTTGCAGTTCCACGTCGGAAAGCATCACAGATCCCGGCGGTCAGCATCGTTTGGGCTGCCGCTTCCGCGATGTGGGTCGCTGCCTTGCTCAGAAACTCATCGAGACCCATTCCCTCGACTAGAAGAACTAGGCCTGGATTTGTGCAGAATTGGCCAGCGCCAAGCGTTAGTGAGCTGATGAACCCCTTCGCAATCTCATTTCCTCGGTTCGCAAGAGCAGCCGGGAAAATAATCACCGGGTTTATGCTGCTCATCTCCGCGTAAACAGGGATCGGCTGCTTTCGGCGCGATGCAATATCGAGCAAAGCCAGACCTCCGCGGCGGGAACCCGTGAATCCGACCGCACGGACGCGACTGTCTGCGACCAACGCCTGGCCTACCTCGAACCCGGCGTCGAACAGCAAGCTGAATACGCCCGGGGCTAGCATGGAATCGGCGACGGCTTTCTGAACGGCCCTTCCGACCAGCTCGGAAGTGCCCGGGTGGGCCGAATGAGCCTTGACGATTACCGGGCATCCCGCAGCAAGGGCAGAAGCCGTGTCACCACCTGCGACGGAAAAAGCCAGCGGGAAATTCGAGGACCCAAACACGGCTACAGGACCCAACGGGATGTTGCGAAGCTTGAGATCAGGCTTCGCGTTGGGCTTCCGCTCGGGGTCAGCAGGATCGACCCGAAGTTCCTGAAAACGACCGTCCCGCACCTCCTTTGCAAAAAGCTTCAATTGCCCGACGGTGCGCGCACGTTCGCCTTCAATCCGGCCTTTAGGAAGCCCCGTCTCCGCGCTAGCCCTTTCCACCAGTTCGTCTCCGAGATCGAGGATGTTCTCGGCGATGCGTTCAAGAAATAGAGCGCGTTCCTCCAGCGTTGTTTCGCGATAGGTCCCAAATGCTTCCCAAGATAACGCCAACGCCTTCTCTACCTGATCTGGTGTCGCTCCATGAAAGGCCCGGCCCAGCCGGTTGCCAATCGTCTGCTCGATGGCAAAGAACGCCGTTCCTTTGCCCGAGAAGCTCTCGCCGCCGATTAGAAGTTCGCCCTTGATAGCCATTTGTCATTCTCCGATTTCGATTATGCCGACATCGTCTGCGCGACCGTCGCTTCAGTTAATTGTCTACTATCAGCGTTGATGTGAACGTGATTGGCGGATCCGCTCCGCTCGTACGCAAGACGATCGGTTTTTGGAGACGATATTTGCAAGATCTCCGCGCTCAACGCTCGCATAGTCCGTGCGTACTCAGATCGGCCCGACGGAACGCATATTGTGGTTCGGGACCGCGGCAAACGCAAGGAACCTCACATGGACCAACAGCTACACTTACGCCGTATGGCAAGCCTCAGGACGCCGACAGGCTTGTCCGAGGATGCCGTTAAGGACATCTCTGCCGCTGCTACGACGCTGCTCGCCGATGTGTTTGCGCTCTATCTCAAGACCAAAAACTTTCACTGGCATATGAGCGGCGCGAGTTTCCGCGACCACCATCTCATGCTTGACGAGCACGGCGAGCAGTTGCTGGCGATGACTGACCCGCTTGCAGAAAGGGTTCGCAAGCTCGGTGGACCCACCCTCAGGTCTATCGGTGATATCGCAACGCGCCAGCGTATTGCCGACAACAACGCCGATTTTGTTCATCCTCATGAAATGCTGGCCGAACTCCGTGAAGACAATGCCGGCCTTGTTGCAAGCTTGCGCAACCTCCATGGCGTCTGCGATGAGCACGCTGACATAGCAACGGCAAGCCTTCTGGAGAACTGGATTGATGAAGGCGAGCAACGAGTCTGGTTTCTCTTTGAGATCCTGCGTGACACCAACCGCTGAGTGAACGCCAACTTTCCGTACGGCTACAACCTTGCCAACATCGCAAGCCCGGTTGGCGCGGGTTTGGGCTTTCAAGCCGGCTGTACCACTAATGCACATCAAAACGCCAGCGGGCCGAGTCTCGGTGGCAACCTTAGGAGATTCCAATGACCAGCGTAATTCCAACCGCGTATAAGGATCCGGAAAACCCTGCGCTTCCCAAGGTAGAGTTCGATATCGATCTGTCGACCACGGCTCTTGTGATCACTGATCCTCAGATCGACTTTCTCAGCCCCAAGGGGGCAGCTTGGGGTGCATTTGGTGAGAGCATCACCGAGCACAATACCGTGGAGAATATCGGCCGCCTCTTCGAAAACTCGAAGCGAGCCGGCATCAGTGTCGTCATCTCACCGCATTATTACTACCCGGTCGATCATCGCTGGGACTTCGCCGCGACAGGTGAGACCCTCATGCACAAACTGCGTATGTTCGACCGTCGTGATCCGCTCTCACTTGAAGGTTTCGACGGATCAGGCGCTGATTGGATGCCTGAATATAAGCAATACATCGAGGACGGAAAGACCATCGTCTGCTCGCCCCACAAGATTGCCGGGCCACAAACGAATGACGTGATCTTCCAACTGCGAAAGAAGCGCATCGACAAGGTTATCCTTGCGGGTATGGCAGCCAATTTCTGCGTCGAGTCACACCTTCGCGACTTCGTGGAACACGGGTTCGAAGTTGCCGTGGTACGCGATGCCACTGCGGGCAGCAAACTACCCGAGGGAGACGCCTACATGGCGGCCCTCGTAAACTTCCGGTGGTTCGCGAACGCGCTATGGACGACCGACGAGGCTTCAAATCACCTTGAATTAGCTGCACGCAAAGCTTAAGGGCTTCCCCGCCCTTCGGGGCGGGATTGCCTGTCTGACATCAGGCAGCGAGGGCGAACGCTTCTAGACGAGATTGCGCTGCGAGCGCAGCACCGGCGGCCTGCCCGGAGCGGGCCGTTCGGGTCCGGAGAATACCGGTGGTGGCGGGAGTATGGGCTCGCCGCGGGATCGTCGCTGAGCCATTGCTTGGCAGCGATCGCCAAGGTCATCGCCGTATGTCGGGTTCAACAAGGCGGCGGATCACGGAAAGCCCCTCGGTATATACGCGAGGGGCTTTGTCACCTGTAAAGATTGGCTAGCTGCTGAGCGTCGCCAACCGCGGACGTGCAGGAGACCTTATCATCCCGAGGGACAGCCCCATTACGAGCCAAGTCACGAGGTTTGCCGCAAGGGTCCCGATCACGAACTCATGGTGCAGAGTTGCGGGCACCAATGTCTCCATTTCTGGGGCAGCTGGAGCGCCAATTAGGAATGGCATTGCCACAAGAACCGCCGCAGCAATGAGGGCCAGAGGACTACGATAGTTGACGGCGGACACGATCGCGCCGGCAGTGCAGGCCGTGCAAGTAATCCACCAAACCTGACGTTGAAGGAGGTCCGGGGCGGGCATCCCGGGAAGCTCCGGCGGAAGGCCAAGTGCGGGAACGAGGCTGAAGATAAGGTATCCGGCAGCGCCCCAGGCAAGACCGGATTTCCAAGAGGCCAAGCTCCCTTTTAGTTCGGCGAGCACAGTCATCATAAGCGCGAAGCCGACATGCGCCAGCATCATGCCGACGACGGTCAACGTGTTTCTCGCGAATGCGGACATCTCAGGGTGCTCGTGCCCCCCCTGTTCGCCAGCATGGGCGTGTTCAGCCGCATGCTCGGATATCTCTGCTTGGAGGATCATCGGCACAGTAATCGAGATATTGAGCGCCGAGGCGAAAATGCCGCCGATGGATCCCGCGATTATCGCCGCGAAGAAGAGCTTTTGAAGATAGGCCATTGCATCAACCTCAATGGCACGGAAAACTTAGGGTGTGACGGACATCATGGGCGGCATTGTGGACTGCTGGGATTCCGGCGAAGCCCACACCGCCAACTAGCAGTACGCCCAGAAAGCCGAGCATGAGTAGTTCGAGCGCTTTTGCTGGCGCTCGTACGTGGGCGATTTTTTGTTCAGTAATTGTCGTCATAACGGTTCCTCTGTCTCTTAGGATACTTCGTTGCTGGTGGCCGCAATTGCAGCGGATTTGAGTGCCTCGGACATCTTCTGAATTGGCCCGTCGATCGAGAGGCCATGTCGTCGCGCGATATAGGCAGGCTCGTTGTACGACAGCCACTGTTTACCTTGATGGGTCCACGCAAGTGCCTTGAGCGGCAGATCGATACCTGAATGCGGCGCGTCGATGAGCAGAAGAGTGCCGACTTTCGGATTGCCGAAGATGAGTAGCACTGCGTCCTCCATAACCAACCCGGCATCCCTTGCGTCCGCTGCGAAGTCGATGAGAGCAAATACTTTCATTCCGGCCCTTTCCACCGCGGAACGAAACCGCTCGATCACAATGCTCGGCGGTAGCCGGGTCTCCAGGGCCGTCATACCCTCAGGTCTGATCATTGGGCTGACCTCGAAATTGGACGACGTTGGCGAGGTATGTCCCGCGTATTCTCGAACGCGACTTTGGTGATACCAAGCGCCACAAGCAAACCGACAACCTGAGCCACGGCAAACGTAGCCGCGGACGCCACGCTCAACGCGACCGGGCCAGCGGCGAACGCTGCGGCAAGAGTGACCGCGGGATTGGCAAAAGACGTTGAAGGCGTGGCTAAAATGGCTGCAACAAGCCAGGCACCAACGGCGAACGGACCCGTATCTGGCTTGCCACTGCGTCCGCAACCGATGACGATCGTAAGCAGGCCCGTTGAAGCTACAATCTCGCTAATGACTAGGCCAAGTGAGGGCGTGTGGCCCATGATCGGACTGGAGGATGCTCCGAACATCGTTGTGGCAATGATCGCGCCAAGGGCCCCGCCCAACATCTGGGCGATTACATACGCGATCGTGCATGTAGTCGGACGTTCACCTCGGAGCCACTGCCCGACAGTGATCAAGGGGTTGTAGTGGCCCCCGGAAACTTTTCCGAGAGCGATGATCAATCCCACTAGCGAACCGGCGATCGAGATCGCGATAACGAGCGATGTGGCGATCGGTTCCCCCGCGAGCTTGTGCTCGACGGTGAGGCCGGAGCCCACCATCGCAACCGCCAGCAAGCAAGTCCCGACTGCCTCGACAAACGAACGCCTGAGTACCGGTATCGTCCCATCTGCCTCGAAGAAGCAAGCCGCTTCGCGCGTCACTGTGAGGTCAGCCATTAGCTTGGCCTTGTGACTTCGAGCGCGCCTCGACTTCAGCCATTTTGGTGGCGATATCACTCGGGGTCAGAATACCTTTCTGGAACAGGATGTTCGCGAAGGCGATGATCCAGCGCTCATAATAGGAGAGCTTCCCGATCATCTCCGAGCCGAGCGCTTCGACGCCGCGGCGCTTCTCCTCGGTATTGATGATCTTGTGAAAATCAAGGACGTCCGCGAGTGCGTGGCAGCGCTTTTCCCACGGCAGAAGTTCGTGTTCGACACGTTCAATTTTTCCGCCAATTTCCCCGCCGATATCATTGGGGAGTTTCTTTACGAGGCCTTCGCTGGACATCATGCAACCCTCTTTTGATATTCGACAGGGATGACGCCGATCATCGCGTCGCGCGTCACCAGTGCAGCAAGTTCCTCTTCAGATAGTCCTTCAGTACCCGCCGGCCGCATCGGCAGCACGAGGTAACGAACCATGGCCGTGGAATCGCTGACGACGATCTCGACATCATCGGGAATGTGCGTCCCGAACTCCTCGAGAACAGCACGAGGTTCGTAAACGGCTCGGGCCCGATACGGCTTGAGCTTGTACCAGTCCGGCGGCAAGCCCAGTACGGGTCGCGGGTAGCACGAGCACAGCGTGCAGACGATGAGGTTGTGGACTTCAGGCGTGTTTTCCAGAACGATCAACTGCGTGTCGTCGTAGAACGTGATGCCCAGTTCCTCGCAACCCTTTCGCCCGTCATCGAGTAGACGTTTGCGGAATTCGTCGTCGACCCAGGCTCGCGCAACGACCTTCGCACCGAGTGCCGGCGTGCGGGAATCCAAGACTTCGATCTGTCGCCGGATTTCGTCTGCGCCGAACAATTTGCGTTCGACGAGAAGCTCGCGAACCGCTGTTTCCATCATGTCGTAATAACTGGGAGGCTCCGTGACGGAGATGTCTTCATGCGGATGCGCGTGGTCGTGATGATGATCGTGCTCATCGTGATCGTGATTGTCGTCGTGCAAGGTCAAATCCTTTCGAGCCAGGTTTCAAAGACTTCGATCCTCAGGCCGTCTGTTGCTTGGCCCTTGTACTCAGCCCAGATTTCGGTCATCGGGATCGCAATACGGTAGTAATGACCTTTCGACCCGGCATTCCGGCCATAGCCTTCCTCCTCGTTGTCGACACCCATCGTCGGGATGACTCGTTCAACGATACCGGCCTTGCCGCGGAGGTAAGTGGGAAGTCGGTAGTGGCCGACTGGAAAGCGCACTGCCGTTTTCACACGTTCGCCAACTTGGAAGTCAGGAACTTCTCCAAGGGCGGGCGTGACAGTTTGCGCTATCGACTGTGCAATCATTTCAACGCTCCTTCATTTGGAGCCCCAAACTGAAGTCGTCGCTCTGAATGATATTGTAAAATTCAGCAGTCGCGGTTCCGGCGGTAACGCAAGTGGACGACATCTCGCGCCCCGATGTCGCAGCTACATCGTACAAGATTATTCCTGCTGTTCCTGTTTTACGGGGTCAGAACAAGAGCAGTCCGGAATCGTACGCTAAGGACGAACGGAATGAGAACTTATGCGACCCGCTGCAGCCTAGCTGGCAGACGGAGCAATCGAAATCCGTTCGGCATCTGATGTTCGGCATCCCAGGTGTAGATGCCGGTAAGATTGATATGCTCCCAACTGAGCGGCGAGATGTGTTTCAACAGAGTATCAGGAATATCTCGACCCGCTCGCTTCAGCTGTGTGATTGCACGGTCAAGATAGACTGTATTCCAGTGGACGATCGCGCTGACGACGAGGTTGAGACCAGAGGCGCGGAACGCCTGGCTTTCGAACGACCGGTCGCGGATCTCGCCTCGCTCGTGGAAGAAGACAGCGCGTTTCAGCTTATGGGCAGCCTCACCCTTGTTGAGGCCGGCCTGACAGCGTCGCCGCAATGCCGGACTTGAGTACCATTCGATCATGAAGAGCGACCTTTCGATACGGCCGAGTTCGCGGAGCGCCCTCGCGAGATGGCTTTGCTTCGGAGATGCGGACAGTTTCTTGAGGATCGTAGACGGTACCACGGACCGCGTCGTGATCGACGCCGCGAGATGGAGCAGATCGTCCCAATGGTCGAGAATCAGGGCGGTGTTGATCGGCGCCCCGATATGGTTCGACAGGGTTGGATATGCATCGCCCTTCTCAAACGTGTGGAACTTCCGGTCTTTGAGATTGCGCAGTCGCGGTGAGAACCGCTTTCCGATCAAGGCAAACAGCCCGAAGACATGATCACTGGCACCGCCCGTGTCGGTAAAGTGTTCCTGAATGTCGAGCACCGTGTCCTGATCGAAGAGCCCATCGAGCACATAGGCCGCCTCGCTCTCGGTGGGACTGATGGGCAAAATGCTGAAGTAGCCGTACTGATCTGATAGATGGCTATAGAATTTCGTCCCGGGTTCGCTGCCGTAGTGCAAATTGATGTCGCCGCGCTTTGCGGCTCGGTCGCTCGCACGAAAGAATTGGCCATCTGACGATGACGTTGTGCCATTGCCCCAAAGGCGGGAATGCGGATGCTGGGTGTGGACATCGGTGATGCACGCTTGCGCCGCGCGGTAGGTCTCCGATCGGGCGTGGAATGTGCGCATCCACCCAATCTGGTGAGCGCTGATCCCCTTGGAGGCGCCCGCCATTCGTTTGGGGCCAAGGTTCGTAGCATCGGCCAATACACCAGCCAGCATGGCAGAAACATTTTTTGGGACGTCGCCGGTGCGAACATGCGTGAATAAATCTGCAAAGCCAGTCCATTCATGCACTTCCCTTAACAGGTCGGGAACCTCGACCAACGGATACATATCGCTGATCTCGGCATTCAGTGCCTCGGCGGCCACAGGGATTTCGCTGGCAGTTGGTGTGATGATCAACGTTCCGGCCTCAAGACGAACTCCTTCGAGCTTTCCGGATCGTGCCCTGTGCGCAAGACGCTGCAGGTTGAACTCGAGCATCTGACGCGCTTCGGCAAGCCACTGCGCGCCATCAGCTTGGACGCCTAATCCGAGACGATCCTCCTCCTTCAACGTGATGAATGTTGTTCGCGGCATCAAATGCTCGTCAATGGGCCGGAAAGATCGGCTGCCGTCGACCCAGATCTCCGCAGAACGAAGCCGGTCTCGCAAAGAAGCGAGTGTTGCGATCTCGTAGAGACGGCGATCAGGTTTTTCTCGTACGAAGATGAGCCGCCGGTCAGTTTGGCTAAGGTGGGTGAGCGGGACGCGATCAGGGAGCGTCCGTCGCTTCTCGGCATGAAGCCGTTTAAGCAGCGCAATTGCCGCTAGAAGTGGATCGTGGCGAAGCGCCGAGCGGAACGTGAATGCCTGAAGGAATGCACCAGTGTATTTGTGGACGGTCGCATATTGCTCGGCTGCTACGGTCAACGGCGGCGCCTCGTTGTCGTCGACCATCGACTCAAGCTCAGGCTTCATCCGAAGCAGTCGATCCCAGCCGACTCTTTGGTCGAGAACATCCATTGCATTCCGACCATTGTTGTTGGCGGACCGCAGGGCGGTGATCGTATCGAGAAACATGCGCAGCGCTTTGGCGGTGTTCGCTCTGCAGTCCATCTGTCGCTGCTTCTTTCGGTTGTTGGCTTGCGAGAACAACTTACCCATCAGCTTGATGAACATCGTCACCGCATCGTCCGTGAGCTTCTGGCAAAGCTTGATGACTTGGGCCACGATCAGAGCGTGGCGACGGCTGGCGTTGAAGTCGTTGGCAAGCCAGGCCGGCGTTGCGTTGCCCTCCCGGATCATCTGGTCCCACCGTCCGGATGACACGCGCGCCTGCAGTTCCGGATCGATCTCCAGCCGCCGCAGAAAGGCTATCCGCTCGGTCAGCCCGACGAGGTTCGACGCGGCCGGCGCTTCTGGTGCCGAACGCAGCCAATGAAAGCGGGTCTGGCCGATCGACGGGTCAACCTCTAACAGCCTATCCAGTGATTGAAGCCTATCGAGTGGGATGTCTTCAATCAGGGTTCTTTCTGCTCGCCGCCGGGCTATGGCACGGCCGGCAAGGCCGATGCGTTCGATCGTGTCGATCGCCGGCAGAAGAGCGCCGCGTTCGCGAAACGCGGCGACAGTCGAACTGGCTATCGCAGCACCGTCGTCGGACATGGTCGCCGCTTGAATTGCCGCCAATAGCGCGGCGCGGCGATCTTGCAGCGTCGCGCTTCTCGTATCCAGATACACCATTAGCCGCGCCATATGATCCCGACGGGTTTCTTCGCGGCGTGCATAGAGGGCAAATTCGTCTGGAGCGGCGCCGATCTGATCAGCAACATACTTCAGCATGGCGCGAGGCGGAGTTTCTTCTGCTCCAAGCACTCGACCCGGGTATCGCATTAGACATAGCTGGATGGCAAAGCCGAGCCGATTGTGATTACGTCTCCGCAGTTCAATCTCCAGGCGATCCGCCAATGACAACGAATAGTGTCGGATTAGGTTATCCTCGTCGACTGGTATGTCGACAAGCTTCCGGCGATCTTGATCTTTAAGAAGCTTGCGCTTTGCCATCGCCCGACTCCATTGATGAGCAATCTGCTCGAAGCGTTGTCGAGTCGGGCCGGACAGAGAAATCAAAATTGGCGCATGTCGATGGCAATCCACAGAGATCGGATGTTGCACATCCGATCTACGGTATCGTTCCGGTTTCGTTCGACCTTAGCGTACGATTTCGGACTGCTCTTGTTCCGACCCCATTATGAATCGTAACCAACCGCAGGAGTGCGCCGTCTTTGGAATAGATATTGGAAAGAACCTCTTCCATGTCGTGGG
>NZ_JBAOJM010000018.1:0-64303 GCF_037083425.1 Agrobacterium sp. CCNWLW32
GTTCTCGAATGTGAAGAACGGTGAAGCGGCGAAGACGTTCGACATCATGAAAAATGGTGACGGTCTCGATCCTGTAACTGGTGTTTCGGTTCGCGCTCAGAACAATCGCCGGATGACATCGCAGGGCTACGACGTGATGCTCGCGCCGCCGAAGGCAGTGTCCGTTCTTCTTAGCCAGGCCGAGGCCATGGCAGCGACTGGATCTGGTAACGAGGCCAAGTTTGCTCGTGAGATGTCTGATAAGATCCAGACGGTCCTCCGCACCGCGAACAACCGCGCCATGCAGTTCATCTATGATCAGGGCTTCTTCGAGGTTCGGTATCGTGACCCCGACACGAAGGAAGATCTCCGGGCTGCTGCGGCCGACATCTCTGCTGTCCAGTGGCAGCACTTCTCGTCTCGCGAGGGCGACCCTCAGGCCCATTTCCATAACGTCTTCTATAATTCCGGCCGCCGTCCTGATGGATCGACCGGAACGATCGACAACATCCGGCTGCTCAAGAACATCCACTCGGTCAATGCCGTCTTTAACGCGGACGTTATTCGCGGCCTTGCTGAGATCGGCATCTCCGTCACCAAGGAGGGCCACAACTACACCGTTGATGGTTCGGTGAAGTCGCTTGAGACGAACTTCAGCAAGCGTTCGAACAAGATGCTCGAAGTCCTCAAGGATCAGTATGGGATCGACACGCGCGGCGACGCCTCAGCGGCCCTCAAGCAGGCTATCGTCCTTGCGACCCGCAATTCCAAGTCGGAGCTGCCGGAGCTGGAGCAGCTCATCGTTCGCTGGGGTCTGGAAGCGAAGGCTGAGGGCCATAACCTGTTCACGCTGCTGGAAGGCATGAAGTCGGCCACTGATCTCAGGTTCGAGAAAGAGGCAAAGGAGTGGGCCGAGAAGGTCGAGGCTGCTGCTGCCGATGGTATCGAGCTGCCTGCCGAGCGTCCACGCTTCGATATGGAGGAGATCCGGCAGAGCGCTATTGGCGGCCTCACCCAGACCGCAGCTACCTTTGAGGAGCGTCAGCTTAATGCCGCCATCCTGGAAGAGCTGTCGATGTTCTGCGGCGCTGATGAAGCCCTCGGTCTGTTGGACGAGCTGAAGCAGTCGGAGAAGGTTGTCGAGATCGGCATGAATGGGCGTGAGCGTGTTTTCTCCACTCCGCGCATCATTGAGCTGGAACGCTCTCTGATGAACATGACGGCCGAGATGCTCGAAAACCCGAACGCTCCATCGGCTGTTCCTGAAGGAATCATCGATGCGATCATCGCAAAGGGATCTGTTTCCTCTGCCACTGGCGAAGCGTTCGCATACCACCTCGATCAAGAGGAGATCATTCGATACTTCTCCGGCGGTGACCAGGTAGCGATCGGAAAAGGCCCTCCGGGCGCAGGCAAGTCAGCCGCCATGGAAGGCTATGTTAGAGGAGAGCGTGCCGTCGGCCGTCGCGTCTTTGGTATTGCCCCTACCAACCGCGCTTCCGTCGTTCTGAAGAATGATGCCCACATCGAGGCAGAACACACCCGGTCGGTTTTCGGCTTCATCCATGACATCCAGTCCGGCCGCACAACACTCGGCCCGAACGATGTCGTGCTTTGTGACGAGTTCGGCATGGTCGGATTGGAAGATGGTCAGAAGCTCCTCTCTCTAATCCAAGCTGCCGGAGCGCGTTTCCGTGGCCTCGGGGACGACGACCAGATTCAGCCTGTGCCGTTCGGCGCTACCATGCGATCAATGATGCACGTCGTCGACTACCGCATCATGACCGAAATCTCGCGCCAGAAGGATGTGCCGTGGATGCTCGATGCGAGCAAGGCACTGGTCCGCAAGGAAGTCGAGAAGTGCGTCGACATCTACAATGAGGCTGGTTGTATCACCCTCGCCCTTTCATATGAGGACATGATTGACCGCACCGTTGCTCGCCATTTCAAGGTGACTGGTGAGCATCCGGGCAAAAGCCATGTCATCATCGCTCGCACGAACGCTGAGGTCCGCGAGACCAACGACCGTATCCGTGACGGCAAGATCGAGCGCGGCGAGCTAGAGCGGGAGAGCATCAAGCTCCGCGCCATGACCAGAGGCCAGGACCCGTATGAGACGGAGATCGAACTGTCGGCTGGCGACCGGATCATCCTTGGCGACAACATCAAGATCGGTTCCGACAGGCTGCCTAATAACAGCTTCGGAACCGTGCGCGAGACGCGGCAGGGAGTAGATGGAGGAGAACCATGGCTCAAGATCGAGTTTGAAAATGGCTTCCTCTGGGAGGGTGTGCCGTCGGAGCTGACGAACCAGTACAACGAAGAAAGCGTCGATAAGGAAACTGGCAAGCGTATCCCGCACATCGCCCTCGCCTACGCCATGACCATCTACGCAGCGCAGGGAATGACGTGCGACTATTCTACGATGGTCAATTCAGTCGGCATGGGTATCCAGACATCGCTTGTCGGCATGACCCGTCAGCGTCTCGGCTTCGAGCTGATTTGCGATGCCAGCCGGATCGTGGATAAGATCTCGTCTCGCTCCGGCATGGACGTTCAGATGAACAAGTGTGCCGCCACCAAGGAGGATGACAAGGATCCAGAAGCCGAGATCACGGATGGCGAGATCCTCAAGGAACTCATCAAGGAGATGAGCGAGGACGAGGCGAAGAAAAACGTTAGTGACTATCAGGCCGACAAAGTAGCGTTTCGAAAGGGAAAAACGCAGGAAAATACCCAGATGGTTTCAAAGGAAGAAAACGAGACGAAGACTAAGGCTGAAACCAAGGTTGAAGCGCAGGCTACTCCTGCGGTTGCTCGTAGCCGTGTCCGTGGTCTCGGCCAGTTCGGTGCCAAGGTGGTAACCCAGACGGAATCCAAGAGCGTCGGCGAGCAGCTTGCCCATAAGATGCAGGAGCGCGCCACCAGTTCCGATCGTAGATCGGTGCCCAAGCCGAACCGTCCGATGCCAGGCACTCAGAAGGCCGCCGCTGCTCGTATTCAGGCACAGGCTGAGTTCAAGCAGCGCTTGCAGGATGAATCCGATGAGATGGTGAAGCACGATCTCCGCGATTACATGCTGAGGAACGGCGCGAGCTATTCGAAGGACATGAAAAACCCAGAGATAGGCCGCAATGCCACTGGGAGATTTGCTGGCGGAACGGAATACACCCTTTCCTTCGGTAAAGGTCAGGGATGTGTCGTCTCTCAGTCAAAGGACGGCAACTGGGGCTTCTTCATGCGTGATGGATCCGCCAAGGGTGACATCCGGCATTTCGTCATTTGGCGCGACGGCGGCGACTTCAAATCCGCCTGCGATACCCTGCGCGATGAGCTGAACCTGCGAGACAAGGAGCTGTCTCGTTCTTCCTACTCCAAGGAGACGAAGGTCGAGGAAACCCGGATCCAGCGCCATGAGCGGTTGCTGGCTGAGCGCGAGGCGACAGCCAAGGCGGAGCCGTCGAAGTTCCAGCAGATGAAGGGATGGCTGCAGTCATCGACCGTCGGCAAGTCGGTCTATGCCATGAAGCGCGGCATCACCGAGTTCACTCAGCAGAAGCTCGGCTGGTTCCACAATGAGCCGGAAGGCCGCGGTCCTCAGGCTGCTCAGAACCCGGGTGGGATCATGTTCCCCATGACAGACCATCTCGGCAACCTGACGGGCCTCGGCCGCAAGGGGCCACCGACACCGATTACCGATGGAGCCAGCTTCGGTTTCGCCGCCAAGGACAGCGAGAAGCATCTGTGGCGCGCTGGCGAGATGGTAGATCCGAAGGTCATCTATGCTGGTGAAGCTGCTCTCGATGTCGCCGCCCTTTATCAGCGCGACGGTCATCCTGAAAAGGCGATGGTCACCGCCACGCTTGGCAACATGGGCGACAACGAGCAGGCCGACTACTACGCTCTGGCGAAGAAGCATCCGGAAGCCGCGTGGGTCTGGGCGGGCCAGAACGACAAGGTGAACGATCGTGGGATCAAGCCTGCGGACGTGATCCAGGAGAAGGCGTTCCAGTCGATCCGCGAGGGCAACCCGAATGCGGAGATCACGGCGCGTCATCCTGAGGTCGCCAAGGACTGGGCGGAGCAGGTGCAGAAGGAGATGGAAGCTACCCGCACCCGGGAGCAGATCGACGCTGTCTGGACGGAAACGGTTCCCGGCAACAATGGCTACCTTCGTCGACAGGGCGTCTCTCCGGAGACCCAGTTCGCGTTCCAACAGGACATGCACCTCGAGCAGAAGGGCATCGACGGCCGGAATGCTGGCGGCGTGATCTTCGCGCTGCGCGACCGCGACAACTTCATGACCGGGTTTGCCCGGTACGGTGACGAGATCGATCCTTCGACCTCCCTGCCCTTCCGCAAGGTCGAAAGCCTCGACAGCCGTGGGGGCATGATCCGCATGGGCAACGAAAAGGCTCCTTCTGTCTTCTACTCCGGCCAGCACGCTGTCGAAGTCCTGCAGGCCTACGAGAAGGATGGATCTCCTGAGAATGCCGCGCTGCTGGTTGCCGATCTGGGCGTCGATCGCAAGCTGACCAAAGAGCAGTCGATCATCCTGAAGCAGGCGGCCGAGCAGCATCCGGACATCAAGTGGAACTTCGTCCCTGAAGGCACCGTCAATTATGAGCAGAAGGAAGCTGTCATGATTGACCAGGCTGCCGCTCAGATGAGGATTGCGATCCGTGAGGGCAATCCGGGTGTCGAGATCCAGGAGCGCGTATCTGCCTCAATGGTGCATGCCGTCGAGAGGCAGAGACAGGAAGCCGACATGGCGGTGTCGCAGGACAAGTCCAAGGACATGCAGCCGGAGGAGCAGAAGGACGAGCGCCGCACCACGGAAACGGTGCAGCAGCGGGAGCCGGAAGCAAAGCCGGAGCCTGCCCCTCAGCAAGACACCGGAGTCGAGGTGGCAGCAGCTCAGGCGGCGGCCGAGGAGGAACGTCGGCGCCGCGCACAGCAGGGAAGGAGCATGTAGCCCCTGCCCTGCCCTATCGATCAACAAAGGAGAACCCGCCGCGAGCGGGTTTTCTTGTACTGGGACGATTCCTATGACAGTCGTACGGATAGTCCATGGACATAGAGCTGCGATGCCACAGGAAACGACCGCCCTCCCCGACTTCGTGACAGGCTGGGGCAACAGCATCATCGAGATCGAGCCGACGTATCTCTACGTGATCGAATCCGCCTCGAAGCCCGACCGCATCAAGATCGGGGTGGCACGTGATCCGCTGAAGCGGCTTACGGCGATCGATGCCAGCCGATACTCGCTTCCCCTGCCCTACGACATCCGTCACCTCTTCCTCATGGAAGACGCCCATCAGATCGAGAAGTGCGCGCAAATCCACCTGTGGAGGCAAGGGCGCTGGTTCTGGGGCGAGCTGTTCGATTGCCCTCCGGACGAGGCGGCCGCCCTCATACGGTCACTCGTGGCCGATCACGACACCTTCCGGAAACCCCGGAAGCTCGATCAGACGGTTGCCATGCTCGACGAGCTGAAGGTGTCCGACGAGACGGAATGCGTTTTCGATGTCTCGAGGTCGGACCCGATCTTCGAGAAGGCGGCTCTGCGATATGCGCGGTCAGCCGCCAAGAAGGCAAAGCTCGTGGAGCAGGGCTGGGATGGCTTCTACCGGATCGAGCAGCATCGCGGCTGGTATCAGGAGTAGCCCCTTCTCCCTCTAGTCCACGACTGTCCAAGGACTACAGCCCCTCACGGCTCATGATGTCGGTGGCCTTCTGCTGCGCCCGGAGCTGGAAGAGCTCGAACGAAATGCGGTTGCCGACCGCCGTTACAGTGAAGAACAGGCTGAAGCCGAAAGCAGCGTGCGCGATCGTCTGCCATGCCCAGTATGCCAGCCCTGCCCCGACCAGCGAGGCGATGATCGTATTGATCATGTTGTCGCGCTCGCGCTTCTTCTTTTCCGCCTTGATCGTTTCAAGGTGCTGATCGAGTTCGGATCCCGGCTTCACGCCCTTGTCGGTCCAGTACGTCATCAGTCCCTCTCCCTGTCGCCGCCGTTTGCCATCGGGTCGTGACCATGCTTGATCCAGTGTTCGTTCTGATCGCGCAGGAGGTAATAGGATCCTTCAACGCGGAAATCGAACATGGGGTCGAGATCAGGATTTCGGACTGCTTCCCACAGATACCCTCCAAGGGCATCAGCAGCCAGTGCCTGAGCCTTGGCGCGACATGCGTCGCCATTGTCCCGGTCGAAGTCCCCGATCATCAGCGCCAGCTCGTACAGCAGGCCGCGAGCGTCGCTGTATCTGATAAACCGCAGATAGTTGAGTTCGAGTTCGAGGCACGCTGACCTCGTGTCCGGGGACTTGTCCTGCGACAGAAGCATCCCTGCCCCGAGCGTCACCTGAAAGCGGCCGACCTCGCAGGCATTGTAAAAAACCCGATACATCCGGCCGATGTCCGGACTGTCGTAGCCTCGGGCATCTGTCTTCGGCAGCTCCTCGATAGCCCACGGATCCGGAAGGTGGTTGTTGAGCGATGCTGCGAACCACCTGAAGTCTTCGAAGAGCGTCTGATGCTCCGGCCGGATCCAGGATGTAATCGCACCGCCTGCAGCGAGGCTTTCCGGCTGCTGGTGTCTCGGGACATGTCGCTCCCCCTCGAGCTGGGCGCGGATGCCTGAATAGTCCTTGTGAATGACCCGCTCTTCGAGCTTCTGCAGGCGGCCCTCGATCTGCATAAGGATCACGACCCCGATAACGGCGATCACGCCAATGGTCGTCCAGATGTCGGAGATCCCGAAAATCTCCTTTGCCGCATATGCCGCACCCCATGCCGCCGCGATGGCGACGTAGATTCCGAATCTCTTGAACATGCCCCTGCCCC
The DNA here is from genome assembly GCF_037083425.1 of Agrobacterium sp. CCNWLW32. Classification (NCBI taxonomy): domain Bacteria; kingdom Pseudomonadati; phylum Pseudomonadota; class Alphaproteobacteria; order Hyphomicrobiales; family Rhizobiaceae; genus Agrobacterium; species Agrobacterium sp. CCNWLW32. The sequence continues at coordinate 6,827 of NZ_JBAOJM010000018.1, forward strand.
TGTACTGCCCCGCGACAGTCTTACGGATCGTCCTTAGGACTGTCCATGGACTGCGATCAGCCGAACATCCTCTTGAGGAAACCCGGTTTGGTTTCCGCCGGCGGCTTCACATCGTCATTGCTGGCCTTCTGGCTGGCGTGGAATAGATCTCGCCAAGCGTCACGGTCGATCTCGGCCGCATCAGCTCGTTTGCCCTCAGCAGTGGCTCGGCCGTTCTCGGCGTCTGCTCGCTTGCTTTCGGCGTCTGCGCGGAGGGCTTCGGTGTCGGCACGCTTGCGTTCGGCCTCGACGATTTCCTTGAGGCCGTCGATCTGAACCTCGAGCGCCTTGAGGAGGATCTCCGGGACCAGTCTCTCTTCCGGCTTGTCCTCGGACTTGTCTCGGGACGGCAGCTCTTCCATCGGCACTTGGATCCTGACCGTGCCATCGTTCCCGGTTGTCCGCGGCCAGCGCTTCCGCTGCACCATCTTCCTTGCGGACTCGAGCTTGCAGCCGAGGCGGTCGGCCAGTTCCTTGTATGTCAGGCTCTCGATTGTCATAGGGACTGTCTCCGGTATCGTCCCTACGACTGTACCCGGACATGGTTAATCACTGTTTACCATGTTGAGCCTCATATGCGGCCTTGGCTGCAGCCTCGAAATCGGTCTGCGTCAGCCCCTTGGGGATGAAAGCTCCGACCGGATATGCTCCCGGCTCTCCGATGAACGTGTTTTCGAGATCGCCCAGCGTGTCGATAATGGCGGCCACGGTTTTCGTCGGATCGAGGTCGGCCTGATGCTTCCACCCGTCGATAAGCGCAGCGATCTTCTGCAGCTTCGTCCATGTGTCGGCCGACACCTTGCTTTCGAGGAGGTGGGTCAGGTTCTCACGCTCGCCCTCGGGCCAGCCTCCACCTGGTGCCAACAGGGTGAGATAGACAAAGAAGGCTGCCGTCGGATGATCCTTAGGGGACAGCCCATCGATCTCCTTCCGGATGTCCGTATGCGAGGCGTCGTCGCCGTCGTGATAGAAATCGCCGCCGTCGAACCCAGCCGCGACGAACTCATCGAACATTCGGTGGTGCTGCAGCTCGTTGTCTAGGGCCGTGACGATGGCCTGCAGGACATTTCGCTTATGTTCATCCATGTTCGCGATCTCGACGACATGGCGATACCCGCGCGCCGACAGACACACATGGAGAATCTCGTGTGCGAAGGAGGGGAGGGGGCGCTCGGTCTCGGCCATGCCGATCTGCGCCTTGCCATCGCGAACTTGAGAAAACCACTCGACGGCCTTGGTGGGCGCGATCTGCAGCTCATAAGCCTTGTCGGCTTCAGCTAGCCAGCTCGCCATTCGCGGATCGGCTTGGATCTCTGCCACCCACCGCTGTGCGGTTTCCATCGTTATCATATCGTCTCCATCCCTCGGACTGTCTCTGGGACCGTCCCTATGACATCGGCCGCAGCGGCAGCCCTTATCTTAATTTCCTCATTGAGGATTCGGGCTTCCATAGCCGGAATAGAGGCGAAGAGGGAAGGGGTGTCGCATGGACTGTCGTACGGACTGTCCGGAGGGATGCCGCACTCCGGAGCTATCGCGACAGGGGCGGCAGGGCAGGGGCGTTGGTAACCAATGGTTCATTTTGAATCATGGTTAGGTTGCACAGTTTACCACCTGAAAACCTCACGATCGCAAAAGTGGGCCATCGATCTCAAAACCCTGGGCTCGGGGATAATGGGCTCTTAGGGTAATGACGCAATGGGGCAATCAACCAATGCCATCCACGAGGCTAACCACAACCAGCTTACTTCTGACCGAGGATCAAAGCCGTCTCCTGAAAAAGGTTGCAGCCGCTCGCATGATGCGTGGCGACATGCCAACGGCCTCGGTCAGTGAAGTCATCCGAAAACTGATCGAGCAGCATGAGGCCGCCTTTCTCGCAGAAATCGAAGGCACGAAATGAACCAGCATGTCACGGACGTCGCCAAGGTCGAGCGCATCGACCCCGAGACTGGCGAAATCACTGAAGTTTCGACGGCATCCGAAATCACGGCTCCCGCCGCCAAGCGCAAGCTGCCGCTCCAGCCTATCCTCGAGGAGAAGGTGCCGCCGCTTCCGACCCCGGCCGCTGACCGGATCGATGCCAATTGGGATATCGCCCATGTGGCGACCAAAGGCCATGTTCATTTGGAACGGATATTTGCGATTTCGGAGAAGGTATTCTGGCCGTCTATCCTGCTGGCAATGCTTTCATTCTTGCTGATCGTTCGCAGCTTTCCAGGCGCGTCATTTGGCCCCTACGCAAATCTGATGTTCTGGGGAGCGCTGGGTCTCGTCGTTCTCGTCGCTCTTTTTATGGCCAACGGGCAGAGCCTGCTAAGTGAGGATCCGTGGACGTTTGTTGCAGGGCCTGCAGTGATCGGCTTCGGCCTCTGGCTGTTTGCCGCATACGCCGAGCGGTATCCGAATGGGTGGGCCGCTTGGATCGGCTTTGGTCTCAAGATCGCTATCGTTATTGGTCTTATCCTTTGGTGTGGAAAGCACATCCTGAAAAGTGCCAAATCCAGCGAGAGTAGGGCGGTCCTTTGGGTGGCTGCCGCGTACGTGGGTTTTGTTGTCGTCGGCACTGTAATTCTCGGCTCGCTTGCTGGTGCCATGTCTGGCTCTGGCCCCGGCGGCATGAGCGCGATCGCTTCCATGTTGACCTACGACCGCGACACCTACTTTGATCTCGGCGGAGGGCTGCGCTCCGGGCCGGAATATCGCTGGCTGGGGGAACATGCCCCGAATGGCGGTCTCTCGGTGACGAAACTGAATGCCTTGATTAAGGCCGTTCAAACGGATCTGGCCAACCACGGAAATGACGCTGCGAGCTGGGAAGAGGTGACGAAGCTGAACCCGGCTCCCATGATCACGCGCCCTGAAAAGGCGATCCGCGACAACTCCAAGGAGCTGCCCAACGGTATCGTCGTCATTCCTGAGGGCAGGGATCCGGTGACAATCGTAGCCCATGTCGAAGGTCAGTGGTCGATCTCGGTCATCGCACCGCGTGACTGCGCCGCCTTCCTTGGGCCGTTTGATGCGGCGAGCGGATGCCAGAACGCGACCACCCCGAGCCGCCCTATCAATCAGTACGCTGCGAAGGTTCTCAACACCCTCAAGCCGACCGCGGCAGTTGCCGAGACGAAGGAGTAATCCGATGAAGAAGCTCATCACCAATCTCGCTATCAAGGCCCTGCGCTGGGGCGACCGCGTGTTCGCGTCGAGCGAGGATCCGCTGCTTCGGGGCGATCTCGTCGAGTATGGCCGCAGCAAGTACCCCCCCGAGCAGTATCAGACGATGTGGATGGACATCCCTGAGGATCTTCGGCGCCGAATTACGTGGGATGGGCGTCTGCTCAATGGCGACATGCCTGCCGAGTTGGCCAAAGCCAGGTTCACCGACGAAATCGTGGCGGATACGCTGATCAAATCGGGCGTGAAGGCCGTCAAGATCACTGGCATCCTCAGCTTGTGCATCGCCCTGATGTCGATCCAGTCCTTCAACGTCGCGTTCGACGGTCGCACTCCCTATCCGACATGGGCGGCTACCAATGACGCATGGCTGCCTGTCGTCGCGTGGTTCGTCCTGACAACCATCGAGCGTCTGGCGGGTCTTCTTGGGGCGATCAGCTCATCCGCCGCAATGCTCCTCCCTCTTCTACTCCTCTTCCCGGTGGTCTGGTGGTGGGCATTTTCCAGCCTTATGGATCGCATGTGGCGAAAAGGGTCCATGCCCTATCGCTTTCCGTCGTCTGACACGCAGCACTTCTGGAAGGAGCACGTGGCGGAGCGCATCAAAGACTATGAGGCGTATAAGGGGACCATCGCAGAGGCACTCCGGATCGCTGACCAGCCCCTGTTCGGGATTGGCGTAGCCCTCGGTATCACAGATGCTCGCGGCGACAACCGTGCGCCTCTGCCTGGTCAGCTCATGTGCGTGGATGCTGAGAGCGTCCGGCAGGGGACGTATATCTCGGGCAAAACTGGTTCCGGCAAGACCTCGCTTGTCTTCATCCCGATGTTCAAGGCCCTGATGGCGAACGTATGGGGCAACCACAAGTCCGGCGCCTATGTAACGGACGGCAAAGCGACCTTGTGGCGCGATCTGCTTCCGTTGGTCGAGCACCGCAAGGAAGAGGTGTTTGTCATCGGCACGGAGGAAGGACAGTATGGCATCGACCTGATCCATGGCATGTCGCCGCTGGAAGTTGCCGCCATGTTCGAGGCTGTCGACAGTCAGATTTCTGGCCCCGGCGCTGCTGCCAAGGATCCCTTCTGGAAGGTGTCGGCCTCGGACTGCATCTGCTACTCGGCGCAGCTCGCGTACATTCTTGAGCGTCATCCTGTCGCTGTTCAGGAATGGAAGTCGATTGCAAAGGTGCGTCCGTACTCGCTGTTGACGGTCTATCTCATCGCCACCCAGCCAAACTTCTCAAAGAAGGCCGTTGAGTTGTTCTACAAGGTCGGAAAGGAGATGTCGGGACCGATTCAGGACGGTGACGACAAGGCTCTCAAGGCTGCCTTCAGGCAGTGCATTGAAGCCGCCGAGTGGTTCCAGAACACGTTCCTCATCATGTCTCCCGGACAGCGTGACGGTATCGTGGGCAACGTGTCGGCCGTTCTCGGCAAGCTCCGCGCCTCGCGCACTGTAGTCGAGCGGTTCTGCGCTGGTGCAACGGAACAGGCGATCGATGTCGATCACGCGCTGCGGGGCGGTATCATCATGATCGCCATTGGATCCTCGTCCGAGCTGGGCGTAGTCGGCAAGCTGATCGCGACGTGGCTCAAGACGCGCCTGATGCTCCTCGCGGCTCGCCGCCTTGAAAAGGAGGGCAAGGAAGTCTGCGCTCAGTCGAGCTGCGCCCTATTTGCGGACGAGTTCCAGATGCTCTGCACGACCGTCGGAGAGCAAAGCGACGTCGAGGCGTGGAACAAAAACCGTCAAACTGGCCTGTATTTGATCTGTGCAACCCAGAACATTTCGGCTCTTCGCCTCAAGATGGGCGATACCGCGACGGCGAACTTCCTGTCCCAGATGAACACCAAGATCATCTTGGAAAACGACGAGGAAGAGACCATCAAGTGGGCCGAAAAGACCTCCGGCCAGTTGCCGTGGGCATGGCAGCCGGATCCGCGGTTCTACTCGACGCAAGGCGCTCGCGAGATGCTGATCGGCAATGACAGTGAGCTGGCGGAGATGGAAACCCTCGACGGTATCATCCCTTCGATGTTCGTCCCTGTCACAGACCAGGTCGAAGACGGCTGGGGTGGACGCATCATGCGCGCTCCCAAGGCTGCCTTGCGGAAGGCATTGGGCAAGAAGCGTGGTGTCCAGACCTACATGCAGGAAGGCCAGAATGGCTTTGAGGGTGCAACGGTCATGGACAAGTTCCAGCCAAAGATCCGGCAGAGCGATCTTCAGACTGGATCCGGCCATGCAATGGCGATGGTCCGTCGGGCGAACTCCACCCGCGTCGACATGATCGATCTCCGCATCACAGCGATCCCGAGGTAAATCCGGATCCACGAAGTCGAAGAGGGGGCTCCGGCCCCCTTTCTTATGTCTGCCGACAATCAGGAATAGAGGAAGAGGCACCAGTAAGGTGAAAGAGCAGTTCCAGGAATCGGTAAAAACTTAGCCATTTCGTTAAAGTGTTTTGAGGAGAAAAGGCGAGCTTTTTCAGGGCCTTCGTAGCATTCTTGGCTAGACAAGGTAGCCAATGGTTGCCTATTATTAAGGGCGAGGCGGATACGCTCTTTAGGGATCTTTTCACCACCCTTCGAAGTCGGTTCTCAACCTCGGGATTGTATGTTCGAGTAAAAGGAATGCCTGATGTCTGATGCCGATAAGCCTTGGTCCGCTCCCCCTGCAGGAAGCTCCTCCGAGGGCAGCCCCGCTCCCTCGTCCATCCCCACGAAACCTGCCTGCGACAAGGCCCCGGTGAGCGCGGATGAAGATCTCCGTGCATCGTTCGCTCAGTGGGCCGAAGAATATCGCCGGAAGCAGGACGCTGAGCGCAAGGCGGCCGAGCAGGGGCAGGGACAGTCTATGGGAATGTCGCTCCCTACGGTTCCCGTATCGAACCCCGCGTCATCGTCTCTCCAGGATGGCGGCCCGGTCGCTCCTGACTTCAGCGACATGTTCAAGCACTTCGACGAGGTTGAACGCGGCGCACAGGAGCAGATTCAGGGACAGCGCGACAAGGACCAGCGCGAGGCAGATGCCGCGTATGCAGTTTCACAGGGTGAAACCGCACTTATGAACGCTATCGTCGCAGGGATCGCGCGAGGGGAAAAAAGCCTGAGCGAGAGTATGAGAAACGCTGCTATCGAAGCCGGGTACCGCCAGCACGAAGGCGAGGTCAATTCCGGAGCTAGCCAGCTTGAACGCACTGAAGATGCCGGATGGCGTGAATTTCACCAGACAGAACAGCGAGGCTTCGGCCAGCTCGATCGCAGTGAGACCGCAGGCGAACGCCAGCACGAGACCGAAGAACGACGCCGTTCGAGCGGCATGAGCTTGTAAGGAGATAGAACCATGGCAAAGTTCCCCCGTCGCGGCAAAGGCTCCGACAAGACCACCGACGAAGGCAAGATCAGCAACAGCGTCAGCGCCAGTGACGGCACTCCCAGCCTCGCTGATGAGGCCTACACGCCGTCCGCACCCAAGCCGCCGCAGCCGCCCAAGGCAGGCCGCACGGATCTGAACGCTGCGCAGGGTTTCCAGCGCCAGCAGCAGATGGCTTCCCACACGACCCCCCAGATGAGCCGCCGTGAACGCGCAAGGCTCGATGCCATGAAAGGAAACGCGCCGGAGCCATCTAGCCCCGCGCCTCGTGGCATGGGATCGTCGCCTGCTCCTGAGCCTGAAATCGAACAGGCCGAGTTCGTTCGCCTGACGCCTTTCGAGATCGACAGGCTCGCCATGCAGTCGGTTCGTGACTACGACGCAGGCCGTGAAGCCGCGGACTTGTCCCATGTCCATCCTGACGACTTCCGCGTGATCGAAGACCGTGTTCCGTTCGCTCAGGATCGTTTCGATCAGCAGAAGACCGAATGGCAGGGCGTGGCTCAGCAGTTCTCGCTCTCGGACATGACCATGATGACGGCTGAGGGCGAGCAGGGCGCTACCATCACCAGCGACGGCACGACTTACACCAAGGACGGCGATTTCCTCGTCGGCTATCGTCCCGGAACTGACCCGACATGGCATGAGTTCGCGGGTGTCTATGATGCCGTTGCTGCGAAGCCGGAATCTCAGGAGCAGATGGCCGCCACCTTCCCGGGTGGGGATCGTCATGCCGTTTTCTTCAGTCATGAGGGCAATGAGCGCCTGCAGTTCACCGACAGCTTGCCGTGGCGCAATGATGCCGTCGAGGATCTGAATGAACTTCGCGCCGTCCTTTCGGGAGCCGGAGAGCATGCCGTCGCTGATCGCCTGTATGTCTCGGTTTTGACTCCGTATGAGCGTGCAGTCGAACAGGTCGAGCAGCGCGAGCCGCAGGAAGGCCAGCGTCATCAGCGCGCCTATGCCGAGGTGGCTGGAGAGCAGTTCCCCTCCCTTTCTACTCCTGCCGCAGAGGTTCCTCAGGTCCTCTCGCCCGAGGATCACAAGGCTGTCGTCGATGCGTTCGACCAGGCGCCCGCGTTGGCGGCCGAGCAGGGTGCAGAACGGGTCCGCGATGCCCTGCCAAGGGAAGGTCGTGCTGACACCGTCGAAGGCCTGCGGGCGCAGTATCAGTGGCATGCGAACCACATGTTCGAGGAAGGCCGTGACCTCAAGGACATTTACACGGAGACTGGCCTGAAGCCGGAAGGTGCGGATCAGACGGCATGGGAGAAGACGGAATACGTCTACGGTCAGCCGACGGCTCTCGATAAGCTGCAGGATCTCGGCACTGGTGCGTTCGCCGCCAGCGAGAGCGGCTACACCTATGCTCTCTCGGCCGACGGCAAGGAATTGATCCGCTTTGATGCCGATCTGCAGATCGCTGGCCGGAAGCCTGTCGAGGACGTGCAGGCATTTCTTCAGGAGAAGCGTGGGGTCGAGTTCGACCAGAAGCAGGAGGAAAAACTGCAGGCAGCTCCGCAGGTCGAGCAGCAGCAGGGGACAGAGGCCGTCGAGCTGAACCGCGCTGATACCGGCACCCTGCAGATCGTTGCCGAAAAGCAGGAAGTGATGCAGGGGGAGCAGCTTCCCACACAGGAGGAGGCCGTTTGGAGCCAGTCCAAGGAGTACGCTGACGAGGCGGTCCAGGACATGAACCAGATGGCGAGCCAGCCTGCCACGGAAGGCCAGAAGGAGACCGCGGCTCTTCTCCGCGGCGATCTTCAGGAAGTCCAGCAGTCTCAAGCCGTCGAGGCCACTCCGCAGGAAGCTGCCGAGATCAAGCAGGAGGTCGCCACTAACAATGAAGGCGTATCCGCTGTTGAGCAGCCTGAGATGGAAGCTGCGCAGGAGCAGGACAAGGCCGCCCCTGTTGTCGACAAGGAGGCGCTTAGCGAGTTCACGTCGCATGAGGTTTCCTTCGAAACCTCCAAGACGGATGACTTGGCTCTCCCCGTGGACTTATCTGAGATGAAAGCCGAGGAGGCTTCCGAGGTGAAGTCGGGTGCCGAAGAGACGGTCGATAACGACCTGACTGCCGACTTCGAGCAGAGCAAGGCTGCTTATGAAGCCAAGCAGCCAGAGCAGGAGAAAGCGCAGGAGATCGCGGTCGGTACCGACGTTCAGCAGAAGGCCGTCGTCGAGGATGATCTGCGGTCGGACTTCGAGCAGAGCAAGGACGCATACGACGCGAAGCAGTCCGACCAGATGGTTCAGGAGGCTGTCAAGTCCGAGACGAGCCAGCAGGTGTCGAACGAACCTGAGGACAACCTCACCGCGGACTTCGAAGTGAGCAAGGCCAAGTTCGAAGAGCAGCAGGCGAACCCACCGGAACCCGCTGTTCAGCACGAGGAGGAAGAGGAACGGAACAGGGGGATGGCCGCCTGATGTCCAAGAGCCTCGAAAATCAGGTCCGTGAGTGGCTGGAAGTCGAAGAGAATTGCGAAGCCGCGAACGACTTCTACGGCAGCCGCGCCTACCTCCATGATGATCTTCCGGACTTCCGGGAGATCGCAGACACCTGGTGCCGGATCCACGGCATCCAGCCGCCGACACACCGCATCCACCCGACCGTTCAGTAGGAGTACGGCCATGAAGAAGACGACCGCAGTTATTGCCCTCCTGATCTCGACGGCTATCGCAGCTCCTGCACATGCAGGCGGTAAGGAGCTTGGCATCGGGCTTGGGGTATATCTCCTCGGTAAGGCTATCGAAGGAGCCCAGAAGGGCGGAGGCAAGCGCAACAAGGGCGACCAGCTCATCGGTCGCGTCGGTGAGGAGCCTACCCGGAATAACCGTGCCCGTAATCGGAACAAGGTTGCCGGGGGTGCCGCCGCAGTCGCCGGAGGCGCAGCCGTGGCAGCATTTGCGCTTCCGGAGGGTGACCAGATCCCAGTTCCGATCGCCAAGCCCACCGCCGAGCAGATGACCGAATACGCCACCAATCTCGCCGCCTCTTCTGTGTCGGAAGATGAGATCGACGAGAGCGTGCCTCTCTACGACGAGAAGGGCCGCTTTTGGGGTGCTGTCGCCCCGGCCGACGCTCAGAAGGTCGAGCAGGCTGTCGCGCTCGGCATGAAGCCGTCCACGGTCATTCCCGACCTGCTTGGGCTCAAGCTGCCCGAAGTCGAAAAGCAGTCGGAGCAGGTGCCGTTGATCGCGTCCACGGACACGACGGCACAGCAGGCCGCAGAGGCCGAGGCCGATATAACTGCAGCCGTCGCCGCTGAGGGGGTTGAGCCGATCCAGAGGGCGAAGGTCGACCTTCCTGCCGCCGAGCATGTCCCGCAGGCCGAGATCGCCGTTCCTGAGAAAAAGCTGGAGGCGGCCGAAGTTGTCCCAGCTATGCCGTCGCAGGCGACGCCCGCCGAGACCAAAGATGCGCCTCCTGTCGATCTCACCGCGACGACGGCGAGCGTTGAAGCCGAACCTAAGGTCGATCTCGAAGCCGCGAAACCTGTCGAGGTCAAGAAGCCCAAAAAGAAGCTCGATCTCTGATCGCACCCTTTTTACGACATCAGAGGCGGCTTCAGGGCCGCCTTTTTCATGACCGCAGAGCTGGTTCCGATCGTCGATCGAGGAGCAGTAGAACAGGAGGAGGGCAGGGATTGTCGCAGGGACTGTCCTACCCACTGCCCGTATACGAATATTGTTGACAATGGTAGCCAATGGCTACTATTTTATAAGGCGAAGGCGCGACTACCCGTTGCGCTCCTAGATCGACAGGAGATCGCCCATGAGCCGTGAAGTCCCCCCAGTTTTGCAGGTCCTCGCCTTCGTCGGCGCTGCTTGGTATTCCGGACTCCTTGGCTCCGCTTGGGATAGCTGGTCCACCCACTACGCTCGCATCAAGGCCGAGAAGGTTCGTGTCGCTGCCATCGAAAAGGATGGTCAGGAGCTGGCCTTCCGCACCGTCTGTCCGGACTTCTTCGAGCAGAAGTGGATCGACCGTCAGCTCAGCACTCTGAGCTGGTGCAACGACTACCGCGACCGCCTCTGAAGGAGATCCCCATGCTGGAATACATTCCCGACTTCTCTTGGCAGACGTGGACGGCTATCGGCGTGGGCGCCTTCATGGTTGCCCCGCGCATCGTCAGCGGTGCCATTTCCATTGCGACCCTGACCGCGCTGGCTGGAACGGCTGCAGTCTGCCTGTACGTCGCAGGATCGACGGCAATCCCGATGATCGCCGGAAGCTGGAACTCTCATGTCGCGAGCCACGCTCGGCTTCGCCACTACAATGACCCGGCTTATCGGGCGAAGATCGCATCGACTGTCTGCCCCGGCTACCGCGATGCAGGCTGGATCAACCGGACCTTCAAGTTCGAGACCCGGCTTCTGTCGTGGTGCGAGGCGTACCCGGAGAAGATTTGATGAAGCCCTTCATCATTATCGTCGCCGGAATCCTCGGGGCGGTTGCTGTCGTTCAGACGGCCTCGGAATGGGGCGATCCGGCTTATCGGAACCGAGAGGGGTGGCGTGTCTGCCAAGGCTGGCTCGATGCCACCCCTGAAGAACGAAAGAAGATGCCGAGCTGGTGTGAAGACTGGGCTACCGGAGACGAATGATGCTGATCGAGAAGTTCAACGGACCCCCGCCCAGCGAGACCGAGTTGTCGGTCGCGCCCGTCGTCGATCGCTGGCAGCTCCTGCCGAATGACAATGGCACCACCGATGTCTCTGGCTTCGTTTCGGGACATCACAGCATCCCTGACGGCGCTTTCGCTGTGACATCCGCGCTCGTGCAGATCGATCCGTCGACGCCGCCCAAGTGGGTCCGCTCGAGGAACCGCGTCTATCGCCTCGGCCGCTCTGCAGGAGCTGTCGAAAGTCAGGTGCGGGAACTGGCGCGAGATCGCGGTGTCCGGCCACGCGAATGGGACATTCTCGCGTACACCAAAGCTATCGAGGGGCTGTCAGGCCACGGCGAAGGACAGATCGACATCATCGAGCAGCTCATCGCCTTGCTGCTGCTGTGCGGTTTTGTCAACGCGGAGGCAGGACAGACCCTGCTGACGACATACCGGAAGGAACGCGCCCAGTGCTGACGATGATCGAACATTTCAACGGTGCTGGACCGACGAACGCTGAAATGCGCGCCGCCCCGGTGCTGTATCGCTGGCTGCTCAAGGAGGCCCGGAACGGCTTCGACGTCCATGGCATTGTCCGTGGACATCCGCATTTGCCTGATGGCGAGTGGATCCGCACTTCTGAGCTCGTTCAGATCGACCCTTCTTCGAAGCCGCTCTGGCTCCGCACGGAAAGCCGTCTTTATAACCTGGGCAAGCGCATGGGGCGTACCGAGATCCATATCCGCAAGGAGCTGGAGGCTGCTGGCCTTGCGGTATGGCGGGAGCAAGTGTCTCCCACCGAGCTGCGCCAGTTCCGTGAGTTCTGCGGCCAGCGCCGGAAGCACCTCGATGAGGCCGAGCGTATCCTGCTCCTGTTGGTCCGCACGAACCGTATCGACCGGGAACGTGCCGTCAAACTGCATAAGATCCTGCTGGTGGAGATCAGCCGATGACCATCGCCCACACCATCCTCCGGGATCGTTACCCGCGTCTGGTCCCCGAGCGTTTCGGATTCGAATGTGAAGACGGCTGGATCCAGCTCCTCGAAGACTTCCTCGCCGTCGTCGACCGCGAGCTTCCGGCCGAGGCCACGTTTCATCTCCGGCAGATCAAGGAGAAGCTCGGCAGTCTCAGGATCTATTACGATCTCGAAGGCGACATCCCGGCTGAAGCCGAAACCGCGATCCGCGATGCCTGCGACCGTGCTGAGGCTCGGAGCCACTACATCTGCGAGCAGTGCGGTCAGCGTGGCCGCCTGTCCAGCCGAAGGGGCTATCTCACGACCATCTGCGCCTTCCACGCCGAAATTGGTGACATCAAGGCTGTCCCTGTCGATGACCATCCGGTTATGATCGGCAGCAAGGACGGCTGGCAGCGATACGATTTCGATCTGGATGCCTTCGTCGAAACCGAGAAGCCCAAGGACTGGTAATGCCCTCTCTTTCTACTTCCGACCATATCCGCCAGCTCGCTGCCGACAACGGCATTTCCGAAGTAGAGGACGGGACGGACAGGCTTGCAAGAGCAATCAGCAGCCTCGAATCCGATGTCCCGGCCGAGATCCAGAGCGATCTCCGTCTACTGGGCAGGCTGGCGGAGATTGGCGCAATCGATGATACGGAAATGGTGCGTCTGGTACTTCAGCTCACGGCCGAAGCCGATCAGTCGTCTTCGACAACCTGAAAAGGTGCGATTGCCTTCTGCACTGACCCGGCCGCCCTCAGCAGGGTGATGAAGGGGATAAGATTGACTTCCCCCTTGAAGATCATTTCGAACCGGGCAAGCGCTTCCGGATTATCCGCGACATGTAGTGGTGTGAGATTGTGATCCGCCATCTGCTGGGCAATGTCGCGTGCAAGGGATTGCTTCTGCCCAAGCTCGGCGCCGAGATCCTCAGTCATCGCTTCGATCCTGTCGGTTATTTCCGCCCTTTATCGTGTTCAATGTCGGTTATTTCCGACCTTGCCAGCGCAGCCTTCGTCCGCTGCCATCGTTCGACTTCGGGGTGAGGTCGATCCCGGCCATACTTTCCCTGCACACCGTCGGCATAGATCGGCCCTCCCGTCGGCGGGAGATCGAGGATCCAGCCGTCGTCGTCGCGCAGCGGCCCAGCAAGGTGGGCGTGTCGATCGCATGTCGTCTTCGCGATGTTCACGCCCATTCGGAGCCGACCAAGTGCTCCGCATTCCTCGCAGATCGTCAGAGATAGCTTCCGGGCTTCGCGCGCCAGCTCATCGATCCGCTCGTCATGCTCCGGCGAATGCGTCACGATTCGGCTCTGAAAGCTGCCGAACTTTTCCTTGCCGCCGACCAGCTTTGGCGGGCCGGGGAGCGCGCCCAGCCTGTCAGCCAACCTTCTGATGACGGTTTCCCAGCCGGGTCCGCAGGCAAACTCGGCCGTCGCCGGCACCACATATCCGAACTGTTCGTGGACGTGCTTGAACTTGCGACGGTCGCGCTCTTCCAGAAAGCGGATGATGTCCTCGGAGGTGAAGCCGAACTCGGCTTTTTCGTGCCAGACCGTGCCATCGTGCAGGATCGTCAGGGCTGGGATGACATCCCCGACATCGATAATGTGCCAGAGCGCCGTCTGATACATGCCAAGGAGTTTCCCGGCCTCCTCGAGCGAGATCAGGTCCGTGTGTTCATCGCAGCGGACTGCGTTGGCGCCTCGCAGGGATCCCGGCTTGCCGCAGGCCTCGCAGAGGGTAAGGGATTTGGAGCGGACGTCCCGCAGGAGCTTCCGCACGCCGTCCGTCGTCTCCTGATCGGGTTCGCCTTCGAAATCGACAACGAGGACGAGCGCGCCGTCCTCCTTCCGCGCCCCCTTGATCCAGACCTTCGACGGGAACCCGAGAAGGGCAGCCGAGGCCTGCTGAATGGAATGCTGCCAGCCAGTCCCGACGTTGAAGAACGATCCGGGCCGTACATTGAAGGAATGATCTCGGAACAGGATCTCGAATTGTGGTCTCATGTCCTCGTTCCTTCTAATTCCATGCCTGCAGAGCGGCGTCGACATTCGCCTGGCACCACGGCTCCTGCTGGCCATTGTAAGTCTGCACCCATTTCCGAGCGAGGCCTTCGCGCATCAGGACATCGCCCACATCCCTCCCGCCCACGGATACCGTGGCGAGGGTCCGGCGATGTCGGTCAAAACCGCTACGATCGATGTCGATCTTTGCCGCCTCGAGCAGTGCCATGAGGCGCGATCTCGCACGCAGGGCGCGGACGCCTTCCTCACGGCATTTGCCTTTGAGCTCGGGAGCGTTGATGCCGAGGATCCGGATCTTCTCGCCGCGGACGATGATGGTGTCGCCGTCGATGACGACGACTTGCTGCGGAACGCAGGCAGTAGAGAAACAGACGAGGGCGGTGACGACAGGCATTATTCCATACCCTTGATGAGTTCTTCGAAGCGACGAGGGCCGAAAGCCATGTCGGGGAGATCCACGCCGACGTCTCTGGAGCGGCCGATACCGGGCAGGGATCCATGAGAGTGGCCGTAGAAGTGAAAGCTACCGTGATGTCCGGCGGGCCAGACTCGGTGCGCGTAGTGAGACAGCCAAATCCTCTTTCCGCCATCCTTGGTTTCCATGGCGTGAACAGGAGGGATATCCCATGGCAGAGCTTCCACCTCCGGGAGGAGATGGCCCTTGTTATCCAGGTCGTGATTGCCGAGCAGCAGGATCTTCCGGCCGCGCATCGCATGGAAGCAATGTGCGACATACTCAGGATTCCGCGAGAGCGCGAAGTCACCGATGATGAAGAGCAGATCGTCGTCGCGCAGCCTGTCGTTCACGTTGTCGATGATCGTGCGATCCATGGCCTCGTAAGACGTGAAAGCAGAACGCGCAGCCACCATTTCCCGGATCCGGTCATGTCCGAAATGCGGATCCGCCATGTACCATTTCGTGGTGAAACCCATCGTCGTACTCCCTACAACTCGATGATGAGGGCCGGGTCGAAGTCGAGGTTCTCGCCCTCGTAGCCCTTGGGATTGGCGATGATCCGTGTCCTGCCGACCATGTAATCGAAGCTCGAGTGGACGTGGCCGTGGATCCAGAGATCGGGCTGGTGCCGCTCGATCAGCTCCGAAAGATCGGAGGCGAAGGCCGGGTTGAGATCGCTCCCGGCATACTTGGGATGAATCGATCCCGGATGCGGCCCATGATGGGTGACGACGACCGTCGGGCAGGAGACCTTCTTCGAAAGTTCCCGATCGAGGAAGTCTCGGGAGGCTTTGTGGAAACCGACCATATGACCCGGATTCAGCCGAACCTCTCGCCAATCGCCCCGAGACGGAGGTGCATACCGAATAAGCCCGAAGTCGTTCATCCGCTTTTCAGCGAACCACTTCGAAGTTTCGATGGTGTCCGCACCATAGAGCGCGAAGTCCGTCCAGAGCGTGCAGCCGATGAAGCGGATGCCGCCAACCTCGTCGATCGCGTTCTCGAGATAGCTGACCTTAGGGCGCAGCTCGTTCTCGGCGGCCGCGTCATCGCGCCAGGTCGTATAGATGCCTTTATAATATTCATGGTTTCCGGCGACGTAGACCGAAGGGATCGGCAGCATCGAGTCGAGCCACTGGATGGCCTTAGCAGGCTCGCGCATGAGATCGCCAGCACAGACGAAGATATCTGCCTCCGGCATGGGGAAGTTCCGAGGGACACCGTAGATCTCATAGTGCTGGTCGGACGCGATCCAGAGCTTCGCCATCAGGCCGTCTTCCTTGTTCCGCCCGCTTTTCCAAGCGGTTGTTGAGAGTAGAGGAACAGAAGGATCAGGACCAATTCAGGCAGTCAAGGTCCATCCGCCCCGCGAACTTATTCCTCATCCGTAACACAATAATATTGACAATGGTAGCCATTGGCTACTATTATAAAGGGGCACATCTGAAGGGGTGGAACGCAGTGGCGTTCCCGATCAAAGAGGAAAAACCGTATGACCGAGGGCTTCAAAACCCCGTACGCGCTCATGACCGAGAAGGTCTTGCAGCATCTCGAATCCAACAACATTCCGTGGGCAGGGCAGGGGGCGGTGACCTCCGTAATCCCGCCGATCAACTTTGCCACAGGGGTCAGCTTCCGCGGCATCAATGCGGTAATGACGATGATCAGCACCATCGAGAACGGCTTCAGCATTCCCGCGTTTGCCACCTTCAACCAGATCCGTGGAAAGCAGGTAGGCGGGAAGATCGTGAAGGGCGCGAAGGCGTCGCACGTCTACTATTCCAGCACCTACGAGCGAGAGCCGCGGGCAGGGGAGGCTCGCCGTGTCAACGACAGCGGCAAGGTCGAGCAGGTGTTCTTGAAGGGCTTTGCCGTTTTCAACATCGACCAGGTGACCGAACACGACCTCGATCTGTCGAAGGTTTCCGTCTCGGAAAATCCAGAGGGTATTCTTACCCGCATCGACGAAGGCACCCGCGACCACCTGGCGGCCGATCTCGCGATGGCGATGGTGTCGTGGAGGAGCGGAGCGGCGGCAAGTTTCCGTCATCAGGGAAAGTTATCCGGATGGATCGATGCCCTGCAGAAAGACGACCGAGCGTTCTACCGGGCCGCCACGAAGGCGCAGCGCATCACGGACAAGTTATTCGGCACAAAGGATGCCGATGACCCCGGCGACGAGGAGGGGACAAGGGCTGCTTAACCACACGCCTAAACCCTCTCTTCTTCTACTTCCTTCTAAGTTCAGCGTTCAAAGGAATACCAGCATGACCCAGTCCTTCCCCCGCCAGCACATCGCAGAGCAGATCTCGGAGTGCAACCAGTCCATCGGCCGCGCTTCCGACTTGCAGATCTCGCTCTACGGGCTGGTCTCGATGGTCGGGGAAACGCCGGAACTCAAGGCGCTGGCACTGCAGGCGGCAGAGGCTATTGACCAGTTCCGGCATGTTGCTCGCGGCCGTGTCCAGGTGCTGTCCGCTATGAAAACCACAAAGGCACCGATCGGGGAGGAGGATGCAACTCTCCTCCCAGTAGGCAATCATGGAGAAACCCATGCCTAAGTCCGTATCCGCCGCTGCACTCGAAGCCCGCCGTCAGCAGGCACTCGCGCGCATGGATCGCAATGACGAGATGGTGCGGGAAGCTCGCGCCGCTCGTATCGCCACCCTTATTGACGAAGCCGAGATCGTCTCGCGCGTCACGGCCGACGAGTTCCTGTCCCGCAAGCACGATCCGATCTGAAGGAGAGGTCATGTTGAAGAAGATCATCCGCCTTTTGTCTCGGAAGACCATAGCTGAGGAACCCTTGGTGGATGCAGTGACGACCGCAGCAGGTGAGTGTGAGCGGATTGTCGATTTGATCTCTTACTATCTACGGGTTCCACACAACCCCGAAGAGGAGCGGCGGATGTCTGTGCTGGCCAGCGCAGCCCTCGGTGAGGATGCCCTCTCTCTACTGCCCAGCATAAATTCCAAGCTGTCCTCGTCGGGCTGGGAGGTCGTCTGGCTGCAGGGGAGGGTCACCTTCATCTATGTCTCTGCACGGAAGCAGCGGTATCTCGAACTCTTGGATGAAATTGCCGACGTTTCCAGCAAGCGGTGTTGCAGGGCTACAGAAATGTATCTGACGGGCATCTGCACAGCCTTCATCGAGTTGGATTCGTGGCTCCAAGAGCGATTGGACCCGGCCAGCGGGGATACGATGCTTGATGCTGAGGATGCCCTCAGGGCCGCTTTCGCTAGGGGGTGGACGTTTAAGCTCCTAAGCAACGCTTCCGGCCATCGCCTATTTTGCTCGGCAGAAGCGCCCCATCATTCTGACCGTAGCGCACAGTGGCCTGAAACCACGGCTGCAGTCGCACGTACCATCCACTAAGGAGCCTGCCATGACCGTCATTGATGCCAAGGTTCTCGAGCGCCGTCGTCGTATGCGCGACAATAGCCGTCTGATGGATGAGCGCTGGGCGAAGCTGCAGGGTGAGCGTGATGACGGAAGCGACATCGAGGAGGACTCCGATCCAGCCCCGACCGAGAGCAACCCGCATCCGGACGGTATCGCAGAGGAGCGTGCCGGATTGCCTAAGTCCGCAATTCTCCGCTGGTTTCGCGGAATGTCCCTGAGCCCGGTGGATATTTACAGCTTCAAGATCTCCTACCCGGTAGGACTGAGCGAACACGCCCAGGAGCGGATCGTCGTCGCGCTCAGGGCCTTGGACTGGGAGGAGCGCTGGAATGCGTGGACCTATATGGGTGATGTCGAAGAACACGAGGCATATCGACATCTCGAAACGATGCTCCGGATGGAGGTCAGGAACATCTTTCACGTGGGCGATCCACCGCCGCAGCTTTCGGGATCCGTGACGCTGCGCTGGAACAGACGGCATTCGGACTCCCACGCGATCAACTGCCTTGTCAGCGGTCTCGATAGACTCACGGCGGAGAAGCGCCAGCAGTTTCAGTCCTCGGTCGAGCGCCATGATGGCTTCCTGAACGGCTCCTCCTTGACCTTCCCGCAAATCCATTCCGGCGAGATCGTCGACACGTTCAAAATGGCTGGCTTTTGCGTCTATCAGGATTTCCCGTCGGATGAGCCGCACTTCGCGAAGATTTCCGAGAGCGCCCCGATCTGGGTATCCGGGATGATCGGCCGCGAAGAGTGGGTATTCCAGACAAAAGGCGACTTCTGGGAACTCCGCATCGGGGGCGCTGACCCGGCTCTCTGGCCGCGCTGGTGCTACGGCGGCCGCCATGGCGACACGACGTTCTCGGCCGCAAACATGCAGTTCTGGGAAGCCGAGCAGCTCATCGGTCACGCGATCCAGCAGTATCTCGGCGGTCATCCAGAACAGCCGCTCGACGGAGGCATCTGATGCTCAAGGTCCACTGGTATAGTCGGCCGACATTCGGAGGCCAGGATCCTGCGTATTTTTTTCATCCGCAGTGGGATCGCAGCCATAATGCCGATGCTCGGTCGTGGGCCGTCATCCAGCTCGCTGCCATCGGCTGGATCCGGCAGGACAGCGGCTTCTTTCACTTCATCGACGAGCGGGGCAAGCAGGATGAGGAAACGCCCGAGGAAATTATCCGCGAGGCCGACAGAATCCTGACTGAAGGTTTCGGAGATCTCTATCATCAGATCGCCGTTCCGACGATCCTCAGGGCCTTCGTCATGTTCTTCTGGCAGCAGCCGCGCGAGAACGGCCATGTCGGCCTCAAAGTGTCCACCAACCAGCTAACGCCGGAATTTAAGGCGAAGCAGCTCGATGCCATCTTCGAGAAGCTCGGGGGCGTGCGCGACGAGGAGGGCGTGATCTGGTTCCCCTTCACCGGGACTGCTCACGTTTCCCAGCGCGTCCGGGAGCAGGGTTTCAGCATCTCTGAATCGGCACCCAAGGGCCTCCTGTTTGAATGGCTCGGCGGATCCGCTCCGGTTCAAGCCCGGGGCTGGATCAATGCCTCCCCTTTCTACTTCCGCGCCGAAGGCAATTGCTGGCAGCTCAACGTCGGTGGCAGCGACCCTTTCCGCAGTCCGGAATGGATCTACAGCGAAGCTTATGAAGGGGCAGACGAGATGCCGCTCGAAGAGGCCGAAGTCATCATCCGCTCGACGATCGGGCGATATGAGCGCGGTGAGGCACCCAAGCCTTTTGGTGGGGATCGCTGACATGGAGCGCCGACGGATCCAACAGAGCTTGCCCGGTCGGAAACGCGATGAAGCATTCCAGGTCGTGTTCCAGTGGGAGGAGCATTATGGGAACAAAGCTCAGGTGCAGGCCGTCACAGAGGGCCGTGAGCCGACCATGGACGACCTGACGGCCGACTACGACAAGGATCCGACGTTCGGCTTCTATGCGTACCGGGTTCCTGCAGGCGCCACCGAGGACCGCGACCAGCTCCGCAAGCTGATCGACAGCTCCGGCTTCCGTCGCGTTGTCAGCCGAGATCGTGACTGGCGGGCACCGGAGCCGGGGGAGGCCACGGCTGAGAGGCTCAACGAGGTCCTCAGGAGGGAAGGGATCGAGGCCGTTCACTACGGTCACATCCCAACCTGCTTCCGGGTCGCGATCGATCTGGATGGCGCGCTATGAAGAAGCTCGCTGTCGCGCAAGCGGTGTCGCCGTCCATGTGGATGTCCCTATCTGTCCCGCAACTTGAGCAAACGTCCGTATTGGTCTCCTAAGGAATAGAGGAAAAGGCCGTGAACTATTTCGAAGCACTGGAAGCCACCGTGACCCTCGACGAGGCCAAGGCTGAGTTACGCAGACACCAGGTCGCGTTCATCGTCGATGTTCGTGGGGTGATCATCGACATCGAGACCGGAGGGACGATTGCCGAGCCGGATGAGCATGGCGAATATGCCGGGTCTAATATCGTCGAGTATCTGGGGTACTGACATGACCGACGACGAGAGGACCATCCGCATTCGCGAATTGAACGACGAGCTGCGCACGCGAGGCCATGCCCGGAACGGTCGCATTGTCGCCATGGGAGGTCTTATCAACGACGATCCGGCGAAGCAGCTCCGCGTTGCCATCGCGGCCGGACGGCACACCGATTGGAAAAGCGGCGACGATCCCTATGGCGAGCATGATTTTGGGAAGTTTGAGGTCGACGGCGAGGCCTTCATGTTCAAGATCGACTACTATTCGCTCGACGAGGCCCACGGCTCCGAGCATCCCGAGGATCCGGCCGTCACGATCAGAGTGATGACGCTGATGTATGCCGAAGACTACTGAGCCTGCAGGCGTTCGCGGATCTCGGGCGAGGGTGTACCAGGCATATTGTCCAACCAAAGGTGTGGCGGGATCTCGTATGCGCCCTGCGGGCGGTTGCTGGCTGCCTCAACCCGAAACCGGGCGACCACCAAATCTCCTTCGCCGAGCATTGCCGCATGATGCGGGACCTTAGATCGCTTCCTGCGAGCGGAGGCCTTGTCTTCGAAGCGAGTGTAAAGCGCTTCACAGGCTTGCGTCTTCAGCTCGGCCAGATCGTCTCCGATGAGCGGAACATCTGTCTCAGCAGTGTCGTCGAACTCCACGCGATAGAATTTCAGGATGTAGATGTGGGCCATGAGCGCCTCCCTTTCATCCAGAGATAAGTCCGTCAGCCAGATTGTTCAAATCGAGGCCGGAAATCCGATTCGGAACATTTCCAAAGTGATTCGATTGATTCGCGAATCAGTTGGAAGAGGTAATGAGTAATGCCCAGCGATGTTGACATCCTCACAACCCGCTCGTTCTCCAAGCTCACCGTCGATCAGCGCGACATGGTGCTGCGCGAGGTCTCGAAACGGCTTCACTACGTGGCCCTGCTGGCTCGCACCTTGAGCGACGATCGCAGCGAGGACTTCGAACAGCTCGGATCTAAGATCGATGAGGAGCGCGAGGAGCTGGCGGCCGACTATTCCGACGAGCCAGCGAAAGTCGTCTATCGGGCGCTTGAGCTGATGGACGACTTCGACCGCGAGATGACATCGGAGACCCGGCACTAGCCCTCGGGCAGGTCCTTGAGGATCAGGAGCCGATTTCCCGGACCGTACGCCACGAGCTTGTCCTGCTCGAGCGCATCCAGGACGGCCATGATTTCGTCCTGAGTGAAGCCTGCAGCAGTCATCGGCACGCCGATGTCGAACAGGTTGATCGACATGTCAGGCGTGGCCTTGAGCGATCGCAGACGCTCCATCAGGGCAGTTTCGGTCTCTGTGAATCTGTTCATCTCAAGCTTCTTAACGTTTTTACGGCTGAATAGTCTCATGTCCAAGCCGCCGCGTTCGAAACCTCTTCTACGAGATGCCGAGGCACCTGTAAGGTCGAAGCCTCGGCGCCGCCGTGACCCGGCGCAGCCGAACCTTCTCCTCGACCCCATGCCGCCCAGGATCGAGCCGTGTCTGGCTCTGCTCAAGTCGAAGCCGCCCGAGGGCGAAGGCTGGGCCTACGAAATCAAATGGGACGGCTATCGGCTGGCGATCCACATTGAGCCGACCGGGATCCGGATCATCACCAGAGGCGGCCACGACTGGACCAGTCGCTTTCCGGAAATAGAGAAAGGAGCGCGAGATCTCGGGGTAGCGTCCGCGATCATCGACGGCGAGGCAGTCATTTATGACGAGCAAGGCCGGAGCGACTTCAATCTCTTGCAGGCCTCACTCGGCGGCCGAGCTGGCAAGAAGACGTCGCCTGCGCAGTTCATGGCGTTCGACTTGCTGTATTTGGACGGTCACGACCTGACGAAGACCGAGCTTCGAGTTCGCCGCCATCTCCTTGAAGATCTGATCGGAAGCCGGGAGGGCGCGATCAGGTTCTCGGAATCCTTCGATGCGACCGGAGAACAGCTATTGCAGGCCTCCTGCGATCACGGACTCGAGGGCATCATCGCCAAGCAGCTCGACAGCTCATATCGCTCCGGCAGACTGGGCGATTGGCTCAAGATCAAGTGTATCCAGAGCGAAAGCTTCTTTATCGTCGGCTACGAGCGATCGACGACAGGCGGCTTCAGGTCCCTGATGCTCGGCGCATATCGCGGCGACCAGATTGTCTATGTCGGTTCGGTCGGGACAGGCTTCAAACAGCGTCAGGCCGCCCAGCTCCGATCGATGATGGATAAGCTGCCGTGGAAGCGAAAACAGCCTCCCGTTCTCTACTCCGGAAAACGCGATGTCGCGTGGATCCAGCCGACATTGATTGCCGAGATCGAATATCGCGGCTGGACTGGCGACGGCAAGCTGCGGCATTCCAGCTACAAGGGTTTGCGCGAGATCCAGGACAACGCCGAGGTTTGCAAGCTGGACACCTGAGCCATGACCACATGCCCGAATTGCCGCGATACCTGCTGGGTCTGCGAAGCGCATCCGGACAAGCCGTGGTCGGGTGAAGGTTCGTGCGAGTGCAGGGCTGCCGGGATGCCTTGCCCTCGTTGTCAGCCGGAGGGTGACCCCGATCAGCCGCCTGATCTCTCCAAGGTTTTCCGCTCGGTTATCCGGGCCCCGGAAAGAAGATCCACTGATCCTCCGGAACCTGAGGGAATCTCAATCCGTTATCCGGTGACAGCCACTTCAGGAGGATACACATGCCGGACAGCAACAGAGGTCGAAATCAGGACCGAGCTCGCGTAGCAGGAGGGCAGGATCACGAAGTCCGCTACGAAGCGAAGAAGGAAGGTGTTTCGAAGGAGGACGTCAAGGAAGCAGTTCGCGACGTGGGAAATAGCCGGAAGAAGGTCGAGTCCGAATTGGATAGGAGGAGCTAGCGCCAACTCCTCATTTCGCAGTCACTACGGCCCCGGTCGGCACAGCCGTCACGATCGCAGGCATTGACGTTTGCCTAGAAGAGGGCGGATCTGGGAGCTGGTGCGGTTTGGCGGGTGCCTTGCTTCAGGAGGCCGAAGCTGCTCGCTCGCCCGGTTCGTGCCTGATCGCTAATGCGATGACGTTCTTTCCATGGCACACCTCGCAAACCCAATGGGAACCCGGCTTCAGCTCCTTCTTCAATATGTGGATGACTTTATCGCAATCTGGGTTGCCGCATCGGACATCCACCATGTCCATCTTCCATTCGACTTTGCCGTTTCCCCGGTCGGTTATCGTGTAGGTCGCTTCACATTCGAAACATGCCGCCGAGACCGTTTTTTGGCCATGAGGCATCCGTCTCCTGATCTTCGCGCCGCAGTTTTCGCACTCCATCGTCGCGAAGCTACCGAGTGTGATGTTCCATACCGCGGAGGCCAAGGCCTTCCCGACATACTCGGAGACCTGGACGCAACGCTGACGGAATTTCTCGGGCGGGGGTGGTGCCTTCTCCGCCTGCGCCAGCGTCGGCACGTGCAGGAAATTGCCGATGGCATCGTAGTGCTTTTTCAGCAACCGCAGATCGAAAACGGTCTCGCTTCCGAATGGAACCATTTCAGGGGCAGGCTCTCCCTCCGTCTCCTCTACTCCCACAGCAAGGGAACCGCCCTTGTCAGCCATGGGGTCGATCTCGAGCAGCAGGGCCAGCAGCTTTCTTGGTTGCCACGTCTCGTATTCTGAAGACGGCAGCTCATCCTTGTAGGCTTGCGCCCGGTCATAGGTTAGCGCTTCGATCGCAAAGCGAAGATCGAGAGCGGCATATCGGAGGCGATGATCCTCTTCTGTCTCCAGCTCGGCCTTTGCTCGCTTCAGGTATTCCCTAGCCTGATTTCGATAGTTGATTTTTGGCATAATGAACCGATGGCATGAGAGCAATGTCAGAAACATGGGCAGGAGCGATGGCATTCGCCAACTATGCTGCCAATCTGGATGTCGCACCATGAATGCCGAGGGTCGTCAAGCTCGATTAGGGAGCAGCCCTCTGCTGAGTGTTTGCGGCAATTAGCTTGTTGATGTGATCGGCGCACGATGAGAAGAATGCTTCGATTTTCCCGACATCTGGAAGTTTGACCGAGACGACCCGGTGGGCCAGATCGGATTTTTTTTGATCGCGCTCGCCTCGCTTGAGCTTGTCCCAAGCGGTCAGAAACGCGCAGTCTATTTCAATTGTTGGCGGTTCATAGGTAACTTCCGGTGATGACAGGCACCTGTGCGCGAAGACGTAATCCGATGGATGTTTCAGAAACCCAGCCCACCGTTTGATCGTCATGTCGGCATTGCTTTCGGTATATGCGCCTTCATGTGATGTCTCGACGGCCGAGCGTATGTATTCCCTGAGAACATCCAGACGGAGTAACAGGACCTCCGACATCTCCTCACATGCGATGTCTGATCGAGGTAGGCTCAAGATGCGACCGATTGAGGATATGACGGCGGCGATGTTGCACGCCTCCGCGACATGAATTTCATGCGCATCTCCATGTTGCGTTTCAATTGCCAGCGCGCCGTGGGAGAAGGAGGCGCCGTAAAGCTCGCATGACAACGGCTCCCCGTATTGGGTGACCAGCGATTGAGAGAACTTGTCCTTCAGGATCCGGAAATCGGCTTTGTTATATACCACGTTGTTTACCCAATTTCGTTGAGCCTCGTTTGAAGGACAGGTACCCTGATCTACAGCTCGATTCAAACCCGCAGATATGAGAATATCGGCGGATGGAGAGCATCTCGCGATACCATCTCAGTCAGCATGAGGACGGCTCTTGGCATGTCATCGATGCCAGGACTGGCGGTCCTGCTGAGATCGAGGTCGAGGGCGAGTTCTACGTGCTCTGGAAGCTCCCGCGCCACGAGGCCGAGCAGTGGGCGGTCAAGCTTAATCAGATCCGAAATGACGGCGAAGCCTCGTAGTCGGCCGCCTCAGCAATCAGCGCCGCCCAACAGGGTTCATGCCGACACGATAGCATCAGCTTAGGACGGAGCAATCCAAATGTTCCTCAAGCCATCCTGTTGACTCGGTGTCTAACGAGAACATAATGAGAACGAAATAACAAGCCTCCTGAAGTCGAGCCGTTCCATGAAACATGTCCTATCGATCGTCGAGCCTGTTTCCGTGGACTATCTCATACGTGAGGTCAGGACCGCTGGTCTGCATGTTTCCGCCGGGTTTCCATCGCCTGCAGGCGATGATCTCGAAGACAGCGTGGATCTGATCGCATGGATGATCCGCCACGAACACGCGACCTTCTGGTACAGGGTCAGCGGCAATTCTCTGTGTCGCGCCGGAATCCTCGACGGCGATTTCGTCGCCATCGACCGGGCAGGGAAGGTTCAGCCAGGTCGCACAGTTCTCGCCCTCCACAATGGCGACATGACCCTCAAGGTGCTGGCGAAGCGCGACGGCCGACTGTGGCTCGAGGCGAGATCCGACGATCATTACCCGCCGCTCCCTGTCCTCGAGACGACCGAGATCTGGGGCGTGGTCGCAGGGATCGCTCGACGCTACCCGGTCGAATGAGATGGCCGATCCCATTGCCTTGATTGACTGCAATAACTTTTATGTCTCGTGCGAAAGGTTGTTCGACCCGCGCCTTCGGGGCGTTCCTGTCGTCGTTCTGAGCAACAATGACGGCTGTGCGGTCGCCAGAAGCGATGAGGCGAAGGCCCTCGGAATCAAGATGGGCGAGCCAGCGCATCTCTTCCGGCAGAAGACGAAAGACCATGGCATCCGGCTTTTCAGCAGCAACTACACCCTATACGGCGACATCTCCCGGCGCGTGGCGGCGACGATTTCCGACTTCAGCCCGAGGACCGAGATCTACTCGATCGACGAGACTTTCGTGGATCTATCCGGGTTCGGGGGCAGGATGCTCGACCATGCGGCCGAGATGAGGGCGACAGTCCGGCAGAACGTTGGAATCCCGACATGCGTGGGTATCGGTTCCACGAAAACGCTCGCGAAGTTCGGGAATTTCATCGCCAAGAAAAACCCGGTCTTCGGCGGGATCTGCGACATGACGAACGCGACCATTGCAGCCTTCGCTATGGAGCGCACCGAAGTTTCCGAGGTATGGGGTGTCGGCCGCCAGACCACGGCCAAGCTCCGGCAGATCGGCATCAATACCGCCGCCCAGCTTCGCGACATGCCGCTGCCACTGGCTCGACAGGTTGGAACCGTCGTTCTTGAGAGGACCGTGGCCGAGCTACGCGGGATCCCCTGCATCGAGATCCAGGACGTCGAGCCGACCCGGAAGGGGATGGCCGTCACCAGATCGGCCGGAAGCCCGATGACATCGCTCGCCGTCCTTCAGCAGGCGCTCACGGCCCATGCGACGAGAGCAGCCGAGAAGCTGCGCAGGCATGGCCTCGTCGCCGCCCACATGACTGTTTTCTTCCATACCAACCCTTTCAATGGATCCGCTCGGGACAGCTCCTCGAGGACCGCCAAGATGTCCCCGCCCTCGAATACGACCATGGCGCTGGTACAGACCGCGCTCCGCTGCGCCGAGAAGGCATGGAAAGGGAGTAGAGAAGGAAACGGTTTCGCGTACACAAAAGCTGGCGTGATGCTCGACGACCTGGTGCCGGAGGAGCTGGCCCCAGTAGACCTGTTCGCACATGAGCAGGCGAAGTCAGCCAAGCTCTCGGCCGCGCTGGACGCGATCAACGACAAATGGGGCAAGAAGACGCTGATCCTAGCGAGCGAAGGATTCAAGCAGCCCTTCGAGACCAAGGCGCAGATGCGGTCGCCGCGATACACGACCCGGCTTGCCGATCTTCCTGTCGTTCGCGCATAGTCCCTGTCATGGAAACCAACCACAGATACCGCGTCGAGGTATGGGACGATCCTCCGGATGGTGGCGGCTCGATCATCGAAGTGATCTCGTCATCGTCCAGCTTCGCGGTTTCGATAGCGGCCTGTAAAGCAGCGATCCGAGAGCGCCCCGGCAAGTACATCGTCCATATGAACGGCCAGAACCGGATGACGTGCGAACTCGCGCCCGATCCGCCTGTCCCGCTGACGCCGCCCAAGGTCAGGACCGGGCCGGATCCTTTCCCCGAAGTCCTGAATGATCCCAAATGGACGTTCGGCAATCTCCCGGAGTGGAACACGCTCGCCATCCACTGTCTGAGCTGCGACCGGGTGAAGCCTGTCGATCGGTGGGAGATGTCGCGCCAGCAGGGAAAGCAGACCGTCATCACCAGCCTGTTGCCGAAGCTCCGCTGCGAGTGCGGCGTGAAGGGAAATAGCGAGTGGCGGACGGGAATGCTGCCTCGGTAGCGGCCAAAAGTTCCATAATTAGTATTATGCAGCTAAGCCTTTGATATTATTCATTTATCTTATTGGAGTTGAACCTAGACCCCCCTCGCTACCGATCTCCCATACTGATCTTCCAACCGCCTGAGTGCTGATAAGCTTCCTTATCGGAACTCAGAAATGGCGGCCTCCGGGGTCGGCAAAAGCGCCGAGAAGTCGTTCGGGCGGATCAATTTCCTGACCTCCGGCGGGTAGCAGTTTCCTCCGCCGAGATAGTCCCTGAAGGTAGCCCGAGCCTGCGCGTTCGTCAGGACATAAAAGGTTGGTGCCATCGTTCTCAGATCGAGTTCGATGAATATGAAGAAGTCCGCATCGCCCTTGGTCTCCATGTCCACTGGCCAACGCGTAATCTCTGTCGTCGCGCTCCGCAGAAATTGCCTTGTCTTCACCTCGACCGATCGCGGCCGACCTTCAACCACGACCATCACGTCGTGGCCGGGTGCGCCTTCCGGACTCATGTATGCAGCAAGCCCAAGCGTATTGAGCTTAGCTACCGTCAGCAGCTCGCCCAGCGTGCCTGCTTGTAGACGCGATAGTTTTTCCAATGATTGCGGTTCCTCAATTGCGGACATGCTCACCCAGAAATGAAAAAGTCATTTCCCGCGCCTCTGATCGATTTGACGATCGATCTCGGCCTCGGCTGCCATTGCGCTTTCGTTTAATGCCTCGCGGAGCTGCGCTGTATGCTCCATGAACGCGGCGTAGTTTGCCAGCGCCACATGCGGATTTCCCTTTGAACGGAGCCGAGCAACTTGCCTCCGCCATCCTGGGATCGGATCCTTCTTGAAACGCAATGGGTAGTTAGCCCCAAGCCATTCCAGCAGTTCAGGGAGCTTCTCACCCGAGAAGCCCCTCTCCTTCGCATATTTCCGCCCCTCATCCGAGAAGGCGAGCGGCCACGTCTGGCATTCGACTGTTGCCTGATCGCGCGACTGTCGCTGACTGACGTATACGCCCTCGGCCACGATATCGAGATTGGTGTCCTGCTCACTGATGATCTGCTCCATATTGTCAGCCAGCGCCCGGATCGTATCGGCCTTCTTATGATCGCACAGCGCCTCCATCGTCTGGCAGGCCTTCGCGAAATCACCCGGCTGGGCTGGGGAGTAGTCGCCGCGGCTGGTGAAATACTTCTTCGATCTCTCCGGAAGCTCGATTCCCTGCCAATAGCTGAAGTAGCGTATCCGGTAGGCCCCCAGAACAGCGCAGGCCGTAGAGAAATAGAAGCGAGAGAGGGCTGGCAGGATCGCTTCATGCTGCAGGCCGACGTGGTACAGTTCATTCCGAAAATTGTGCATGATCGCGACCGTCCGCGCCTGCTCTTCTGTCAGGAGACCTTCGAGCTTCGCGAACTTGAGCTTCGCCTCGAAGACGCGGCCCATCGCCTCCTCCAGCTCCTTTTTGTGCTGATAATTTTCTTGTAGGAACCACGACGCCTTCAGCTCGCCATGCTTCGTCTTGGCAAGCTCGTGCATCGCGAGCTCGATGGCATTGTCGGTCAGCATCAGCCCGAACCGGGCATCGTGGACGCCGCCCTTCTGGATATGCTCGAGAGCAAGATCCATCTGGTCCAGCACGCTCGCAAGGAACCTCAGCATCTTCTTCAGCCCAGATCGATTTCGTCAGCCGCCTTGCGAGCGCGATCGTCGAGGAAGCTGTTCATGGATCGCTCTCGGTAAGCCTCGATCTGCGCTGCCATGTCAAGAACGTCTTGCATCCAGGCACCGACGCGGAATCCGGTCACGTCCACGAACTCCCACTCCGCAAACTCGTTCATCAGATCCTTGGAGACGTCAAACTTTGCGACGCAGGTTTCGCCGGAGAAGAAATGGACCTCGCCTCTGTAAGTGTTATCCCCCGGCGCTGACGACAGCCCGCCGTCACGGAAGACGAGGCGATAGGGGCGATCCTTGAAGGTGAAGTCGTTCGTCGTCACCTCGATCCGGCGAACGCCGATCTCCTCAGTCGACCGCGAGGACGTGATCTTGCTGGCCTCGAAGCCGACCCACTTCATGAAGTCGGGGCGCTGGCTCCATGCGTGCCAGTGGGCCATGTGTTCCGGTAAGCAGCGCCCAAGAGCGTAGGCTATCCGACCCTCTCGGACGATCTTGCGTGCGATCTCGACCTTGCGATGCGCCGCCTTCAGCTCTTCATCGGGAGAAGGCTGCTGCGCCGCATAAGAGGCATCCGCATAGGATCTCAACGAGGCGGCCAGCTTTTTCGCCGCGTCCCAAAGATCTTCCTGCTTCGACTTCGTTGGTTTGATCGGCTCGGCCGCCACGACAGGCTCAGCCGATCTCTGATCCTCCTGCTTCTTCTTCCAGAACATGCTCGCCCCCTCGTTTCCGGGACAGTAGCATCATGTTTTCAAATGAGGCAGGGGGTCGGATGCTCTTGCGTCGTTCGTCGCCGGCGGCGATGATGTTGACGTGGAGACGGACCCCACGCCCGATAGATGTCCCTGACGGCAAGCCTCTTGGAGGCAGTTCATTGACCCCGAGGGTTCGAGGTGAAGTGTTGCGCGACATCAAAAGGCTGCCTTCCGGGGGCGGCCTTTTTCTTTACCCGGTGACAGGAGCTCTCGGGACTAGGCGACGGGCCGTGATCCCTCCGCCCTCGCGAGCAAGGACTTCGACGAGGGCAGCATTCGGCCCATTCACGAAGAGATTGTGAAATACGGGCTCGAACTTCGCATGTGAGAACGTCATCTCAGGCAGCTTGATGTCGGCCAGCGTGCCAGCAAGATAGTCGGGAAGTCGAATGAACTCGGCATACTGATTGATGCCATCCCACCCCGGCAACCCGAAAAGGAACTCCGGCTCGAGGGCATCTTGGCCGTTCATCATCCGGTGAAGATGGAAATAGAGGAAGGCGAGGTCGAATGCCACCTTGTCGTGCTTGTCGAATATGGCGTCGCGATCGCTGATCCAGCGGATGAATTTCGGCTTCTTCTTGGCTGCCAGGTGCCGACAGACGATGGACGCGAAGGCAGCACAGAGAAGAATCTGTCGAGCCAGATTGGAATTTGCGGAGCGCCTTTTCATCTCAGTCTGAAAGCTCGCCAGCCGCCTGTCCACTTCCCGGTAATGGCCCGCTTTCTGGGGGACCATGTCGATCAACTGCGCAACGATGCCACGCATCTCGTCAAGAGCGCCACGGATGTTGTCGTCGGTCATGTAATCCCGGAGCAGCTTCGATTTTTTCTCGACGAGATAGCTGATGCTGAAGACCACAGGGCTTCTCAGGTACGAGATGAGGCCCTCCGACGACGTGCGGGATCCTTTGATGTCGCTCGGCGCTACCGCCGCAATGTACTCTTCAATGTTGGCCTGAGTGTCATGGTTGAGAACTATCGCGAAGGCAAAGGTGTCGTTCGCCTTGTTCACGTCCCCGACGCAGTAATCGGAGAACACGTTCCACGCGATACCCTGCGGAAACGGTTCAAACCATGCTTCGAGGTCCGACGAGATGGTCCGGTACACGGTGTCGAGCAGGTTGATCAGTTCGAACATGCGGCTCTCATTTCATGCCCGGAGGCTTGGGCCTGTGTCCGGGTGACGGATTCGGAGTATCGGAAGACACGTCGTCGCCGCGGCGAGCTGCCAGCTTGGGCACCTTCCGGAATCCATTATCGTACCGAACGAGACCATAGGCCTCGCAGACCTTGGCCGAGAACAGGCGATGTAGCTCCTGCCGATTGTCGATGTCGAAGGACTGGACGACCCCGCTCCGGATCTGGAAGACTTCATGAGGCTCAAGGCCACTGTTGTCGATCAGGACGACTTCATCCGCGATCTTGAGAGCTTCCGACAGCTTTTCCAGCGATCCCTTGTGGCGCCTGCGGATGTCGGCCTCGGGAATGTCATGACCGCCCTTCCGGACGCGCTGCCTGACGCGCTCGATGTTCGTCTCGACGGAATCCAGGGCGGTGTAATAGAGGCCGACCGAGAACCCGGCCGCCTTTGCCTCGCGCATCAGCCTGAGTGATTGCTGGCTGCTCAGCGTCGTCTCGAAGATCAAGGATTTCCGGGTTTCGATCATCTCCGCGATCTGGCGGAGAGCGATCTCGGACGCGCGCCGCTCCCTCGATTTGCCATCGTCGGTTTCAGGGAGAGTTTTAGCGATCTCGTCGGCGTTGATCCAGACGCCTTCGAGCCTGAGCTTCGAGAAGGCGGATGATTTGCCGGAGCCGTTCGGCCCGCCGAGGATAATGCACGACAGTTCCGGCATGAAGCGATTACTGCCTCATGGCAGCAGGCGCTGGCTCGTCGTGTTCGTGTTCAGCCCGATCCTTGGCCTCGTTTTCGAGATCCTTGGCAGAGATCGGCAGGCCCAGACGGCGGCTCTCGGCAAGGGCTTCCTTGCCGATCTGCATCAGGGCTTCCTTGTTCTCGCGGTATTTCTGCAAGAGCATCATCGATCTCCTATCGTTGCCCTTAATATAGCCCTTCCGGCCATCGGCTGCAAATCGGGCTTGTGCCAGGTTCCGCCGACGGCAACACTGGATTCAACAGGTCGCGGGAGACGGCCTTCAAGCCCTCGGGCATCTTCCGTTCCTCTATCTCTGTGACCTTGACCCCGCGGCTCACCCTGCGTGGTTCTTTTTGGGTCACAGCTCGGCCGCGATCTTCTCGACCTCCGCGACCGGGACATCCAGTCGCTCCGCGATCCACCCAATACGGAAGTCGTGGTCGGTCAGCATCCTGCGGATCGTCGCCGCCTTCACCTTCGTTAGCTTCCCGGCCTTCTTCCGATCGATCTCGATCATGTCATGCCACATATCCTCAGCATCGCTGATGGTTCTGTTTTCCGCCACGACCAAACACCTCTTCCTTTCTACTCCCCTCATTCTACCCGCCCTGTAGCCGTTGGCTACCTGAGTTCGCGCTTGGACAACGCGGAAAATCGCTTCAACCGGAATAGATCGTAGCCTAAGAGGGTGCATGACTTTGTACCCGGAGCTTTATTTTGACCGACATGCCGTTTCAGGTTGGATCGCTACTAACACTAGAGGAAGACTGGACGTTTCCCGTTGAGCAGAACCGCGTCAGCGATCGCATCTGGGAGGCGGCAGGCTGTGGATCAGATCCGGACTATGTAGCCGCGAACGCGCGATGGCGGGAACTGATAGCGGAGAAGCACGCGATCCTTGAACGGGGAGTCGGACCGAAAGGCCCGGTCGAGGTACCTGATGAGCACGGTACTATGACGACGAAAATCTTCGCAAAAGAGCCCGCGCCGGGAGATAAGAAGCGCATGAAGGCGGTCGATAAGGAACTCGATGAAGTCTGGGCTCCGATGTTCCTGTCAAAGGTCACCTTGCCTTCCGGAACTGCTTTTGAGATCGCACTTATCACCCCTCTTCCGAATTTCCGTGAAGGCGTGGTCAGGTTCAACGTCACCTCGACCACACATCCCGGTTTGATGCTGAAAAAGGAAGGAGGCGGCCTGAGCAACGGGAAACGCATGTTCCTGATTCACGGTCGCGACTTCGAAGCCGCCAAATATCAGGTTGCCAACCCTTGAGCCGGAGGTTGAAGTGAAAGCAGCGCATGCCCTGCAAGACGCAACGGAGATGTATAACATCCTGCGGACAGCCAATTGCATCAAGCGGTACGACAGCATCAGCCACCAGCTCCTTGCCGAACTGGTGGTCGCCATCGCAACGAACGGAGAGGTCGTCGGTGGCAATAACCGCGGTAGTGACGTAGTGTCACCGACTTACGGCAAGATCGAGGTCAAATCCCGGATCCTGGGAACCGACGGACCGTTCCCTAGAGTCTCTCTCAAGCCGCATAATCTCGACAAATCCGACTGGATTGCCGCCGTTCGATGGACCCGAGACTTCGATTTCCATGACGCGGTTGCGTTGCCCAAAGCGGCTGCGCAGGGGCTATTTGCCGGACGCTTGTTAGAGACCCGAGCATCGCATGTGGCATGGCAGACGTGGATTTCAACACCGGGAGCCGAAAGTCTTTCAGCTCGTGTGCGCTCCGCTCTCCTCTCCCTCTCCTGATCCCTAACTTGTGCCTTGCGTCATCAGTCTGGACCATCGGGGAAATAGAAAGAGAGAGGAACACCCGATGCTCGCAGAACGCTTGGAAATCATCTTCGAAACAGCCGAGCGCTTCCCCGGCCTGATCGCATTCGATGTCAGCATCAGGAACGCCCGGTACATCGACCACCGCGACGACAAGCAGTCCCCGGAGCGGCTCAAGCTCGCTAGCGACATCGAGGCCACCGCGATCCGGGAGGGATACCGCTGGGTTCCAGGTGTCGATCAGAGCATACGTCGCTTCATCTCGGCATTCCCCTATGCCGCCGTAGACCCCCGCCCGATCGTCGATGCCTTTCGCGATCAGGGGTATGATGTCGTCTGCAGGAGCGGCTACATGAACGGCCAGATCCTTTCATGGGATGAACTCTGCGGCATGTCCCGACAGGATCACGATCGAGCCACCCGCGAGGAAGCCGCCTATGCTGCAGGGAGGGCCGCCGACCGCGCCGGACGTGACGCCGCCTCCATTCTCCGCCTCAAGGCTGCGGCGCTGGCTGAAGAGGCTCCCGTGACAGCCCAGTTTGGATCGCAGGCTGACCGGAACGCCTTCAGGGAATATCAGGCCCGGATCCGGGAGCAGGAAAACGGAATCGAGATGCCGGAGGAAGAGCAGAGAGCTGTCTTTGCGGCTTAGATTCGATTTCGATTTTGATTTTCTCGTTATCGTTCTCTGCCATTCTCGCACCCCCATCACGCCCTTTGAACACTGCTGGCAGATCATTCCGTCAGGGTACGGCCTTCGGCCTCAATGGGACGCTTCGCTCCGTCCTCCCCATGCTCGCGGCCTTCGGCCCCTGTGCGTGGGTCTGGGCGGCCCTTGCCCCTGCCAGCCTGACCCGCCATTGGTTCAAGTACGGGCGAGACGGTGGTGCGAGAATGGCTTTCAAAAACGAAGCCGTTCCCTATGCCCTGTGGGCATCAGGTTTCTTGAAAGAAAAGATCGGGGCAAACAATGGCTAAAGAATAGCCCTTCAGGCCGCTTCGCGATGTCGATTCCTGCGATTTCATGCCCAACAAGGCATCCCCTGCCGCCGATCTGGTATCGGACACCAGCCCGAACGCCGATCTCCCTCAGTGCCCGCGAGGCAGTCCCGCTCTTTCAGCAGAGGCGCGACTATTCGAACCGGAAGGTGACGATGTTCCACGGCGAAGACTGGTCATACGTCCGAGACTTCATCGCCGCCTGATCTCCGGGGGGATTCCGGAATCGAGGGGAAGCAGCTATCCTGCTCCCTTCTCCTCCCGGGCACGGCTCGGAACTTATCGGAAGCCAGCCTGCCCTATGTCCAGACACCTCCCCGCCGATTATCGACGCGCCCTTGAGAGCCTGTTCAGGCATCGCATGATCGCTCGCGTCCTCCGGGATCGGCCGGAACTGGTCGAGATCGCGCAACGCGAGAACGACAGCCTCCGGGAGCAGTACGGCGACCACGGCCAGCTCGTCGAATGGGACGACATCCTGAAGCTGCCCCTGCCGGAGATCCGGCAATTGTTGACATCGAGATCCGAGCGCATGTTCCGCCTCCGGATCGACAGTCCCTTCATCCGGCCGCTGATCGGGCAGTTCGGCTTCGACCAGGATAAGCAGCGCCGCCGCATCCTTGATGCCAGCCGCCGACTGGTTCAGAGCACGCCGGACACGATCGTCGATCGAGGACGACTACCGGGACAGTCGTAGGGACTGTCGCTCCCCCTGCCCTTCAATGGATCGCCGATGGAAATCCCTGCTGTCGGCGGATTTTTCATGGCCGCAAGAAAAAAGTTTGTTGACCCTGCGAGCTATTCCGAGGGTTCATTTTCGGCTCGTCATTTTTATTCATTTACGCTCTTGCGGTAGGCTCCGCCGACAGCAATCATATTCATAAGGGAGGACGCAACGGACCCTCCCGGCCAACAGAGAGGACTCCCGATGCCCGCGCGCACGCCCTCCCCGACATCCAAGGAATTCAACATGACCAAGATCCAGAAAATGCTACGCGCCGCCATCAAGGCTGCCACAGAGGCCGAGCGCGTCAAGATCACTCGAGACGGCGAGCTATTCATCATGCTGCCTCGCGACAACGAATGGCTGCACGCAGGGCCGCTCGATTCAGCCGAGGACGCGCTGTGCAGGGGTTGCGCGAATGGCCGCGTCCGCGAGATCCATGCCCCCGAAGTCGTCGCGTACCGCGTGGCGATGGATTACCCTGCAGAGGGCTTGCCGATGCCAACGACGACAGCAGCAGCGCCGGAAGCGATCGTCGAGGGCGAGCGGACCGTGATCGGCCTGTTCCCGACAGGCAGCCGCAAGCCCACCTCTGAATGGGAGCCGACTGTGGACGGGCTGGTCGAAGCGGCATGGTTCGCTCGTCCAGGCATCCGGCTTTGCATCGGCAAGGTCTCGGTCAGTGCCGAGGACATCCGGATCCTTCGCAAGGCCGCTCCACAGGAACGCGAATGGTTCATGCACCCTGACAGGATCGCTGAAGGGCTCGAGAGAGCGCGGCGACTCCTTGCCGCCTGACACCATCCGGAGTGAGTTTCAGCTCCCCCTTCTACTCCCCATGACATCTCACGAAAGGATTCCAGTCATGACCACGACCAAAACAGCTCGCCCCGCGGCAAAGCCAGTCACCCGCCCTGTCGGCGGCGCTCACAAGATCGCCCCGGTTCCGAGAGTCTCGAAGACGGACGCCGCCCTCAAGCAGCTTCGCGAGGCCGCGGCGATGATCGATAAGCTCGAACTGCTCACCCGCGAAATCGAGACTAAGTTCTCGACGATCGATCTCACCGACTTTCCCCAAGGCGATCGCAAGCTGATGGAGCGCCAGATCGCTCTCGCGCAGGCATCGAACTGGGCGACCCTGACGGCCATCTCCCGCACCGTCGAGCATGCTGCCAATGGCCTCAAAAGCGGCTCCATGTCGCCGCGAGATCTGCGCAGGACGAAGCCCAAGGGTGCTGCAGGAAGGCCCATTGAGGCGGAGACGGTCGGGCTCAACTTCGACCTCACCGACTTCCCGGCGTGACCAGGAACAGGGAGCAGTAGAGGGAAGAGGAGGTTCCTGCGCTGCTCCCAGATGTCGGTCGCCATTGTTCCTTGCGAGGTGGCCGCCGACGATTTCGACAACGCGCTCATGAAGGGCGTGATCAGAGGAGGAACAGCAATGAGTGCTGGAAGACAACAGACGGCCGAGGAGCTGGCTTATTACAACAGCCCTGCATTCCGTGCGCGGGAGGAGAAGGCGAAGGCAGAAGCTGCCGGGAAACTCAAGTACACGACGACCGCTCGTTGGATGCGGGGCGAGTCGATCGAGGAATTCAAAGAAAGCGCGAAGGCACTGAAGCCCGCGACCCCTCATAAGGAATATCTTGATTCTGCAACCGTCGAAAAGGCGACGATCCGGCGCATGGAGATCGACAGACAGAAGGAATACGATGCCCTTGTGTCGCACCTGCCGGAGCCGATCGCCAAGCAGTTCAAGATCGGCTCAGACATCCCAAAGACGATCCCCGGAATGCCGCACCTGGCTTCTACCATTCTCGGTCGGATGCTTCATGTCGCGCAGGACGGATCCCGAAGCGTTGTTCATGTCTGCAGGGCGAACTTCACGCCCAAAGGCATCGATCCGAACGGCCACCGCTTCGAGGAGATCCCCGCGCAGTACGACGGCGTAAAGAACCGGGCTGTCACCTACCTCGTCGGTCAGAGGATAAATCCGGATGGCTCCCTCGGGGAGATGGATCGCAAGTTCTTGACCCCGGATGGCAAGGCGATGATGACGCACAGCCTCGGTGACGTGCAGGCCGCTCTCATGAAGATCGGAACGGCCAACCTCGCCATCATGAAGCAGCAACGCCAGAAGTCGGAAACTGCCCAATTCG
Source organism: Agrobacterium sp. CCNWLW32 (assembly GCF_037083425.1). Taxonomy (NCBI): domain Bacteria; kingdom Pseudomonadati; phylum Pseudomonadota; class Alphaproteobacteria; order Hyphomicrobiales; family Rhizobiaceae; genus Agrobacterium; species Agrobacterium sp. CCNWLW32. Next base: position 44,553 of record NZ_JBAOJM010000018.1, read on the forward strand.
GATCGCAGGCTCAGCGAGACGCCTTCCGCGCTTATCAATCTCAGCTCCGGGCACAGGAGGACGGTCGGAACTACGGCCGCGAGCAGCAGCAGGATGCAGGCCGCTCATTCGGTCGCTGACCCCCTCGAGGCCGCCGATGGAAATCCCTGTCGGCGGCCTTCTTCATGTCCGGCCAGAAATTATTTCAAACTCATTCTGTTGACGACCTCAGTGATCCCCGCGCCGATTATTTCGAGTTTCATAGCATCCCGTTTTTTCGTTCATTCAGGCCCTTGCGGTAGGCTCCGCCGACAGCAATCATTGATACAGGAGAGGCCGAAGAGCCTCAAAAGTAGAGATCGGAACTGACATGCTGAACCTCCCCGAGAACATCATCGACGACCTCCCAGAGTCGGACTACCTGCCGGACTACGGCGTGACGTACAACGAGTCCGGACTGGCCGACATTCACATCGGCCACCTGTTCGGACTTGGGGAAGAGCCCGCAAGCTACCGGACAATCCGCCCTGTCTTCCTCTCGAAGTTGGAGGGCTGAGATGAACCGCGCGCAGACGCTCATCGAACTCGGCGGCACGCAGCCGATCACGGACGAGAACATGGTCGCGGTGAACGCGGTTCTGCATTCGACGAAGAACGCGAACGCAAGCTATCTGATGCACTTCCACGGCCTCAAAAGCCGTTGCCTCAAGGCTCAGAGCATCCTGCAGCAGCTCGGGCTTCCGGAGTCCTGTTGGGACGGCGTCGAGTTCAGCACCTATAGCAACGGCCCCGGTCGCCGCTACACCTTCAACACTGTCGTCGGCGTCTGGGCGAGGGTGCGGCGTATCGACGGCGAATGGCACCTGGTCGACGCCGAGAAGTGCGCGATCGCGAAGACCGAGGACGGCAGTCCCCGCTTCCAGCCTTTCACCGCTCAGCAGTGGGAGCAGATCCCGGATCCCGACGACAACCCATATCGGCGGGTCAACATCAGGTTCTCGAAATAGAAGGAGAGAGATCATGACCACAGTAGCAGCACACATCAACGAGTTCGTCGCGGAGTTCGACGACGTCATCCCTTCGAAGCCGAGGAATGTCGCAATCGACAGCTTCGCGAAGATCGAAAAGGCCGCAGCCAGGGCAAGGAAAGCGAATCCGGGTGCGCCGGATTTCCGGAAAGCCCACGAGACCCGCAGCCCCAAGGGATTCTTCTTCGATCCCGCCAAGCGGCTCGATCTGGCCGACTTCGACGGGCTGGGCTGGTGAGCATGGAAGAGGACCTGACCAGCCAGTTCGACTTTGAGTGGCAGTCGAGCATCGACGACGAGCTGAAGGAGCTTGAAAACTACGTTTTCGGCAAGGTCACGACCGTCGATGAGAACAACATCCTCCGCCGTCATGCGGGCGATCCGACCGAGGAGACATCGCAACAGCTCCGTCAGATTGCAGCCAGGTATCAGCGCGGTGAGCTGGGAATCCTGTTGCCAGTTCTCATTCCCTTCGCCGGAGGTGATCAGAAGAGGATGGCGACCGACTTCTTTGCAACGATCGAGGAGCAGGACGACGAGAATGTCTCGCATATGTATCGGCTGGCGAAGGTTTGGGCATCCGATCTCGGCTTCAAAATGCCCGATGATGCACCACCGATCGATGAACGCCCGATGGACCTGATCGAGATCGAGCGGCCTTGGCCGGAGATGTCGTCGATCGCTGTCCACTAGATGCCGCGCTTTATCCGGCTGCGCCGGCGGCAGCCGAGATAGCGAGCGACATCGATCGGGCGGCCTGCGCCCGCTTCGACTCCGATAGCTCCAACAATTCCAGAGGAGGAACTCATGTATTCAGGACCATCGCAGCCTAAGGAGCTGCTCACGCAGTCCGGAAAACCGGAAACGATTCAGACACTCGATTTCGGTTACATGCTCGTCAGCACGAACCCCGAGGATCAGGTTCTCATCGTCGGCCGCGACGGCAAAGACGGTCGCGAGGCCATTGATGCCGATTTTGTTCCCGGTCTCCGGGAGTTCATTGCGCCCATCGTGAAGTCGTCTTTAGCAGCCGGAGGCAAGATGCAGCTTTTCCATTTCGAGCCCCTCGACGACAGCAGGGAGATGAAGATCGCCGCCTGGCTACAGATGATGGATGCGCGAGGCGTTCATTGGATCCGCGTCATGCCTGTTCCGCTCGACATGCCGCTCGATCGCGACGGTCAGCTTGCCTACGACTTCGAGCCGTTCGAGGCGACATTCGCTTCCCGGTTTGCCGTGAAGCACTGAGGCCGCCATGACCAAGAACCTTCATGCCCTATTCGATGTCGAGAAGACGATCGCCCGGACTAATGAGTTCGGCTTCATCTCGGAATATGTCATCCACGATCTGCACTGTCTTCGAACTCTGGTCGCCAACGAGGGCGACGAGGGCAAGATCGAAACCCTCTTTGAGATCGCCGTCGGGAAGCTCCAGGTCGATCAACGAGATGCCTGGGATCGCTGGGAATGGGACGACTACAAACTCTTCGACATCGAAACCCCTGCTTTGGGCGCACCCTTTTCCGACCTCAGAGCCGTCCGGTCTCTCTTCGACGATCGGAACCGCGAGCTCGGTAAGTTCGCCCTCCAGGTGCCGACCGATGACCAGCTCCGGCTCATCGAGGAAGACGCGCTGCTCTCCCTGCAGGATTCGGGATTGCCGGAAGTCGTCTGGCAAGGCGTCTCCGGCGCCTACTTCATGCCTGCCCCGCCTGTCGGCCCCTACAACGGCTGGAAGCTCTCTCTCCTCTACTCCGATCGTGATTGGCATCTCGACCGGATTGCTGTCGGCGGAGGTGGAAGGCGGCTCTTCCGCGGTTTCCTCCTGCAGGTAAGCGATAACCGAATCCAGCTACTTGAGCAGGCCGGATTGCCGACCCGCCACTTTTCCCGGCAGAAGGACGTTCGGATGACGGATGGCGATGGCAATGTCAGCTACCGGACGATTTGGACCTTGCCGGAGGCAACCCGGTCAATCAACTGACCTACTGATCCGCCGATGAAATCCCTGTCGGCGGATATTTCATGGCCGATCCGAGATTATTTTCGAAGCCATTTTGTTGACCACGCCAGTGTCGGTCAGCCGTGTCACTTCCGGTTTTAAACTACCCTCTCCCGTCCTTCATTTTATCGCTTGCGGTAGGCTCCGCCGACGACAATCCTTGTATTCAGACGAGGGCGATCAACGCCTTCGGAGGAATAGAAGAGAGGGGACATGTCCAAGTTTTTCACTGTCAGAGATCTCGCCATGATGATCACTACGGGATCCATTGCAGCCGCCATCATTGTGACAGCTCCGCCCCAGAACATTGTCGACTGCATCGCTCTCGCAGTCACAGCAGTCTTCGTAAATCGCGTCTTTTGGTACCCGACACAGACGGCCAATTTCTGCAGCAGTGCGTTCGTGTCCGGCCTCAGGGCGATGGTTAGCGTTCTAGTCTGGGCCTTCCAAAAGATCCGGCGCAAGGCCGCCTGATTACCGTCCGGGCGGTTTGAGGAGCCGCCCATCATTTCCACGAGGAGGAACTTACGTCATGAAACCGCCCACCCAGAAACCCGAGCTGCCGCCGATCCTCAAGATCGCATCCGCCGCCAACCAGATCGCCGCCGTCGTTCCGATGTTTGCAGCAGCCGTCCTAGTCGGCGCCGCGACCTCGAAGAAGGAGAAATAAATGAACACCCTTATCAAGCCCCTGCAGATCATCCAGTCCTACACGACTGACGACAGCGCGAAGCAGACAAAGTCGTTCTCGCCACCGCGGCCTTCGAGCCCAGCGATCGTCCATCTCGCAAACGCACTCCGGGAACCTTACGACGCCGTCTATGACGACGCGCGACAAGAATCGCTGATGACCCCCGAGCGGCTCGCTGCGAACGCAATCATCACGACCTTCTACGGGCAGATCGATAGCCACCATTGTCCCTTCATCGACAAGGAAGACGGTCGCGGCGAGTTGGTTGATGGCGTCGCCAACATCATCCGACATGCCTTCGATCCCGAATCCCGCAAGGAAGCCGAAGCGATAGCTTCCGTCCACTGGTGACGTTCGTCGACTTATCCCGCCGACCAATCCGCCGACAGAACCGCCTTCCGGGGCGGTTTTTTCATCTCCGCTGAAGAAAGTTTGTTGACCGCGCTCGCAATATCGACGGCCGGATTTCTGCACGTCTTCTGTCTTCATTATTTCCCTTGCGGTAGGTCGCGCCGACAGCAATGATTGTATTCAGGACGAAGGCAATGGCTGCCTCGAATTTAGAAGGAGAGACGACATGGAGCTGATCGGGAACCTGCAGCAGATCGCAATGGACTTGGCAATCGACAGCAAGGCCTCCGGGATCGACGATTTCGGATGCTTCAAGGACGAGGACTGGAATCTGACGGAAGCAGAATGGGCCGCCGTCTGCATGGAAGCCGAGCGCCTGCTGCCGATTGTCAAGGCACCGGATGCCGCCCGCGCCGAATGGTCCGCAGCCAACAGGGAACTCCGGGCCGAGCAAGCTGCCGAGCAGCGCACCGTATTGGGTGGCTCGTTCTAACCGACATCATCCAGGGCGGCAGGAGGAGCCGCCCTCACCATCACGAGGGAGGACATATCAGATGGGCAAGAAGACGAACGACAACAGGACATCGACCAGCTTTGGCAAAGAAGTGTTTCTGATCCCAGTCAGCGATAAGGGCGGCATGGGCATCGAACAGGCCGCCGCATTCCTCGACAACCTGATCGCATCCACGAAATACCATGCTGAGGGGAGCGAGGACGACACGAAGGGCGGTCATGCCCTGATCACTAGCGGCGGCTACTTCTTGTCGCCAGAGGATCGCGCCGAAGCTGAGACCAAGGGTCTCGAGTATTACGACCTCCGGGAAGGCGAAGGGAAATCAGCCGCGATGTCCGGCTACATCCGCATGGTCGAAGCCAGGACGAACGTTGAGGCTCGCCGGATCAACAACGAGATCCGCAGGGAGCGCCGTGAGGTCGGATATGCCTTTTGGTCAAAAGGAGATGGCAAGTGGATCGACTCTGAAGAGGTCAACCGTCAGAGGGAAGCCATCAAGGCTGCGATCGACGGCGGTGCCACGATGATGGAACCAGAACCGATTGTGTTCAGGCACTATCCCGCATCGATCCATGGGGACGAGCTGCTTTACTGCCACAATGTATTCTTCAACGTCACCAATCGTCGTCGCCGCTTCAGGCTGGATCCTTCCAATCCCCTCCCCCTCGCCGGGACCGTGTTCGATCCGCGCCGCTATCGTCAGATCAATCGGGGAGAGCGGCCATGTTGAACGACTTGCCCTTCTGCTCCCCCTTCGAGATCGTCGGAGGCAAGCTGCAACACAAGGACGACGGCATCCAGGTCATCGACATCGAGCATATGGACCCGGATGCGATCCATGCCGCTGATGCCGTCGCCCTGCTGCAGGCCCATGGCATCTCCTGCAAACTCCGCTTCCTAGTTGGAAAGAAGCCGCGGGGGATCCGCCTGACCAAGCTCCCGGGCGTCGCGCCGATCCCGGCCGACAAGCAGGGCTATGTGAAGTTCCCACTGGTTCAGGAAATCATCCATTACATCGGCAAGTTCGAGGCCGAGCATCGCAACGTGTTCGGGACCGAATACGAGTACCTGATCGACACCAAGCCGACCCACGCCAACGATCGTTGACTTGTCTGCGTTGTCAACCATACACGACGAGGCTCCTGATCCGCCGATGGTTTCCCTGCTGTCGGCGGGGTTCGCGTGTCCGGCCGAAATTATTTTCGAACCCATTTTGTTGACCCTGCGAGAGATCTCAGAGCGGTTTTCTCCCGGATTTCCAGCATCTCCGATCCGGCTTCAATTTTATTCATTGCTACGCTTGCGGTAGTCTCCGCCGACAAGCATCCTTGTCTTGAGGAATAGACGAGCGCGGGTTTCGGCCCTCTTCCTTCTACTCCCGAAATTGCCATCCAGCGGAGAGGAGGCCGCGGATCATGAATACAGCTATCGCAGTCGAAGACTTCCCGCAGGAACCTTGGGAGCGCGTGTTCCCGGATCCGAATGGTGTCTACACATTCGACAACGTCCATTCGGCCGAGGTGCCGCACTGGACGATGCACAGCCCGAGCGAGCTTCCGATCGTCGATCCCGACGGCAACTATCACCTCGATGTCGGCCCCGGCAATCCGCACATGCACCAAGCGCTGTTCGATCTCGCGCTCGAGGTCCGCAGAATCTTGCCGACGGCAAGGATTAAGGTCGCGCCCCGGCTCTATCTGCCGGACAGCAATGGGGAGATGATCCTGCAGAAGTCGTTCGCGGTAACTGAGTTTGACGCTCGCCTCGGCAAGCATGGATGGTTCGCGGTCCCCACCCTGCTGCTGTCGACCAATCAGGGCGTCGAAGAGGCTTTCCGCGAAGCTTACAGGTTCCTGTGGCTACTGATCGAGACCGAGATCCCGTTTCTCGAATCTGTCCCGAGAGGCACCATGAAGGACATAGAAAAGATGTCGTTCGTCGAAACCAATGCGATCTTCTACGACTGGCTTTTGAAGTTTCCAAAGTTGCCGGGTGAGGCCAGAAGCGACTTCCTGCTGAGGATCGCTCAGGAGCGACGCGCACTAACGTTCTCGAACATGGCAATGGATCGCTTGGGCGGATGCTGGGATGACGACGCTTCAACGGAAGCCGATCTCCGCAGGAAGACACACGACATGATGTTCCGGTGGGCGCTGCGCGGCACGCTCGGGAAAGTTATTAAGGACGAATACGGTCCTGTTCCAGAGAGCGGACCCGCTCAGCCGATAAGCGAGATCGGTCGAGAAGAGGTTGAACGTATGGAGAGCGTGCCGTCTCTGAGCGAAGCCAGTCGACAAACGCTCGCCAAACTTCTCGAGACGGAGGACTGGGGATGATGTCGCATAATTTGGAAGTTGTGCGACACAGGCTCGGCAACATGTTTTCAAGTCCCTTGGGCTGTCGCACAAGTCTGTCGCAGGTTATCAATACTTGCGACATGATTTGCGACAAGAAGGACGGCTATGGAGATCGGCTACGCTCGCGTTTCGACATCGGGACAGGACACCGCTCAGCAGAGGGCAGAGCTGACGTCCGCAGGCTGCTCGCGGATCTTCTCCGAGAACATCTCGGGGGCGAACAAGGATCGGCCGGAACTGGGCAAGATGCTCGATCACATCCGGCCCGGAGACGTCATCATCGTCACCCGGCTGGATCGCCTCGCCCGATCAACGATCGATCTCCTGAACATCGGGGAGAGGATCGCGGCGGCCGGAGCTGGTCTGAGATCGTTGGCCGAGCCATGGGCCGACACTACGACCCCGGCAGGGAAGATGATCCTCACTGTCTTCGCGGCGCTGGCAGACTTCGAGAGATCGCTGATCCTCGACCGGACTTCATCCGGGAGGGCGGCAGCCAAGGCCAGAGGGGTCAAGTTCGGGCCACCGCCTGCATTAACCCCGGAGCAGATCGCCCACGCAAGGGAGCTGCGCCAGACGAAGACAGCGACCGAGGTGGCGCGATTGCTGGGGGTACACCGGGCAACGATCTACCGAGCACTCAAGGACTGAGTCCTCTGGAACCACACGGGATGTTTGCTAACAAGGATTCGAGAAGTAGAGGAACGAGGCGATGAAGCTGTTTGCGTACACGCTCGGCGTCACAAAGGAAGACCAGGATGAGCAGAAGGCAAGGCTGGTGGCGCGGTTCCCTGAGGCCGCCAAGGTCTATTCGGAATCGTGCAGCCGCAACGGCCGATCCGCTGGCAGACCCACCCGGCAGACCCGAGGTCATGCCCTGATGGCCGTCAAATCCGGCACAGTGCTCGCGACCGACAAGATCGAACGCTTGGGCGCCGACGAGGCTGAAGTCACCGCGCTGTGTTTCGCCCTCCTCGAAGAAGGCGTCCAAATAGTGGCGATCGACGACGGCGTTGATACGCGCAAGGATTCGATGTTCAGCGTCAGCATCCAGGACAAGCTCGGGAAGCTCAAGATCAGGAAACCCGATGCCCGCAGGATCCTTGCAGACGCACGGCAGCTCGGCGCGCGCACCCGCCACGTCCGTCTATCCGACGACAAGAAGGCGGTCATCGATCAGGTCACGGCGCAAGGCGCTGTCGCCAGCGTTCGGAAGCAACTTCGTCAGCAGCTCCTTGCGCAACACGAAGCGAAGGTCGTTCAACTCCTCAATGAGGGCAAGACCCCGACGGAGATCGGTCAGGACCTCAACGTGGCAGAGCGCACAGTTCGCAATATCGCCAAGCATCACGGACTCAATATCGACCGTCGCTTCAAGAGCGGTATAAAGGGTCGTGTTCTCGGGGCCGAGGATCAGCAGGCCATCGCGAAGCGCATTTGGAACGGCGAGAAGGCCACCGACCTTGCTCGTGAATACGGTGTCCAGGTGCGCTCGATATACCGTGCGCAGGAGGTCATGGAAGGTCGCGTGAAGCTCAAGCGTTACCAGAACGGCAACAACGCTGAATTAGGTAAAGCACCATTGCGGGGCGACTGAAGTGCAAGAAAAGGCCTCCATTTAAGGGTCTGACGTGTTCGAAGACGCGCCGTCCTTGCGGGGCAACCTGCGTTAATCAGGCGTTCCCGAATGGACATGTCTAAAGGCTTCCGCGAAAGCTTCCTGCAAATGCTTGGGTGGAATGGAAAGGAAGGCGCAGGCAACTGGTGCGAACGCTTCAATTGCGTCGACGGGGGCGGCGAAAGCCACGTTAGGTCTCGCGATCTCGAGGATCTGTGTGATCGAATTGATCTCACCGAACTCAATCACGTGGTCCAGCTCGTGACCGAATTTATTCCTTACCTTGTTGAGCTGGATGATGCCGGGACGGACAAAAGCCGCGCTCACCTTTTCGGCCGGAAGCATCTTTGCTTTCTGAGCAAACGTCAGACGCAGCTCGCCAAAGTCGTTGAACCCAAAGGTCTCTTGGAGGTAGCTATTCAGGAAATTCTCGACGACCAGGTGGGAGCGCAGTACGCGTCCGATCACATCATGATCCGTGGCTACCAGCGCCAGGAAGCGAGCGTTGTTCCGATGGAAATCTTGCTCGATTTCGCCCCAGTAGGGCTTGAGGACGTCCATCGCTTCTTTAATACCTTCGATCTCTCGCATATTCGCCCCTCTATTCCCATCACTTCTGCTCAAGCGTGATCGGGATGCTGCCGATAGTTCCGGTGAAGGTCTCTGGCGGCTTCCACCATTGTTCGTACGCAGCCGCCCCAGCCTGCACGAGACCGACACCCATCAGCACCATCGTCAGCCAGAAGATGCCGTTCTGGATCTTGAAGTTGTCGCCGTGTCGACGCTCTTCCTGCTCGAAGCCTGCGATCGTGTTGAGAGCCTTGGGATTCAGCCTGTAGCCGTTATGCTCGGCCTGAGCGAGATCTTCCGAAACCTTGAGCGAATCCAGCAGGAAGGTGTAGTACGTCATCAGCTCTTCCATATCCGGCCGATGCACCCAGCGCACTGAATAGAAGTGCGTCAGGAGACTGGTTGGATGGGTCGTGAAGGTCCGATCCTTGATCGTCTCCGCCATGATGTACGACAGCACCTTCATCCGATCCTGCCGGGGCAACTCCTTCTTATTGAAGCGCGACTGGAGGAAGCGATCGAACTTGACCCGGATCCACGGCCAGCGTGACCACCGATACCGGAGGAACTTGGGGATCCCGACGCTGTAGAACGTCCATCCGCGATAATAGTGCTGAACATAGAGAGTGTAGCTCGGTAGCTCTGCCAGCGGGACCGACCGATCCTCGGTGAAGTTCCGGCCGTCGAGTGACCACTTACCGCGGACCTCGTTGCTGTCGATCTCCCGGATTGAAAGACGAGCCTCCCCGGCTTCGTCGATCAGGAAGGGAGCATAACAATCATTCTGTAGCGCCCTCTCCCCCGACGTGGGGATCATCGCCGGAGCCTTCTTCCGCAGCGTCGTCGCGATGACGCGCTTCATGGCGAACTGCCGGATCCAAGCCCCTATTCCCATGCCAATCCCCCGATCGACGACAGCGTCCGCTTTCTTCTACTTCCGAATAGACCAGCGAAAAGCCGGAGTAGAGAAGGAGGAAAGGTAGCTCATTGTTTACGTGATTCGGACCGTTCAGACGCGCGAGGACGCTCCTAAGTCTACGAAATTTAACAGCTATTTTTCTCCTGGGCTCGCATTTCGAATCCAGTTAAGACTTTGTTAACACTAAATTCCTTGCTGAGAGATCAGAATCGGACGATAGTTGCGCAAATGATGGCGATGTGGCCATTTTTTCGAAAGTGATGCCACTCAGGACATAGTTTGCAAAATGAACCCTCGGCCGAACAGATTTGACATAGAGATCGCTGATCAAGGGGCGAAGATTTCGAGTGCGCTGCATATGCTGCGCAGTCAACAATATCCCCCTGACGCACGCAAGGGATTGCGGAAGTTCCAGATCGCAGAGGTCGCGGATTTCATGGGCGTAACCCAAAGCCATCTCCGGCAGCTCCACTCGGAGGGCAAAGGCCCAGAGGTCGAATCCGTCGGCGGTCGTCGCTACTACACTGGCGAGCAGATGCTTGAGCTTCGCGAGTATCTCGAAGCGAATAAGAAATCCGACAAGCGATATTACGTGCCGAGACGCCGCGATGGCGAAGCGATGCAGGTCGTCTCCGTCGTAAACTTCAAGGGCGGCAGTGGCAAAACCACGACGGCCGCTCACCTGTCACAATATCTCGCCCTCACAGGACACCGCGTCCTCGCCGTCGATCTCGATCCTCAGGCGTCACTTACATCCCTGTTCGGGATCCAGCCGGAACTGGACGATACCGCGTCGCTATATGAAGCCATCCGCTTCGATGACGAGCGGAAACCGATCGCGGAAGTCATCCAGCCGACCAATATCCCCGGCTTGGATGTCGTTCCTGCGAACCTGATCCTGCAGGAGTACGAATACGACGTGCCTCTCACGATCTCCAAAAAGGGAGACGAGGGACGGCTGTTTTATATGCGCATCACCGATGCCCTGAAGGAGGTCGATGACAAATACGATGTCGTCGTCATCGACTGCCCGCCGCAGCTTGGCTACCTGACGATCACGGCGCTGATGGCATCAACCGGGATCCTGATCACCATTCATCCGCAGATGCTCGACATCATGTCGATGTCGCAGTTCCTGATGATGCTCGGCGGGATCATGACCCCTGTGGCTGAAGCAGGCGCCGAGATCCGCGTCGAATGGTTCCGCTACCTGGTCACGCGCTACGAGCCGACGGACATTCCCCAGCAGCAAATGGTCGGCTTCATGCAGTCGATGTTCGCGCAGCAGATGATGAAAAATCACGTCCTCAAGTCGACCGCGATCTCAGATGCGTCGATCCGGAAGCAGACCCTGTATGAAGTCGAGCGCAGTGAATTCGTCCGAGCCACCTACGACCGTTCGATTGAAAGCCTGAATGCGGCCAACGGCGAGATAACAGAGCTCATTCACAGCACCTGGGGGCGGAAATGACGAACTTGTCAGCCGTTTTTTTCGGCGGTTTCGATTGCGATGTCAGAAGCTTGTCGACGTTGAAGGAGGGTTCTCATGTCTCGTGAAGATCCATTCAAGAAGCTCGATCTATCCGCCCTGCCCGCCGGAAGGTCTGTCAAAGCAGGTTACGGCATGACAGGTGCCGCAAAGACGGTCGTACGGTCTATCGAGGATCTCGCTGAGAACACGAAGAAGCTCATGGAAGGCGAAGTGATCGTGGAACTGGATCCGCGCTCGCTCGATGTCTCGCCTGTTGCTGATCGGCTTTCGGACGATGACGAGGAATATCAGGAACTCAAGGAGGCGATACAAGCATCCGGTCAATCGACTCCGATCCTTGTGCGGCCGACCGAGGACGGAGCCCGGTACATCGTGGTTTTCGGCCATCGCCGTCGCCGGGTTGCCGAGGAGCTGGGGATCAAGGTCAAGGCCGTCGTCAAGAAGCTGGACGATATTGCCTCCGCGGTCGCGCAGGGACAGGAGAACTCCGCCCGCTCGAACCTGTCGTTCATCGAACGCGCATTTTTTGCTTCGAACCTGCTCGCGTCCGGCCTGACGAAGGATATCGTCAGATCGTCATTGGCGATCGACGAGGCCATGATGTCGAAGATGCTTGGCGTGGTCGAAGTCGTCCCCGCCCAGGTCATCAAAGCTGTCGGCGCTTCGAAGAAGGTAGGTCGCGACAAGTGGCTCAGCCTTCGCCAACTGCTGCTCGCCCCTGCCCTGCTCAAAGTCGCCAGCGAACATGTGGGCTCGCCCGACTTCCTCGCCCTCCCCGAGGACAAGAGGTTCGACGAGCTTCATGGATACCTGACCCGCTACAAGAACAAGTCGGCGGCCAAGAAGCCAAAGACAAACGTATCCTCAAGGGAATGGAAGTCGAGCGACAATTCGCTGGGACTGGTGATGAACCCCAAGTCGAAGAAGGTGGCTATCGAGCTTTCGAATACGGAAGCGAAGCCATTCAGCGACTGGCTCTCAAATCATATGGACCGTCTGTATGAGGAATACAGGCAGTCGAAACCTGAAGCTAACGGAGACTAGACCGCAAAAGAAAAAGGCCCCCAAACGGTAAACCGTGGAAGCCCTTCTCGTCATCTCTAGCAGGATCGAGAATCGCATTTCCCGGAATCACAGTCAAGAGTCAGTGGCACCGTTTTGGTGAGCGGATTTCTTTTGCCTGACGAAAGGTGAGAGAAAAATGCAAATGGGACATGTAACGACGCCATTCGGGCGGCGGCCGATGACGCTCGCCCTCGTGAAGGGGCAGCTTGAGGCCGCGGAAACGAAGCCTTCTGGCAAGATCGACAAGTGGAAAGTGTTTCGCGATGTGAGCGAAGCCCGACAGCGCTTTGGTCTTCAAGACAGGGCGCTTGCCGTTCTCGACGCTCTCCTGAGCTTCCTGCCGAACAATGAACTTTCCGACGACATCGGCCTCGTCGTGTTCCCCTCCAACGCCCAGCTTAGCGTTCGCGCACATGGCATCACTGGGACGACACTCCGCCGTCAGCTCGCCGCCCTGGTCGAAGCCGGACTTATCCAGCGCCGGGACAGCCCGAATGGAAAACGCTACGCACATCGTAGTCGCGACGGCGAGATCGAACAGGCATTCGGATTCGATCTGAGACCTCTGATGGCGCGCGCAGCAGAGATCGCTCAGGTCGCGCAGGACGTGGTAGCCGAGCGCATTCGGTTCCGCAGGTCGAAGGAAGCGCTGACAATTTGCCGACGTGATGTCCGGAAGCTGATCACGGCCGCGATCGAGGAAGGCGCTCCGGGAGATTGGAAGGTCTGCAGCCAGGCGTTGGACGGCATCCTTGCGCGTCTTCCACGCTATCCAGCCACTGCTGAGATCGAGGCGGTCCTCGACGAACTGGAGCTTCTCCGCGAGGAAGTAATCAACCGACTGGATTTGCAGCCAATTGCTGAAAATATGGATGGCAATGACATCCAGAACGGATGCCACATACAGAATTCAAATACCGAATCCATCTATGAACTTGAACCTAGCTCTGAAAGGGAGCAGGGCGAGAACTTGCCGGGTGAGCCAGAGGCGGAGAGCGTGCCGAAGGCTGCGAGGAAGGCCGAACCGCTCAAGCCGTTCCCACTGGGCATGGTCCTGCGAGCCTGCCCCCAGATCAGCGACTACGGGCCGGGCGGCATGATTGCGCATTGGCGCGAGCTGATGACCGCTGCGGTAACAATCAGATCAATGCTCGGTGTCAGCCCCTCCGCATACGAGGATGCCTGCAATGCCATGGGGCCGGAGAATGCGGCCGTCGCGATGGCCTGCATCCTTGAGCGAGCGAACTTCATCAATTCGGCCGGAGGCTATTTGCGAGATCTGACACGCCGAGCCGAACGCGGCGAATTCTCCCTTGGACCGATGCTGATGGCTCAGTTGAGGGCGAATGGAGAGGCATTCGGGAAGACCGGATGAGGTGGCCATGGGGAATAGAAGAGGAACCGTCTCGAAATCGATGCCGAAAACTTGTCAGCCGTTTTTTTCGTTCGTTTTTCGTTATCTGCCAATGGCTTGCGAGGTTTGAAGCGCCGTCATCCTGCCTTGGGAGGGATCCATGAGGGATCTAGGACAGCTTGGCGCTTCGTCCTGATGGCAATTTAGTTCGACTTTCTAACCATCTGAAAATTCACGGTTTCGGTCACTTTTTCCTTGTTCCTCGCTCCGCCGACAGCGACTCTTATGGTGAGGGGAGAAAATGCTCTCACGAACAACAGAGGAGGAACACGGCATGAAAGCATTTATGGGCAGGATGATGGCTGGGGTGTCCCGGCTCGTGGGCAAGGCCGGAGGCGGTCTGGGCAAGTGGATCATGAAGCCTGGTCAGATGATCATGGTCGCCGGAAAGCAGGTCTGGCAGGCTGGCGAGTGGGCGCTCGACACCACAGCGGATATCGTGGAGTACGGGATCGAGGCCGTGGACACTGCCGTCGGCTTCACCGCGCAGGCGGCAATCCATGTCGGGCAGGATATCGTAGCGGGGACTGGTGCAGCGGTGACGACCGTCGGCAAGTTTGCTTGGAACAACCCTGTCTCGAAGGTCGCACGGAACGTCGGCAACTTCATGATCGGAGACCATCGCCCGAGGATCGAGCCGAACAAGATCTCGAAGAACGATGCGAAGAAGTCTGTCCAGGCGGACAAGAATGCCAACCCGGCCGAACTGGCGGCTCTCAAGGCGGCATACATCAAGAACGATCCGGAACTGGTCGAGCGGTACGTCGGAGCCGAGAACAAGGCGCAGCGTGACGCTGCATTCGAAGCGATGTCCCCCAAGGCTCAGTCATGGGTAAAGGAGCTACAGCCGACCGATCTCTGGTCGCTCAAGGGCAAGTCCGCGGTGGAGATCGCCGCCCACATGGCAGGAGACAAGGCAATCGCGGGAGTGGCGAATGTCGAATCCTACTACGGTGCGGTTAAGGCTGCCGAAGCAGCTCCGGACGTCCAGAGGGATAAGACGGTCACGGAACGTCGTCAGGAAAGGACAGCGAAGAAGATCGCCAAGCGAGACGCCGCGAACGGTGCCACTCCCGAGGTGGCAGGGACAGTTCCCGGACAGGCTCCCGAGGTCAAATCGACTGCCCAGCAAGAGGTCATGGCCTTCTTCGGACCCAAGGTCGCCAAGGAGGAGGAAGTCAGCGAGTACTCGCAGGCCGCTCTTCCGGCGTACAGGCCCCCGGTCCCGATGCAGCGGAAGGCCATGGCATAAGGTAGCCATTTGTCGATTCGAAATCATTGGGTTAGATGAGGGCGGGAAACCGCCCTTTTCTGCGTTTCTGCGTCATGAGGACTGCAATGGCAAAAACAATGGATCCCGCCTACTTCGTAGCGTGGCGGAAAAAGATGGGGCTGACGCAGGCCCAGTTCGCCTCGAAATCAGGCGATCACCTGGTCACCGTCAAAAGATGGGAGACCGGAGCCAGAAAACTGCCGCCGCATATCGGATGGATCATGGCCGCAATAGAACATGGCCTCGAGCCTGTCGGACAGGAGGCCATGTTCGAGGTGACTGACAACCGGGAGCCTCCGAACGAGAACGCGAGGATCCCTATTCTGGGCAAGGATAGGAAGTCAGGCCTGTCGGACTGGGTGTATCCGAGAGAGATCGACAAGAAGCCAGACGACGAGAACGAGTGATCAGCCAGCCTTAGGGATCGAGATCCTGACAGCAGAGCCGCCGCCTTGGGCTTCCTCGAGCTCTTCTTCGAGATGGGCAACCTTGGCTTCCTCGGCAGCAAGGAGTGCCTTCAAGGTCTCGATCCGGTGTTCCATGCCAGCGATCTGCTCCAGGTGCCGTTCTTCGCGGTTATGGGCCATCAGGAACTGATCCATCATTTCCTTGAGGGCTTCGCCAAGATGATGCGCGGTGTCGACCATCTGCCGAACCTCGCGTTCAGAGTAGCGGCCGTCATGCTGGGGGAACTCCAACAGCTTCGCCATGGCATCTTCGAAGAGAGCAGCGACACCCACCACGCCGACGGCGATCTGGCCTGCGGCGGCCATGGCGGGTTCCTTCTTGTTGTGGAGGTTGTAATCGAACATGTCAGCCTTCCCTTCGCTCTCTCTACTTCCAATTCGGGGCGGCCCGGAGGGCCGTAATTTAGATCCTACGCAACGGCCTCAGGTCTTCTTCAGTCTCCGGCGTGTCCATTGTGTCAACAATGTACCGACAACCCCGAGACCGATCAGACCCCATGTGCCGAGCTTCACAACAGCTTCCCTCCAAAGGGCTACCAGACCGTCGAGGCCAGTAGTCGATAGCAGAGGCTTGTCCAGGGCGAGATCCGCCTTGCACTTCGTCTGCCCATTCACAACGAACCGCTGTTCCGGCAGGCAGAAGGCCGCGAAGACCTTTGTCATGTTGTTGTTCGACATCACGGTCAGGTTCTCCTTGGCATCAGAGCGGGAGAAGAACGAGGCCGAAGTCGCACTCTCGGCATGAGCGATGTCCTTGGACACGTACCAAGTTATCCCAGCAGCAGCGATGATGAGGGCGGCTGCAGTGGCATAGGCAATCGCGTGTTTGTCGCGTTCTTTCCTGAAGTCGAGCTTGTCGCGATCGTCATTCCACTTTCTGATCCGGGCGTCTTCGCTATCGCGGGACTGCTTGATGATGTCGTCGAGACGATCCTTCCAACTGTCCTCAGCAGCCTTGAGGAGACCTTTCCCGAGGCCGAGCATCTCGTTTCGGAGGGTCTGGATCTGGGCATTGGTGAAGCCTTCGAGTTTGCCGTCGAAGGCCTCGACCATTTCAAGAACCGCGCCGCGGATGTCGTCGCTCATGATCTTCGAGAGGCCATCCATCTTCGAGAAGATGACCAACCAGAGGATCACGGAATCATCAGGGGCAATGCGACCGCGATCCATCAGATCCTTTACGGTGCGGCGCTGCTCCTTGGTGAGTTCGAAGGAGGCGGAAAGTTTGCCAACCTTGGTTGCTGTATCCAGGTCGAAGTCGTCGGTATTATCAAGCATTTCCACCCTCCTTTCTTTGTCCGGGTGTTGGGAATTCTCGGCCCCTTAGAGGCCGAGCAGTTTCAGGTGGGGCACGAACGCCTTCTGCGCCTGCTTGAGGTAGTTCTGGATCATCGACTGTTCCGTCGACGTGAACCACGGATGGTCGGCCGCTTCCGCAAACGGCAGCTTGTAGGAGTTCAGCTTCGCGTTCAGACCGATGTCGAGAGCCGGAAGCAGGATCTCGTGCTTTGGATTGCCTTCGTCATCGAAGCCATACATCTCTCCGAGCTGCTGGCGAGCAGTGCCACCCTGCTTCACACCGTCTGGACGAGTGAAGCCGTACCAGAAGGGGAACTTGCTCTCGCCCTTGCCGAGGCGTTGGTTGACGACAACCAGGTGATCGGCGCGATCCCCGAAGAGATCGAGGTAGATGCCGACCGAAATGGTGGCAGCTTCGTCGTCATTGACGACATGGATGAAGGTCAGACGACGCTTGTGCTTGTCTGCCATGTCGAGGAAGCCTTCGACGCTATCGCCGTCGTCGAGGATGTTCATCATGCTCTCGAGCGCGCCACCCTTCATATCGTGAAGGACGATGTGGCTCTTCGAGGCGAAGGTTTCGGTCAGCGTTCTCGCGCTCTCGCGTTCCGAGATCGAATACTGGGCGACACCCTTGAGCGGATCCTGCGGGCGGACGACCTTACCGTTGTCGTCGCGGATGGCATAGGACGAGGAAAGGGAGGAACCCGTCTCGTCGCCATCCCAGAGTTCAGCTTCTGCTCCGCCATCGCGGTAGACATGCGCCACCGTCTTCGCGGTGAAGCTCTTGCCGGGGCCGCCCTTGTTCGAGGTGACGATAGCCGCCCGTTTCCATTTCAGATGCGCCAGCAGTGCAGGCACGGCGGTCTCGGTCGGGATCGGCTCGGGAGCCGGGGCTGCTTTGGTTGCTGTCGCCATGTTTTTTACTCCTTACAGTGTTCGTGTGTCTGGTTCTCATGCTTCTCGGTCGAGTGCCGAGAGCGAGACCTTTTTCTTAGGTGCGGTTCCGGCCGAGCCAGATCCGGCGCCTGGATTCTGATCAGGTTTGGCATCGGATGTGTCATGCTTGCTCTTGCCTTCGGCTGCGCCTTCCGATTTCAATGCCGGGGGAATCGTCGCCCCGCTGGCTTCGGATGTTGGTGCGGAGATTGCCGCCGAACTGCGCCGCGTTGCGCCCCTTGGCTTGCGAGCCTTCTTGGATTCCGTCTCGCCGCCTCTGAGCTTTTCTGCATTGCGAATGAGCTGGCCCATGTTCTTGCCATCGCTGTTGGCCCAGATGCCGCCCTTCGCTTTGAAGACCTCAGCGATGTCGATCATGGTCATCCCATGGACTTCTCTCATTTCCTTGATCGCGTTCCAGACATCATCAGAGGCAATGATTTCCTGCTTGGTCAGCGGCTTGGTTTTCACCTTGCTCTCGACCACGTTCTTCGCCAGTGCTTTTAGCTCGGCGGCGAACTGTGCCGTGTCTACGATCTCATCTTTCTCTGTCATTGGTTTTCGTCCTGTTCCTCTCCTTTGCGCTGACATAGAAATCCTGCTTGGCGGCGCTTGTGTCAAGCACCTATGAAAGCATGGCGCTATCGGCGGATGGTGTCAACGCGCAAACGATGTAGAATTGTATGTTGCATTCTATGTTGGTTTCCGTAATGCTAACGCAGATATCAATGGGGCTTCGCAACTCTCTATCAAACGGAATTGGATAGGAAGGCGCGGAGCATCTACGATTTCATCTAAGAATGCGTAAATGCGATTACCTAATTTGTCGGCTTGCAAACGATGTCTTTACACTTGCGTCATAGGTTGCCAGCCTAAAAAGGTAATCTCTCTCACACGAGACGCAACTGCGTTGCTGCTCGTGTCGGAGTCAAAACCTCCGAAGGCCCGGTTTCGCTGGGGATTTTGGACGGAGCGAAAACAGGGAAATGACCGATGACGGAAGAAATGAAGAAGAAGGGCGGAAGGCCCCGCAAGGAACCGGATCCTTTGGTGAAGGAGTTTCGATTCAATGCCGCAGTTGCGGATATCGACTTCGTAGATGCCGCCGCGAAGCGTCTAGGGATGGACAGAGGCGCTCTCATCAGGAGGGCAGTAGAGGCCTACGTCGATCCCCTCGCCCGTCTTCAGGAGGCAGCGAAAGCGTCGGACCAGATGCGCACTGACATGCGTGAAATGCGCTCTCTTGCATCCAAGACATTCGACATGATCTCGCGCGTCGGTCTCTTCATCTCTGGACTGTATGCTGCCGAGAACAATCTAAAAGCTGAAGCTGCCGCCGAATCAACACGCGAGTATTTCGAGAGGCTCGAAGCCGATCTGGCTGCTTCCTCTTCTATTCCCGATGACCTCTCGGAGGTGGACGGTCCAGCCGTCGAGGATGACGATGCCATGGGCTGGGAGAACCGCTAATGGTTACGAAGGTA
Source organism: Agrobacterium sp. CCNWLW32 (assembly GCF_037083425.1). Classification (NCBI taxonomy): domain Bacteria; kingdom Pseudomonadati; phylum Pseudomonadota; class Alphaproteobacteria; order Hyphomicrobiales; family Rhizobiaceae; genus Agrobacterium; species Agrobacterium sp. CCNWLW32. The sequence goes on from NZ_JBAOJM010000018.1 coordinate 64,015, forward strand.
AAGCGCGCGGCGCAGTTCTCGTATTTCACAGGCCTCAACGATGAATCGAAGAAGGAAGCGGAAGCTGGCCTGACCGCGAATCTCAACGAAGCAATTAAATCAAGCGTGAACTCTGAAACCAATCAGGTGGCTCGTTATTATGCGAAGCACGACGGAGTTTCGCAGCGTGAGGCTATCGGCGTTTATTTCGTGCCAGCAGGCTCCACCCCCCTGTTCTCGAATGTGAAGAACGGTGAAGCGGCGAAGACGTTCGACATCATGAAAAATGGTGACGGTCTCGATCCTGTAA
>NZ_JBAOJM010000019.1:0-58686 GCF_037083425.1 Agrobacterium sp. CCNWLW32
TGCGTAATGTTCCGATCTCTTCGGCAAGCGTCTGCGCGATGCTCGGAAATTGCACTGTCATATGGTAACTCTCTGTTCTACGTCGTAGCGGGGACGAATACGCTAAGGGAACCCAAAAGCAAACGCTTGAATTTATGTTTCAAGACGCTATCCGCTACAAAACACTGTTTATTCGCTATCTCATAAAGCCCTCATACTACGCGAGGCAGGGTATCGGCATTGTCCGGTGTCAGCATTGGAATGAAACCACCGCCACCCTTTCAGAAAGCTGTCGATGTGGTCGAACTCGCCGTTGATAGCCTTGGCAGTAGGCGCCAAATCGTGTCAGCATTCGGCAATGAGATCATCCGGGACCCTAGACGCAATGACGGCAATCGAAAAACTGGCCGAAAGTTTCACCACAGCGAGCCGCGAAGGTACAAAAATCACTCTGGCGGCGTTGCAGGCGGAGGGCCTCATTCCCGGTGGCCTTGAAGAGGCTATGGCGGTCCAGCGGGCTTTTGCTGAAAAATGGGCGGAACCGGTCGCCGGCTGGAAACTGGCGATCCGCCCGGATGGCGAGGCCATCGGGGCGCCCATGTTCGATTGCGTTCGGGTCGATGAAACCAATCTCGCTTCTTTTCCTGAAGGTGGCACCGAAGGCGTCGAGGTCGAAATCTGCTTTACGCTTTCCGCCGATATCCCCGCTGCGGCGGCGGGGCCGCTGACCAGAGACGACCTGATAGGATATATCGACAAGGTCCACCTTGGTGCTGAACTTCTCCGCTACCGGCTGGTGGAGAAAAATCAGGTGCCGTTTCCGCTTTTTCTCGCGGATCGCCTCGCCAACCACGGCTTCGTCATCGGCCCGGAAGTGGATAAAGACATCGTAGATGTCTTTGCCGGAAATGGTGAGAACCTGCCGCAGCTTACCGTTACCGAGGGGTCGGCGCAGCTTTTCGACGCCACGGTAAAACATCCGAATGCTGATCCGCTCGCCCCGCTTGTCGCCTTTGCCAATGCGGCATTCAACAAGGGCGACATGCTCAAGGCCGGCAATGTCGTGACGACGGGCAGTCTCTGCGGTGCGATACCAAGCACACTTGCCGGCGAGACGCAGATCACGCTGAAATCGGTTGGTGCTTTCACGCTATCCGGTCCGAAACCATAGGCCCCGCTCATTCGGGACGCCCTTTTTTTGGCCCCCCGCCGTCTTCATCCCGGTCGCGCTTTCCAATGCCTCCGGAAGGTCACTTCACCCGCCCGTATTCGCCCAGAAAATCGAGCAGCGCCCGGATGCGTGAGGGAAGCGGCCCGCGCTGGCCGACATAGACGGCATGAAACATCTCCGTCTCACCCGTATCGAGATGATCGAGCACGGGGATCAGTCGGCCGGCGGCGATATCCTCCCTCACGGTGAAAGCGGCAAGACGCACCAGCCCGACGCCGGCAAGTGCCAGACGGCGAAGGCCTTCACCATCGCTCACCTGCACACGTCCCGTCGCCGGGATGAGGACGGTCTTTCCGTCGTCCCGCAATGGCCACCCGTCGACTGACCGGGCATATCCAAACCCGAGGCGATTGTGATCTTCCAGATCGGCGATTGTTTGCGGCACACCGCAGCGCTCCAGATAGTCAGGGGCGGCGGTGATGATCATCCTTGTCTCGCCGAGTTTGCGGGCAACGAGGCTTGAGCTTTTGAGCGGCCCGGCACGCACCGCGACATCCATGCGCTCTGCAAGGAGGTCGACCACCTGATCGGTCTGGACGATATCGAGCGTGATGCCCGGATGCAGCGACAGAAAGCGTGGCAGGATGGGCGCAAGAATATGCGTTGCATAAGAAGCGCTGGTGTTGATCCGCACGCGGCCGACAGGCTGTTCGCCCAAGCCGGCGGCGCGTTCGGCCTCTTCGAGATCAGCGAGGATGCGAGTGGCCCTCTCGTAAAAAGCGCAGCCCTCCGGCGTGATCTGAAGCTGCCGGGTGGAGCGGATGAGGAGGCGCGCGCCCAGGCGGCCTTCCAGCCGTGCGATAAGCTTGCTCACCGCTGAAGGCGTCATGTTCGCCGCCGCGGCCGCACGGGAAAAACCTCCGAGTTCAACGACTCGCACGAAGATTTCCATCTCCCCTGCCCGGTTAATCTCAAGTCGCGCCATGATGACTTCATCTCACAAGTGATAATATTTTCGGCATTCTATTTCATGCAAAAACCATCGTCTATCTTCAGACAGCGATTGAAATACATCACAATCTTCGTCTGCCAGATCACGACGGGATGGACAGGCATGGCGCCATCAGGCGCCCGGCCCAGAACCATGCCGAAGCAACAAAGGAACGCCCCATGGAATATCGCTATCTCGGCAAATCCGGCCTGAAAGTGCCAGTTTTGAGTTTCGGCACCGGAACTTTCGGCGGCACCGGCCCGCTCTTCAGCAACTGGGGCAATTCCGATGCTGCGGAAGCCCGGCGTCTGATCGACATCTGTCTCGAAGCTGGCGTCAACCTGTTTGATACGGCCGATGTCTATTCCAATGGGGCATCGGAGGAGGTGCTCGGCGAGGCCATCAAAGGCAGGCGCAACAGCGTTCTGATTTCAACCAAGACCAGCCTGCCGATGGGCGACGGGCCGAACGAGGCCGGATCGTCCCGCTTCCGGCTGCTGCGCGCGGTGGATGATGCCCTGCGCCGTCTCCAGACCGACTATATCGACATCCTCCAGCTCCACGCCTTCGATGCCTTCACACCGGTTGAGGAAGTATTGTCGACGCTCGATACGCTCGTCCGGTCCGGCAAGGTGCGATATACCGGCGTCTCGAATTTTTCAGGCTGGCAGATCATGAAATCGCTCGCCGTCGCGGACCGATATGGCTGGCCGCGTTATGTTGTCAACCAGGTCTATTACTCGCTTGTTGGCCGCGACTACGAGTGGGATCTGATGCCGCTCGGCGCGGATCAGGGCCTTGGAGCCATGGTCTGGAGCCCGCTTGGCTGGGGGCGGTTGACCGGAAAAATCCGTCGCGGCACGCCGCTGCCTGAACGCAGCCGCCTGCATGAGACAGCCAGCTTCGGCCCGCCGGTGGATGATGAACATCTCTACCGCGTGATCGATGCGCTCGACGCTGTCGCGGAAGAAACCGGCAGGACGGTGCCGCAGGTCGTTCTTAACTGGTTGCTCAGACGCCCGACGGTTTCCACTGTTATTATCGGCGCGCGCAATGAGGAGCAGCTTCGCCAGAACCTCGATGCCGTGGGATGGGAGCTGACATCGGCGCAGGTAGCGACGCTGGATAAAGCCAGCGAGACGACTACTCCCTATCCGCATTTCCCGTATCAGCGCCAGGAGGGCTTTGCCCGGCTTAATCCATTGGCCATAGCACGTCAGACTATGCCGTTCTAAGGCAGGGTCAGGCCGCCTGAACTACAGGCGGCCTGACGAATGCGGAGCTTCAGGCGGTTTTGTTGGCGGCGCCTGCGTCCAACCGGCCCGAAAACCAGTTTGCCAGGATAGCGCCCGATATATTGTGCCAGACACTGAAAATGGCACTCGGAACGGCAGCGAGAGGCGAAAAATAGGCCGTGGCGAGTGCTGCGCCAAGGCCCGAATTCTGCATGCCGACCTCGATCGCAATGGCCTTGCGCTTGGCAAGCGACAAGCCCGTTGCCTTTGCCGCGAGATAACCGAGCAGATAGCCAAGGCCATTGTGCAGAACGACGACGGCAAAAATCATCAGGCCGGACTGCGCGATGGACGCCTTCGATCCTCCGACCACTGCCGAAACGATGAGGACGATACCGATGACGCTTACCAGCGGCAATGCCGGAACGGCGGTCTTGACGAGACCGGGCAGCAGCTTTTGCAAGGCGGCACCCAGCGCCAGCGGAACCAGAACGACTTTGACGATGCTGAGGAACATCGCCCAGCCGTCGACGGGCAGGAACTGGCTTGCGAACAGCCAGACGAGGAATGGCGTCACCAACGGCGCAGCAAGAGTGGTGACCGAGGTGCAGGCAACGGACAAGGCGACATCGCCCTTGGAGAGATAGGTCATGACATTGGAAGAGGTGCCACCAGGGCAGCAGCCGACCAGAATGACGCCAGCCGCGACTTCCGGCGGCATGGGAATGATGCGGGTGAGCAGCACCGCCAGAAGCGGCATGATGAGAAACTGGCCGAGCACGCCGATCGTCACATCGAACGGCCTTTTCACGACCTCCCTGAAATCATCGACCGAAAGGGTGAGGCCCATGCCGAACATGATGATTGACAGAAGCGTGACGATCCAGGGCGCTATTTGCTTGAAAGTGTCAGGAAAGAAAAAGCCGAGTACGGCGAACAGGATAACCCAGATGGCAAAAGTCTTGCCCACGAAAGCCGAAACGGCTGCCAGCGTTTTCATTTCCATACTCCCAAGATGATCATGAAACCCCGTCTAGACTCCTATGGCGCCCTGTCAAGGTCATTACTCTGTTGCTAGACCCCGCGGTCGAAAACGTCCCCTCGGTTGGATGCCGCCGTCACCGCAGGACTGCAATTTAGATGAAGGCTCATCTATCCGCTTCCCGTTGCGCCGAAGATAGCCTGAGGGCCGCGCATACACGGCTCAATGGAGATGCCCAACCGCCTTCTGGACACGCTTCCCGTCAGAGTGGATCGAACATCTCCCTGAACTCCGGATCGGCAAAGTAGGCAAGCTTCTCGGCAAATATTGGTCGTTGTCCGGCCAGAAACATCAATTGTCCGTTCGTAGGCAGATTGCGCACCTCATCAGGAGTGAGTAGCGGCCGGCCGGTATGCTGTTGGCTATAGGAGATGCCGGTCTTATCGGAATCAAGCGCTCTTGCCATTGTCTGGAACACGACCGTTTCCTGTCCGAGCAAATCAGAGATGATGCGGGCGCTGTCATGATCATTGACGCCAAAAACCTGGAGCACGCCAGCGTTCGACAGAAAAGTCCCAGCGCGGTGACCGTATGTGGCACGCAGCTGATGGACGTCCTGAAGGATGGGCCAAAGCTGGACACCATAACCCGCCATCAGACCCATCGCACGTTCGACTGGTGCCAGATGCCCAAGCGATGCGAACTCATCGAGCAGATAGAGAACCGGTGTCGCAGGCTTTGTGGGATCGCGAGCCATTTCGAGCAGGCTTTGCGAGACAAGCAGGCGCAGCCAGCGCGAATAGGTCGAGAGCCGATCAGGGGGAAGCACGAGGAACACCGTCATGTTGCTGCGCTTGAGATCGGCAAACCGGAAATCCGAGCGACTGAGGACGGTCGTCATGCGCGGTGAATCGAGGAAATGCGTATGGCGTTGGGCGGCCGACAAAACGCCTGCGGCTTCGCGATCGGATTTTCCGAGGTGACGGTTTGCGGCACGGGCGACAAGACCTCTCACCGCATCGCTGTCCTGCATACGCTTGAGCAGTGCTGCGAACTGTTCCGGAGCAAGGGTAAGATAGTCGCGGAGTGTTGCGAGGTGCCTGCGTCTCAAAGGTTCAGATGCAACGATCTCGAGCAACAATCCGCCGATAAGAGCTTTTGCCTCCTCGTTCCAATGCGCCTCGCCCGCCATTCCCGGTTCATCGAACACGAGAGCGTCGGCAAGCGCACTGGCGTCTTCCGCGACATCGAGGCTGTGGGGATCAAGCAGGGCAAGGGGATTGAAGGCTGCCGAGGATCTCCCGGTGACCCCGAAAGGATCCAGTACATGAACCGGCCCGAATTTTTGACGAGCACGGCCGGTGATCCTTGCATTTTCGCCTTTTGGATCGACGCAGATCACGGAACGGCCAGCGGTCAACAGGTTCGGAATGATCGTGCCGACACCCTTGCCGGTACGGGTCGGCGCCATCGTGAGCAGATGGGCCGGGCCATCGTAGCGCAGAGGTTTGGCCGTTTTCGTATCACGACCAATCAACAGGCCGGAACCGGACGAGATAAGAGCAGCTATCTCCTTGTCTGTCGCAAAGCGGGCGGAGCCATGGGTATCATCGTCATTCTCCCCGAAATGCAAAATCAGTGGAGCGGTAATGAACCAGAAGGTGATAACAGCCAGCGCCAGCAGGGTTAAGAGACCTGGGATGATGTAGACAGGCGAGCCCCGCTCGAAACCCATTTGATCAAGGAAGTGAGCGCCACCCATGCCGATCACAAACGTGACGATGAACAGGATGAACATAAATCCGAGGAGCCGTTTCCAGATCCGGAAGGGCATGGTGATTAAAGCCAGGAATGCCCAAAGCGGATCACGCGCGGCGGCTCGCATCATGTTTTTGAATGCGTCCCGGGCAAGTCGCAATCGGTTCATGGAGCGCCCTGCCCGCTGTCGCCATTCTCTGCTGTGCCCGTCAGTCCTTGTCCGATCAGATCGGCAAACAGCGCCTTGTCATTGTCGCGTGTCAGAAAGCCCGGTAGTTCGCGGCGCAGCCATTCACCGAGTTGCCTGCCGAAATCCTTGTCATTCGAGGTCTCGAGTTGGTGCAGAACGAGCGACCCGATCAGGACCTTTCGGCGCATATCGTTGTTGCGCTCGGTTTTCGAGAGACGGGCCTTTAGGGCCGACCGTTGCGCATCCAGTTCAGCCAGACGCTGTTCGATTGTTTTCCTTGCCACGATTATTCCTTTCGATTGCGGTCGCACCGGAACTGCAGCTGTTGACCACGGCTTCGTTCCTGGAAGACAGACCAGTTTCTATGAGGAGATTGACATAGCGATAGCGAGAGTTGGTTGGACCGTATGGTTCATGACGCTGCGGTGGCTGTTACCTGAGTTCAGGAAAGTTTGTGCCACCCGTGAAGCTCAGTCGCTGGAATTTGCGGCTTGTCTCGCGGCCCGTTCAAGGTTTTGGAGATGTTCAGCGCACACCACTTTAACAATGTCGTAGAGCACCGACGCTCGGCCCATTATCCAAGAGAGACCTTCTTCAGACATCTCATAGTGTTCAGAATACCTGGCTTTCACATACGCCTCATTGAGTAGATTAAACCAGCTGACATATCTGGCTTGGTCGCGAGGCCAAGCCTCGATCAGCCTGACATCACGATCCTCGGAAAGTCCTCTTAGGAATTTGAGGTTATGGGATGCTGGCGTGTGATTTGTAAGGGTAAGAAGTAGAGCGCCGTACATATGCTCCACTGCTTGGTGCAACTGAAAGGCAGTGCCCGGAAGGTCTCTGTTTTGCAGGCCGAATAGTGAGAAATTCACGAAACTATCGATCACCTTGAAACGATTGGCAGCATTCTTTCGCGCCACCTCAAAAGCTTCGTGCGGCATCAAGACTTTCGGCTCGGCGAGTTCTCTGTCATCAAGTTCGTAGAGCGCAATGCCATCCCGTCGGATATCGCTGAAGAAATATTGCCCTTCCTGCAGAAAATTGCTGATCTCGCGAGCGCCATGGACAATGAGGCTAACAGGCGTCTCGATCTCCTTGTCCCACATCAGCCGATCGGTCGCCTTGTCCCAGTACTTGGGATCGGCCAGTTCCTTGTTGCTGACGATGACAAGGATATCGAAATCCGAGCGGTAGCCTTTCGACGTATGCGGCTCATCCACCCAGGTGCCACGCGCGTAAGAACCGAACAGAATGATTTTGAAAATCCGCCCATCCCTCTTGGCGTCAGACTTCGAGCGCTCCACCAGATCAGCAAACTCTTCCTGAATAATTCCGACGACGCGCGCGAGCTCGCGTTGCTTTCGTTCCGGCAAATGTTCAAGGCTGGTCTTCATGTCTGCTCCGCTTATCGACGGTGTCCTGTATGGGCCATTCCAGAGGCCTTTGAAACTCCGATTTTTGGTAGCCACCAAACGAATGCCTGTCTTCTCGGACGATGCACATTCGATCTTGAGGCAACCGGCTCTGATTTATGCAGATGGTATTGCAATACCTTCATTCCTCAATAGCGAACATTCAATGGTACTTTATCCTAGGTTGTATATCGCTTCCCGGTTTTTTCCCAATCGCAGGCGCTACGGGCGCTATACCGTGGCCGACTGAGTGGAGCGTAGAGGTTACGAAGGACCGTTAACGACGCACCCTGTCCAACCGCCGCAGCCAGATGCCCGCCTGCCCTGCGGCTCACTTCGACGCAATTTCGGTAACGCAGTCACGTCAAGAAAGGCACGGTGATGGAGGCGGCCATCACCATCCAGACAGGAGTGCGGGCCGCCCCATACTTGGAAACGGCCCGCTAGATGGATGATCGAGGGCAAGGCAATTGGAAGCGCTGCATGAGTCCTGACGGCATAACCTCTCAAGGTCGCCATTTTGCGAAACGCAGAGCAAACGCCTGTATAAAGAACGTATTCTAAATACACCAACATCCTCGGCCTATTCGCTCTCTAGTGCGCTACCTGTTAGCTTACCGCCGACCACCACCTATTCAAACGCTCAAGATTATCGCTGCGTCACGCTGAGGCTTCTCGGCCGTATGTCGGATCGTAAACACCCCCTTTTGTCAAAAGAGTCCAAATGATGCGCGCTATAAGATTTGCCACCGCGATAACTACAACTTTGTACGGTCGTCTCGCGCGCAATCGAGCGGCCCAACGACCGATTGGAGTTTTGCTATCTCGCATCATGATTACTGTGCCCCCGAGATAAAGCATCGTTCGGAGTTCGCTATTCCCCATTTTCGTAATGCGCCTCAGAACCGAACGACCTCCGCTTGAATGCGTGCGAGGAGTAAGACCCAGCCATGAAGAGAAATGGCGGCCAGACGGAAACCGATGGATATCAGGAATTGTCGCAATAACGCACATTGCAGTTTTCGGGCCAACACCAGGTATCGTCAGAAGCCTACACGCGTTCTCATCGTGTCGGACACGTCGCTCAATCTCTTTGTCTAGTTTCGTGACCAAATCATTCAATCGATGTATCTGGTCGCAAATATCGGTGAGAGCTTGTTTCATAACTGTAGGCAGGACGGTATCCGCTGCGGTTTCCATCAGATTTACTAGTTTCGAATAATTTTGAATGCCCTTCGCCGCTATTAGGCCGGCCTCCGCTAGGTGCCCCCGCAGTGCGTTTACGAGTTGAGTCCGTTGTGAAACAAAAAGGCTGCGAGTTCGAAAAATCGTAATCGCCGCTTGTTGATTCAGCGTTTTGACTGGAACGAAGCGCATTGTCTTTTGCGTAAGCGCAACATTGATCGCCTCCGCATCATTGGCGTCGGTTTTGCCCCGTTTCACGAAGGGCTTCACGTAACTGGTATGGATCAACCGAACGTCATGGCCAAATTCTAGTAACTGGCGTGCCCAGTAATAACTTGTAGCGCAGGACTCCATTCCGATCAGGCATGGTTTGAGCTTGCTGAAAAACTCCAGAACGTTCTCGCGTTTGATCTTCGTGTTGAAAAGGGTTTCTCCGCTCGCATCTGCTCCATGCGCCTGGAAAACCTGCTTGGCTATATCAAGCCCTACCGTCGTCACGTCCTGCATCGGCCACTCCCTTGAAACCTTGGGGATCGATGCCACGATATCATCGCTCGATTTCAAATTGATGATGTGAAGCACATAACGCCGTCTTCGGTTTTCGTTCAGGCTTCAGAGAGCCTGTTGATCAAAGTCTCGATGTCCCCTGACATAGACCTGACCGAATGCCCCATTTTTCAGCGGGGGAAAATCACCTCCCCTGATTGATGCGTTCGCTTCCCATGCTCAAACACAAGAAATTGCCCCCATTCGACCACTACTTTTAGTAGTCGAAATCACCGTTCGTTGTTGTTAGCGTCGCCACCGGTAAACAGACAAGGGCGCACTTACGACTTGCCACGCGTCAGAGCGCTGAATTTCCCCGTTTGCGGATCGGAGATTTCGTGTGGCGATTTATCATCTCAGCACCAAACCTGTCTCGCGCTCATCCGGCCGAAGCGCCGTGGCATCCGCCGCCTATCGTTGCGCGGTCCTTCTCACCAATCATCGCGACGGCCTTGTGCATGACTTCACCCGCAAAGAGGGCGTGGAGCATAAGGAGATTGTGCTGCCGGACGGTCTTTCTGCCGATTGGGCTCTGGATCGTTCTGCCTTGTGGAACGCTGCCGAGTTTGCAGAAAAGCGAAAAGACGCCCGCGTCGCCCGCGAATTCGAAATCGCGCTTCCGCATGAGCTGTCGCCAGAAGCGCGGCTGAAGGCTGCACGCGCCTTTGCTCAGGATCTTGCAAACCGCTATGGCGCGGCCGTGGACTTTGCCATCCATTCGCCAAGCGAGCATGGTGACATCAGGAACCACCACGCGCATGTGCTGATGACGACGCGACAGGTTGGCAGAACCCGCCTTGGCGAGAAAACTTATCTCGAGCACAAGAACGCACGGCTGCTGGCACATGGCATGGCGACAACCGACATGCAGCTTCGCGATATCAGGCAGGCATGGGAAGGCATTGCCAACCGTCAGCTTCAGCGCGAAGGCCTGGATGTTCGCATCGATCATCGCTCGCACATGGAGCGCGGTCTTGAACTGTCGCCGACCGAGCACATGGGCGTGCATGCCTCGCAGATGCAGCAGCAAGGATTGACGGTCGAGCGCGGCAGGCTGGATGACGAGGCAGCACGGCAAAATGCCGAACTGATCCGGCAAAAACCGGAACAGGTTCTGACGCTGATCAGCAACGAGAAGAGCGTGTTCGACCGGCACGATATTGCCAAAATGTTGCATCGCTATATCAACGATGACGCCCAAACATTCCAGAACGCCATTGCCGCTGTTTTGGCCTCACCAGCGCTGGTGGAACTCCAGGCTGAGCGCATCGATCCGGACACAGGCGAAGTGTCCAATGCCCGCTATTCGACGCGGGAGATGATCGACCTGGAACTCGCAATGGCGCGATCGGCAGTAAGGTTACATCAGGCGCAGTCCCACGGTGTCGATCATCGTCATGTCGAGCGTGCGATAGAAAAACAAGATCACGCTCTTCGGACAAGCTCTGGCGGAATGGTGGCTGCGAGCGATCCGTCGGCGGGATTGTCGGACGAACAGCGTCAGGCGATCGCGCATATTACCGGGCCTGAAGGCATCGCCGCCGTCGTCGGGTTTGCGGGTGCGGGAAAGTCCACCATGCTCGCAGCGGCGCGCGAAGCGTGGGAGGCTCAAGGCTATCAGGTCCATGGTGCGGCATTAGCCGGAAAGGCAGCCGAGGGGCTTGAGGAAAGTTCCGGCATAGAGAGCCGCACTCTGGCGTCATGGTCATACAGCTGGGACCATGGCCGGGATCTGATCGGCCGACGTGACGTGTTCGTCATCGACGAGGCCGGCATGGTCGGAAGCCGGCAACTTGCCCGCTTTATCGGTGAGGCAGAAGAGCGCGGCGCAAAGATCGTTCTTGTTGGTGACCATGAGCAACTGCAGGCAATCGGGGCCGGTGCACCCTTCAGGGCGATTGCGGAGCAGATCGGTCATGTCGAGCTTTCCGACATTCGCCGCCAGCGCCATGATTGGCAGCGAGAAGCATCGGTTGCCTTTGCCACCCACAAAACGGCAGAGGGCTTGGCTGCCTATCGCGATCACGGCGATATCCACTTTGCAGAAAGCCGCGACAAAGCGATGGCGCAGATCGTGCGTGATTATGTTGCCGATAGTGAGCGGCGTGCCGATGGCAGCCGGGTTGCCATGGCGCATCGCCGCGCCGATGTGCGCGTCCTCAATGCTGCCATCCGCTCGGAGCTTCAAAACCGACAAAGGCTGGGGAACCGTGACGAGCTGAGCGCTGGTGCAGAGCAAGCGGATGGTAAGGCCGGAGGGAAAAGTGAGGCAGTTGGAGAACTCACCTTTCAGACCAGTAACGGCAAACGCGCCTTCGCTCCCGGTGACCGGATCATCTTCCTCGAGAACAACCGCGACCTCGGCGTCAAAAACGGCATGCTTGGCACGGTCGAGCATGTCGAGCCGAATAAGATCATCGCCCAGCTCGATGGCCGAGGCGGCGACAGTGTCAGCATTGCCACGGACAGCTACCAGGCGATCGACCACGGTTATGCGACGACGATCCATAAAAACCAGGGAGCGGCGGTCGATCGCGCCTTTGTGCTGGCGTCCAGCACCATGGACCGGCATCTGACCTATGTCGCCATGACCCGGCATCGCGACGGCGTGCAGCTCTATGCCGGCATCGAGGAGTTCACCAGTGCGGGCCGGCTGGTTGATCACGGCGTCGCGCCTTACGAGCATAATCCGCAATCACGCGACAGCTATTTTGTGACGCTGGAGAATGACAAGGGCGAGCGGCATACGGTGTGGGGTGTTGATCTCAACCGGGCCATGCGAGATGCATCACCTAAGATCGGTGACAGGATCGGACTGCAGCATGAAGGCGCCACGCCTGTCACGCTTCCGGACGGTACAAAGGCAGAGCGCAATGCATGGCGTGTCGTCAAGGGTGATGAACTCGCCTACCAGAAGCTGGCAAGCCGACTGTCGCGTTCCGGCGTGAAGGAAACCACGCTGGACTATGTTAGAGACTTTGCCGAGCGGCGCGGGATAGCCAGCGACCGATGGATCGGGCGAGAGTTTGGGATCAAGAGCGAGATCGAACTTGCTTCCGCCAAAAATGCGCGCCTAGAGGTGTTGCCCCGTGCGGCCCATCTGCAACGGGAGCAGCAGGATCGGCCATCAGAGCGTCAGCAGGTTTACGAGGAACGTGCCGGCGAACTGGCCGGCCCTGTTCGCCGCGAAGATCCTGGCAATGAGTTCGCCCGGACGATTGATGACAATCGGCGGGGCGACCGGACGGAGGACAATAAAGGATATCGCCGCATCCGGTGGTCCGACCTCATGTCGAAAGACGGCGCCGTCCCTACCCCAACAGAAACTGTCGGCCAACGATCGGCGCTGGAACCCGGTAAGCCCACTCCACTTGTGCCAGCCATCACCCGATACGACCGCAGCGTCGAAGAGGTGGCGCAGCAAATGGCGATGTCCGTTATCGATCGGCAATTCGATACAGTGGACTCTCTCGTGCGGCACGTGTTCCGTGATCCGGCCGAGGTCGCAGCAAGATTGCGCGCCGCGATGATCGATAAAGAAGGCAATGGCAAGATCATGGCGAAGGCCATGGTCGGGCAGCCAGAGCGCTTCGGGGAGCTGCGCGGCAAGTCGGGTCTGTTCGGCAACAACAAGGAGCGGAAAGAGGCGCTGCAATATGCAAGGTCACTCTCTGCCCATATCGGCTATGTCTCCGAGGCATGGGAGCGCCGGCTTGGCGAAGAACGTCAAAGCGAACAATGGCAGCGTGAACAGCGTGACGTGATCGAGGTCCCCAGCCTCACCCCGCGCAGCGCCGAAATCCTTGCCGAGGTGGAGAAAACGCCGGTCGAGAGGCGAAGCAAGTTCATCAAAGAGCTGCGATCATCACCTGAGGGCCGGACCGCACTTGACGAGGCCAAGCTGGTGGCCGATGCGCTCACGCGGCGGTTTGGTAGTTCCGATCCTCGCAGGTTCGCCGAGGAGCTGGAGACACGTCCCGAGCTCGCAAAGCACGCCGAGCAGATCAAGGCAATCGCCAGCCTGGTGCATCGTGCACGCCATGCAGAACTCAGCCATGACCACGCGCTGAAACAGCAACTGGCCCGGTCTCAGGGGCTTGGACTGAGCCGATAGTGTGCGCTGGCAACAACACTGGCGTCAGCTTTGATAATCCCCAAATTACCAGAACATGAAGCGAGCCAGCTTTTCGCCGATTCCGCGCCATGTTTCACCGGTTGTGGATGTGGTCTTCCTCGGCAATCGGTCCTGAGCCGGTGCGGGTGTAGTGGACGAGTTGGAGTTGATAAACTATTTATTCAGATAGATAAGCAAGCATTTCCCGTCCTTTTTTCCTACAAGACTGATCGGTCGGACATCATCACCTCCATCGATGGATATCTCTACCGGCAAGCCTTGGTTTTCAAAGGACTGAAGTTCCTTTATCAACTCTTCAATGGTTTTCCCTCTATTAGCCCAATCCTTATGATCTGTGTCTTTAACGTTCATTATCAATCCCCTATACGATTCAGATTTGAGTCATAAGTTCCGAGGCGCGTCCCCTTACCTCCGAGGTCCTTAACGGAAGTGGCCATCTTCCAAGCGCCTCCATTATGACCATCCAAATCCCTTGTTATGAATAGGTTCTGTTGACAAAGTAGCTTGAGGTGCTCGTTAAGAACTACTTTTCTGCGTCGCCCAAAAAAGCTTCGATGCTGACTTCGTGGAGCCTTTTATGCGCTGCTACAGAAATCAGCCTGACGTCGGGATTTTCCTCCACCGCTCTTCCATACCAATATTTTGCGGCATGCAGGTCACCAATCTTCTCATAACACTCTCCCAACCGCTCCCCGAGATATCCGGCATCCAACGACTGGTCGCCATCTGCCATGAAAAGATAAATCTTGATCGCGTCCGCTGCCTTCCCAGTTGCGATCAGGTCTTTCGATATTCGGTCTAAATGATTGAAGTCATACAAGAATTTTCTCCTTTTTTGCAACGTGTTACCGTCTTAACTAAGGTGCACAACTCATGAACCAGAGCAAGTGTGGCAACCATATTTTTGCGGCGGCCAACACGAGAAAGGCGGCGAAGGATTTTTGGGTTTTATCGTATCGGGTGGCGACACGACGAAATTGCTTCGCCGGTTGAACAGCCGCTCGATACGATTTCGGTCCATGTAGACTGTGAAGTCACAGGCGGTTGGTCTTTGCCGTTGGCCCTCGGAGGAATAACGGGCCTGACCCCGTGGATCAGCAACTCTTCGCGCAGAGCGTCGCTGTCATAGCCCTTGTTAGCGAGAAACAGCCTCGGCTTGGCAACCGGCATGGCTAACAGATCGGGAACGGTATTGTAATCCGAAGCTTCACCGCCTTGTCAGGATGAAGCCGAGAGGGCGTCCCGGACCGTCCGCACGGGCGTGGATTTTTGTCGAAAAGCCGCCGCGTGATCGACCAAAAGCCTCCTTATAAGTCCCTCTTTTGCGCCCGCAGCCTGAGAATGGCCGCGAACCGTGGTGCTGTCAATCATATGCTGCCAGTCATCGGTCAAGCCCAGTTCGACAAGCGTCTCCAGCAGGACATCCCATACGCCTTGTTCTGCCCAACGGCGGAAGCGCACGTAGACGGAATTCCACTTGCCATACCGCTCATGCATGTCGCGCCAAGGGCACCCGACACGCGAACATGCAACATTCCGTTGAGATACTGCCGATTATTGTGAGAAGGGCAAGATTTCCTCCCGCGCTCAGTGGGCAGTAGTCCTCCAACAATCCGCCATTCCGAATCCGTCAGGTCGCCGCGAGCCAAAATCGCTTCCTAAAAGGCAGTCTTGAATCATGCTCTATGGATAGACCCGCCTCCCTGCGACTTCAAGGTATATAAAGACCACAACCGCATCGAACGAATGTTCAACAGGCTCAGACAGTTCCGACAGATTGCCCCCCGTTACGACAAGACCCGAACTTCCTTCGAAGCGTTCCTTTCGCTGGCCGCCGCAAAAATCTGGCTGCCGCACTTCATAGAACGCCTTTAGCCCAGCAATGGCTCAAATCGCCTGTAGGCCCACCATCGCCGATCAACCGGAACCTTCGGTCCATCCGATGGTGGGGACGTGAAGACAGTCTTTATTGTTTCATAACCGAAATCCGAGATGACCTCGGATGCGACTACCTCCATGCGTTCGCGGTCATCATCGCTGAAATCGTGATCGACCAAGAATTCGAGGACAATCTTGTCGCCGCTCCAGCCACACGTAACGGCGGCGAGCGTCGATGATACGGCCCCGAGCAAGGCGCGTTGCACACTAAGTCGAAGTCGTATTTCTCGATCAGGTCCGGACACCGAATCCTCCGTTAGGAGCGATCTTATCGCATTATCACTGCTGACTTTGTCAACGGGACCTAGGGTCGGCCAATTGGATGGCTCGCGATGAAATTTGCCAAGGCTCAAGTGTCTTTCTAACCAAGGTGTACCCAGTGAAGTCAGCAGCCGCATCTACGTGGGATTTCATGATTGAATAGACTTGTGACCAGATTAACGGACGATCGCATGCCATTTGCATCGTAGCTGGCGGCGATCGGTACACCATGTCCGGTCAAAATGCCTGACGATAAGCGATGGCAACCGATTGCCTGCCGCGAACCGATGTGGCTATCGGAGCCACATCGAAGCAGACAAGTTATCTCACAATATTATCCGCTCTATGGCTTTTGATCTAAAAGTCCGGCATATCTTCCGTCGCGATACCACCATTCAATATCAGGTAACTCTGACCGTAATGAAGCGAACAGCTCCCAGCCCACGTCATAGAACAATTGATATTCTTGTTCATTGTTGAATCCGATATTCGTGTGGTCGGCTAAATCAAGGGTGCGATCGAAGTCCGCTTCCCAGGAATGAAGGCGTGCTCGCAATGTCTCAGAAATCGGTAACGTGTCAGGGTTGACGTTCTTGGGCTCAATCATATCCCATAAACACCAGCACTGGTAATCTGGCATCAACTTCATTTTACGATCTGGACGGTACATCATTTTGCCTTACGGGCCTGAGGTTGGGTTTGCACCAACGATAAAGCCGTTATCTCCGACCGTTATCGCTGTGTTTTGGGTTTTGCCATTATAGACGTATTGGTAGATCGGACGTCCGGTTCCTGTACCCTGATAGCCAATGATTTTTCCATCTTTCAAGGCAGTGAACAGTGCGTCTGGAATGTCAGCTTCAGTAATCCCTTTATTAGCAAAATCTGCTCCATGGTCTGCAACAATGTGGTTTAGGCCAGCGGGGCGAGGTCCAGTCGCAGTTCCCGTCTCAAGCCAGACAGTTTTGCCATTCGGTAATTTTTGGATTTTGACCACATTTTCGCGTGTAACCTTGGTTCCGCCATTGATCAATTCGTCGATCAACTGCGTTTTACTTGGGGACGGGCTAAGGTTTTTTGGGCCCGTACCGACGCCACCGCCGAGCATAGCTCCAGCAACAATCGAGAGCATATCGCGTTTCGCTCCGCTCGGATCGGCGAGGTCATCTCCCATGGAACGCTGGTATAGTTCGACCCAATGCAATCTGACGAGGTCAAGCCCCTGATTGTTGCCATAGAGACTGGCGAGCGATTGACGCAGATCTGTAACCGCTGCCTTACAGGCGTCACCATCCCCGTTAGCGCTACAAACCTGATGTAAATAATCGTCACGGGCTTGATCGATGGCATTGAGATTGGCGGCGCGTTGGCAGGCTTCCGCATCACCAGAGTGGCATTGATCTGTCGCTTCTTTGAGTGCCAGAACTTCGGCATGATTAAGATAATTGTAGTTGACGTTATCAAGCCCAGCAGCCGCCCCGGCTTCTCCACCGACAGCTGCCCCGATAGCGACAGCAACCCACTGGGTGATTGCAGATTTTTGCGCGTCGGTGAGATTGGGGTTGGTCTTGAGAACATCCTGGAGCACGCCATTGGCGATCTCGGAGGCAGCGCCTGCCACCGCACCGGTGGCTGCGCTGTAACCGGCAAGCTGCGACACCAGCGCTCCGACGGCAGCATGCAGCGCAAGCTTTTCAGGCGACCCTTCCGCAAAGCCGAGCCTTTGCGAGAGGTCACCGACCCCGATGTTGAGCAGTTCGGAGAGGGCTGCGGCACTCTGTTGTTTCGCCTTCAACCGGTCGATATCGAAGGTCTGGACTTGAGTGTTGGCGTTCGACAGGTCGGTGTTGAGGCTGGCCAGATCCTGGCTCTGGTTCGTTAGAGTGAGATTGCCAGGCGTCAGCGTCGCACGGGCAACACCGTTGCCCTCTTCCTTTGCAGGTTGGCCGACGATGGGAACCGGAATGCCGGATGAGCCGACAGAGACGCCGACCGTGGATGTAGTTGCTTTCGACCTGTTCTCGACATCGGAAAAGGTCAGATGATCGGCAGAAAGAGAATTCTTTTCCTCTTCGGCGGTCGATGCGATTACCCCGCCCTTGAGGTCGACGCCGCCCTCCACCGTCACATGATATCCGCCGGAGCCGGCGACGATGCCACTTTGTTCGGAGACATTGGCCGCGTCCCCCTTGATGCTGCTTTTGGTGGAGCCAGCCGACGGCCCACCAGGTCCCAAGCCGGCGCTAACATTGATGCCGGTTTCGCGATAGGTGGCCGTATCCGGGCGGCTCTCGATAACAAAGTCACCGCCGACATTGGCGATAACCGTGTTGCCGGATATGACGGCACCCTTGAGCGCAGTATTATTTTCTGAGTTTAACGCAACCGTGCCAGTGCCCGTCACATGACTGTTAACCTGGGTGCTGGCATTGCCATTCGCCTTATTGGCGCCGTAGCTGCCGTTGGCGACCGGGCTGCCCGAAGTCAGATCAACCCCCACACTCGCATTGACGGATTTCGAGGAAGAAGAATGGGAGTGCGATCCCTGTGCGCTGTCGAGCAGGATATCCTTGCCCGCCGAAAGCAGGACGTTACCTACGGACGGATCCAGGAAATTGACCGGTTTGCCCGTAGCATCGACGCCAGCCGCAATCTGCACACCATGACCCGTGATCGACCCCTCTCCTGCAACAATAGCGGTCGAGCCTCCGCTGCGGATTTCGGTCACGACCGGCGTTGAACTCGAGAATGTCTGCGAGGACTTTTGTGACGTCATGCCAATCGTCAACGACACGGAGCCAAGTCCTGACGGGTCACCGTTTGCCAGGCTTTTCAGGGCCGGGGCGGCTGCCTGATAGGTCTTGTAGCCGGCCAATGCTGTAGGAGCGATGCTGGAGATGCCGTTAGATCCGGCAAGTCCCTTTCCAGCAGATACCAGACTTTCGCCGGCGCCCAGAAGTTTGGATTGGACATTAAGGCTAATGCCCGCGAACATCTCCTCATGCAGGGTTTGGTAGTTTGATATGTCCTGCGCCGACAGGAGATTGACGTTGCTGTCAGCAAGGATGGAGACGTCATGCTCTGCAGACATCTGAGCCGCCTGCAGGTTGACGTTGTTTCCTGCGGATATTGTCAGGTCACGACCGGCAAACAGGATGGATCTGGCGTTAGTCTCTGATGACTGACTGGTCTGATCGACCGACTTGCCGTAACCAATACCGATAGATGCACTTCCATTGCCGGCCTTCACCTGAATGCCGAAACCGGAACGCTGCTCCTTCTCCGCCGATGCGGCACTTTCTGCCCCTGGCGTGATGTTGACATCACGGGCAGCCTCCAGCGCGATGTCACGCCCCGCCATGATGGACGAGCCGATGACACTGACGTCGTTTTCGCGTGCCGTGAGGGTTACGTCAGTCCCAGCAGTCAGCGCGGAGCCAACGTTGAGCGTGGACGACTGGCTCTTTTCTTTCTGTTCCTTGCCCCAGAGTGAAAGGAAGCCGCCGCCGGAACCGGCAAACAGGCCAGATTTCTTGCTGCTGCTCTCCAGCGCGTGCTGTTCCTCGGCCCCGATGATGGCGACGCTGTCGCCCGTGACGCTGATCGCATCGCCTGCCGTTATGTTCGAGCCAGCGATGACAGCGTTGCCGCCAGCATCCAGCTTGATTTTGCCGGATGCGGAAAGCTCGGAGCCTACTGTCGCTTCGTCGTAGTTGTACTGCGTCGAGCTTTTTTTGGAGAGAAAGCCCTTGGATGAGGAGCTCTGCTCGAACTCCGCCGTATTCTTGCCCGACGCGATCAGCAGATCGCCGCCCGCGCTGACATTGATATCGGCTTTGTCGGTCTCGTCGCCGGCAGTCACCTTCGAGGCGGAGACGACGGTATCTCCACCTGAGATGATGGACACGCCCTTCCCGCCGCTAACCGATGATCCGACGACGGTCTGCGTTTCCGTGTGGCTCGTCGTCTGTTTGCTTCCGCCCAACAGACCGCCCTTTTTCCTGTAGGTGTAATCTATCGTGGTGGTGTCGATGGCCTCAGCGACTGTCACATCGCCGGTCGCTTTCAGACCGACCGTTCCATCAGCGGCAATCGTGCTACCGATGACGTTGAGGTTACCACCTGCATTGGCTGAGACCGATCCGCCCGCGGTGATCTCGGAGCCCTGACTTGTGGTTCTGACAACTGTCGTAGAACTCCGCTTGTCGCGCAAAGTGCTGGTCGTTGACCGTTCGGTGACGGAGATATTGATGTCTCCATTCGACGTCAGGCCGAGATTGCTGCCGGCCGTCACCTTCGCATTGGCGAGCAGAATGTTCTCGTTACCCTTCAGCGAGGCATTGCCACCCGCCGTGAAGGTGCCGCCTATTGCCGCGATCGACGAACCGAAAACGCTAAGATCACCAGTCGATGCAATCATCCCTGATGTTGCAAGCAGGCCGGTATCGATCGTCACCTGATTGCCCGCGATCAGCGCGCCCGCAGAATTCAATCTTTCCCTGTCATTGGCGGCGAGATATAGTACCGGCGCAAGAACGGTCGTACCGTTCACCGTCTGCCACTCATATACGACGACGGATTCGGTGAGGCTGGCGATCTCCTCGGCCGTAAGCGGTTCGCCGAGCGGGCGCTGCTGCGCTCCCAGATAGGCGGCTCCGTTGTCGAGCAATTGCTTTATCTGAGCGATCGAATCCTGCCCGGTGAAGCCGGAACCCGTCGCCAGTTTGAGCTGCTGCTCAATATATTGGTTCTCGAAATAGGCATCGCCAAGGAACTGGATCTGCCGGTCCGGCTGGTAGCCGATGCGGCCAAGGAAATAGCTCGATCCGTAGAATTTGGAGACATCGAGGAAGGCGGCACGCGTTTCATAGAGGAACGTCTGACCGGGAACGGTGCCACCAAAGCCACCGGACTTCGGCGTGGCAACGCCGCCAAGCGTAAATAGCGCTCCGCTGGCGGTTACGCCGGCCAACAATGCGGTCGGATTGCTCGAAGGCTGAGGCGCTGCCACAGCAACATGGTCGGCGATCGTACCTGCTGCGACGGTATTGTTAACGGCACCAAAACCGGTAATACCCAGCGCTCCGCCAGAGCGGATCGCCGCGGGAACACCGCCGATCGCCTCGACGCTTTCTACACTCCGTCCTGGCCCGATATCCTTTGATGCATCGCGCGTTCCAATGGGACTGGGACCCGGCATGGCGACCTGCCATGAACCTTCCCAACCACCTGTATCGCCGCTTGTTTTCGATTCCTGCCACTCATAGATGACATCGGGATAATACTGGCAGCCACCTTGTTGGTTGCAATTGAGCGAAGTGGTACGCTGCAATTGCAAACCGAGATTGTTCAGCGTGCCGGAGCCAACAAGTGTCATGCCGGAGCCGGCTTCGATGTTGCTGTAGGCATTGGTAAGATCGACGGTATCGACAAAAAGCGTATTGCCCGCCTTGATTGTCGCTGCGGGGCTACCAGCCGATGTGACGCGGTCTTCAGTCACATCACGATAGACATGGCGAATGGGCGCACCAATGACGAACTGCTTGCCAGCAAAAGAGACGAGAGATGAACAATCTCCACATTCGCGTGCATAATAGGTGTCATAGGCCGACACGAGTGCGTTTGAGATTTGCTGGCTCGTATAGGTCGGAGCCACGCTTTTCTCGTTACGCAGGTTTGCCGTCAGGATCGAGATATTGCGACCAGAGGAAATTAGGCCGGAACTGTTGACCGTAGCAGCATTGCGTGCACCGGATGAGTTACTGGCGATTGCAAGATCACGGCCGGCGACAATTGCTCCTTGATCATTGGCCAGCACGCCGCCCACGAAAAGCGCTGCATCGTTGCTGGCATAGATCAAGCCAGTGGCGGTGTTGGTCAGGTTGCCGGTAACATTGAGGGTAAGATCATTACCGGCAGCCAGCTGACCGGCGTTGACAAGTTGCGAAAGGGAGAGCGTCAGATTATGGGCAGCCAGAATGTTGGTGGCGCCGTCAGCAGTGAGGCTACCCGCTTTGATCGCGATATCACCTAGCCCCTGAGCGGAACGAGTTGCTCCGCTTGCAGTGACGGCATTGAGCCGCGTGCCCGTCAGATCTGTCGTTCCAGATGACGTCAGATCAATACCACCTGACGTCAGCGTGCTGTTGGTGAGATTAATATTATTGGCATCGATGTAGAGTGTGCCAGATGTAGCAAGCCCGCTCCTATTGTTGGAAAGGTCGACATTTTGCTGCCTGATCCCGATGTCGCCGCCGGCGGCTGTGCGCTTATCGAGACTTATCAGCCCACCGGTCGAAGCTAGCAAAACGTTTCCGTTTGCCTCCATGCTGTCATAGTGGATGTTCCCGCCTGCGGACGCCTGCAAATTGCCCTCAGCAAGTACGAGCCCGGAAATCCCGAGATCAAGGCCGGAGAGCAAAGCCAAATCGCCTTTCGAAAGTAGCGAGCCCGCTGCGATCGCGCCTGAGGCAGCCGTAAGCGACATCGCCGTGCCAGACTGGGCCCTGCCGCTGATGGTAATGGAGCCAGCCCCGGACCACAGCGAAACGGGTCCGGTAGCCGACGCGTCGGCCAAGGCAATACGCCCATCTGCCAGAAGGTTGAGTGCACCACTGGCCCCGAGAGTACCGGCGACATCGATGAAGCCGGCCCCACCATTGATCAGAATATCCTCTTCAGCACCGATCGAAGCGACCTTGGTGTCCTTGCCCGCCTTGACCGACACCGACTTTTTCGAGGTCAGACGACCAGTTGAAACACTTCCCTTCGAGGAAATGTTCACGCCGTTATTGCCAGAGGCATTGCCGATCGAGATTTTGCCGTCGGCCGACAGCGAGAGCTCCCCGGCATTGGCGGCCATGTCGCCGCGCATGCGAACGCCAGCGCCCTTTTCCGTGACGACCATCTTGATACGGCCAGCCTTCATGGCCCCGAGTGCGGAACCATCAATTGCATATTCGGGTGTTCCAGAGGTATCATCGAGCGGTGTCGCTTCGCCGGTGGCATAATCGAACTTGCTCTGCCCGGCTGTCAGGCGCAGGTCCTCGCCATAAATCGTACCGTCAATCTGGATGGTGCGGGATACGATATCGAACAGATCGACTCTCCCGTCTCCCATCGCAAAATTCGCACCGTTCGGACCAAACGTGACGTCTCCACCATTGACCGTGAAGCCATTGAGACGTCCGTCAGTGCCAATGTCAGGCACGCCCGTCGTCAGCGTGGCGCGTGGCGTGTTGATGAAACCGCAACCATCGCAGGTGATCCCGTTCGGATTGGCGATGATGACGTCGGCCCGGCCACCAAACACCTCGGTCGGCCCAAGAAGAGAACTGCGGTTCTGCGAGGTCACCTCATTGAGGATGACCGTGGCCGCACCTCTGCCTTGAAGGTTTGGATTGCCAGGCGTCACACCACCCAGTTTCGACGTGCCGATCTCACCGTTGAAGTTGTTGAGGATGACGCCCGGCGTGCCGACGTTGAAAGTGTTGTACTTGTTGTGCGACAGACCTTGGCTGTTGGGTCCGACGATATCGATGAGCGGTACGCCGTTCGGAGCAGCTCCTATCCCGGGGCGATTTTCAAAAGATCCTCCAACTTCCGGCGATATGTCCTGTGCGTGAAGAAGCACTGGCTGAAGCACGAGCGTAAAACTGACAACGGTGGCAATGATTTTTTGAGCCAGCGTCCCTGCATTGGCGAACAATGCGAGGTCGGTTGTTTTGCGTGGAAGACGCTTAAACTGTGATGTCATTGTTGTTCGCCTCTCGTGGCAGACGGAATTTGGGGCTTAGCGGTCTTTTCTGCTCGTGTCGGCCTGGGACGGCTTGGCGTCGAGTTTCTTGTAGACATCCGCCAGCTTCGACTGCGGGGCCGGGCATTTTTTGCTTTTGGCAATCTCGCCAAGGACCTGATTGCGGTTACGCAATGCGTCGATCTCCAGTTTCTCTGGCGATTTCGGATCCATAAAGAAAAGAGCCGGCCAAAACAGAAGAACACCTGTCGCACCGAGGACGACGTTTTTACCCTGCGCATCGGATCGTTCTTTCACCGTCGCCAGGACCTGCCGTTCGTTAGCCTCGAATTCGCGCTTGATGCCGGCGCAATCGAAAGCGCTGTCGGCAGGGTTTGTCGAGGCAACCGGATGCGCTGCCCGGCCACCGCAACCGGAAACGACACTGGCAGTCGCCACCAGCGCGAATACGACAGACAATTTGGGGGTGTGAAAAGAAGATCTGACCATAATATTCTCTTTTGAAGCCTACCAGCGTGCCGTCACGCTGGCGAAAATGAGATTGCCGCGTCCGTTACTGACGCTGCTGGAAAATGCCTGGGAGTAGCCGAAATCGGCACTGATGTTTCCCCCAACGAGTTTCGCACCAACGGTCCAACTCGCGAGATAGCCGTCTGGAATATCGAAGCGATGCTGCGAGAACACGCGGCCATAATCGAGGGCCAGGTATGGGCGTAATTCGCCCAGAACGGGCGCCAGACTTGTGCCCTCCCATGGCATTGTCCGCCAAACCAGTTCGTTGCGGCTGAAAAATCCGTTGTTACCGAATATGACGCTTTCCCTCAGGCCGCGTACATTGCTGGAGCCACCAAGCCCGATCTGTTCTGCGCCAAACATGTTATCGGGCGAATATTGGGCATTGAGGAGCGTCGTTAATTCCAACCGCTGGCCAGCCGCCTCGAACGGCCGCGTCGCGCTGACGGTAGTGTTGAATTTCAAAAACCGGGGATCCGCCGTGCCCGCCCCCGGCTCTCCGGCCTCCACGGCGTCAAAGAGATCAAGACCCTTATCAAGGGCAAAATCGAGAGCGACGACGCCACCCAGAATTCTCTGTGAACGCGACAAGCCCAGACTGCCAATCGTGTATCGACGGCTTCCCACCTCAATTCGATTGCCGAGAAGAAAGTTGTCGGTCTGCTTGTAGGTGAGACCGCCTCTAAGGGTCGTGATGGAATCCTTGTCGCGCAGAATGACGCGATCTATGCCAAATCCAACCTGACCGGAATTGCCCGAGGTTTCGATCGGCCCAAAATTGCCGGGAATGGTGCTGTCATATTCGTACCAGGAGCCATTCGTTGAAAACGTCCAGTAGCCATAAGGTACGCTTGTATTAACCGAATAGCTGTTGCTGTGCCCGCGGCCATCGTCGTCCCAAGGGTAGTCCGGACCGCTACGCCCATAGGAGAACCCCAACTGATCATTGATGCCCAACAGGTCGTCGAAGCCGACGGAAACATTGGTCTGGGAGTAACCGGTACTCTCTTGACCGAGGTTGTTGTTGGAAATGCTCGCGTACCAGCGCTTGGCGGGTTTGTTCTCGACATTGAGGATAGACGTTCCATCTTCCTTGCCCGGCAACATCGAGGTTTTCGCGTCGTTCGATGACAGCCGGTTGATCTGGTCCAGCCCCTGTTCAATATCGCGAATATTGGCGACCTCACCCTTCACGCCGGGAAAAGCCGTCGCGAATGCGCCGTTTCTCGCGACCGGGTGGCCATTAAGGTAGATATCCGAGATCGTTCCCTCAACGACGACCAGTCGCAGCAAGCGTGTTCCGGCAATATCCTGTGGGGGAACATAGGCGCGTGACGTAACGAATCCTCTGTCGAGATAGACGTCGGTGATGGCCTTGAGCAAGGTCGTGATATCCGCAACATCGATGCAGTGATTGTTGTAACGCTGCGTAATTTTTCCTAGTTCAGCTGCGGAGAGCCTTGTCGCACCTTCGATTTCTACACGCGAGATATTAAAGCATGGACCAGTGAACTTCGCGTCGCCTCTTGATGCCCGGTCCCCATGGCTAATGACGCTATCAGGCGTGACCTGTTTCAGGTTCTCAAGCCGTTGCAACTGCTGTTGCTGATCCTGCCTGCGGGAAAAATCATCGGCGGGCGATTGTGCAGTTGCCTGCCCCGACGCGAGCAGGCTTGCAAAAATCGAAATGGCAAATGTAAGCTTGAAACTATTCGCTGCGCTCCTCGGGGAATTCCCCGAGATTTGAGCGGCCGGGGCAATTGCGAGACAAAAGTCAGGAGGGACTAGCCGTCGGAAACCAGGAATGAAAGCAGCAAGTGGCATATTTCGGAGGCCTGCATTTGAAATGAAGATTGTTGCGGCAATGCCGCCCATGCTTCACTCTGCAGCTGTCCTTGCTGTCGATCCCCTACCGGGTGCATAGATCAGTTCATCTGATCCAAGAAGCGTTAAAGTAGTAATTTTCCTTACGAGACGATAGCCTCGAGTCATCTGCTCGAAGAACCGCACACATTGAAAATTCACGCAATCATCAATCATACCAACACTATGGCATGGACATCATTTTTCATCCGTGAATTTTAAGCGCGATCCAACCAATTTCCAGCCCTGCGGCTTCTCGAGTCAAGCAACAACCAGAAGTTATTTCAACACGCGTTTGTCTGCAAGACCGCATGAAAACCAAAGTTAAGGGGAAACTAAAATTGTTTCTCAGATGGGATATGAAAGGTGGCGAGACAACGTGATGTCAATGACTAGAACCGGTAGGTCAACCCGACAACCGGTCCACTCAGCCGGGAATCAAAAACATAACCATCGTGTGAGTAATCCACATCGAGCACCTTGTAGCCCGCCGAGACCGACAATGTGTCGGTCAAGATGTAGTTGACCGTTGCGAGCGCTGACCAGGTAAGATCTGATCCCGCTCCAAAACCACCGATATCCACCTGTCCCTGAACGGACAGCTTGTCCGTTAGGCTGAAAAAGCCCCGCACGCCGATGACCGGATCCACCCATCCGAAACTCTCCCTATGGCTGGCGGAAGCGCTGCCGATCAAGGGATGGCTGGCGGTGACCGCAACGTCATTGGAAATGTGCCAGAAGCGCGCGCCGGCAAGCGCGTCGAGGGAGAATCCGTCAGCATCGATGACTCGGTAACCCGCCTGAAGGGTCGCCATGAATTCCTGTGTGTCCACATTTGCATCGATGGCGGCACCGGCCGGCAAGGTTGGTAAACCCGGAATTTGCAGCGCCGGCAACGGACCGGCCGCCTTGCTGTCGGTGGTATCGACGTACATCAAATCGCCGGAAAGGACGAAACGGTCATAACGCCCCCAGATGTTGAGGAACCCACCGAAATTGAGATCATCCACGACATCTGAAAAGGATTTTTCCACATGGAGCGTCGGTGCACGCCGGAACGGCGATACGTTGCCATTCAAACCAGTCGCCCAGAGATAACCCGTGGCCTGAAACGCCCAATCGGTGCCGCCATCACCCTTCGCAGGCGCGGCCACAACGTCGTCTGCAGCTGCGGCTGAGGTTGCAGAAAAAGCCATAACGGCCGCAAAAACTGATAATTTTAGCAATTCCTTCCCCCAACTAACGCCCGTAGCTAAGCCTATTTGACTCTCGCCAACAAGTCCGATTTTCTATCATACGCTGTATCTTGCGTCGCGAGCACCGGAGGCTTTTCCATGCGCCTGAAGACCTTGCCGATTTTTTCCGCCTGCACTGCCGCAATATTGTCTGTCGCGACACTGACCACATCGGTTGCCGAAGCCTGTACGCGATTCGTGTATCTCGGCGAAAATGATCAAGTGATGACGGCCCGGTCGATGGATTGGAAAACGGATGTGGGAACCAATATCTGGGTCTTCCCCCGCGGCATGGAGCGCTCCGGCGAGGCCGGCCCGAATTCGGTCAAATGGACCTCGAAATATGGCAGCGTCATCGCGTCGGGCTATGATATTTCCACGACAGACGGCATGAATGAAGCCGGACTTGCTGCAAACGTCCTCTGGCTTGTCGAGTCGAGTTACCCCGCCTATGACGGAAAAACTCCGGGCCTGTCCATCGCCGCCTGGGCGCAATATGTGCTCGATAATTTCGCGACCGTCGAAGAGGCGGTCAGCGCACTCGAGAAGAACCCCTTCACCATCGTGACCGACAATGTGCCGGGCGAAGAACGCCTGGCGACCTTGCACCTTTCCCTTTCGGATGCGAGCGGCGACAGCGCAATCGTTGAATACATCGATGGCAAGCAGGTCATCCATCACGGCCGTCAGTATCAGGTGATGACCAATTCGCCGACCTTCGACCACCAGCTGGCGCTCAACGAATATTGGAAGCAGATCGGCGGTACTGTCATGCTGCCGGGCACCAACCGCGCATCGGACCGGTTTGCCCGCGCCTCTTTCTACGCCAATGCCATTCCCAAGAGCGAGAACCCTGTCGAAGCCATCGCGAGCGTCTTCAGCGTTATCCGCAACGTCTCCGTTCCCTACGGCATCACCACGCCGGACCAGCCGAATATTTCCTCCACCCGCTGGCGCACGGTGATAGATCATAAACGCAAACTCTATTTCTTCGAATCGGCGCTGACGCCTAATATCTTCTGGATCGACATGACGAAACTCGATCTCTCGAAAGAAACCGGCGCAGTCAAGAAACTCGATCTCGGCTCCAATCAGATCCATATCTATTCGGGTATGGCGAATGAGAGCCTGAAGGACACCGAACCTTTCAAGTTTCTTGGGCTTTGAGGGCGCCGATCGTGCAGCAAGGCATATGAGCAATTGATTGAGAAGGCATGACGCGCCGGACAGAGATCAGAATCTGCCGCTCAGAATTGTGTTTATCCCAATCTGAGCGACCGCCCTCCTCGGAAGCCCATATCGAAACAGCGCGGCCATCGATCCGGCGTCAACCCTGGCGCGAGGGAAAGCACTCACCTTCCAGTTAGATCCGTGCGGGGCACAAATATCGTCAGCTCCGAGCGGGCTCCCACAATTCCACCGGATTACCTTCCGGATCATGTATCCTTGCGAAGCGTCCCACCTCCGAATCCCATTCGGCGCGTGTTTCAACCTCGACGCCATCTGCCGTGAGCTTCGCGATAAGAGCATCGAGATCATCCACCCGGAAATTGATCATCCATTGCTGTTCAGCACGACCGAAATATTCACTATTTCTAGCGAAAGGCCCAAAAATCGTCACCCCAGCCTCCTGATGCCACACGGATTTATGTAGATCGTCGATGCCGAGATGTTTTTCATACCACTCGGCCAGACCGGCAGCATCTGCTGCTCTGAAGAATACGCCACCAATTCCAACGGCTCTGGCCATGAGCTCCTCCCGCCATGTGAGAACGAACGCGATAGTCGTCATCGTTTCAGCTCAAACCACCAGAAGCAAAGCAAAACCATCTTGCCCAGAGTTCACTGACTTTCTCGCTTTCAGATGGCGCAAAAACGACACGCTATCCGTAAATATCAAAAATCACCTGCGATTTATTCACGCACAGGTTGACTCTCACTTCCAATCATCCTTAGCACAATGCCTGCATATTCGAACGTTCTAATGCTGGGGGGCATATGGGCAGCGGGCGTAGTTGGTGGAATGATGTTGCCCATGGTGCGGCGTCGAGTTTTCACGCGATCCTGAAGACGGCGTCGCTCTCTCTGGCGCTCGTCACCCTTTCGGTAACGGCAAGCCTGGCCCAGTCTGTATCGGTTTCGGCCTCGCCAGCGACATTTAATGCCGAAGGGGACGTGATCCGTTTTGATTACGTTATCGACCCCGGTTCTTACACTATTACGGGCATCAATCCCACCTCAACCTCGATCAAGGGTGCAAGTGTGTCCTGTCCGAGCCTTGGCGGCGGTCTCGAGTACCCGAACAAGTTGACATGCACCGCAACCTACTCTGTGGATTCCCTCGATGTTATGTCGGGGCAATTCTCTGATTTTGCGACCTTCACCGGTACGCGAATTGGCGGCAACGGCAGCGTGACCATGACAAGCAACACGGTGGTGGTCCGTGCTGCCGCAGGGGGACCTGTTATCATTTCGGTGACATCGTCACCAAACCCTTCCCAGCCCGGAGAGGAAGTAGCCGTCACTGCTACGGTTTCCTCAATGGGCTGTAACGCCGGCCAATCGCCTCCAGGAAGTGTCACCATTTCGATCGGGTCGCAATCGGAAAGTTTCGGCCTGTCACCCACAGCCCCGGTCAGTGCGGCGTCTTCAGCAACGTTTCGCACCTCCAGCCTCGCATCCGGCACCTATCCGATAAGCGCATCCTATTCGGGCGGCAGCGGTTGCAGCACGGGAACCGGCTCCGGCTCCAACCACACGGTGGAGACGAAACCGACCGTCACGATCAACCAGACTGCAAGCCAGGCTGACCCGACGTCCCGTTCTCCAATCATGTTCGACGTCATTTTTGACAAACCCATTGTGGGCTTTTCTTCTGCAGACGTTCAGCTTTCCGGCACCGCCGGCGCCACCAGCGTGGCGATAACGGGATCCGGCCCCAGTTACAGCATTGCGGTCTCTGGCATGAGCGGGGCGGGAACCGTCACGGCAACGATCCCGGCGGGGAGCGTGACGACACCGGCGGGACTTGGGAACGAGGCGTCCACAAGTTCGGACAATAGCGTCACCTACGACCCGATAAACATTACGCCGATCGCAACCGACGGCGCAGTGACCGTGGCAGCCGACAGCAGCGGCAATCCTGTCCCGCTGAACCTGTCCGGTGGTCAGGCTGATACGATCATCGTTGTTGCAGGTCCGTCGCACGGGACGGCAACGGTCACCGGCGTCGCGCTGACCTACAGCCCTGCCGGCGGCTATTCCGGTCCCGACAGCATCACCTATACGGCGAGCAACTCTGCCGGCAGTTCCACTGCAACGATTACGATTACGGTAACACCGCCGCCGGGCGCGCTTTCCCTGTCGCCCGCCGGCGGCGCGCTCAAAGACGCAATGGCCGGCGAAGCCTACAGCCAGGCGATTACGGCCTCCGGCGGCACCGCGCCGCTCATCTACAGTCTTGCGGGCGGAACATTGCCGCGCGGCCTGGTGCTGAACCTCTCGACCGGCGAACTGACAGGACCGCTCGAAACCGAGACTGAAGGCGATTACAGCTTTACGGTCCAGGTTCGCGACGCCCGCGGCGACGCCCTCTCAGCCGCCTATACGCTGAAGGTTACCCCGCGCGAGGTGAATGTGACAGACAGGGAAATTTCCGTCGCCCCCGGCGCGGCGCCGCCCAATGTCAATCTTGCCGCAGGCGCAACCGGCGGCCCGTTTACCGCAGCGGACCTGACCTTCGTAAGTCCGCCCAATGCGGGCAGGGCAAGCATCGTCAATGGCGAGTTCGCACAGGCACACGGCCCGCAGGCAACCGGCTTTTATCTGAAATTCATTCCAAACTCTGCGTTTTCCGGTCAGGCACGGGTTGGTTTTCGCCTCACCAGTGCCCTTGGTTCATCCAATCAAGGCACCATCACCTACAAGCTGGGTTATGACGCCGCTCAGGTGGCAAATGAGATCAACGACCTGGTGCATGGTTTCGTCAGCACGAGACAGAACCTCATCGCCTCAACCGTCAAGATACCTGGCCTTCTGGAGCGCCGGCAGATGGCCAATGCAACGGAGGCCGTGACCTCCAGTGCGGCACCGTCCGGTGACGGAATGGTGTTTGGTTTCTCGACCAGCCTGGCCCAGATCGAAGCTGCGCGCAACAAGGCCGACGGCGTGACGGAGAGCGAACTGCCGGAATTCAATATCTGGCTCGACGGTACGTTCCTCGTCCACAATCGCGAGGAATCCGGCAGCAAGTGGGGCAGTTTCGCCAAGATTTCGGCCGGCGCGGACTACCTGATTTCCGACAAAGCCCTGCTTGGTTTTTCCTTCCATTTCGACCGGATGACCGACCCCACCGATGGCGAAAACGAACTGACCGGTAACGGATGGCTCGTCGGACCCAATGCGTCACTGGAAATCGCAAAGGGAATCTTCTGGAACAGCAGCCTTCTCTACGGTGGCTCCGCGAATGACATTGATACGCCCTTCTGGGACGGCTCTTTCGACACCACACGCTGGCTGTTCGACACATCGATTTCCGGACGCTGGGATATCGATGACGTCACGACCTTCACGCCAAAGCTACGCGGTGTCTATTTTTCCGAGACCGTTGACGATTACGCCGTGGCGAATGGCGCCGGCGACAGGATAGATCTCGAGGGTTTCCGGGAAGAACAGCTGCGCGTCAGCCTCGGCGCGGAGGTCGCCCGTCAGGTGGCGCTTGAGAACGGCTCGATCGTCACGCCGAAATTCGGCGGTACGGTCGGTGTTTCAGGTCTCGACGGAACCGGCGCGTTTGGCTCCATCACAACCGGCGTTTCCATGGAGACGGTGGAAAACTGGTCGGTTGATGCAGCACTGCTTCTCAACTTCGAGGGTGATGGGGAAACATCGGCCGGCGCGAAACTTGGCGTCAGCAAGAAGTTCTAGAGCGCGAGACCCAAGGCAAACCAAAGCCGCCGCCCGCGGGCTGGAATGACGAAACCTGCCCGACAGCGCGCGTTTCTTGACGGCGCAAAAAACCGCTTGACCTCAACCATGGTTGAAGTTCTAGACATATTGTCACCTTGTTTTCGCAAGGCTTTTTTCGTGCCCTTGAGCAAACAGTGACAAAGGAACACCCCATGGCTTTCCAGCTTCCCGACCTCCCCTATTCCCATGATGCGCTCGCCCCCGCGGGCATGTCCGAGGAGACGCTGAAGTTCCATCATGATCTTCACCACAAGGCCTATGTGGATAATCTCAACAAGGCGATTACCGGTACAGAATGGGAAAACAGGAGCCTCGAAGAGATCATCCGGGGCACCTATGAGAAGGGTGTGGTGGCACAATCCGGCATCTTCAACAATGCTTCCCAGCACTGGAACCACAATCTCTTCTGGGAAATCATGGGGCCGGAAAACCACGCGATACCGAAGGTGCTGGAAGACGCGTTGACACAGTCCTTCGGCTCGGTTGCGCTGTTCAAGCAAAATTTTGCCCTCTCCGGCGCTTCCCAGTTCGGTTCAGGTTGGGCGTGGCTGGTGGTGGATACCGACGGCTCGCTGAAAATCACCCGCACCGAAAACGGGGTCAACCCGCTGTGCTTCGGGCAGAAGGCGCTGCTAGGCTGCGATGTCTGGGAACACAGCTATTATATCGATTTCCGCAACAAGCGCCCCGCATACCTCGAAAACTTCCTCGACAAACTGGTGAACTGGCAGGCGGTCGCCACGCGCCTCTGATTTGAGCCCCACAGATCCGGCTGGTCCCGCTGCCCTGGGCGGCCGGTCGGATCAGGCGCAGCCGGACAGCCGCCGTCCGGCTGCAACTCCATTCGAGCGTCCCCATGTCCTACGTCGTCACCGAAAACTGCATCGCCTGCAAATACATGGACTGCGTGGAAGTCTGTCCGGTCGAGTGTTTCTACGAAGGCGAGAACATGCTCGTCATTCATCCCGATCAGTGCATCGACTGCGGTATCTGCGAGGGGGAATGTCCCGCCGCGGCGATCCGGCCGGATACCGAAGCGGGACTGCATGTCTGGCTCGACCTCAATCGCCACTATTCCGGCATCTGGCCGCGCGTGTACGAGAAAAGGTCCCCGCCTGACAATGCCGACATCATGAATGGTGCTGCAGCAAAACTATCAATTTTTTCAGAAAATCCGGGAGCGGGCGGGTAGCCCGGCACGTCATGTCTCATAATTTCAGGCTGATCGCCGGCGGCGTCGTCAATCACGCGCATATTCCACTGAAAGCCTGCGCGTCTGCGATGATCTCCCCGCGTGAATTCAAGGATTCCATGGCCGGCCTTGCCTTCACCGTGGCTGTGGCCACGGCCGCCCACGCCGGAGAGCAGGTCGGGCGAACAATCACCTCCTTCATGCCGCTCAGCGCTGAGCCGCCGCTTCTGATGATCTCCATCGATGCCAGCAGCCGCATGGTAGATCTCATCGCCGCAAGCAGGCGCTTCTCTGTTTCGGCGCTTGCCAGAGGGCAGGAAGAAGTTGCCGACGTGTTTGCGGGAAAAGGCAACCTGCGGGACCGGTTTTCCATCGGCTGCTGGGATATCTGGCCTTCAGGAAACCCGAGGCTTGCCGATGCGCTGTTATCCATGGATTGCGAACTTGTCGGTTCCATCGATGCCGCAGACCACATCCTGTTCCTGGGCGGCATCATCGAAGCCGTCAAAAATCCGCTGAGCAAAGCCCTGCTGTGGAGCGAACGCGCCTATTCCGCCCCTCCCTCGCGATAAACCGGGACGACCCTTATCGCCATGACCGGCAACTGCTAGAGAAAAATTGCCTGCTGTCGGCGTCTGTCGCCATTTGCGCGGGCAAAGATGCCAGGAGCGACACCGTTTCTTTTGCGGAAAGCGGTGCTGAATGCGCTGGCGGATTCATAACCGATCTCCTCCGCGATATGATCGAGGGACTTTACCCCGCGCATCAGCGCGTCTCTGGCAAGCGCCATCCGCCAGCGGGCCAGATATTCGATCGGCGCGCAGCCGAGCATTTCATTAAAACGCGCTGCGAAAGCCGAGCGCGACATGCCGGCGATCCCGGCCAGTTCGGCCACGGTCCAGTTCGCACGGATATTGGCGTGCATGGCGGACAATGCGCGGGCAAGCCCGGGCAAACGCATCCCCTTCACCAGCCCCGCCGGAATTGCCTCGCTGCCCGCGTTCGGCCGACGCAGCACTTCAACCAGCAGAACCTCCAGCATGCGCCGGATGATCAGCTCTTTGCCCGCATCCTCGCGCACGCATTCTTCCGACAGCAACTCGATCAGGCGCGCCAGCCGGGATGCTCCGCCCTCGCCCGCCGGTACATGGATCAGGTCGGGCATCAGCGACAGCAGAAGCGCCGCATTGACCCGCTCGAACATGAAGCTTCCGCCTAGCGCGACAAAATCAGGCTCCCCTTCCTGTTCACCATGCCGCACCGCCCGGCCCTGCGGCTCGACCGGAATAGAGTCGACGTCGGGATCGCTGCAAAGCGAGAAGGCGGGCGTGGAGGGTAAAAGCAGGAAATCACCCTTCGTCAACCGCAGGGGCTCCCGGCCATCGATCATGACCCATGCCGCACCGGCAAGAACGACGGCAAAACCCGGCGCGCCATAGGCGTGATAACGCACACCCCAACGGCCCCGGCCGGAGATTGGCTTTGAAACGGCGGCGCTTGGCCGCAAGAGATCGATGATATCGCTAAGAGGATCCACTGTCTGGACGATCAATAATGAATTACGGTGTCCAGAGCATACATCATCCAGAACACATCGTCTATGTCAGGTCATATCGAATAATGGAGACTTATGATGACCAAGACGATCCTCATCACCGGCACCTCATCCGGCTATGGCAAGGCGACCGCCGAATTTTTCCTCTCGCGTGGCTGGAATGTCGTTGCGACCATGCGGCGTCCGGATCCCGATCGCTTCGGCGGCAATAATGACCGGTTGCGCGTCCTGCCGCTGGATGTGACGGACGGGCAAAGCATCGCGGCCCTGATCGATGCGGCAGGTCCGGTCGATGTGCTGGTGAACAATGCCGGCATCGGCATGGTCGGCGCTTTCGAAGCAACGCCAATGTCGGCAATCCGCACGATCTTCGACACCAACAGCTTTGGTGTGATGGCAATGACGCAGGCGATCATTCCCCAGATGCGAAAGCGCCGGTCCGGCGCGATCATCAACGTCACATCCAGCGCCACGCTCGCGTCCTTTCCGCTCGCCGCCGCCTACACCGCCAGCAAGCAGGCAATCGAAGGTTTCTCCGGTTCGCTTGCCCATGAGCTCGGTCATTTCAACATCCGGGTGAAGCTGGTGGAACCGGGCTATGCACCCACCACCCGTTTCACGACAAATGCCATCCTTCCGCTGGAAGAACTGCTGCCGGACGATTACATGGACTTCGCAGGCCCAATTCTCGAAGGCTTCGCCAAACCGGCCATGACGACCAGCGAACAGGACGTCGCCGAAGCGATCTGGAGCGCCGTTCATGATGTGTCCGGCCAGCTCCGTTTTCCCGCTGGCCCTGACGCAATTGCGCTGGCTCAGGCGGGGTGACGTCCGATAGCGACTTCACCGTGTGGCGATAGCGTCGAACAAGCGAAGGACGTGCTTCGTCGCTTGTTCGACGGTAGCGACGGCGCCTTCAAGGCGCTCGTTCATCGTGCCCATGCTTGCCGGCATCCATCTTCAGCCAGCTGGCGAAAGCTTCGACCTCATCCGTCTGGATCGCACCGACGCCGGCCTCGGCGAGTGCGCCCCACACCGCCTCCGGTTCTTTGAGCGCCCGCGTATCGTTGAAATCGAGGCAATGGGCGACATCCAGCGTGTTGATCCACAACCGGATATTCTGACGCTCCATCTCGGCACGGCCTTCGGCCAGATCGGCAATATCGGTGAATTTCACCTCGATCATCGGCGCCTTCAATGCCTCGATGCGGCGCAGATCCTGGGCAAACCTGCCCTTTCTCACCGGAAACATCGGCATATGCGGGATCTTGCCGAACCAGTCCGTATCGAGCACCTCGAAACGGCTGGCCTCAGGATCGATATCGGTCTTCACCAGCACCTGGTCTTCAACACCGAGCCGCAGCACGGTTTCCATGACTTGCGGCAGATCGCGGGTGAATTTGATGTCGATATTGACGGTGATCTTGCCCCGTGCCTCTTCCAGCAGTTCTTCCAGTGTCGGCACACATTCATAGGTCACGTCAGCCGCATCGCCACCCGCGCCGGCCTTCAGCCTTGCTGCGCGAACCACCTCGAAAGGCAGCGCGCTCACGGTCCCCTTGCCCGTCGTGGTGCGGTCGAGCGTTTCATCATGAATGACGACCAGCCTGCCATCGGCCGTCACCTGCGTGTCGATCTCGATCATCTCGACACTCGCCGCAACCGCGGCCCGGACGGAGGCAAGTGAGTTTTCTGCCGTAGCAGTCCAGAAACCACGGTGGGCGATGGTCAGGATGGCCGGATTGTCGCGCGAGCAGAGTGCAAGCACATTGCAGGGATTGGAGGTATTTCGGGAGGTAGCGAGGGTTCGGTGCATGGGTCGACTTTCAGGTTTCATGGTCGGCTGATTTTGTCGCCTTCAATTAATACACATAAAGCGTATTATTTATGACAAGGGCTGGGAATAATGTCCCCGTGTACCAAAGCCCCGTGTTGCCGCCGCCCCGCACAGCCGTTATCCAAGGCCATGACAACAGATCAGACGCCGCACCAGAGCTTCGACCGCCAGCCGCTTGCCAGCGAGAATGAGCGTCTTATTCTCGATATCGTCCGTCGCCACGGCCCCATTGCCCGGGCATCGATCACCGGCCACACCAACCTCACGCAGCAATCCGTGCACCGGCTGATCGAAGGTCTGCAGGAGCGCGGGCTTCTGCGAACCGGCGCGCCGCTCAAGGGCACGCGCGGCCAGCCGAGCCCCACCATCGAGCTGGTGCCGGAAGCGGCCTATTCGCTCGGCATTTCCATCAACACCGACTCCGTGGTGATCTGCATCGCCGATTTTCGCTGCGACGTGATTGTCGAGAAAAAACTTGACATGCTTCCGGAGGACCGGGAGGAGACGCTCGCCGCCTTGTCTCTGGCCCTGGAGCGGTTGCTGGCGGAACGCGGCATCCCGCGCAAGCGTCTGCTTGGCCTCGGTTTTTCAATGTCCGGCTTCTTCGTGTCGGAAGACCGCGCCTTTAATGCGCCGGAACCTCTGCGCGACTGGTCGCTGATGGACCTGAAGCCGATCCTTGAGAAACGGTTCCGCCTGCCGGTCTGGCTGGAAAACAACGCCACCACTGGCGCGATCGGCGAAAGCCTGCGCGGCGTCGGCTCCTGGTGCCAGACCTTCGCCTATCTGTCCTTCAATTACGGTTTCGGCGGCGGACTGATCCTTGGCGGCCAGCCTTTTCACGGCTTTCACGGCAATGCCGGCGAATTCAGCGGCATATACAGCCCGGACGAAGCGCCCAAACGTCCCGCCCTGCAATATCTGATCACCACCCTGCAGAAAAACGGCGTCGACATCCATTCGATCGAGGCGCTTTACCAGCAGTTCGACCCCGCATGGCCGGGCGTCGAGGAATGGCTGACCGAAACCATGCCGCAGGTGGACCGTCTGGTGGCGAGCCTGATCTCGGTTCTTGATCCGCAAGCCATCGTCTTCGGCGGGCAATTGCCGCACGCGCTGGGCCAGATGATGATCGAACGCACGCACATGCCCTCGGAGCGCGAACACCGTTACGGCGTCGGCCCGAAGGAGGCCAAACTGGTTCTTAGCGAAACGGTCGGCGATCCCTCTGCAATCGGCGCTGCGCTGCTGCCGCTCAGAGTCCGCTATTTCCTGTAGGCTGGTCCAAGCGGCCTGATGTAATCCCGCAACAATCATCACGGAAACGTGAGGCCAATTTGCCCCCCGGGTTTTTACGGGCTGGCAGCAAAGGCCCGATGGCAGTAAACATGATCATAATAATCATGTTTCTTGCGATATGAGGCGGCGCGTATATTCGCAGCCGCATCATGCGACAAGCCAATACGTCACCAGGTCGATTGATGAGCAAAGCCCTGTTACAGGTTCTCGATGCCGAGGAGGAAAGCCGCCTGATGCGGTTCTTCCGCCGGCGACTGCAGAACCGGGAAGATGCCGCCGATGCCATGCAGGAAACCCTGCTGCGGGCGCTGGAAGTCTCGCATGCCACGCTGATCGACAATCCGCAGGCCTATCTCTTCCAGATCGCCCGGTCCGTCGCCCGCCTGACGGCCATTCGCCAGTCGCGCGAGCGGCCGTTATTCGCCCCTTACGAAGCGGGTTTTGCCGTTGCCTGCGAAGAGCCGGGGCAGGAACGGATCGTCGCCGGACGGCAGCACCTGATTTTGATGGCACGGGCCATCGAGGCCCTGCCGAGACGCTGCCAGCAGGTCTTCGTGCTCAGCCGCCTGCATGGCCATTCCAATGGCGAGATCGCCACCCGGCTCGGCATTTCCCGCAACATGGTGGAAAAACACATTATCAAGGCGCTGCTGCACTGCCGTCAGGTCCGCGTGCAAATAAAAATGTAAACCTGCATCAGGTGTTCGCATCCTTTTTCACTCTATAAGGGAAAAGGAATACACATCAGCACGCAACAAACGGCAGATCAGGACATGAATGAGCGCCCGGACGGTCTGAAGGATGACGGCTTGACCGATGACGGTCTGGCCGAGGAGGCCGCGCTGTGGGTGGCGCGCATGCAATCAAAAGATGCGACGGAAGCGGAGCGCGCGGCGTTTCATGTCTGGCTGCGGGCCGATGCCGCCCATGCTGCCGCCTATGAGGAAATGCAAAGCCTCTGGGGAGAACTCGCCGAGATCGATCTTGCGCCGGCCGAGCGGCAAAAACGCCGAGGGGCCCGCCGGGCGATGCTTGCGGGCCTGGCCGGTCTCTGCCTCATCGGGCTTGCGGCGCTGTTTGCGGAAAAAAGCGGATTAAAGGACCGCTGGCAGGCGGATTATTACACCGGCATCGGCGAAACGCGCGTGCTGGCGCTGGAAGACGGGAGCCGTATCAGCCTGAATACCGACACGGCAATTGCCGTCCATTATTCGCAAAAGGAACGGCGCATTACCCTTCTTCGCGGCGAGGCCTATTTTGATGTCGCGAAAAATCCGGAGCGCCCCTTCATCGTGGAGGATGGAGCGCTGACGGCAAAAGCGCTCGGCACGCATTATTCGGTCCGCACCGGCAATGGCGCACTGCCGCAGGAGGTGCAGGTGGAGGAAGGCCGGGTGGAGGTGACGACAGGGGCCGAGGTCGCCGTGCTCACGCCCGGAGAGGCCGTGACCCTTGGTGGCGACGGCAGGCTGGTGCGCGCCCGCAAGGATGTTGCCAACAGCATGGCATGGCGAGAGGGCAAGCTCGTCTTTTCCGGCCAGCCATTGCGTGAGGTTCTCGATATTCTCTCGCAATATCGCCGGGGTCGTATCGTCATTCTCGATGAGGCGGCGGCGAAACAGCGCGTTTCCGGCATTTTCGACCTGAAGGATACGGATCAGGCGCTCACCATTCTCGAAGAAAGCCTTCCCGTTTCGGTATCACGGCTTTCCGGAATGCTGGTTTTCGTCCGCTCCAGATAAAAATAACTTTTTTGCGGCTCCGACGTCAGGAGGCGACCCGCCTTTTCACTCTAGGCAATCAGGACCCGTTTCAGCGGGCGGCATGATCACGAGTGAGAGGGAATGACATGAATTTGGGCAAGCAGGCACGTGGCTGGTTCTGGCTGACGACGACGGCGATCATAGGCGGTATCGTCGCGGCAGGTCCGGGCGCCACGACCGCCAGCGCGCAGACACCGCCGGCCGCAAGCGGCGCATCCGCGACCGTCACCGTCTCCATTCCCGCGGGGCCGCTGGAAAACGCCATCCTCAGCTTTGGCCGCCAGGCCAATCTGCGCATGGTCTACCCCTCCGCGATCACCAGAGGCCGCAGCACTGCGGGCGTCAAGGGCACGCTCAGCGTATCGGCGGCCGTCAGCGGGCTTCTCTCCGGATCGGGGCTGAACTATGCGCTGGCCGGCGGCAATACGGTTCGCATTTTCGATCCCGCCGGCCAGACCGGTGAAGGCGGCGGTTCTGCCGCCGCCGGCAGCACCCTGCTTGCGCCAATCACCGTGCAGGGCACCGGCCTTGAAGGCGCCAGGGGCATCATCGAGAGCAATGGCTATGTCGGCAAATCCGGCCGCACCGCCACCAAGACCGATACGCCTGTTGCCGAAACCGCGCAGTCGATCACCACCGTCAGCCGCAAGCAGCTCGACGATCTGAAGCCGCAGAACCTCTCCGAAGCGCTGAACTACACGCCCGGCGCGCGCATCGGCCAATATGGTGCGGAGCCGCGCTTCGACGCCTTCAAGGTGCGCGGCACCGATCTCAGCACCACAGGCATTTTCCGCGACGGCCTGCGGCAGGTCAGCAGCCAGAACGGCAGCGCCCGGCTTGAGCCCTATGGCGTGGAAGCGGTCTCCATCCTGCGCGGCCCGGCCGCCTCCATCTATGGCGCAAGCAGCTCCGGCGGCATTGTCGATATCATCTCGAAGCGCCCGACGGAGGAGACATTGCGCGAGGTGGAGCTGCAATATGGCTCCTATGGCCGCGTGCAGGGCGCTTTCGATCTTTCCGGCGCTGTCGATGACGAGAAGACCATGCTTTATCGCCTGACCGGCGTGGCCCGCGACGGACGTAACGAAATCAGCGCCATCAAGGACGACCGGCTGTTCATCGCGCCGGCCTTCACCTTCCAGCCGGATGCAGGCACCAAGCTGACACTGCTCGGCGAATATATGGACAGCACCACCGGCGGCACCTGGGGTTACATCAACAACTACGGCAACGACGGCAAATCAACCGGCGCGACGCCGGTCTATGGCGGCGATTCCCGTTTTAATGACTTCGAGCAGAAACAATGGCGTATTGGCTATGAGTTCGAGCACGAAATCAACGACAATGTTACCTTCTACAGCAAGGCGCGTTACTCCGGCCTTTCGGCCGACCAGCAATGGGTCTTCGCCAATTATCCCGGCATCACCATCGAGGATAATGAAGGCGTTTCCGCCGATAATTACCTGAAGACCGAATTCGACACCGGCCCGGCGAAACATACCCTGCTGACGGGTATCGACTTCAGCCACATGTCCTACACGTCGAAACAGGGCAACGGCGCCAGCCCCTTCACCGACACCTTCACCTATGTGCCTGATGTGTCGCTGATACTGAAGCAGAGGATGAACACCCTCGGC
The DNA here is from genome assembly GCF_037083425.1 of Agrobacterium sp. CCNWLW32. Taxonomy (NCBI): domain Bacteria; kingdom Pseudomonadati; phylum Pseudomonadota; class Alphaproteobacteria; order Hyphomicrobiales; family Rhizobiaceae; genus Agrobacterium; species Agrobacterium sp. CCNWLW32. The sequence continues at coordinate 41,405 of NZ_JBAOJM010000019.1, forward strand.
ATCTATGCGCAGGATCAGGTTGAAATCGATCGCTGGCGCCTGACGGCCGGCATCCGCCACGACTGGCTGGATACCGAATATCAGTCCCAGACCGCGGGTGCGGCAGCGGCTCCCACCTATGATGGCGATGAAACAAAAACGACGGGCCGCGCCAGCCTCGGTTATGTCTTCGACAGCGGCGTGATGCCCTATGTCAGCTACGGCACCTCCTTCGTCGCCAATCCGGGCGTCATCATCACCACGGGAACGGTCATCGGCCAGGCGCAGCCGACGGTCGGCAAGCAATATGAACTCGGCGTAAAATATGCCCTGCCGCAATATAACGCTTTGCTGAGCGCCGCCTTCTTCAATCTCGATCAGGACAATGCCACGGTCTACGAAACCTCGTCCGGCATCAACCTGCTGCGGCAGCTCGACCTGCGCTCGCGCGGGGTGGAACTGGAAGCGACCGCCTCGCTCGACAATGGCTGGAGCCTTATCGGCTCCTACTCCTATAACGACGTCGAAATCACCAAGCTGACGTCGGAAACAGTTGGCAGGCAGCTCAATTCCTCGCCCTACCACACCTTCTCGCTCTGGGCCGATTATGAATTCCAGGGCGGCGCGCTGGAAGGCCTCGGCATCGGCGCGGGCCTGCGTTACGTGGGATCGAGCTTCGGCGACAACCAGCACACGCCCATTCTCGACAATGAATCCCGCACCTTCGTCGATGCCTCGCTGCGATACGATCTCGGCAAGGCCCTGCCCTCGCTGGAAGGTGTGAAGCTGCAGGTCAACGCCACCAACCTCCTCAACGAGGTCAAGCAGGTCTGCACCACGGGCTTCTGCTATTACGACGAGGGTCGCAAGATCGTCGGCAGCATCCGGTATCGTTTCTGATGCTGCAGCAGAACCCCCTCGCAGCAAGACCGTCACCCGCCGCCGTCTTCGTGGCGGTCGGCGGGCTTTATGTCGGCCAGAGCGTCATTGGCGGGCTGACCTTTCTCGGTCTGCCCGCAGTGCTCAGAACCGCTGGCCTGCCGCTGGACCAGATCGGCCTGCTTTATCTCGTCGTTCTGCCCTGGGCGCTGAAATTCCTCTGGTCGCCGCATGTGGAGCGTTACCGCCTGCCGCCGGTCGGCAGGAACCGTTCGCGGATAATCGTCGGCGCGGGCATCGCCGCCTGCGCCTGCGGCCTCGCCACCCTCGCCTTCACCGGCCCTTCGCCGGTCTCCGTCGCAATCGTCATCCTGTCGGTGATCGCGCTGGTGACCGCGACGGTCGATATAGCCTGCGATGGTTATGCGGTGGAAACACTGGCGGCCGAACATCACGGCTGGGGCAATGCCGCACAGGTGGGCGGCTCCTATCTCGGTTCGGCCATCGGCGCGGGCCTTTTTCTGGTGCTGGTGGAGCGGTCCGGCTGGACGAGCGCCACGCTTGTGATGGCCGGACTGGTCATCCTGCTTGCCCTGCCCTTCCTGTTCGGCCCGGCGGCAAAAACGGTGGTGCAGACGCGGGATCACCTGCCCTCCATCAGAAACGCGCTGAAGCGGCGCGAGGTGCGCACCGGCCTTCTGGTCGCGGCCGTTTATGTCGCCGCACAGAAATGGGGGCTCGCTATGCTCGGCCCGTTTCTGGTCGATTATGGCTTTGATCTAGCCACCATCGGCGCATTGAATGGTGTCGGCAGCATGATTATCGGTTTCGCCGGTGCGCTGCTCGGCGGCACGCTGGTCAGGCTTTACGGCGCATCGCGGGTTCTGCTCGTCGCCATCTTCGTACAGACGGCGCTGCTCTGCGTCTTCGCCTATTTCAGCGTCCATCGCGACGTTTCGCAATGGGTGGTCATGGCGGTTGCGGTAGCAAGCTCCTCGGGCATCATGTCCATCGGCTTTGTAGCGCTCTACGCCTGTTTCATGGGCTGGTCAGACCCACGGCAGGCCGGGGTCGACTTCACCCTCTTCCAGTGCACGGACGGCATCGTCAGCATGGCGGGCGGCTTGGGTGCCGGCGCGATTGCCGAAAAATTCGGCTATCAGGCCTCCTTCGCGCTTGCCGCCATCGTTTCCGTGCTCGCCGCACCCTTCATATTCCTGCTGATGCGGCGGCAGAATTCCTGAAACGAGACCCTTTCGGGCGCGGCGGCATGACCGCGCCCGCACTGTCGCGCCCTATTCGACCACCACCGATAATGCCGAACCCGTATAGACCGGCCGCACTTTCACAGTGCCCGCATCTATCGACGTAAAGGTTCCGGTCAGGCCGTTTGCGGAGATAACGTCGAGCCGCGTTCCGGCGGCCGGTGCAGCGCCATCGAAAACGAGCTTCAGCGTTGCGCCCTCAAGCACCGCATTGCCCCTGATCCGCAACGGAGCCTTTTCCGCATCAAGCATCAGCGTGCCGCCCGTCTGCATATAGTCACCGCCGATGACAACGTCTTTGCCTCCCCTGAGCGAAAGCGCGCCGCCGGTGACCAGCATATCGCCGGTTCCAAGCGCATCGGCAGACGACGCCACCAGCGTTCCCTCCCTCAAAATGGTACCGCCGCCATAGCTGTTATGACCGCTGAGCGTCAGCGCCCCGCTGCCGGATTTGACGAGACGCCCTGCCCCGGCAATATCGTTCGTCCAGCGGTCTGCCGCATTGAACCCGCCGGCGGCGGCGTCCATGGTCACCTCGACATCGCCGTCAAACGCGCCGTAGCCACCGGCGGCGGCCACCAGATTGATGCGGCCCCAGCCATTGCTGTCATCGAGCAGCGGATAACCGGCCTCGATGCCGGTGGAAAACAGCACGGCGCGCCGTTCTGCGGCATCGAGATAAGGCAGGCGAGTCTCCAGCAGCACTTCCGCGCCCTTCGGCACCACCATCGGCGCATCATCGCCCACGGCTTTGTCGCGGCTGAAGGAGAACGTCATGCGCCGGCGATAATCCGCCACGTTCTTGGCAGCATCGGCAAAGCGGTCGGCATCCGGCCCTGCGCCATGGGCGAAATCGACGAGCGACTGCCCCTGCGGCAGGCGCTTAGTGAAATAGGCCTGCAAGGCTTCATGCGCCGCCTTCTTCACCTCGGCATTTTTCGGATCCTGCAACATGGCCGCAGCCATAGCGGTTGCCGTGATGCGCCCGCCGATCACGTCGAGCGGCGAATGCATGCCGGCGACGATACGGCTCTCGCCAAGTTCGGAGGCCGCCGTCAGCAATTCGGAAAAGCGCTCCGGCGCAGCATAGGCATAAGCGATGGCGGCGAGATAGGCGGCATTGGTGTGCCCGCTCGGGAAACCGCCATCCTTGCCGCGACCGCGGGTTTCACGCACATATTTCAGTGCCGGCACGATGACACCGGGATCGCTGTCATAGTTTTCGAATGAGCGGTCGCCGATCGTTTCCTTACCCGTCTCGATCACCTCGCCCTTGGCGTTCATGCGCCAGGGACGCGGTGAGGAATAGAAATATTTGGCCGGCGATGTCGTGCCTTCCGGACCGCGGATCACCTTCATGAAAGTGACGAAATCCTTCAGCTCGCTATCCGCCGCACCCGCCTCGGTGCCCTTGTCGTCCTCCTTGCGGGTGATGACCTCGTTCGGATCGAAATCCGCAGGCGTGTGATTGATCGTCGTCGTCGCACCCGCCCCTTCGCGATACCATGCGGCAAGCGGGCCCAGGCCGTCGATGACGCTGTAGCCCTGCGAGCGGCGGTCGTTCATATAGGCTTCGAAAGCGGCGGCGCGCGTGCGGTTCTCGCCGGTCACGGACAGGACGTAGCGCATGTTTTCCTGCCAGACAGCGGGATCAACGATCTTGACATGGCTGAAATCCGCCGGGCCATCGCCATTGGCGCCGCCATCGGCCCATTTTTCATCGCCAATCGTCCAGATGCGATTAAAACCGGAGAGGATTTCAATGATCGGATTATCCCGGTCGTCGTAGGCGCGGACGTCCTCGCCCTTCTCATTCTTGCCGGTCTGGTTGCGATAATTGTCGGCAAGCGGCAGCGGATATGTCGCGGCCGGTTCCGGCACCGTGATGGCAAAACCCCGCCCCACCGGTTCGACGGCATCGAAAGCCTGCGCGCCGGGAACAAAAAACAGCAAGGCGACCGAGGCGAGCAGGGTCGAGCGTGCGGAAAAGAAAGACGACATCTTCAGTCTGGCCATGACGAATCCTATGATTTTCAGCGAGTGACGCGTGACGAAAACAGGCGGCGCGACGTTCCGCGCGCCTCATCGTCAGGTTTAAACAAAGCATATTTCAGTTTTTCGATGGCCGACGGGAACGGCTTCTTGCGGCGGTTCCCTGGCGACGATGCGCGCCTCCGCAGGGAAACGGCGGAATATGCCCGGAGTATCACTCCGGGCATATCGTCCGACGGCTTCTCCATTCCGCCAGAAGCGGATGGCCGTGCCGTTATTTCTTGACCGCGACAGCCTCGTTGATCTTGGCGACGTCATCCTCCAGAACCTTGTAGGTCTGGTCGAGCGTCAATTCACCGACGATGAGCTGGCTCATACGCTGCACGATCTGCTGATACATGGCGCTGCCGCCCTTGGCGCGTTCGAATTCACGCGCGGCCTGCGGCACATTCTTCTTGTTGTCGAGGAAGACCTTCATCGCCGCCTTGGCGTTTTCGCTCTTCAGCTTGTATTGCGGATCGACGATCTCAGCACCCGTCAGGATGACATAGTTCTCGGCAATTTCCCGCTGCACCTTTTCGGAGCCGAGGAATTCGATGAAATGGGCGACATCCTCGGGATATTTGGTGCGCTTGAAGCCGACGATTGCGGTGCCCCCGGGCATGGCGTAGCAGCCGGCATCGCCGCAGGGCGCATTGATCGCGGTCCATTCGAAACCGTCGCCGATCTTGTTCTGGAACGGATTGACCATCCAGTTGCCGGCGAGATAGGTCACGACATTGCCGTTGACGAACTCGTCACCCATGTTCTTGTACTGGGAACCGCCGGCCGCACCCCACATCTCCTTGGGGAAACTGCCGTTCTGCGTCCATGAAAAGAGATCGGCAATGTATTTTTTCGCCGCATCATCAGGGAAGCTGAACTTGCCGTCCTTCACATAGGTCGAGCCGTAAGAGAAGGCGCCGCCGGAAAAGCGGTGGCCGGAACGGTCCATGGTGAAGGGGATCTGCACACCGGTCGCCTTGGCGACGCGGGCGGACGCTTCTACGATCTCGCTGAACTTGGCGGTCGGGCCGGGCAAGGGTTCGCCGGCCTGCTCGAACAGCGTCTTGTTGACGAAAGGCAGGTTCAGCGTCTGCGACGCCATATAGCCATTGATCGACTTCGGGTCGTTGACATTGGGCAGGCGAAGCTGGTCGAGGCTGGAACCGTGTAGTTTTGCGAAGGCTTCCGCATCCTTCATGTAAGGCCGCATATCGAGATAATAGGGCGCGAGCTGCCAGTCGGTGATCTTGGCGATATCGGGCCCCTCACCCACCGCCAGCTGCACCGGCAGCTGCTTGGAAACCGCGTCGTAACCCGACGATACGAAATTGATCTTCACGCCGGGATTGGCCGTCTCGAACTCCTTGCTGAGTTCCGACATGCGCTGCACGTAACCCTGGTCGTCATCCGTAAAAAGGAACGTAATCGTGCGGGTCTCGGCCTGGGCCGTCGCAAGACCGGCGACGGAGGCCATCACGAGGGCGCTGACGCCCGAAAACAATTTCATCATGCTCATCCTCCCAATGAAAACATTTTCATAAATCGAATGGAAGCTCCTCTGCCTAATTCGATTTATGATGTTTTGCGACTTGACAGAATAAACGTCAAGCTGTTTGTTTTGGCGAAATCGCACAAATCGGCGCAGAAAAGCGAAAGCAGGTTTGTGAAAATAATTTCATTATAGATCGACGGGAGGCGATCCATTATGACGGATGGACCATTTGCGGCGAATGCGTCGCAGCCGACATATACCGTCACGGATGGCGAGACGGTGACCGCCTGGATCGTCTCCGATCTCGTGGAGACGTCGTTTCCCGGCATCGCAGCCCCCGCCGAAGACCGCGTGAACTATCGCTTCATCAATGGTTTCGTGGATGTGGGCGACCTGCCCTGCCGCAAGGCTTTCCAGGAAACCATGATCGGCCGCGATATCGCGCCCGATACCGGGTGGCCGGTGTCACACCTCAACCTGCCAGGCTCCAACCGCCGCGTCGAATTCACCGGCTTCTGGCATGTTCCGACCCACGTACAGCGCTGGCTGAAGGGCACCTTCCGCAGCGAGACCGCAAGGAAGGCGCATTTCCGGCTGCGCACCTGCGGCGGCGTGCGCATCTGGGTCGGCGGCGTCGAACAGGTCCGTTTCGAACCCTTTATCCGCAATGTCGAAAGCAGCCGTGACATCACGCTCGATCTTGCGGTGGGCGATAACGAGGTGCTGCTGCTCTGCGAAGATCTGGCGGAGCGCGACATCATCTGGTTTTTCGAACTTGAGGTCATCGATTCGGTGCCGCTCACCGTCGTGCTGCCGGTGCCGCTCGACCGGGAGGAGACGAAGCGTCTGGCCGCACTGGTGCGCGACGTTCACCCGGCGCGGGATGTATTTTCCGGCACGCCTCTCGAACTGGTCTTCGGCGCGGCCCCGGCAAACGACCTGCCGGTGCATATTGCCGTCAAAAGCCATGGCCACGAGCGCGCCGCGCTTGCGGAAGTGGACACCGTGCTGAAGGCCGGGCAATCCGCGCTGACGATCCCCGGAACGTCGGGCATTCCGGACGGGTATCACGGTGTCAGGATCACCATGGGTTCGGGAGCGGGGACGGTCACCCGCCTCATCGACGCCGCCTTCATGCATGATATCGCGCCGGAAGCATCCAATGCCGATATCAACGAGCGCAAAAAGGCGGCCCTCTCCTTCAGCGCCCGTTTCGGCGCCTGGCGCATCGGCCGCGCGCTGGCGATGGTCGCCACCGGCAGCGATGACATCGAGACGATTGGCGGCATCGTTGATGCGACGCTGCATTCCATCGACAGGCGCGAAGACTGCTCCGATTTCGTGATGATCCCGCTGCTCTGGCTGGTGCGCGCCTATGGCGACCGGCTGCCGGCCGACATGCGGGCGCGGATCGATGCAACGATCCTCGGCTATCGTTACTGGGTGGACGAACCGGGCAATGACGTCATGTGGTTCTGGAGTGAGAACCATGTTCTTTGTTTCCACACCAGCCAGCTGCTGGCCGGCGACTATTTGCCGGATGCCCTTTTCACCGCGTCGGGCCGCTCCGGCCGGCAGCAGGCGGCGCTGGCCGCCGACCGTCTGGAGCGCTGGTTCGACAGCGTCGAGGCGCATGGCCTCGCCGAATGGAACTCCGCCGCCTACTACCCGGTGGATTTCATCGGCCTTCTTGCCATCGAACATTGGGCGGGGCCGGAACTTGCCGCCCGTGCCCGCCATCAGCTCGATCTCATTTTCGAGATGATCGCGTTGCACACACTCGGCGGCGTCCCTTCCGGTTCGCAAGGCAGAGCCTATGACAAGGAACTGCGCGCCGGGCCGCTGACGGAACTGGCGCCCTTTGCTGAGGTCGCCTTTGGCAAAGGCTGGCTCAATAATGGCGTCGCCTCGCTACCGATGTTCTGCTGCGGCGACTACCTGCCGCCGGCGCATCTTGCCGCCCTCTCCCAGCTGGAAACCGGCCGCATGGTCGAGGCGCGGTATGCGCAGGGGCTGGAGCCCGGCAAGCTTGTGCTGTTCAAGAACGAGGCCGCCCAGCTTTCCACCGTTGTCGACCACAAGACCGGCCGCAAGGGCCACCAGCAGCATGTCATGGACATCAAGCTTGCCGGCCATCCGATGGCGCGGCTCTGGGTCAATCATCCCGGTGAAGACGATCCATGGGGCACGCAGCGCCCTTCCTATTGGGCGGGAAGCGGCATCCTGCCGCGTGTGGCGCAGCATCGCGATCTGGCCATGCTGATCTTCGACACGGACGATCACCGCAACGACTGGACCCATGCCTATCTCGGCCGCGACGGGCTGGACGAGGTGCTGATGGAGGGCAACTGGCTCATCACCCGTTCGGGCCGTGGCTTTGCCGCGCTTTATGCAACAAACGGGCTTCAGCCCATCACTGCCGGCGCCACCGCCAATCGCGAGATCAGATCACCCGGCCGCCGCGCCGGCTGGGTGGGCGTCATCGGCTGCGGCGACGGGCAAGCCTTCGCCCGTTTCCGCGAGAAAATTCTCGCCACGCAGGTCACCTTCAATGCCGAAAGGCGGCTGCTCTCGGTCACGCCGCCGGGCGGACCTGAGCTTACCCTGACCTGGGAAGGCGCCTTCACCATCGGTGGTCAGGCCATGGCCTTCGACCACGACCAGCCCCAACCCAACATTACCTTCGAAAGTGCCGATCCCGCCTCGGGCGGCGCGACACGACCCTTCTACTCCTAAGCGGAATTGACAGATGAACCAGCCAAGCATGGAAAAAGACACTCTCAGGACGACGATCGACAATGTCGCCGCCGCCTTCAGCCGCCTCAAGGGCATTCAGGAAGGTCTGGTCAGCGGCAGTTCCGACGGCAAGATCCAGTTCGATGAATGGGACTGGGAAGTGGGTGTGGGCCTGTACGGTTTCCTGCGCCGGGCGCTGGCCGCCAACGACCAGAAGGCATTGGACGACCTCGTGACATGGTATGGCTGGCAGATCGAGCGTGGCCTGCCGCCGCGCCAGATCAACAGTTCCGCGCCGATGCTGCCGCTTGTCATCCTGACCGAACATGTCGACCGGCCGGATTTCCGTGCGCTGGTGGAAGACTGGGCCGACTGGCTGGTGCATGAATTGCCGAAAACCGAAGATGGCGGCTTCCAGCACGTCGTCAAGGAACGGCTGAATGAAGGCGAATTATGGGACGACACGCTGTTCATGGCCTGTCTGTTCCTCGCCCGCGCCGGCGTCGTCTGCAAACGCCAGGACTGGATCGACGAAGCGGTCTATCAGTTCATGATCCATACGCGTTATCTGTCGGACCCCGTCACCGGCCTCTGGTATCACGGCTGGACCTTCAACGGCCGCCATAATTTCGCTGACGCCTTCTGGGCGCGCGGCAATTCCTGGATCACCGTCGCCATTCCCGAACTCTTCGAACTGGTGCCGACGCTTGCCGGAAAGGACAAACGTTTCCTCGCCAATGTACTGGCGAGCCAGGTGCGGTCGCTCAGGCAATACCAGCGTGAGGACGGCATGTTCCACACGCTGCTCGACGATCCCACATCGCCGGTCGAGACATCGGCGACGGCAGGCATCGCCTATGGCATTCTGCGCGGCATTGAGGCCGGCATCCTCGGCGAAGAGAACCGGCCGCATGCGGAACGCGCGCTGAAGGCGGTGCTTGGCAATATCGACGATGAGGGCGTCGTCCACGGCGTTTCCGACGGTACGCCGATGGGTCATGATCTCGACTTCTACCGCCGCATTCCCAATCTGCCCACACCCTACGGGCAGGCGCTGACGATGCTGCTTTTGATCGACGTTTTTCTGAAAAGGCCGCAGGCATCATGAGCATGAACCGCGAAATCACAGCCGCAGCCGATGGCCGCGACGCCACGGCCGTTATCCAGCTGGCAATAGACACCGTATCGGCCGCAGGCGGCGGGCGTGTATCGCTCGCAGCCGGGCGCCATGTCAGCGGCGGCCTTGTTCTTAAAAGCGGCGTGGAACTGCACCTTGCCGAAGAGGCGGTACTTGCACCCGTTTCCGATTACGAGGCCTATGCGGATACGACGGTTTCGGTCATCGCCGAGGATTCCAACCGCGGCATGATCATCGCGAGCGGCGCGCACGACATCGCCGTCACCGGTCCCGGCCGCATCGAGGCCGGCGGTGAGAACTTCATCATCGGCGACGACAAGGCCATGGGCACCTATGTTCCAGCCAAAAAACGCCCGCGCGTCATGGTGCTGGAAGCCTGCCGCAACGTGTGCCTCGAAAACCTCCACGTCAGCGCTTCACCCATGTGGACGCTGCATATGGTCGATTGCGAAGACCTCCATTTCCGCAATCTCCGCATCGAAAACGACCGCCGCCTGCCGAATACGGACGGCATCGTGCTGGATGCCTGCCGCCGCGCATTGATTGAGGACTGCTTTATCTCCACTGCCGATGACGGCATCTGCCTGAAGACCAGCGCCGGACCGGATGGCAAGGCGGTGGGGGTCTGCGCCGATATCACCGTTCGCCGTTGCACCGTTTCCAGCATGAGCTGCGCGCTGAAACTGGGCACGGAATCCTTCGGTGACTTCACCAATGTCGTGTTCGAGGATTGCAGTATCGTCCAGTCCAACCGCGGTGTCGGCCTTTTCTCCCGCGATGGCGGCGCGATGCGCAACATCCGCTTTTCACGGATTAAAGCCGAGTGCCACGAAACGCCGGGCGGCTTCTGGGGTTCGGGTGAAGCGGTCACCGTCACCGTTGTCGATCGTCGCCCCGAACGGCAGGCCGGCAGTGTGGACAATCTGGTCGTGGAAGACTTGAGCGGCTCGATGGAAGGCGCGATCAACCTCGTCGCCACCTCGAAGGCCGGCATTCACAATGTCCAGCTGGAGCGCATCACGCTTGCGCAGCAACCCGGCAAGCTCGGCACCGGCCTGCAATATGATCTGCGCCCCACCAATGCCGATATTGCGCCAAGCGCCGATGCGGCCGGCCGCGCCAATGCCTGGACGCAGGATGCACAGGGCCGGATCGTCGGCATGGAGGATTACCCGGGCGGCATGCCTGCGATCTACCTTTCGGGCGTTCACGGGTTTTCGGCGCATGATGTCGCCATCAAAAGAGCGATGCCCTTGCCCGAGGGCTGGAACAGCCAAGAGATCGTCGCGACGACGGGCTCGAATGAAGGGAGCAGGTGATGGGAAGTCTGAAACTCGAAAACCTCAACAAGGCGTTCGGCGCCGTTCATGTTCTGCATGACATCGATCTTCAGATCGAAAACGGCAAATTCGTCGTTTTCGTCGGCCCCTCGGGCTGCGGAAAATCGACGCTGCTACGCATCATCGCCGGTCTCGAGGATGTGACCTCTGGCACCATCGCCATCGGCAATCGCGATGTCAGCGCGCTTTCTCCCGCCGAGCGCAAGATCGCCATGGTCTTCCAGTCCTATGCGCTTTATCCGCATATGAGCGTGCGCAAGAACCTCGCCTTCGGTCTGGAAAACCTGCGCTTCAAGCGAGCGGAAATCGAAAGCCGCATCAACGAGGCGGCGCGCATGCTCGCCATCGAGCCCTATCTCGACCGCAAGCCGAAACAGCTCTCCGGCGGCCAGCGCCAGCGCGTCGCCATCGGCCGCGCCATCGTGCGCGAGCCTGATATCTTCCTGTTCGACGAGCCGCTTTCCAACCTCGATGCGGCGCTGCGCGTGCAGACGCGCGCCGAAATCACGCGGCTGCATCGCGATATCAAGACGACGATGATCTATGTCACCCATGATCAGGTGGAAGCCATGACCATGGCCGACAAGATCGTCGTGCTGCGCGCCGGGCGCATCGAGCAGGTGGGCAGCCCGCTCGAGCTATTCGACAATCCGCGCAATCTCTTCGTCGCCGGTTTCCTTGGCTCGCCGCGCATGAACATGCTGAAGGGCGTCATCACCAAGGGCGAAGACGGCGGCATCGTCATCGACGCCGGCTACGGCGTGTCCCTGCCCTGCCTTGTCGATCCGGCAACCGTCAGTCCGGGACAGGCGGTTCTGGCGGGCATACGCCCCTCGCATTTCACCATCGCGGATGCCGGTCTGCCCTTCGAGGTGCAGTACCACGAAAGCCTCGGCACCGAGACCTATCTCTACGGCAATATCAAGGGTGAGAAGGAGCAGATCATCGTGCATCAGGCGGGCCATTTCGCGCCCGCTTCCGGCTCGGTGCTGAAGATCATGCCGGCGCGTGAGAAGGTGCATGTCTTCGATCCCGCCACCGAACTGGCGCTGCCGCGCCTCGCGAGCGAAGGAAGAGGGTAGCATGGCCAATCCGAAGCTCGCGAGACTGTCCGACCGTGCGCTCGACGCCGTGATGGCGATTGCCGAAGTGCCGCTCAACTTCATCGAGCGGCTGATCGGCAAGAGGCGCATGCCCTATATTTTCCTGATGCCGAACCTCGTTCTCTTCGGCATTTTCACCTTCCTGCCGATTGCGATTGCCGTCGGTTACGCCTTTACCGGCGGCACCGAACTTTTGATCACCGACCGCCCCTTCGTCGGTTTCGAGAATTTCGGCAAGCTGCTGGATTGCCAGAGCTATATGGACCCCGGAAGCTGCCGGGAATCCCTGTTCTGGACGGCGATCTGGAACACTTTGTGGTTCGTCGGCTTCAACGTCATCGCCACGCTGCTGGTCGCGCTCATCACCGCGCTCATCCTCAACCGGGCGATTGCCGCGCGCGGTTTCTTCCGCGCCATGTTTTTTTACCCGGTCCTGCTGTCGCCGGTCGTCATCGGCCTCATCTGGAAATGGTTCCTCGACCGCAACGGCCTGCTCAACGCCTTTTTCCAGATGCTGGGCGTGCCGCCGGAAATCTTCCTTCTGGATGTCGGCTGGTCGCGTTTCTTCGTCGTGGTGGTCTCGGTCTGGTTCCACATGGGCTTTTATACGCTTATCCTGCTGGCCGGCCTTCAGGCCATCCCGAAGGACCTCTATGAGGCCGCCGCCATCGACGCCGCTTCGCCCCGGCGCACGCTCTTCCGCATCACGCTTCCGCTGCTTGGTCCCAACCTGCTCGTCGTGCTCATCCTGTTGATGATCCGCTCGGTGCAAATCTTTGATGAAGCGTGGGTTCTCACCAATGGCGGCGGGCCGGGCACGGCCAATACATTCGTGGTGCAATATATCTACCAGATGGCGTTCGGCAGCGATCTGAGGCTGTTCGGCCTTGCCTCCGCAGCATCGGTTCTGATGGGCCTTGTGCTCCTCGCGCTGACGCTCGTGCAATTGCGCCTCGGCAAAAAGATGGAGTCCTGACCATGTCCAACGCCGTCTCTTTCATCACGCGCACCCGCCGTCCCGGCCGGATCGGCCTCACCGATATCCTCTCCTGGGTCTGGCTCATCGGCGGCACGCTTGCCGTCCTCATCCCGGTCGTCTGGGCCGCCATGTCATCGTTAAAACCGGAAGCAGAGATCACGCGGTTTCCGCCGAGCCTCCTGCCGCGCGCCGCCGTGCAGGTGGAAGTGCAGGGTTACGACAAGCCGCTCAGCCTGTGGAAAGCCAGCATCGATGGCATGGAGCGGGAAATGGCCATGATCCGCCGCGTCGGCCTCAAGGCCCAGATGGTCGACCCGGCCAATCCCGGACCGCCCGTCAGCGTCGACACCCGTGAAATAACGCCTGTCCAGAAACTGACCATTGCGACGGAGAACTTCACCGATCCGCTGACCCGGTTCAGCTTCCTGACCTTCCTCAAGAACTCGGTCTTCGTCACCTTTGTCGCAACCATCCTGACGCTGATCGTCAACGCCATGGCCGCCTTCGCGCTCTCGAAATACCGTTTCCGTGGCGAGAAGGCGATCTTCGTGCTGATCATCTCCACACTGATGATCCCGCTCACCGTCGTCATGGTGCCGGCCTATCTTGTCATCGTCGGTGTCGGCCTCGTTGACAATCTCTGGGGTGTCATCATCCCCACTGTCGCAACGCCGACGGGCGTGTTCCTTCTCCGGCAATATATGCTGACCATCCCCGACGAGCTGATCGAGGCGGCGCGCGTCGATGCCGCCAGTGAATTCCGCATCTTCTGGCGCATCATCCTGCCGCTGACGGCGCCGGCTCTTGCGGTTCTCGCCATCTTTTCGGTGCTGTGGCGCTGGAATGACTTCCTCTGGCCGCTGATCGTCCTCAGCAGCCGCGAAAACTTCACGCTGCAGGTGGGCCTCAATGCCTTCCAGGGCGAGTTCTCGGTGCAATGGCACTATATTCTCGCCATGACCTTCCTCAGCCTGGCGCCCGTCACCGTCGTGTTCCTGTTCCTGCAGCGCTACATCACGACGGGCATTGCCGGCACGGGAATGAAATAAACCCTGACATCACTTGGGGGGCGGTGCGATGCTGCCCCTCAACACCAGCCGACAACCGAGCTCGAGCCGGTGCGCCGGACGTGTCGGATCGGCCGCCATAAGCCGCTGCTCCAGCAGCGCAAGCGCCGCACCGCCCAGCCTGTCAGCGGGCAACTGGATGGTGCTGAGTGGCGGCGCACTGAAGGCTGCCGGCATGATATCGTCAAACCCCAGCACCGAGATATCGTCCGGCACTCGAATTCCTGCCTCCGTCAGTGCCTTCAGACAACCGAGCGCCAGATTGTCGGCGGCGCAGAAAATGGCGGTGGCGTTTCTGAGCGGCTTGTCTTCGGCGAGCAGACGGCGGATGGCGGCTTCCCCCCATTCGGGCTCGTAACTTTCCACCTCGATGACCATATCGGCGGGAACTGTCAGGCCCGCCGCAAGAAAGGCGTCGCTATAACCGTCATAACGGCGGCGGATCGTCGTGCGGCCCTTCCAGGTAATGTGCAGAATATTGCGATGCCCGAGCGACAGCAGATGCTCGATACCAAGCCGCGCGCCAAAACGGTTCTCGGCCGTCACCGTATCGACGATCATGGCCGGATCCTCGCCATTGATGAGAACCACCGGCCGCGAAAGCGCCGACAGCGCCTCGACCAGCTGCGGCCTGTCATCGTTCAGGATCACGATGCCATCGACATTGTCTGCGTCCGCCGCCGCTGCCACCAAGGCGGGATCGAGCCGGCTCGTCGCGCTCACATAGGGAACGATACGAATGCCGCGCCGCTCGCATTCGCGCCGGAAGCCGTTCAGCATCGTCCAGCTGACCATGTTAAGATCGCTCTGCGGTGCCGCATCATTGGTCATGGCGAGCAACACGACGCGCAGGGTGGCGATCGTCGCCTTCTGCCTGCGGTTTTCGAGGTAGCCGAGCGTGCGGGCCGCCTCCAGCACCCGGTCGCGAACCTGCGTGGTCAACGGTGCGGTGCCATTGATGGCGTGCGAAGCCGTGCTCAGCGAAACATTCGCCTCCCGCGCCACGTCCTTAAGCGTCGTTTTCCTATCCGCTTTCATATAGGGAAAATTCAACCACTCTTCTTCAGACGGTGCGGGCAGAAAGCCTGCCTCGCGCAGTCGATCTGAAGAATACCCGTGCCTGTTTACTGCTCTCTAGTCAGCGGAAGACTACAGCATCATCCGTAAATGCGGAATTGATTTCTCTGGGTTTTTACCGATCGTTTATCCCCCGGGAACGCCGCCCGCAGCAAACCGCGGGCGGCAAGGCGGTCAAAGCGCCCGGGAGATATGGTCGATGCTATCCTTCAAGGCAGCGACCGGATTCTTCAACGCATGCACTTCCGACGCAAAGGGTTCGAAGCTGTAAGGACCGTTATAACCGGCCGCCTGAAGCGTCCTGATCTGGGCGATATTTTCCAGGCGATCGCCGCCATCCACCAGCACACGGTGGGCGTCCAGCATATCGGCGACGGAGACGGCAGGGTCGGTTACGCCGGAAATATGCACGAGGCCGGTACGTTCGGGGAAGAACACCGTCTCGCCCGCAAGATGGTGGTGGAAGGTGTCGTGCACCAGCCTGTAGACATCACCGCCGCCTGCCGCGTCGATGGCCTTGTTGGCCTCGGCCTTGGTGCGCAGCGACGAGACAGGAAAACCGAGCGGCTCGACAAAGCCGGTCAGTCCACGTTCCTCAAGGATCGGCTTCATGGCCGTCAGCGCGGCCACGAGATCATCGAACGAGACTTCCGTGCCGTCGTTGAGCGGGCACATGACCAGCGCCTTCGCACCACTTGCTGCTGCATAGTCCGCCATGGCAACGGCCCGTGCAGGTAGGTCGCCCGACCAGACGTTGAAGGGATAAAGCGCGTTGATCGAGATGATCGTCACGCCGGCCTTTTCGGCCGCCGCCTTCACGGCAGCCGGCTCCACCGTGCCGACGATGTCGGGCAGGTCGTTGCGGATTTCAACTTCGGTGAGGCCGAGTTCGCGGGCTGTCGCGAAGAATTCCTCAAGGGAGAGCTTCGGCGCGGTGATGTGATTGATGGCAAAACGCATGAAAGACCTCACTGATAAAGGGCGGGACGCGTGGGAAGCTTAATTGCGACGGCTGCTCCGTCGGTCTCCTGCGCAACGACACAGGCGTCGGCGGTGATGGCGGCCACATAGCCATCCCAGGAGCTGGGCCCCGATGCCGTGCCCTTTACCGCCGCATGGATGAAGGCCTGCAATTCGACATCGTAACTGGCGATGAAGCGATCCTTCCAGTCGGTCAGGATGTCGTTCTGCAGCTTGGCGCCAAGCCGTGTCTGCACCGACATCGGCTCCGGCAGGCTGGCAATACCGTCCTCCCCCACCACCTGGCACTGGATATCGTAGCCGTAATGGCAATTGACGAAGATTTCGACGTCGATGATCGTGCCCTTCGCCGTCTCCAGAATGACGATCTGCGGGTCTTTCAGCCGCGCATGGCTTCTGGCCGCCGAGCGGGGAAAGAGGACCCGCGCCGAAACATAGTCATCATCAAGCAGCCAGCGCAACACGTCGATCTCATGGATCATCGTGTCGTGGATCGCCATCGGGGTCACATATTGCTCCGGAACCGCCGGGTTTCGGTGGGCGGCATGCACCATGATCGGCGCGCCGATCCTGCTGTCGACGGCCTGTTTCAGCGCGACATAACCGGCGTCATAACGGCGCATGAAGCCCACCTGAACCAGCCGTCTGCCATGGGCCACCTCAGCATCGACGATGCGTCTTGCACCTTCCGCCGTTGTCGCCAGCGGCTTTTCGCAAAAGCACGGCTTGCCGGCGGCGATTGCCGCCAGCACATATTGCTCATGCGTCGCGCCCCAGGAGGTGACGAGCACGGCATCCACATCGGGTGAGGCGATCAGCTCCTCGCCGGTGGCGAAGATTTCCGCATCCGGGGCGATGTCATTGCGCACCGCTTCTGCCGATCCATGATTGACATCGCTCAGCGCGACGACCTTTGCGCCGCCGAGGACCTTGTTGATGCGGCGGGCATGGTCGCGGCCGATGGCGCCGGTGCCGATGACACCAATTCTCACAGTCATTTTCAAAACCTCACTTCCGGTATTTTTCGATGTAATTGTTGATCTCAGCACACATGAACCGGCCCGACTCATCCGCCCTGTCCTCCCAGGCGAAGACGCAGGAGGTCATGATGCCGTCGAAACCGATTTCGGAAAGCGTGCCGAAGAAGTCGTCCCACGGCACTTCGCCCTGGCCGATATTCAGATGCTGATGCACTCGCGCCTGCGTGCC
>NZ_JBAOJM010000020.1:0-54730 GCF_037083425.1 Agrobacterium sp. CCNWLW32
CTCACACCGCGCCTGTTGGCGTATTCAAAACCGCCGGGGCTCTAGTCGCCGCTGGATGAAAGTTCAGTGGCAGGTCACCTGCGCCCAATAGCTGACATAGGGGTCCAGCAGTGCACATGCGTAATTATACTTTGTTATGGCGTTTGAGGTAGCTGACGGTAGCGTCAATTAGTCTGCTCAAGGTTTCCACACCAGAGGAGGTGTTAAACGCATGATCCATGGCAGCCTCCCAAACAATGTGCTCGCCTCGATGAGCTGCGGCGAACTTTTTCGCCGTACCATGTGGTATGACGTCGTCAACCGTACCCTCTGCAATAAAAGCGGGTCCGGCATATTGAGACAGCTCTGTAAGAGGATCGAAACCCGAGACTTCTACGAAGAATGGCTGCCCCAAAGTCACGGACGCTCCCCAAGGCAAGGTCAGCGTCGTTGGTTCCGGGCTGTTCAGGCCATAGAGATAGGCATTTTTGCCGACCAAACCGGGGAAAGACACCTTAGGTTCTCCCACGGCGGCCCAAAGTGCCACCCCTGATGGCCGGTTAGTTCGACCAGCAGCGGCTGCTGCAACCAGTCCGCCCTGGCTCCAGCCGAGTAGGATGACCTCGCCATTTCCAAGATCGGGCTGGGTGGCGATAAATCCATCGCTGCCAAACAATCATCAATCTGCGTGGAATTGCTAGATCCTTCGATGGAACCATCACTGTCTCCCCAGCCATGAAAGTCTATTCGAAGCGAAGAGTGGCCGAGATCAGCCAACCTGGCAGCGACGTATTCAAATATCCCCATTCCTAGAGAGGGGATCGCGAGTTCATTTCGAGTACCGCCGAAACCGTGAAGGAGCAAAAACGTTGAGTTTTTGTGGCCTTTCGCATCACGAACTGTTCCAACGATGGTATGCGCACCAGATTTGAATGAAACTATTTTCTCTACTGCCACTGGATTCATCCTCCGTAATCTGAGTGAGGAACAGGCTAGAGAACCCCGCAGCAACTAGGCGGGGTGTTGGTGAGCGAACTAACTACTGCTCATCACAACTGCACCACCCGAAGGCAGTGCGAACAATGCACTGAACAAATGCTTTCTCATCCATACAAGCAACTTCCATTTTGAAGGCTCAAGAGTCAATAAGCCTCAGTCTGAGATGTCTTCCTTAATTGTCCGCGAG
This sequence comes from Agrobacterium sp. CCNWLW32, assembly GCF_037083425.1. Lineage (NCBI taxonomy): Bacteria > Pseudomonadati > Pseudomonadota > Alphaproteobacteria > Hyphomicrobiales > Rhizobiaceae > Agrobacterium > Agrobacterium sp. CCNWLW32. Next base: position 1,166 of record NZ_JBAOJM010000020.1, read on the forward strand.
ACGAAAGTCGTCGTTCGGCTGCCACCCCATCGCGGAGACTTGCAAAGCGGTCTTGACAATCAGCTTCGGGCCGAGAGGCGTCTGCCGCTCAGCGCCAGAAGCGGACTTTGCGAGCACCACGAAACGATCTATTAAAGTTGGATAATGCGCTTATCTGATATCATCATCGCGACCCTCGCCATCGCACTTTCTGCAACATGGGCAGACGACGCTCAATCGTCTCGCCAAAGCTTCGTCGTACCGACAGGTAGCGGTGGAGTTCTGGTCGAAAGCTTCGGAGATTGCGCAAGGGCGGTTTGCCCCGCTGCTGTGATCTTGAGCGGCAGCAAGGGCTTCGGCGCACCCGTTTACAACGACATCGGGCAGACGTTCCAGGCGGCGGGTTTAAGCGCCTATCTCGTTCATGTCCTTTCGCAGGCGGACCTTGACGCTATCGCTGCCGCGGACAGCGCGAAAGCACGCCTCGCGTATTACGCAAAGCGGTTGCCGGACTGGACTTCCAGCGTTCATCGGGTGATTTCCCATCTTGACGGACAACCGCGCCACGGCGGCAGGGTTGGCGTCCTCGGAATCTCCCTTGGCGCGCAGATCGCTTCAGCGGCGTCCGTTGGGCGAACCGATGTCGACGCTCTGGTGCTGGTCGATGGTGGGTTCCCAAATGGCTATTCCCACACTGCACACTCATTTCCGCCCTTGCATTTGATTTGGGGCAGTGCCGACCGGACCTTTCCTTTGTCTATTGGGCGGGAGTTGCAACGGAAGGCGCAACGCCTTGGCAGGCCTGCTAGCCTTGATGTTTATGAGGGAGGCGCACACGACTTCTTCCTGAGATCAAGAACCTGGAACGCTGATACAGCTCACCAGAGCGCCGCCAATTTTCTGTCGTCGACTTTGTTGCAACGATGACCTCTTAGGGCCGCAAGCGGACCGTAGCTGTGTCAGCCGCATCAGGCGTATGTTTCGCTTGAAAGGAAGGCTTCGACCCGCTGGATAACTTGCCAAGGCAGAGCGGACCAGCTCACCCGTGCACGATCGTTCAAGACGCGGCGTCATCTGCTGTGTCACAACAATTTCGCGGCTGCCGTAATTTCGCTTCTTCTTCGCGGTCGAACAATGAGGAATCACTGATGAAATCAATCAATCTCGCTGAGAAACTCAACCAGTTTTCGAGCCACTGGGACCCTCACGTCATCGCGGACTACAACGAAAATGACGTGATGGTTGTCCGGTTTATTGGTGAATATCCTTTCCACAAGCATGACACGACTGATGACTTCTTCTACGTCCTCGAGGGTGAAATGGAAATGGATATTGAAGGAGAGCCGCCTCGCACCGTCAAAGCTGGCGAATTGTTTATCGTTCCTAAAGGTGTTGTGCATCGTCCTCGGGCCAGAAATGAAGTCAAAGTGCTCCTGATCGAACCGAAAGGCGAACCAAATTCGGGTGACTCAGATCGTGAACCAGGTCCCAAGCCGCGCATCTGACAGGTCTGCTTTGAGCCAAGAGCGGAAAACGTTTCCGCTCTACACTTCCATACCGGTCGTTCACGCCACCCGCAGTCGCTCCTGAAAGTTGCCGGTCTGGTGTTCGAGCGGTCACGCCCGGACCGCGAGGATTGGTGACTTCGGCATGATATAACGCCAATCCTTGCGCCTTGGGAAAACCCAATTGCCTCGCAAGCATCCGTGGGACGAGCGTTTCGCACCAGTCGTTTTGGCATCGGTGCGCCTGTCCCCATCGACTTCCGCATTTCGCAGCGGTGTAATGACGACAGGTGGTTCACTTCACGTTTTGAATTGAGCGGTCACCGAAAATGAGTTCCCATCCGGTGACTATGCGGTCATGTCTTCGTTCAGATCGTATGAGCCATTGCTCGACGATACGCGAAGCAAAGAGTTGACAGTATGGAAAATCCGGTTGCACTGAATCGCCTTTCCGAAAACACGGTCTTCCGTGAGGGCGATGTTTTTGTACTCTTCGGCGAACTGTTCGGTCGCGGATATGCCACCGGCTTGCTAGACGAAGCCAGACGGGCTGGAATGGAGATTGTGGGGATCACCGTCGGGCGGCGCGACGAGAATAACGCGCTGCGGCCGCTCGACACCGAGGAACTGTCTTTGGCGGAGGCCCGGCTGGGCGGCAGGATCATCAACATCCCTCTTATGGCGGGATTCGATCTCGATGCGCCCGCAGGCGGCCCAACTCCCACCGATCTCCTGGCAACAATGACGCTTGAGAGCTGGCAACATGACAAGCTCGACTGGGATTATGTCGGGCAATGCCGCGACATCGCCACTGAACGTTTCAAGGCGTCGCTTTCGAAGGTCATGACCGTTCTTGACGGAATGATCGCAGATGGCCGCAATGTTTTCTTCGCGCACACAATGGCTGGCGGCATTCCGAAGGCGAAGGCATTCCTGGTCGTCGCCAATCGCATCTACAAGGGAACCGGCACTCGCCACATGTCGTCACAGACCCTGCTCGACAGCGACATGGGAAAACTCATTCTGCAGAATTTTGAAGACGTCTCAGCAAACACCTTTCGCCATCTCATTGATTTCAGCACGGCGATCCGCGAGCGCGTCGAAGCCTCGGGCGGACAAGTGCGATATACGGCCTATGGTTATCACGGATCGGCGGTCCTGATCGACGGGAGCTATCGTTGGCAGACCTATACCAACTACACCCAGGGATATGCGAAGATGCGGCTTGAAGGTATCGCGGAGGATGCCTGGTCGAAAGGGATCACGGCAACCGTCTACAATTGCCCTGAAATCCGCACCAATTCGTCCGATGTGTTCACGGGTATCGAGCTGCCCCTGATCCCGTTGCTGCTTGCGTTAAAGAAGGAAAACGGGAGCGAATGGGCCGATAAACAGTGGGAGGCCTGCGAGACGCTGCTGGTGGATGGCTTAACCATGAAGGATGTTTTCAGGAAGATCACCGACATGCAGGCCAGCGAGGTCATGCGTCCGTTCTATGACTTTTCGGCATGGCCCATGGCAAACAGCCAGGCACAGGCCGATCTGACCATTGGCACGTCAAACGAGATCACCCGGATGCATCGGGATGGCAAGGTGATGATCAGTGACCTTCTCAGCAGTCTCGTTGTGACGGCGACAGGGGAGCTGATCTTTGGTGAATCGTCGGAACCCGCGGGTCCCGTACTGTGGCTCAACCACGATATTGTGGCCCGGCGACTGAACGCTTCACATCCGCCTTCAAGATCTTCTGCGCCGCTTGTCGCGCAGGGGAAGGAATTCTCACACCTTGAGACGGCGTGACGGCTTCCGAGCCTGGCTTCGAAGCCGGTTGTTTTGGCCACGGAGCGACAAAATCCTGTTACAGGAACTGACCTCCAGTGAGGTCATGTGAGCGAAAGCGGCCCATATCGGAGAGCGGATGTGGCTTGCGGCGAGGCCCCCCGTCGCCTGTGCGCCGACAGGAGACATGGTGGCTGCCGCTCATGGGTCAGCTTCCGCAAACAGCCTCTCAGTCAGGAAATCGATGAAGACGCGTAGCCTCGGCGCAACGAACCGCGCCGATGGCCAAAGTATCGAGAAATGGCCAGGTGCCGCCAGGCTCTCGCTCAGCACCGTTTCCAGCAGACCATCGCGAATGGCGTCGGCAGCCAGGAATTCGGGCATATATGCGAGCCCCATGCCATCAATCGCGGCGGCTCTGATCGCCTCCATGTTTCCACATGTGAGCGCAACCGACATGTTTTGCAGGCGATCGCTTCCGTCTTTGAGACGCCATTCCTGGAACTTGCCCGATGTCGGAAACCGAAAACGTAACGCCTCGTGCTTTCGCAGATCGTCAGAATGTGAAGGTTTTCCCATTCGCCTGAAGTAATCCGGCGATCCGCAGACCAGGAAGCGAAATGGCCCCAGTCGTCTGGCCATCAGGCTGGAGTCGCGCAGGTCACCGCTGCGAATGGCCACATCAAATCCACCTTCGATCAGATTGACCTGCCTGTCATTGAAATCGAGCTCAAGATCGATACGTGGATAGCGTTTGCGAAATTCGGGGAGAACAGGAAGGAGAAAGCGGTAGCCGATTGTTGGCAGTGTCACATACAAACTGCCACTTGGCGAATCGCGATCAGCCTTGACCGCCTCATGCGTGTCGCGCAGGTCAGCCAGTATGGCTCGATAACGCTCGAACAACATCGCGCCTTCTTCCGTCAGCGAGACTTGCCGTGTTGTTCTCTGAAAAAGCCGTACATTCAGGGAGGCTTCCAGTCGACCAACGCTTTTTCCAACCGCAGACGGGGATAGCCCGAGACTCTGGCCAGCCTTGGCAAAGTTCAGGCGTTCCGCCACCCGGACGAAAGCCGCGATTTCGCTCAATTTATCCATTCACGCAGATTAGAGAATTTTGGTCCGCAATGAAACGACAAAAAGAGGAATTATCGACCCATACGCTTTTGCTGCAGGCTTGGCCAACACGGTGCCCGATCACCGGCGGCATTTTTTGCACTGGAGCTTCCATGACCGATATATCCCGAAAAACACCGACCTCCCGCCACTCGGTACTGGCGGCAGTTTGTCTGGCAGCGTTGACGTTGCCTCTCAGCTTCTCCGCTGGCGCAGTCGCAACACCCGCAATCGCGCAAGACCTCGGCGGCTCGCCTGAGGCTTTGACCTGGATAACGAACGCTTTCATGCTGACGTTCGGCAGTCTGCTCATGGCTGCAGGCGCTCTGGCCGACAAATTTGGAAGACGTCGTGTCTTTCTGACCGGCTTGTTGGTCTTCGTCGGATTTTCATGCGCCCTTGGGTTGGCGAATGCGGTCTGGCTCATAGACACTCTCCGCGCGTGTCAGGGTGTGGGAGCAGCCGCAGCCCTGGCAGGCGGGACTGCCGCCCTTGCCCAGGAGTTCGACGGCCACGCCAGAACAAGAGCCTTTGGTCTGCTTGGAACAACGTTCGGCGTAGGTCTTGCATTGGGTCCACTCGTCACAGGAGTCCTGATCGAGACCGTGGGATGGCGCTCGATATTCCTCGCCGGAGGACTGATCGGCCTCCTGGCGCTTGTCCTCGGACCGCCGCGTATGCGCGAAACGGTCGACCCCGAAGCGGCACGCCTCGATTGGATGGGTACGGCTTGCTTCACCCTGATGCTGACGCTGTTCACCGTCGCGATGATAGAATTGCCTTCCCTCGACGCGGCCGAACTTGCGATCTTGAGCTTGGGATTCGTCATCTCGCTGGCAGCGTTTATCCTCGTTGAAATCCGGGCCCCTCGGCCGATGCTGGACTTGTCCCTCTTCCGGTATCCACGTTTCATCGGTGTGCAACTGTTCCCTGTGGCCACCTGCGCTTGCTTCGTCGTTCTGCTTGTCATTATCCCGCTGCGCCTCATTGGCGTTGAAAAGTACGACGTGATCACGGCGGGCGTCCTGATGCTTGGCTTGTCAGCCCCGATGTTGATTATGCCTTTCATAGCAACAATATTGGCCCGCCAGATATCGCCAGGCATCCTTTCTGCCACCGGTCTCCTGATCGCTGCCGCCGGCCTTGTCTGGCTCGCCGACATCGCCGGAAACGCCGGAAGTCTGCTTGTTCTGCCAATGATTATGATCGGCATCGGTGCTGGACTGCCATGGGGACTGATGGATGGCTTGTCAGTCAGTGTCGTGCCCGTGGAGCGCGCAGGAATGGCAACCGGCATATTCAGCACCGTGCGGGTTGCCGGAGAGGGTATCGCTCTCGCGATTGTTAGCGCGACGTTGTCCGGGCTCGTCGCGACAGAGCTTGGTCGAGCGACGGGGCTGTCGTCCGAGGTTTTGAAAGATATAGGACAGCGGCTAGCCGTCGGCGACCTTGTTTCGGCGGGTGCTTTATCTCCGGAAATACGAACGAGCAATCTGCAGGATGCTTATCAGGCTGCGTTCACGACGCTGTGCTGGTGGCTTGCCGCCATAACATCGATTTGTGCCATCGCGATCGCTGTTCTATTGCCCAGACGTCCCGGTATCACGGGTAATGTGGCCCAACAGGAGGCAGCAAGGTTTGAAGGCGGTTCGTCGAAGTAGGCTATCTTGTCCCGAACGGACTACAGCGGAAAGGATGTCCGCTTCGCGCCTTTATTTCTGTCATCCATCTTGCTGCCACCCCTAATCAGAAGCGGACATCCGTTAGAGCAAGCTGATCAGTTCCGGTGGAGGCGAAAAATGGATCGTAACTGTTTCTGCCTCAGATCGTGCTAGCCTTCGGGTTGTCGCTCGCAAGCAGGCGTGCCATCGCGTCGGTGATGGTGAGGTCGTCATAGGGCTTCGAAAAGTAGCGGCTTCCAACCGGCAACATGCTTTCTTCGACAATGGCCGCACCGGATGCGACGATCAGCTTCAGTGGTGGCCATCGGTCGCGGATGTAGTGGGACAGCTTGATACCGTCCATCGTTCCTGGCATCTGGACATCGGTAAACACGAGATCGATGTCATCTCGTGCTTCAAGGATGCGGATCGCCTCGTCGGCGTCGCCAGCTTCCAGCGCTTGATAACCCGCCGACAGGACGAGATCGACTGCGCTCATACGTATTAGTGGACTGTCTTCCACGATCAGGACGACCGGTTTGCCATTCTTCATTATTCACTCCCTGTATGAGTATGGCTGCAAAAACGCGCCGCAGGGCTTCGGGGGCCGGTTCGTTTCTTAAGCCGCCGGCGAAACTTCGGTCAGCAGACCGGGCGTTTGCCTGCGGGTGACCGTCACCACCGTGCCCGGGTCAGCGTCAGTCAGCGTGATCTCGCCTTCGAGGTTCTTCACGAGTGCTTCCACGATGCCGGTGCCCAAGCGTGCCTTAGGCGCGTCGCTGCCGACTGGCATTCCAATTCCATTATCCGTAATTGAAAGCGTCCAGTCTTGACCCGAGGATTGATAGTCGATCTCGATCAACCCGGTTCGCTCATCGGTAAAGGCGTGCTTGAGGGCATTGATCACGAGTTCTGTGACGATGAGACCCAAGCTGATGGACACATCTGCAGGGACCGAGCTGTCATCCACCGTCACCCGGATCGATAACCTCTCGGGGTCCGCGATCATCGATGCACCGAGACTTTGGCAGAGCTGCGTAAGATAGGTACGCAGCTCGACGTTTCCGCCGGCAGATGTTGAAAGTTGTCGTTGCAGCGCTGCGATCGACATGATGCGGTGGCGGGCGTCATGCAGATGCCCACGTGCCTCTTCCGATTGAACGCGGCGGGCGCTTTGCATCAGCACGCTGGCAATGATCTGCAGGCTGTTGGCAACCCGGTGTTGGACCTCCTGCAGAAGGATGGCCTTGTCGCGAACCAGGTCGTCTTTCAGACGAGCCTCCGCGCGCATGTCGGTGACGTCGGTTATGGCGACAAGCAGGCGAATATGCTCGAGGTCGCCGTCGTCGAGCGTTCGCGCGTTGATAATCAACTGTCGCGTTTTCTGGTCCGGTCGCTTCAGGTCGATCTCATAGGCATCGATGTTGGCACTGCCGGTGACGGTCGCCGTCAACAGGGACTCGAGCTTGGCCATTGCCCATTCGCCGTGCCCGAGTTCTGCGAGACGCTTGCCTCTTACGGAGGCCGGGGGGATCTCGAATGCCCGGCAGAAGGATGCACTCGCTGCGATGATCTTCAGATCATCGGACAGGAATAGCAACGGTTCGTTGGATGACATCACCATGGCAAGTGTGCTTGGCGCTTCGAAATGCACGATCGGTGTCTGTGACATAATGAGGCCCTCATGGGCCGAAGACTCACGGCGCAAGTCATGACTCGGCAGGAGTGTGGGACAAGGCGCTGAAAGCCATGTCCGACATGAGCACTGTAACAGATATCATTCGTGGAGCTGCATTAATTCTGCCGGGCGGGTCTGAGCGCGTTTAACTGAATTTGCAATGGCTCATTGGGGCGTTTACTGGTAAGCGGTTAGCCGATGGCGTCAGGCTTGAAGTTCCATGGCATAAGTGCCTCGAGTTCGGATACTGGCCAGCCTTTCGCGATGCGGGTCAAGGTCTGGGAAAGCCATTCGAGCGGATCGACTTTGTTCATATGTGAACCTTCCCCCCAACGCGGAGAGCGACGGGGGCAACGGAGTGATCCACATGGGACTTTTAAATATCATCCGTCGGATGGCGCTGCGCGAGAAGCAGTCGATCCGCGAGATCAGCCGGCACTTTGTTTTCCTTCGAATTGTTTGTTCACACCGGGAGAGGCCGGCTCGTTGAAACAACTGGAGGCTTCAAAGCTGTTCCATGTGATTGGAGTCTTTTTGTTGTACGCGGACGCTCTCACAATGCGCGGCGAAGCAGTACCGTCACCTATCGGAACAACCGCCGCAGGCCATATTCTTTGAACCTGTCATAAGGTGCAAAGCTGTCCTCCGCCTTCATGCGGACCAGGGCACCTTCGTAGGCTTCGATCAGGAAGGCAGCGGCCGCATCAGCCGTGACACCAGGAGCCAGCGCATCGGCATCCTCGGCCTCGCGAAGAACTCCGCGCAGGTTGGACTCCCAAAGTGCAAAGCATTTTTGCAGTGCCATGCGAAGCGCCGGGCTGCGAGTGGCAAGGGTCTGCGCCACAACGCCATAGAGGCAGCCACCGAGCGGCTGCTCGCGACGCAACTCCTGCTCCAGCGTGGCGAAGTAAGTTTCCAACCGCTGTCGAGGGCGTTGCGTCTGATCAGTCAGAAGGATAACCAGAGTCTGGCGATAGTGTTCGGAATAGGCGTCCAGCACGGCACAGGCGAATGCCTCCTTGCTGGGGAAGAAATGATAAAAGGACCCCTTCGGCACGCCGGCCTCGGCCAGGATCGGACCGATACCTACACCATCGTAGCCGTTCGCCAGCAGGGCTTTTAGCCCCACCTTGATCAGCTCTTTACGCGTTTCGTTTTCTACCATACAGTTCAGAGTAGACCGGTCGTCTAGCGCGGTCAAGACCGGACTGGATGACAGGAGAGCAACATGGACGCCAGTGTAAGTGAGGACCGAATGGATGCGGGCGAAGGCCCTCTACGGCACAAGGAACGATGGCTGTACGGGGCGCTGCTCATCACCGCCTCGACTCTGATGTGGAGCAGCGCCGGCTTCTTTGTCCGGGCGCTTGACCTCGACGTCTGGACCATGGTGGCCTGGCGCTCGCTGTTCGCCTGCCTCTCCCTTGTGCCACTGGCTTTCATGCTGCGCGGGAGAGCGCTTCTCCAACTGCGCCGGAGCGTCGGAACCGGCGGGGCGGTAGCGATACCCGTCATGGCCGTGGCCATGTTCAGCTACGTCGCAGCACTGAAGCTGACCAGCGTCGCCAACGTCATGGTCGTCTATGCCACCGTACCCTTCCTTGCAGCCGGTCTGGCCTTCCTGCTGCTAAGCGAACGGCCCGGCCTGCGCGCGCTCTGCGCCGCCGGCGTGGCCTTTCTCGGGGTGATCATCATGGCTGGCTCGGCCACCGCCGCGACGGATATTGCCGGCAACGGCTTTGCGCTGTTGATGACGATGGGGTTTGCCGCCTCCGTCGTTATCGCCCGGCGCTGGACCAGCTACGACGCGACATTGGTGACGGGGCTGGCCAGCGGGCTCTGTGCGCTGGCCTGCTTCGCGGTAGCATTCGCCTTATTGCCGACGTTGCCCGTTCCGAGCCTGCCACAATTCGGCATTCTCTTCCTGTTCAGTCTGGCTACGCAGAGCCTCAGCTATCTGTTCTTCCTGTTGGGCAGCCGCCATGTGCCGTCAGCGGAAGCGGGGCTGATAGCTTTGCTCGACGTCGTTCTAGGGCCGCTTTGGGTGTGGCTGGTCTTCGCCGAAGCACCTGGCACGCCGGCCCTGATTGGTGGCGCGCTCGTGCTGCTGGCCGTGGTGGGCTACCTCACGCTGCCGCGCCTACTGCGAGCCTAGTGGAGACGCGTATGAGGTCGGTCCCTTCCCTGTGACCGAGGCGCTCATAAGGTGTCTGCTGCCATCCGTTCTCCGACGACAATGCCGGTGAAGCACCCACGTGGCCTCTCCTCGGGGCTGGTCTGACGCCGGGCCGGCCTTGGTCTGCAACGGCTTCGCCGACCTTTCTCCCCTGGCTCGCAAGGGGCGGCTTCGGACAAACAGTCAGGAGATACCAGAATGGCTCAGATCGGCACCTTCACCCGCGACTAAAACGGCAACTTCGCCGGGACCATCCGAACCCTCGCACTCAGCGTCAAGGCCACCATCAAGCCCTGCGACCGCGACAACGACAAGGCACCCGACTACCGCGTCAGCATGAAGCGGCCGGGTTCCTCGCAAAACCCGGCCTGTGGTTCCGCCGCATCTCCGGCGTTGCCATTCGTGTCATCTAACAAACAATTTCAAGCGTCAACCCACTCAGGGCGCAAACACGGGGGCAACACGCTTTGCGCTGTCGAAGTCGGCACAATCGGCGATGGCTTCACACCCGCCTTCTCTCAAGTGTCCATAAATTGTGAAGAACGAAGCGTCGTTGCGAGAATATCCATCCTCAGCAATCGACGCAGCGATTGCTCCGAGCGCATTGCGGATGGTTGACAGGCGGGGGGGTCATTGAAACTTCCATGCGGCTTCGTCAAAGAATATCCGCTATCTCCGTCTATGCGACATTGACAAGCGCGCGCCATCCGACCCCGGCAACGATCGTGCGGCCAGCACGCAAGTGATGTCTCCACTGTGATCCCGCGTGGCCAGCACGTTCGAAGCAGACGCCTTGTGTCGATCTCGAAGCGGCGGGTCGTCCTCACCCGGATGCACGATTGCAACGGGTAGCCCGGAAATTTTGCACTGCATTTGTTCGGTCTCTCACGGCTCGCGGCACTACGCTCTTTCATGGGACTGATAACAAAGTGAAATTCCAGTTTCACGGAAACTGGCATGAAATCTGCTTCTTCTTTTTGCCGGGCAGAGACCTGGCGGCAAACAAGAAGAGGGAACAGCATGATGCAGATATCCGGGAAGACGCCTCCGATGCTCAAAGGCCTGCGGATAGCAACGCTGGCGGGCGTCGCCATAGTCTCGCTGATGGCGGGGAATGCGTCAGAAGCCCTGGCAGCCGGGACGCTTCGTATCGGCATGACCGCCTCCGATATACCGCTCACCACAGGTCAAACGGATCAGGGTGGCGAAGGCCAGCGTTTCATGGGCTATACGCTTTACAATGCATTGATCGAATGGGACCTCTCGAGCGCAGACAAACCCTCGGCACTGATCCCGGCGCTTGCGACCTCCTGGGAGGTCGATCCCGCCGACAAGACAAAGTGGACGTTCAAACTGCGTGATGGCGTCAAATTCCATGACGGCAGCACATTCGATGCCGCCGCAGTGGTCTGGAACCTCGACAAGTTGCTGGTGAGCGATGCACCGCAGTTCGACAAGCGCCAGTCGGCACAGGGCAAGTCCCGCATTCCGGCAGTTGCCTCCTACAAGGTCATCGATCCGTTGACGGTAGAGATCGTCACCAAGACCCCCGACGCTACACTTCCCTACCAGTTGAGCTGGGTTCTGATGTCCTCCCCGGCGAATTGGGAAGCGCAAGGCAAGAACTGGGATGCAGTTGCCCAGAAGCCTTCCGGCACAGGCCCATGGAAAATGGAAAGCGGTTTTACACCGCGTGAACGGGCTGAGCTGACGGCCAACAAGGACTATTGGGACAAGGCGCGGGTGCCGAAGCTCGACAAGCTGGTTCTTGTGCCGCTTCCCGAACCCAATACACGCGTGGCAGCCCTGCGGTCCGGTCAGGTGGACTGGATCGAGGCACCGGCGCCGGATTCGGTCAAGTCTTTGAAGGATGCCGGTTTCAGTATCGTCACCAATTCCTATCCGCATAACTGGACGTGGCATCTGTCGCGCGTCGAAGGCTCACCGTGGAACGATATCCGCGTTCGCAAGGCTGCCAACCTTGCGGTTGACCGCGAAGGCCTCAATGAACTGCTCGGCGGTCTCTCCGTCCCGGCTCAGGGTTATTTGCCACCCGGGCATCAATGGTTCGGCAAGCCGACTTTCAAGCTTGAGTATAATGTCGAGGAAGCAAAAAAGCTGATGGCCGAAGCTGGATACGGCCCGGACAAGCCCATCTCCACAAAGGTTGTGATCTCTTCATCCGGTTCGGGTCAGATGCTGCCGCTCGCCATGAACGAATACATCCAGCAGACCCTGTCGGAAATCGGCATCAATGTCGAATATGAGGTTGCCGACTGGAACACGGTTATCAACATCTGGCGCGCCGGTGCCAAAGACCCGAGCGCAAAGGGTGCCAGCGCCATCAACTACAGCTACTTCATCCAGGACCCTTTTACGGCATTGATCCGCCAGTCACAGTGCAATCTGGCGCCGCCAAACGGCACCAACTGGGGTTTTTACTGTGACCAGGAAATGGATGCCCTGTTCAGTCAGGTGCGCAACACCTTCGATGCGGCTGAGCAAGACAAGGTACTCCAGAAGATTCATGAGAAATATGTCAATGACGCGCTCTTCCTGATGGTGACGCATGACGTCAACCCGCGCGCCATGTCCACCAAGGTCAAGGGCTTTGTTCAGGCACAGAACTGGTTCCAGGACTTTTCGACGATCTCCATGGATCCCTGATTTTTGCACAGCGACAGGGCGGGAATGACCCCGCCCTGTCATTGCCGATGCCCGATCTGACTCTCACGAGGACATCATGCTGCTCTACGCCATAAAACGACTGTTGCATGTCATTCCCGTCGCGATCGGCGTGAGCATTGTGTGCTTCATGCTGATCCATATCGCCCCTGGTGATCCGCTTGCCGCGATTTTGCCGTCGGATGCCTCTGCGGAAATGCAGGCCCAGATGCGGGCGTTTTACGGCCTCGACCGTCCCTTGCCGGCGCAATATGCCCTTTGGGTGTGGCATGCCGTGCAGGGTGATCTTGGGACGTCGATAGCGACAGGGCGTCCCGTTCTCGCCGATATCATTGATGCGTCGATCAATTCGATCATTCTTGCCCTGTCTGCGGCGGTGATCGGTTTTGTTGGCGGAGCAACATTGGGATTTCTTGCCGGTGTCTTTCGCGGTGGATGGGTCGATCGTCTGTCATCGGGAATATCGATGCTTGGCGTCAGCGTGCCGCATTACTGGCTCGGCATGGTGCTGGTCATCACCTTTTCGGTCACGCTGGGCTGGTTGCCGGCGATGGGGGGCGGCCCTGGAGGGTCTTCCGGTCGAAGCTTCGGCTGGGAATATCTCCAGTATCTTGTTCTGCCGGCAGTCACGATGTCGGTCATTCCGATGGGGATTATCGCCCGCACGATCCGTTCGCTGGTAGCAGACATTCTTGCCCAGGATTTCACCCAGGCGCTTGCGGCCAAGGGGCTGATGCGAGGTCATATCCTGCGCCATGTCGTGCGCAACGCCGCGCCCACTGCACTTTCCGTCATGGGCCTGCAACTGGGATATCTTCTCGGCGGGTCAATTCTGATCGAGACGGTATTTTCCTGGCCCGGTACCGGCTTTCTTCTGAACGGTGCAATCTTCACCCGTGATTTGCCGATCCTGCAAGGCACCATCCTGGTGCTCGCGATGTTCTTCGTTGTCCTCAATCTTTTGGTCGACGTGTTGCAGAGCGCCATCGATCCCCGCATCCAGAGGAGCTGACAATGGCTGCCATCACCATAGCGTCCGAAATTCCCATCGAGAAAATTACCAAGTCTCCCGGCTTCTGGAGCGGCGTTTTGAGACGTCTCAGTCGCGATCCGGTCGCGATGGTGGCGCTGGCACTCCTCGTTCTTCTCATCCTTATTGCCATTTTCGCCCCTTATCTTGCGCCTTACGACCCGGCAAAGGGCAGTGTGATCCGCCGCCTGAAACCGATTGGAACGGAAGGATATATTCTCGGAACCGACGAACTCGGTCGCGATATGCTGTCACGTTTGATCTATGGGGCACGGCTGTCGCTGATCATGGGGGTCGTGCCGGTGCCTATCGCGTTTGTTATCGGCTCGGCAATCGGCATCATTGCCGGTTATACCGGCGGCTTAATCAACACCCTGATTATGCGCACGGTCGATGTTTTCTACGCTTTTCCGTCGGTTCTGCTTGCCGTCGCGCTGTCAGGAGCACTTGGGTCCGGCCTCACCAACGCGCTGGTGTCTTTGACGGTGGTGTTCATTCCGCAGATCGCCCGTATCGCCGAAAGCGTGACAACGCAGGTGCGAAAGCTGGATTACGTTGATGCGGCACGCGCATCGGGTGCCCCGGCCTTCACCATCATTCGTGTTCATATCCTTGGAAACGTGCTTGGCCCGATTTTTGTCTTCGCCACAAGCCTGATTTCGGTGTCGATGATCCTTGCATCAGGCCTGTCGTTCCTGGGGCTGGGTGTACGCCCGCCCGACGCAGAATGGGGGCTGATGCTCAATACGCTGCGCACGGCGATTTACACCAATCCCTTCGTCGCGGCTCTGCCCGGCGCGATGATCTTCATCACTTCGATCTGCTTCAACCTTTTCTCAGACGGGCTGCGCACAGCCATGGACGTGAAGTCATGATCAACATCGTTGGAAAACCGGCTTTCGAACTGCCTGTTGGTGAACGGGGTGGCCCTGCCCAGCCGTTGATCTCCGCTCGCGGGCTGCTCAAGCATTTCCCGGTCAAGGGCAGCGGCTTTCTCAAGCCGAAGAAAGTGGTGCGCGCTGTAGACGGGGTCGATTTCGATATTCTGAAAGGAGAGACGTTGGGTGTGGTCGGTGAAAGCGGCTGCGGCAAGTCGACGACGGCACGACTTTTGATGCAACTGATCGAACCGGACCAGGGCGAAATTCTCTTCGACGGTGAAACGGTTGGAAGCGCACTGCCGCTTTCGGCCTATCGCCGTCAGGTGCAGATGGTTTTTCAGGATAGTTATGCTTCCCTCAATCCGAGACTGACGATCGAGCAATCCATAGCATTTGCTCCACAGGTTCATGGAACGCCAGCCGCAAAGGCCATTGCGAGAGCACATGATCTGCTTCAACGCGTAGGTCTGGAGCCGTCGCGTTTTGCAGGCCGTTATCCTCATGAATTGTCCGGCGGCCAGAGGCAGCGCGTCAATATTGCCCGGGCGCTGGCGCTTGAGCCAAGGCTGGTCATTCTGGACGAGGCGGTCTCGGCCCTCGACAAGTCTGTGGAGGCGCAGGTTCTCAACCTGCTTCTCGACCTCAAACGCGATTTCGGCCTGACCTATCTGTTCATCTCACACGATCTCAATGTCGTGCGCTTCATGTGCGACAGGGTCATGGTCATGTATCTCGGCAAGGTAGCGGAAGTGGGCAGTCGCGATGCGATTTACGGCAATACGATTCACCCCTATTCGGCGGCACTTTTGGCCTCTATGCCGAAGATGGACCCGGCCGAGCGAACCGAAGCGCCGCCGTTGACGGGTGATCCGCCAAACCCGATCGATCCGCCCTCCGGTTGTCGCTTCCACACCCGCTGCAGTTTTGCGGAGGATGTCTGCCACCGGACATTGCCACCGTTGACCGGCATTTCCAGTGATCAGGCCGCAGCCTGTCTCATGGCGGTACCTGGTTCCGGCCATAGCCGCGCCCCTGTAATGATGGAGGCATGACCATGCAGAATGATGCGATGATCGATATCAGCAATCTTTCGGTAACGTTTCGGCGTGGCGGAAAGGCGGTAAAGGCCGTCAACGGTGTCAGCCTTTCCGTGAAGCCTGGAGAAGTGGTCGCCCTGCTCGGTGAATCCGGTTCGGGCAAAAGCGTGACGATGCGCTCATTGTTGCGGCTTCACCCCAAGGGAACCTTGATCGAAGGCGGCATGACGGTTGACGGGCATGATATCATGTCGCTTTCCAACCGTGCGCTTTCCGATCTGCGCGGGGCTGTCGTCTCCATGGTTTTTCAGGAGCCGCGTCTGGCGCTTGATCCCGTCTATACCGTTGGTCGGCAAATCGAGGAAACCATCATGCGGCATGAAAAGGTGTCGCGCGGTTTAGCTGCCGAACGGGCGCTTGCCTTGTTCCAGAAAGTCCGTATTCCCTCGCCAGAGCGACGCCTTTCCAATTATCCTCACGAAATGTCGGGCGGTATGCTTCAGCGCGCCATGATCGCGATGGCGCTTGCGTGCAATCCCAAAGTTTTATTGGCCGACGAACCGACGACAGCACTGGATGCCACAGTCCAGATTCAGATCCTGCTGCTCATTCGCGAGCTGCAGCGGGAATATGGTCTGTCAGTCATCTTTGTCACCCATGACATCGGCGTGGCGGCCGAGGTGGCTGACCGTATTGCAGTCATGTATGCAGGTCGTATCGTCGAGGAGGGGCTGGTTGGCGATATCATCCGGAATCCGCGTCATCCCTATACAAAAGGCTTGCTTGGCGCGCGCGTCGAACTGGCCGAAGGACGCGACCGACTGGTCACCATTCCAGGCGCCCCACCCGATCTGGCGGCAATGCCACCGGGTTGCGCTTTCGCGCCGCGATGCGTGCAGGTGAGCGATCTTTGCCAAAAGCAAATCCCGCCACTCCTTCCGCTTTCCGGCGGTGCGGGTGTTGCCTGCCTTTTTCCCGATTGAACACCCTTGAATCCAGGCGCTACCCATAACAACCGAGCAGGACAAACAAACCCTCGTGGTCATGCAGGAACGATGAAACGCATAGGATTGATCAACCCGAATACCTCGCAAGCGACGACCGCGATGATGACAGATATCGCCCGTAGCTACCTTCCGGAGGGGTTTGCAATCGAAGGGCACACCGCGGCACATGGTGTACCCATGATCCTCAACGACGTCGAACTGGCCGCTGCCGCCGACAGCGTCGTGGAGACAGGGCGCAAGCTGGCCCGCCGGAACGACGGCCTCATTGTCTGCGCTTTCGGCGATCCAGGGCTGGAGCGCCTCGCTGTTACATCCGGCGTTCCCACCGTCGGCATCTGTCAGGCCAGCATGATGGAAGCCGCGGCCGGTGATCGTCGTTTCGGGATCGCCACCGTGACCCCCGATTTGGTGGGTAGTTTTGCTGCAAAGGCGCAAACACTCGGCGTGGTGTCGCTTTTTACCGGTACACGACTAACCAGGGGAGATCCACAGCACCTGGCTTCAGACCCGGCAGCATTGCAGACAGCGCTGGAAATCGCTGTTCGGGAGTGTTTCGAGCGAGACGGCGCCGATGTCGTCATCATAGGTGGTGGCCCACTGGGACAAGCGGCTGACAACCTGCAGCGTATCGTGTCCATGCCAATTATTGCACCAATCCGGTCAGCTGTGGAGCTGCTCATCCGCACAATGGAGCTTGATGGAGGGACAAACCCCGCGCAACGGTAACGCATATCGGCTTGCCAGTCATGCAAACTGTCGCTTTTTCTATTGCAAGCCGCACCAGGGCGACTGAAGATTGTGGCGTTGAGATTTCACCGGAGCATCGTGTGCCCAAGGAAAGATCATTCCTGTTCCGCGTTAGGCAATCCCTGCCGGATCTTCACCCCGCAGAAAAGCGGATTGGAGAATTCGTTTGCGATTTTCCCGGCGAACTCGCCAGTTATTCTGCCCAGGAGCTTGCAGCACTGGCGCATGTTTCCAAGGCAACCGTGACACGTTTCATCCGGCGGCTTGGCTACGAAAATTATGAGGAAGCCAGACGACACGCCAGGGCGGAGAAGCAGACGGGTTCGAGGCTCTTTCTGGCGCGGGCTGCCGATGCTGGAGCCAGACAATCGATCAAGGCGCATGTCGCACAGGCTCTCCTCAATATCGAAGCCACATTTTTCGGAATTTCGGAAAACCAGATCGACGGTGCCGTCACAGCACTACTTCTTGCACGCAAGGTCTGGGTGATAGGCTTCCGCAGCAGCTACCCCTTTGCAGCCTATCTCCAATGGCAGCTTACTCAGGTCATCGAAAGCATTATCGTTATCCCGGGTGCCGGGCAGACCATGGGCGAGCATCTGGTCAGCATTGGTGAAAATGACGTCGTGATTTTCTTCGGACTGCGTCGAAGAACCAGCCAATCCGATGGGATCGTCGATCAGGTGAGACACTCGAAGGCAAAGCTTCTTTACGTGACCGACGAGGGCGCTCCCTTTGAGACGAAGGCGACGTGGCACTTTCAGTGCCAGACGCTCGCGCCAGGACCGCTCTTTAATCATACGGCGGTGATGGCTCTCTGCCATCTTCTCATAACCCGTTGCCTTGAAAAGGCGGGGGCGACCGGTCGCACCCGCCTGCGCAATATAGAGGCCCTTAACGAAACACTGGACGAACTGTGAGTGACTTGCCTCTTGGCACAGATCGAACAGGCGTGGCTATCCGTCACCGACTTGGTCGGTGGCGTCGCCACCTACCGCACGTTTGGATTTTTGTCGCGAGGCTTCCTGAATGCAACAAGAGAATTGCAGTCAGGGGCAAGTAGGTCATGTTTCTCGGCAAAAGCGACAAAAAGGCTCCGCGCGGTCTCGGCTTCAATTTCATCGGACAACGCTGCCCGGCACGCGTTGACAGCGACAGCGTGCGCTCTGTCTCTGAGGGCCTGCGGCCACTCGCACAGATGCCGGTACGCCTCCGTCACCCCGCGTATCTCGACCGGAAAACCCAGCCCCACAAGAACGGTGACCGGTTCATGAAACATTCCTGGTTTCATTTTTCTCTCCTTCCCAATCCTGACACATTATGGAGAGCCGTCTGAGCGGCTCTCCTGGACAAGGTCCGTTTAAGCTGCCTCCTGCGCGTCGATCTGGACTGATGCAGGCGATGCAAGCGCGGGTGAGTCCGCTCGGATCTCGATTTTTCGCGGCTTGAGCGCTTCCGGTATCTCCCTGACAAGACTGATTGTCAGGAGACCGTTTCGGAGATCGGCGCTGCTGACCCTGACATGGTCGGCAAGCTCAAAGCGATGCTCGAACGGACGGCCTGCGATGCCGCGGTGCAGATAGCCGTTCCCGGCGTTTTCCTGCCTCCTCCCGCTGACCTTCAAGAGATTTGACTGAAAGGTAATTTCGAGCTCATCGGGTGAAAAACCGGCTACCGCAAGTGCGATGCTGTAGGTTTCTTCGCCAGTCTTTAGAATGTCGTAGGGCGGCCAGTCGTTGAGCTGGCGCGCGCGCTGTGCATTTTCAAGCAGATTGAACACCCTGTCGAAGCCGATCGTCGACCGGAATAACGGTGCATAGTCAAAAGAGGTCGTCATAGCCATATTCTCCTTGAAGCAACATGGGCATGGAAGCGCCGTAAGACAGCGCCTCCATTCGGCCGGTCCAACTTTCAGCAACCGGCGCATAACGATTTGGTTTTCAGATCCCGTTGTTCAAGAGGGAAAATAAAAAAATCCGAGCCGGGCGAATGAGCGCGCATCTCGGCGTCATAAAGCGCTCGAAAAATGACGACTAGCGGCCAGCGGGCTGTGAGGTTTCCGTTCCCAAGAGAGGGAATGGCGTAGAATCGAAGCGCCGGCGCGCGGTAATCTGGGACACTTAACTTCTTCCAGGTGTTGGTAGAGCCCGTCGTATCAGTGAGACGGACGGAATGGAGCATGCACGGTTCACGGACGAGCAGATCATCGGGATACTGAAACACCAAGAGCGGCCTGAGGACGGCCGTGATCGCGACCTCAGAGCCTCCGCAATGGCTACGACGCAACGGGAAGCACGTTCTCGCTCGGCCCTTGTCATTCCCACGGAGCTTTCCCGACCGTATGATGACCTATTTTTTGTGGTTGCCCGAAAGAGCAGCCGTCATGCCAAGACCGATATACACGAAACCACTGACCCAGCGTTCAGCTTTCAGGTAGACAGGACTACGCTTCAGCCAGTTGCCCGCCGTGCCGGCAGCAAGTGCATAGGCGCCATCCGTGAGCACGCCGATCGCTGTGTAGAGAATCCCGAGGAATGCGACCTGCATTGCCACATGGCCACGGTCGACCTCAACGAACTGCGGCAGGAATGCCAGAAAGAACAGCGCGGTCTTCGGATTGAGGAGGTTGACTATGAAACCCTCACGAAAGATGCGCATGCGGCTACGCGCTGGCACCATCCCTTCTATGTCCGGAAGATCCGATGGGCCGAAGAGCTTCTTGAGACCAAGCCAGATCAGATAGGCCGCGCCCGCATACTTTACCACGCTGAAGGCGAGAGCAGACGACGCCAGAAGCGCCGACAGCCCCACAGCGGCTGCGACGACATGAACCAGCGTGGCCGAATGTATGCCGAGAATCGAAACGAGACCGGCGGAACGACCTTGCTCGACGGAGCGCGCGAAGATGTAAAGAACCGCCGGTCCCGGCACGAGAAGCAGCACCAGCGTGGCGCTGACGAACAGGCTGAGATTGGCGGTGCTGGGAATTATCAAGTCCATGGTTGTCCTACTCCCCTCTTTGCTACAATAGAGATAGCATCGGACCGTGTCCGATGCGAGATCAGCTTGCTGTGTCGTCGCCGGGAATTTCCGCGATCGAGCCGCCTGGATTTTTTCACTGTAGCTGGGTCTCGCCAACCCCGTCCAGAGAATTGTCCGGATCTTCCGGCGCGTTGGCGGGACCTGGCGCTATGGCGCCCAGGCCTTCGCGGATGGAACGTCCCGCTTCCTTATCCGGAGGAACGCACCATCCCTTTTAATGGAGCTGATGGGTTCGACACGCTACTGGCAACGTCTCGCTGCAACATCAGCGTGAGGATCCACAACGACGTATCGGTGTGCCGCCGGCGTCAAATACCGGTCTCGCGGCATATCACCACACGCCAGCCGTCAGGATCCTGATAGGTGAAGCTGCGCTCGAGCCAGTATGGATTTTCCGGTTCCAGGGGCGCATAACCCATTCCTTGCATCCGCTCGTTGAGGCGATCATAAGCATCAGGCTCGGTGATGTATAGCACCAGCAGATTATCGAAGCTTGGAGCGGGACACGAACTGCCCTCTGCGTGTCGGGTAAATTCAAGATGCACAGACTTGCCGGGTAGGCCGAGCATGATGCCATCGTAGCCGGCGTGAGCTTCGAATCGGGCGAGCTCCGGCAGGCCCAGGCCACCGCGATAAAACGCGACTACGTCCTCAAGCTTGTCGGTCGGCCTGGCAATGCGCACCTGCACCGGTACAGCGTCACCGCCCAGCGAATATACGCTCGGGAAGGTTCTGTCGTGATTATCCATGGTATTTCTCCTGCTGGTCAGGATTGAGTGGGAAGTTGCGACACCTGGCACACCGTTCGCCAAAGAACTGGGCTCTGCATGACCAGGACACCGGCGACAACCAGCAGCGCTCCTGCGAGACGATATCCGGAAATCGGCCTTGCCGTAAAACCGACAATACCGAAATAGTCGATCGTGATCGAAGCGAGGATCTGGCCCGCAATGACTGCCGTCATGAAGCCCGCAGCCCCGAGCTTCGTGGCAAGAAGGAGCGCCACCGTGATGTAGGTCACTCCGGCAATGCCTCCGATCCAGATCCACTTCGGCTGGACGGAGAGATTTGCGATCGTCGGCGCGGAAACGCGCAACGCAATCATCAAGGGTACGACGAGGATGGCGCTTGTCACAAGCGATACCACTGTCGCCCAGAGGGGGTGGCCAAGAGCGCGGCCGAGCGCCGCATTCGCGCCGGCCTGGAAGGGGACAAGAGCGCCAGAGATCAGCGCTGCAACGAGGAAAGCCAAAGGCTGCATGAGAAGATGTCCTTTCGCGACTTGAACAGGCTCTTCTTCTAATTATGCATCTGGACTATGTGAAATTCAGATTACGGCGGGTATCATGCACAGCATGAATAATCTTCGCGGTGTGGACCTCAACCTTCTGGTAGTACTCGATGCGTTGCTATCCGAGCGCCACGTATCACGCGCGGCGCTGCGACTGAACATGAGTCAGCCGGCGGTCAGCCACGCGCTGGCGAGATTGCGCGTGCTTCTTGAAGATCCTCTCTTTACGCGCCACAGCGGCGGTCTGTCACCGACCATCCGCGCGCTCGAACTCTCACAGCCGGTGAAGGAAGCGCTTGCCCAGATACGCGCGGTGCTTGGGCCCGGCGGGTTCGATCCGGCGCGAGGCCGGCACGTTTTCAGGTTGGCAATGTCGGATTACGGCGCCAGCATCATCCTGCCCGAACTGATGTCGCTGATAGGGCGATCGGCGCCGGGCATAGATCTGTCAATCACTCAGCTGAGCCGGGAAGGAATGGTCGCCGGGGTGGTCGACGGAGATATAGATCTGGGCCTTGGCGTGTTTCCGCACCTGCCTGCCCAGATTCACTCCGAGTTATTGTTTTCGGACCAGTATGTCTGCCTTGTAGATCGCGCTACTCTTCCGCCATTGGCCGACCGGATTGACCTGGATGCCTATCTCGCCCGCCCCCATGCGCTGGTCGCCGTTCATGGTGAGGCATCGACAGAGATTGATGAGACCATTCACACGGCAGGATTCAGTCGCCGGGTGGCGCTGGTGCTCCCGCACTGGAGCGTCGCGCCAAATACAATTATCGGGACCGACCTCATTCTCACAGTCGCCGCGAAAAGCCTGGAGACGCTTCGGCGCCACAAGAGATTGGTCATACTGCCTTCGCCAATCGAGTTCCCTCCGGTCCCGTTCACGCTGATCTCGCACAAGAGGCGACAGGCCGATCCCGCACTCCGATGGATCCGGGCCGCGATCAGTGCGATTGCGCATCCAGTTTCGCCGGGCAATAATCAAAGAAGTCGACCTAGAGCCAGATTTCTGGCGATCCGAGATGTCCGTTCGACCTTGACGTGCGATTGAACTACTGTTGTTCCGACCCCGAAAGGACGTCGGCGCATATAAGTTCTGAGTGAAGGGTGGGGCGGGAGTTCGAGGGGCGGGGCGTCAGGGGAGCCACCTCGAAGGTGGCCAGGTTCCTCGCAAAATCCGGTCTGTGGTTTCACCGCATCTCCCGGCGTTGCCATTGGTGGCATCTAGCAAACAATTTCAAGCGTCAATCCACTCAGGGCGCAAAGTTGTGAGGCAACACGACTGGCGCTGTTAGAATCAGGGCAATCCGTGATGGCTTCGCAACCACCCTCTTTGAGGCGCCCATAAATTGTGAAGAACGAAGCCTCTTTGGGAGAATATCCGCCCTCGATACAGTCCGCACCCTCGTCAGCAGCTTCAAGAGTTGTGAACCTGCTCCAATCCGTCTCCTTCAAAGCCGTGCAGCAATTGAACAGCTCCGCCGAAAAGAGTGACGAGGCGGGGCGCATCAATGTGCACCCTTCAGCCTGGCCTTCTCGGCTCCAAGGAGCCAGAGCGCCTTGTTGAGCTTGATGTCCTGATCGATGCCGGTAAACGGCGCGGGATGTGACACGCCGGCGGCGGCCATGAATTGGCCGGAAGCGCTCTGATCTGCTTTCGTGTGCCTACGTTGCGAAGATCGATGGCGCGGTCTTGCGCAGTTCGTCTTCGGTCAAGGCGCGGCCGGTGTCGAAACATGCGGTGCTGGGGTATACGGTCATGACAGGCTCTCCGTTGTTGCCACAGTTCAGGAGCAAGCCCCGCAGTGGGTGAAGCCTTTACCCACCGTTCCGGTGGATGTGCTCTCACATCCTCCGGAACGAAGGGGGAGGGCGAAGTCCGCTCCCCGGTGATCGGTGGGGCTGGTCGTGGGTCCGGCGACTGAAAACCGGTTTTATGATGAACGGACAGGCGCGAGCCTGCTTGCCCATTGGCGAGATCAACCGAGCATCGTAGGGCGGGAAGACAGGAATGGGCAATGCGCCTTGTGGGATGGACGGCCTGGGCAGTCCTGTTCAAACGCGGCAATCAGGGCGGCCTTGGGCCGCCCGGCAATCCATTAGCCCGTCAGACGCAGACGCGCGTTTTCAAACGGATAGCCATCATCGTCGACAGGACGGCGTGAGAGCTCCCTGAAACCCAGTCCGGTATAGAAGGACATTGCCTGCCGGTTTTCGATGTAAACATCGAGAGAAAGTTCTCCCCTGAGACCGAGAGCATGAGCAATGAGCCGGCGTCCGATTCCACGGCCCTGACGGTTTGGAGAAACAAATATTCCTCCGACGAATGTGTCGAGCAGGCTGATGAAGCCGCAGGGCAGATCGTGAATGGTCGCCACCCAGGTTTCGGCGCTGGGCAGATATTGATTTTCAATGAGCGCTCGCTGCTCGACCAAACGCGCTTCGCCTATAAACGGATGGACCACGCGTGACGCCTCCAGCCAGATGAGTGAGAGCTCTTGTGTGTCCTTTGCCGGCGCATAAGGCCGGATCAATACATCATGGTTCTTCATGAGAACTCCGAAGAAAAATATGCCAAGAGGTCCGGCAACCTCTACGGTGCCGGGCAAGACCGCTACGTGCGGCTACAATGGCTGCCTCTGCGCATAATCCTCCTTCTGCTGATGAGCTCTTCTAGAGCCCTGAAAGATGATGGTCAATTTCCATGTCGGGTCGCCGGATCGACACCGCCAGCAGTCCTCGTGATGAGTCACCACAACCCGGGCCGGGGAGAACCGACAATATCAGGCGAAGGCACTGGCCAGATCAACAATCGTTGTCGCCGCAAAACGGGTTCGAAGGGTGTGTTCGGCGTCTGTCATCGCCTCGCCCAGAAACATATTCACAGCACCCTCGACAGGACAGGCGCTATGGTCGTTCGAAAGGGCAATCGAAAACGCCGATCCGATCGTCAGCGCATCGTGGACCTGCTCGACGGTAATCTGGTCGGCTCCCCTTGCAAACCGCCAGCCACCGCTTCGCCCTCCCGCTGATTTCACGATCCCGTACTCCTTCAGGGCAGCCATTGTCCTGCGCACCACGACCGGATTGGTGTTCAGCATTTTCGCGATTGTTTCGGAAGTTTCACTCCCGCCGAGCAGATGCATGTGAACAAGTACGTGAAGCATGCGGGAAAGTCGGGTGTCTGACATTTCGTAACTTTCCTTGTTTCGGAAACTTGACGTGAAGTTTTCCGTAACATAAATTGTTTCGGAATAACAGAGGAGCTCGCCATGCCGTCTCGCAAGCTGGTCGCCAACGGACTCAGGATGCATGTTGAGGAGGAGGGGGAAGGACCGGTTGTCCTTTTGGCTCACGGATTTCCCGAAACCTCCTACGCCTGGAGACACCAGCTTGTCGCACTGGCAAGAGCTGGCTTTCGCGCCGTCGCACCTGATATGCGGGGCTATGGAGAAACAGAAAGTCCAACGTCACTCAGCAGGTATTCCATTTTTGACCTAGTGGGCGATCTTGTGGGCCTGCTCGATGCACTGAACTGCGACAGGGCTGTCATTGTGGGCAACGACTGGGGAAGTACAGTGGCCTGGCAGGCAGCCCTTATGCGCCCGGACCGCTTCAGAGGCGTTGTTGCAATAGGCGTTCCCATGATGGGCTCCCCGCCGGTACCGCCGACAAGTCTCTTTCCACAATCCGACACCGAATTGTTCTACACCCTTTATTTTCAGGAGCCCGGGATCGCCGAAGCTGAATTTGAGCGGGATATCGGCGCGACGCTTCGCAAGATTTTGTTTTCCGCATCGCGGGAGGCGGGAGCACGCGAGGAAGGCGACGGGACGCCTGATCCGTTCGGCATGGTATCGCCCATGAAAGGGATGCTCGCGCCCTTGCCGGCGCCCGACATCCTGCCGCAATGGTTGAGCGAGACTGATTTCGCCCATTATGTCGACGCCTTTGGCCAAACCGGTTTCAGCGGCGGGCTTAACTACTATCGCAACCTCGACGCCAACTGGAACCTGCAACGTTCGCTTCACGGTCTGAAAGTGGAGGTTCCGGCGGTCTATATGGTGGGAGAGCAGGATCCGGGATTGAGCATGCCTGCCATGCGACAGATCATTGACGCCATGCCCGAGCTTGTTCCCAACCTGACGCGGAGCTTCATAATACCGGATTGCGGACACTGGGCACCTCAGGAGAAACCGCATGAGGTTAGTGAAGCGATCATTGCATTTGCGAGGTCCTTGCAAAATTGCAAATAACGATGCCGCCCAAACCCGTTGGCCCTTTGCGCCAGGACCTCACCCGGTGCAACAGGTGATGACTGCAGCCGCCAGCAAAGCGCGGAGGGATTGGGTGGGAGACGCTGGCCGTCACCAGTTCTTCCGACGGCTCGCTAAACCCACGCGCCGGCACCCCTCAGCCGATCGCAATATGACCGGTCGGGGTTAACGCCCGTGACCAGGAACACCCCGCCCGAAGATGGCACGATGCTGTGTCCGGTCACTCATCCGGCCTCTTGCTGCTTCGTCCTTTCGTGCGATCTGTCGCGGTGGAAACCCAGCCGGTTCAGTCCGGCTATGACTTCCGGCGCGTTCATGAACAGTTCCCAAATCAGACCGCTCCGGTCGTTCTCCATCATGGCGACGACTGGCCCCTGATTGATCGCAAGATGCGTTTTGGAGACCCAGCCTGTTGATGGCTGAAAAGAATCCATCAGGCCAAAGCGGCCGACGAGCGCCCCGCCATGCCATCGCAGAAAGCGCAGCGCCGCCTGGCGTGCACGCTGCGGCAGGAACGGCATGCTTGAGAGGGCAGCCGTTGTTGCGATGATGCCATGATCATCGGTTGGAGAGTTCACGAGATAACCTTTCGGCCCGTCACAGGCGGACAAGCCCCATCCTGCTTCACCTGCATAGCGCGTGCGACAGTACCGGTAATTGATCAGGCAATGTGCGTGAACCTGTTCCAGATAGTCGCTGCAATAGGCATCACCGAGACCTCTCGGATCAAGCGTGCAGAACGAATAGTGCGACAGGAAGAGCGGACCTCCAAAAGGCTCGCCAAGCGGGAGCCGCACACCGAAATATGACGATCCGTTCCTGATTGCGCCATCGCGTGCCCACCCGGAATGATAAGTTTCCCGGCCGACCGGATGCGCCGTTGAACCTGCCGCCAGCACATAACAAACCAGAGCCTCGTTCCAGCCGGCGATCGGCAGATTTTTCGACCATGCATATCGCGGGCTCCAGTGCCAGAAAAGCGGCCCGGTCTTACCCCTGGTAAACCAGCTCCACTCCACCGTTTCGACGATTTCTTCAATGGATCGGCGAAGCTTGATCTCGGCGGATGTCTGCCCGCCAAAGAACTCACGCACGCAGATCAGCGCCTGAACCAGAAGCGCGGTTTCAACGAGATCACCGCCGTCGTCGAATTTCGCGAAGGGAAGCGTCTTTCCGCTGGACGCGTTGACGAAGTGAGGAAAAGCGCCATGGAACCGCTTGACCGCAGCCAGCGATTCCAGCATGCGGCCGGCCCGCGCAATAGCATCCCGGCGTGTTATCCAGGTACGATGAACGCCAACGATGAGCGACAGGAAACCAAACCCCACCCCGGAGATTGATGTGATCTCATGGATCGGCAAACCGTCGGCTCGCATCCGGTCCCTTGGCAGCCCGCTTTCGGGATGGCTTCCGGACCAGAAATAGTCGAAGGTACTGCGATGCAAGCTGTCAAGTTGACTGGATAATTCGTCTGTCACTTCCGACCTCGGGAGAACCCTGTGATCGAGGGCAATACTCGGCCAAGGCTTATCCGACTCGGCCTCTGTTTCCAACCGGAGGCAGATTGAGCGGGTATGCACATCGGAATAGAACCTGGGAGAACCTTGGCAGCTCCACGGGAACACCGGAAATTTTGCGTGGTGAAATGGGCAGGGCGAACAAGAGACAGAAGACCAATGATCCTCTCAATGTCCAACATCAGGAAGTCCTATCAGACAGCGGAAGGCAACGTCCCGGTGCTGAAGGGCGTTGATCTTTCGCTACAGGCCGGCGAAAGCCTGGCCCTGACAGGAGAATCCGGCAGCGGCAAGAGTACACTTCTGCATCTGGCCGGCGGACTCGATCTGCCGGACAGCGGCACTATTGCGGTGAGCGGCAGGTCTGTCAGCGGCCTCGATGATGCAGGTCGCGCAAGTTTCCGGCGCCGGGAGGTCGGGCTTATCTTCCAGCAGTTTAATCTCATCCCGAGCCTTAATGTCAGCTCGAACGTCTCGTTCCACGCGAGACTGGCAGGGCGGTTCGACCCGTCATGGCAGGAAGAACTCGTCGGGGTACTGGGAATCGGAGAGTTGCTCGGGCGTTACCCCGAGCAACTCTCCGGCGGTCAGCAGCAGCGGGTTGCAATCGCACGCACACTTGCGGCAAGACCGTCCCTCATCCTCGCCGATGAGCCGACCGGCAATCTCGATGAGGCGACGGCTGACCTCGTCATAGAAATCATGCTGAGCCTGACAAGATCAGCAAGGATCGCGCTTCTCCTCGTTACCCATTCAAATCGCCTGGCGGCAAAACTCGATCGGCGCATCATCCTCAGCGGCGGGAAGGTTTTGCCATGAACCATACCGCCTTCCGGGCGCTGCTCTCCCACTGGCGCTACAGGCCGCTCCAGTTTTTCACCCTCATTCTGGGTGTTGCGCTGGCGACCGGCCTTTGGTCGGCCGTCCAGGCAATCAACGCCGAAGCGCGGGCAAGTTATGACCGGGCAGCCTCGGTCCTGGCACAGAACCAGCTTGATCAGCTTGTGGCGAAGGACGGCGGGAAGATTCCGTTGCAGACATATGTCCGGCTTCGCAGGGCGGGTCTGGATGTCTCCCCGGTGATCGAAGGCGAGTACAGGTTTGGTACGACGCGTCTCAGGCTCGTCGGTATCGATCCATTGACAATGCCCTCGGGGCAAATCGTTCTTCCGCCCTCCGACCCGTCGGCTCTGATTGATTTCATGCGGGAGCCCGGCCAGATGATTGTCTCGCCGGCAACGGCTGCCAGACTCAACGATACCTCCGGCCTTTTAATCAGGACGGCGAAAGACATCCCGGACGATGCAGCTTTTGTCGATATTTCAACGGCGGACCGACTGTTGAAACGAAATGGCGACCTGAGCAGGATCGTCATTGTCGCTTCGCGAAACGCCGATTATCAGACGCCCGGGCCCCTTCCGCCCGACCTTTCCCTGAGAAAAGCCGGCAGCCGGTCCGATATCGCAAGGCTGACCGACAGCTTTCATCTCAGTCTCACAGCATTTGGATTTCTTGCCTTTGTTGTCGGTCTTTTCATCGTCTATTCCGCGACAGGCCTCTCGTTCGAACAGCGGCGCGGTACATTCAGAACCATGAGATCGCTTGGGGTTTCGCACAGTTCCCTCATGGTGATGCTCGTGATCGAGACAACGTTTTTTGCGCTGGTGTCGGGTGCCCTTGGTGTTGTGCTCGGTTATGTCGTTGCGTCGGCACTTTTGCCGGGTGTTGCCGCGAGCTTGCGCGGCCTTTACGGCGCAACTGTCGCCGGCTCATTGTCATTCCGTCCGGAATGGTGGCTGGCGGGAATTGTCATTGCATTGATCGGGACGCTGCTATCCTCGCTTCAACATTTCTGGCACGTCTGGCGCATGCCGCTTTTGTCGGCGGCACAGAGCAGGGCCTGGACCATGGCATCTACCCGAGGGCTGACGTTTCAGGCAGGCGCTGGAATGTTGCTGCTTATTTTGTCCGGCGTGCTTGCATCGCTGGGACACGGGCTCGTTTCAGGTTTTGCGGTATTGGGGACACTGCTTCTCGGCGCAGCATTCATTCTTCCGGCCCTTTTGGCGCTCGGACTGAAAGTCGGCGAAGATGTATCCCGACATGTGTTGGCGGGGTGGTTTTTTGCCGATACACGCCAGCAACTGCCCGGGCTTTCTCTCGCCCTGATGGCATTGCTGCTGGCGTTGTCAGCCAATATCGGCGTCGGGACCATGGTTTCCAGTTTCCGGCAAACATTCCTGGGCTGGCTCGACCAGCGCCTGGCGGCGGAAGTCTATGTGACGGCGCGCGACGAGGGCGAAGCGGCACGCCTGCGGCAATGGTTTCCGGACCACACAAGAGCGGTTTTGCCTGTCTGGAGCACGAAAGGTGAAATCTCCGGGCAACAGGTCCAGATTTTCGGCGTGGCTGATGACGCTACATACAGGGATCACTGGCCGTTGATCCTGGGCTCCGCCGCGACCTGGGACGAAATCGCGGCAGGACGAGGCGCACTGGTCAACGAGCAGTTCTGGAGGACAGGGAAGGCCTCGCTCGGCGAACAAATCGAATTGCCCGGAGGCTGGAGCGCTACGGTCGTTGGTATCTTTTCCGACTACGGCAACCCGACAGGCCAGGTTATCATCGGTATCGATGCTTTGGTTCAGCATTATCCGGACATCGAAAAACTTCGATACGGCCTCCGCATGGAACCGGGAATGGTCGAGGATTTCAGGCGCCGCCTGATGAAGGATTTCGGCCTGCCGGACGCGAACATTGTCGATCAGGCTTCGCTGAAACGTCAGTCAGCCGCGATCTTCGAACAGACATTTGCGGTTACCGGCGCGCTCAACGTCCTGACGCTTGCGGTGGCGGGTTTCGCCATGTTTTCGAGCCTGCTGACGCTTGCCTCGCTCCGCCTGCCCCAGCTTGCCCCTGTCTGGGCGCTTGGCCTTCGTCGTCGCCATCTTGCCATGCTTGAGGTCCTGCGAACGCTTGCCTTGTGGCTGGCCACCTTTGTCGCGTCCATCCCGGTCGGGCTGGGACTGGCCTGGGTTCTGCTGGCGATCATTAATGTAGAGGCCTTCGGATGGCGATTGCCCCTGATCCTGTTTCCGCTGGACTGGCTCAGGCTCGGCTTCACCGCTCTGCTTGCGGCCTTTGTTTCGGTTCTGATACCGGTCCGCCGGCTGGCCAAGACGGAACCGGCCGACCTTCTGAGGATATTCGCCAGTGAACGCTAAAATTCTCCTTCTGCTCCTTTCCGCAAACTGCATTTTGGCGCCGACCGGCATACTGGCCCAAGGCTTTGCGGGCCTGGGGTCGAATGCCGAAGGCTTCAGTATTCCGAAACGCGGGGTGCCGCTTGTTTTTCCAGGAGATCACGGGGCGCATCCTGATTTCAGGATCGAATGGTGGTATGTTACCGCAAATCTCCAGAAGGCAGATGGACAACGGATGGGCGCTCAATGGACGCTCTTTCGTTCCGCGCTTCAACCAACCGAACGCGCGGGGTGGACCGATCCGCACATATGGATCGGGCACGCAGCCGTCACCACTGCCAGTGGTCACTACCTTACCGAAAGGCTGGCAAGGGGAGGGGTCGGCCAGGCGGGTGTCGACGTTGAACCCTTCGAAGCCTGGATTGACAACTGGCAAATGAAATCGACGGGTACGGATCTCCACGACCCACTCGACCAACTGGAACTCAACGCTGACGGCAACCACTTCCAATATAACCTGAAGCTTCGGGCGCTCGGGCCGCTGATACGCCAGGGAGACGGTGGATACTCCGTGAAATCGGCGGAAGGGCACGCAAGCTATTATTATTCTCAACCCTTCTACGATGTCAGCGGCAGCGTTCGTGTCGACGGCGATATTCAAAAGGTAACCGGCAAGGCATGGCTCGATCGGGAGTGGTCGTCCCAGCCACTTGCTGCCAATCAGACGGGCTGGGACTGGTTTTCGCTCCACCTGACGTCAGGCGAAAAACTCATGGCATTCCGGCTGCGCGATGACAATGGCGGCTATATTTCCGCCAACTGGATTTCAGCAGATGGCAAGACGACAACCATCGATCCGGGGGACATCATCCTCACCCCTTTGCGGACCGCTGACGTGAAGGGCAAGGCAGTCCCGGTCGAGTGGAGCATCAGGATACCGGGGCGCGGCCTCGACATTAAAACACTGCCCCTTAACGAGCAGGCATGGATGGCGACATCGACACCCTACTGGGAAGGACCGATAGAGTTTAAAGGGAGCATTTCGGGACAAGGCTATCTGGAGATGACCGGTTATTAAACCTCACGACCTCCCGGGAGATGATGGTCTTCGTTTTGAGCGATGCCTCCGGTGCGAATGCCGTATGCGGGACAGATAGCGGCGGGGCCAGAAAAAGGGAAAAGTGTTGTGTGGGGAGGTTCGTTGGTCGCCGCCAGGCCCGCGTCCAGCGCGTGCACCGGTTCCCGGCCCCGCGGAAAAGTCCGACACGTTTCAGCCCGCTTTTCATTGTTTTCGGAACATTGGGCGCCGATGCTGGTTAGATGATTCCCGCATGGCGATCCGGTCAAAGCCCAAACATGGTCAGGCCGGGGAAGTCTCTGCCGGGAGCAAACTTTAACGGAGGTTGAATTGAACAAATTTCTCGTCATCGGATGCGTAGGACTGTGTCTGACAGCTTGCGCATCGACAGAAAAAGGTGCCGGGATTGGCGCTGCAACAGGCGCCGTCGTCGGTGGCGTAGCCACAGGCAACGTTCGCGGCGCCGCAGTCGGTGCTGCTATCGGTGGCGTATCCGGCGCCTTGATCGGAAACGTAGCAGGACAGCCCGGCCGTTGTTACTATCGCGACAGCGACGGAAACCGCTACGTTGATCGATGCTGATCTGTCCGGCCTCTATCATCGAACATAGCTGACGGTCGGCTACGAAGCCGCGCCGTATGACAGCGGCTTGTAGCCTTGATTTTTATATCTGTTGGCTTCAATCCCCGGCCTGATGGGTGCTTCGGAGTAAGCTGGTGTGGGCGTGCTCGTCGATACCGGAATGGCACCAATCGACCGGCCCGGGGGCAACGCCATAGAGCGTGCCAGTGACCCGCATGCGCTGTGACGGCAAAGGACGCATCGCTGTCTTTCGGTGAATGCTTGCTGGATCGTCTGACAAAGGTTCAGCTGGCGGCAAGATTCTCTGCTGAACCATTCTCCTTGCTCCTCAGATTTGTCAAATCCTCATCCAGTTCGCTAAGCCGCATCATATGTGCCGCGACCTGCAAGGAGATAGTACGCGGATCATCTGGCGAGAAACGTTGCCAACTCTTGAGACTGTCGACGACCTCAATGAGATCGCGGCGTTCTTTTTCAAGCTTCCTCAGGTCCCAGATCATTGTTACTCGCCTCCCGTTTCCACGTGGTTGAACGTAGCACGGCAGGATCAGTCCAAATCCCTAAGATTTAGCGTAAATTTTATCTAAATTGCCACTCCCGCCGGAGACTGGGTTCGGGCCCGTATATCGGCAGTTGCGCTCGGCCTGTTGAAGGAGGCCCGAAAGAGGTCCTTTATGCTCGGTCCTGCTGAAACTCGCCTGTTTCACCGGAGCGGTGACGGAACCTGTCACACCCGGCAAATCGATGCCATTCGATCCGCTCACCTGACTGCCGGAGGTTTCCGCACCGCCAGTGCTTGTCGGCTGCTTTCGCAGACTTGAACCGTTTGCACAACCGGTTACCAACATGCCTGCGGCAAGTATGCAAACGAGGGCTGGAGACCGCATTCGACGTTCCACTTTCACGCGAGGAGTACAAGCAACGTGCCAGAACGCGAAACGAAATCGTGGCCTTGGTGCGCCGGGGGTCAAGCTCGGCTCATGAGTCATAACTAGGCCAACATGGTTAACAGTTGGTTAATTGCCAAACCCGGATCTGGTGTTCCTTCCTCGGATCAGCGCCGCGCCCCCGCAGTTACCTGATAACAATATTGACCTGTGAGATTGAGACCCTAGAATCGCCAGCAGATTCTTTTGAGGTGTCGTTTTGCCAAAGCTCGAGCTTGTTTTTGTTATAGGCGCTTTTTTGGCTTTGGGGACATGGCTTTACTCGGACGAGTATCGGGCGCATGGCGCTCTTGTGACAATAATCCTTCTCGCGGTCGCATCAATCTATATCCTCTTGACGTCCAAGGAGAGAGTGTACCGGTTATATGCATGTATATCGCTGACCGTAATTTCCGCGGCAATCGGGGTCGTATTGCTGCGATTGTCAGGAATGCTTGGCTGATTCCGCGACGCAGGAATCAATATGCCATCGCGAACTGACGCGTCACGACAATGGGCGGGCATGAGACCTCTGCCGGGCCTCCTTCAGCCTTTTCCTTTCCTGCAAACGCCGGCACAGCGATAGCTCGTGCGCCGGATTTGGAAAATACGACCGTTCAATGGTCGATTTAGCAGCATAAAAATGTGGCGGCAGCGACGATGGCGTTCCGGGGCTATGGATTTGCGAGAGCAACTGCGGGCGTTCGATGCGATCCGCACGGTCAAAAAAATCGAAGCAAATACGGCAATCAGCGACCTGCGGTGTGAAGGAACTGGTCAGCGAAACCGGTTGCTCGCTAGAATCTGGTTTCGATTTTTATGCGGACCGCATGGTCCCGGGTCCCGGAATCATCGAAGCCGGTCCGGTACTCCAGGCCAGCGGACCACACATTGAAGATCGCATCAAGCGTAAGCCCGATGTTGCCATAACCGGAGATCTCATCCTTTCTGTCGAGCGCATAGGGAAGCCCGCCAGATGCGGCATAACCCATTATGGCACGGCCGGAATCCTTGAGGTCGAGTGCATATTCAGCCCTGACGCCTGGGATCAGCCTGCCCCATTCATAGTCGAACGCGTAACTGGCGCGCAAGCCCAGAACGCCCGCTACATTGTCGACCGTCTGGTCACCGTAAGTGAGGCGATAGGTGCTGTCACCTGCTTCGGAAAAGCCCTGAAGCCAGGATCGTGACATCTCCACCCGGCCGTAGGGCGATACCAGCCACGATTCGTTACGGAACTCGTAAGCGGCCGTCAGTGAACCAAACAACTGACTGCCGTTACGTCTTCCGCTTGTGAAATTGCTGTCGGCCGCAATGAACCGTACCGAATTGAAATCCAGGACGCTACCGCCGAGAAGCGCGTCAATAAACAGATTCTCGAACGGTGTATAGCTGCCATAGAAAGCGGCGCTGTAGGCGTTGGCACGACTTTGCGTGCCATTGTTGCCAACATCTGTGCTATCACGTCCATAGCCGACGCCAACACCTGCGATGAGCTCTTCCGAGAAACGGTAGTCAATGCCACCGCTGACGCCCGCAAGCGTGTAATCGAGATCGAGCCTGCCATCTTCCCGCTCACCGAAATTGACGAAGCCGCTCGTCCAGACAGCGAAAGGACCGGGGTCAAAATCTCGCTCCGGGAATTGATATTCCCCGGGAGCGACGACTTTCTCAGGAAGCCCTTGCTTGTTCTCGGTCGCATAACCGAGCGATGCAATGCCGGCGCCACCCGGATCCGGCTCGGGCTCCACGGGCAAACCGGAACCGCCGCCCTTCGACTGTCTCCCAAAACGTATACCGAAACTCGACTTTCTGCGCTCGCCCTCGTTATGAAGTCGCTCAAGCCGATTTTGGAAATTGCGTATCTGAACCTGCGCAAAACGTCCTGCGGCGCTCGTCTGCGCGTTGAGCAAACCAACAACGTCGGCGTCCATTGTTGGATCCGGAAAAACCAGTTTCTCCCTGTTGACGGAGATCGTGTAGGAACGTGCAGCTCCGTTTTGCGCCGTCACCAGCACGGATACGGTGTTTATACCCACGGCCAGTTCGATGGGCGGGCTCATATTCCCCGATGAGATCACATTGCCATGTATCGTGACGGCAGCGAAAGGGTCGGCGGCTGTCGGCATCACCTGAAGCGTAGCGGTGTCGAAAGGAAGGGAAAGCATATAATTAGCGACGCCCGGCGAAAATGCCGGTTCAAGACTTCCGACCGACGTGACCAGCGCAGCAAGACTTGTATTTCCGGACTGAGCGCGGACGATATTGACGCGGTATGTATTTGTGCTTACCCCGTCCCGGGCCGTGACGGTTATGTCGGCCGCATTGTTGCCGATGGCGAGTGGTATTGCCGGGCTCGGAAGACCGCCCGGGACGGGCGACCCGTTCAGCGTGATTGTTGCTGCGGCGTCGGCAGCAACGGCTGTCAGGGAAACACGCTCTATATCGCTTCCGACACTCACGACATAAGAGGTTATGGATGCCGAGAAGGATGGGGTGAGGGTGCCGGCGCTCGGTCTGATGTCTTGCAAATCCGCATTTATCGAAGAGCCGACTCGCCAGGTCAGAGTGTTGGACGCGAGGTTGCCATTTCCGCCCGTGTTGATTGCGGAATTTGCCGGCAAGCGAAGACTGAAAGTACCCGCACCGGAGGTGTAAAATACCAGAACGTCGTAGGTAATATTATCGTCGGTTCGAAGCCCCGTAACAGAACCGACCGCCGACCCGGTCGGGATCAAACTGAAATCCCCCTGCGTCAGTCCGGTAACCGCTTCCGAAAACGTGACTGTTATACGGCGAATGGAATCATCAGGGGAGGAAGAGGTAGAAAGAGTGACCGTTGGGGAATTTGCATTGACGAGTATCTGGCCCGTCGGGGGAACGCTGTTCAGGGCAAGTTCGGCTGGCTCGCCAACGGAATTTGCAATTGTGCCACCATTTAATGCGATGGATGTGCCAAGAGCAATTCCGTCCATATCCACATCGCCGGACTGGACAGTATATGAAAATGTGAGGACGCTGGAGCCGGTACCGGATCGATAGGCGGCTTGCCGGGTGGTCGCGCCGATGATGAGTTGAATAGCGGGAGTACCGGTGATCCAAACACTCTGGTCCATGTGAACGTGGAAACTCAATGTTTGACCGGCGTTGTAGTGTCCGTTCGCCGGCACGTCGACGGTTCGCACCCCCGGCGCGACAGCGGAAAGGACCGTCAAGGACGCCGGAGCGGAGTAAACGGTGCTACCTGCCAGCGTTGCCGCAACTCGATAATAGGTGCCGCTGTCAGAAAGCCTGACGTTCGGCAAGTGGAGTTCCGCTCCGTTGCCGTTGCTGACATTGGAAAACTGCCCGCTCGGGCTATAGGCCTTTTGCCATTGTATCGAGGTGGCGGCGTCCTGAACCTCGACGCTGAAAATGGCGCCCCGGCCTTCCGAAACGGAAACCGCGACCGGATGTCGGGTGACAACGGGCACCTGTGCCCAGGCGGCAACTGCCGTCAGAATGCTTATGAAAGCGGTCAGTATTACGATTGACAAATACCGGCGCGTTCCATCCAGCGTAAGTGTAGACCTAAAAAATGGCGGCATAGGTCAGAACTTTATGCCTGGGCCAACCCTGACCGTGTGCTGGCCGGTATCGACAGCGACGCCCTGAAGGGACTTGTCTCCATAATCAGTATAACGGTATTCGATACGACTGAACATATTGTCGGTGAAGGCATAGTCCAGCCCGGCGCCGATCGTGTAACCGCTGAATGTCTTTTCCTGTTTGTCCAATTCCGGCGCGTCCACATAGGCCCGCGTTCCGGCCCATCCCGCCGTAGCGTACGCAAGGACGTTGTTAAAGGTGTAACCGACACGGCCACGCAGCGCCCCAGCCCAGTCCAGACCGAAAACAGCGCCAAAGACTTCCTGTTCATTCCAGTGGCGTTCAATATCGCCCTCTACGGCGACAACAACATTGTCGCCGGGCTGGTAATGGTAGCCTGCAAATCCACCGAAGAGACTGCCATTGGCGTTTTCAGTTCCGGCGACACCGAAGCCTGAAAACGCGCCGTTGGCCCAACCTCCACCGGCATGAACTCCGAAATAGGTTCCGGACCAGGTGAACTCCGGTTTCTCCGCAACGGGCTGCGCGGTGTCCTCAATGGTGACATCCGCCGCAATCGCTGCGGATACGGTCAATGCTAGAGCGGCAGGCAGAAAGAATATTTTCATGGTGTGAAGCCTGATTGGAGACGACGATGTGGCGCTCGTTGAAACTCCGCTCTGCGCCGCCGACGCCCTGAATTGACGGCGCGCCGGAAACGCCTGGTGTGTGCGCCCACAGTGCAGACAATCGAAATTTCACAGGGGATAGAAGAGTTTTCGGACCGGCAGTGGCAAATCTATCCCTGCGCGCAAATGGCACTGGATAAAACAATCATTAAACGCAAATCCTGCAGACCGCGGATTGCGGTTATCGTCCCCATCTAGAGGCGTGATCGAACCAGGTTTGTGACTCGCCCTGTCTCGCCAGCGCGTTTTGCTGCGCAAGGGCACGCATCTCGCGCGGGCTCAATCCGTAGATACGCTGGAACGCGCGCGTAAAATTATGCGCGTACAGGAAACCGTGTTCCAAACCGATATCGGCGATGGACCTGGAGCTGTACGCCGGATCGCGAAGCACCTTGCGCGCCATTTCCAGCCGCCGTTTCAGAATATAGGAAGCCACACCGCCGTCATCGGAAAAGAGGTAGGTCAGTTTACGTATCGATATACCGAAGGTTGCCGCAATTCCGACAGGGGACAATTCCGGGCTTAGCAGCTTCGCATCAATATGGCGGCGGATTTCCTCACGCTGCACGTGAACGAGGCCCTTGGCCAAATCCTCTCTCGGAGCCCCGTTAAGGGTGGCAGCGACGAGTTCGATCGTCGGCTGAACCAAAGCCGCGGCCTGTCTTTGATTCAGAAGTGGAAGAGTGTGAAAGATATTATCGATGTGTTTGCGAAGCAGTACCACCATCGGCTGATGCGCTGAAAGGACCCTCATATTCTGCTCGTCGGGATGGTTTAACAACCCCACCAGCATCTGGCGAGGAATGAAGAGAGTAATATTGGAAAAATCGTTCGCTGATCCGGCATGGGCCTGGGCCGTATCATGAACGATCAGATCTCCGGGAGCGGCCTCGGCTTCCGCACGACCGTCCTGTCGCCGCCACCATCCACTGGTGAAAAACTGCACTTCGAAATGTTCGTAACCATCCGCAGCAATCCGATAGCTGGACCGGCTGAGCGTCTGTCCGACACTCTCGCAGTGGGTGAGCAGAAGGTCGCCCAGACGAAACGTAAGATGCCGGGTGTAAAAGCCGCTCGGATCGGTGAGTTTGAAATCATACAACGAACCTGCCGATTCCTCCCAGAAGGCGAGAGCCTTTTTAAGAGTGGTGCGGCGCGTATCCGTTTTGAACAGGAGCGTCGGCGGGTTGATTTTTATTACATCGCGTGCAGGGTCGACGGTCATATCATCTTCTTTTGTCGGATTGGGGCCTGATACGCACGTTTGCCCACCTGCGTGTGAGTAAAAGACTGTCAGGGTGTTTTCGACAACCGGGAGGCATCACCTCGCCAAGCGAAGACAACGCCTGCTGTGGCCGGAAGCCCGTCGTTCCATAAACTGGTTGCCGGCACTGAACCTGATTTGCCTGAAACATCCTCAAAAAAATCCCCGGTGCGCGGTAAGAGAAGGCAATAAGAGCTGCGAACTACGCGGCCAGATTGGGAACCTGCCATCGCGAAATTCGTTAGCGCCCAAGGGCCCCACGAAACCATATCAGGAATTTCGCAATGCCAAGGTACTTTTTCCATGTGCGTGACGCGCAGGGGCTCTCCGTGGATATGGAAGGAGCTGTCCTTTCTACGGATGAGCAAGCAAGGCGTGAAGCCGTTCAGGCAGCGAAGGAAATGTTAGCCGAGAAAATTCTCAAAGACGAAATTCTGGATGGCAGCGCGTTTGAAGTGGTGCGTAGTGATGGACTTCTAGTCGCAAAAATTCCGCTAAAATCCGTAATCCGGTTCAAGTAGTTGGAATACGACCTACGTTCCTGCATTTATCCTCGACCTAGAGGCGGTCACGAGCGGCGGTCAGCCGGATGACCAAGCCGTCAGAATTCCAGTCTCGATGAATTTCTCCGCCAAGCTGACTACCAACGGTTGCGCGGCCGAGAATTGTCCCAAAACCTTCCCCGTCGGACGTCCGCTTGACCGGCGGCCCACCTTTCTCGGCCCAGATGAGGGTGAACAGCTTGTCGTCGCTTTGACATGTGATTTCAACACGTCCTTGCTCGGTTGACAACGAGCCGTATTTTGCTGCGTTGGTCGCGAATTCGTGTAGCAGAAGCGCATAACTCGTCAGAGAACCGCCGGTAATTGTGATATCTGGACCACTAATTATCACGTGAGGAGCCGCACCCTGACCATAAGGGGCGAGGATTGTTTCAAGCAATGCATGAAGTGTTGTCGCCCGAGCAAGGCGATCTGATTCTTCGGAGGTGTGCGGAACTGTCAACGTATGTGCCCGCGAAAGAGCGCCGAGCCTGTCACGCACTGCGGCTGCGAGCTCGGCCGGCGTATTTGCCGTTCTTGCACTGAGAGAAACTATGCTGCTCGCCACAGTGAAGAGGTTTTTTACCCGATGGTTCATTTCGTGGATCAACAGATGTTGTTGCTCCTCAGCGCGCCGGCGTTCCGTTATGTCGCGTGCGATCTTGGAAGCACCTATGACCTGACCTGACCGGTTTCTGATTGGCGAAACAGACAGGGAAATATCAACACGTGTGCCGTCCTTGCGCTGGCGGACCGTTTCATAGTGATCGATCTTCTCGCCGCGCCGAAGGCGCGCAAGAATGCTGGGCTCCTCATCGGTTCGATCCGGCGGGATCAACATCGTGACGGAGCGGCCAACGGCTTCTTCTGCAGTGTAGCCAAACAACTGTTCGGCGCCTCGATTCCAGTCCGTGATAATGCCGTTCAGATCTTTTGCCAGAATCGCGTCATCCGAGGACTGGATTATGGCCCTCATACGTTGTGTGATCTCGTTATCGAATTGATCATCGGGTTCTTCGACAAGCATGTTGATCCCGCCGGAGATGGCGCCCCCGGCATCGAATATCGGTGTAGCGAACGCACGCACCGGAACCTGGCTTCCATCGGCTCGCTCTACAAGCATCCGATAATCTCGCACCGCTTGCTTCTCGCGCAGGGCCATCGCCATCGGGCTCTCTGCGTGGGGCAATGGCTTGCCATCGGGTGTGCGAAGCCTGAGGGATCCGCAGTATCTGATTTCCTTTAGACGGGGCTTGAGCCCCCATATGTCGGTAGCCAACTCGTTGTAAAATGTGAGGATGCCGGCGTTGTCGGTGAGATAACCCGCAATCGGCGAAACCTCCAGAAAGTCGCGCGACGCCAGATGTCCGTCCAACATCTCGCTCAGCGACCCGCGAACGAGATTGGAACGAAACGCTCGATTATCATCATCGTCGGTGTGTCCGGACACTTGATACCTCTGACTCGCTCGTGTTGATCCGGGAGGATGGCATATAGCTTCGCTTACGTTGGAGTCCTGTTGTCAAGGGACAGGAAGCTATCTTGTGGGAGACGACCTGACAACCCGGAACATGGCCGCTCCCTTGATCCCGTTGGTCTTCACCCACGTGGCCGCCCGGGCTTCGTGCAGTCAACCGCTGAGATTGTCGCGTTGCCCGCAGCGTCAAGCGCTTGGCTGCGGAGATGCAGCGGCGGCGACCTCGGGCCGCTCTCGAAACGGCGACAGCTCCATTGTCTGGAGATCAGCCCCATCGAAGGACTGAAGCTCGTGACGTGTATGGATGCAATATCAGCCCTCAGTGCAGCGAGGATTTGTGTTCATTAAAAGAAGCATGGCCTCTATCTGCTGTGAGGCCTCGCTCAATATTTTATTCAGTTCAGTTTCTGCATGCCGGTCACGCCCGGTTTCAGCCCCGGCGCGGCTTGTCCTCATCCAAACTGTCACAAATACTGGGCCTGTTTCTCAAGCCGGGTAGCAAGTTCGGAAATGCTCATATTCGTCGCGCATAAATGAATCGCACATTCCAGGAATTGCAGGGACGAACGCCTGAGAAAGTCCTGCTGCTGCTCATACGCTATTCTGGCGATGCGATCGGATTTGCTGGATTTGTCCGTCATCTTCTGTTCCCTCGGATTGAATTTTCTCACGCGCCTAACCCGGGGAGCGCGCAATTGTTTCGAAAAAAGTTCCCCTGCTGCCGTTGTCTCGCGGAACATCGTCGCCTCAGATCGGTTGGGTAAGTCGAAACCCAATTGGAGGCAGTGATGACCAGTAATTCTCCACGAGATGGCACTCCCGGCACCACCGACCAGTCGCCCCGCTGGGAGGGGCCAAAGGAAAACCGGCCCAGAGGCTACATGAAACCCACCGACGACCCCGAGCACGATCGGGATGCTGTTGGGGAGAACCTCAAAGACCCCCGCAAAAAACGTATTTCTGACGCGATGAAGACGCGCGACGACCAATAATCCGGCAGGTTATCGACGCCATCCGGTAACAAGAGAAAACAGGCCACGTCCACAAAAACGTCGGCCAGCACCCGTCAGGGAGGGCCGGACGCATCACATGAAAACGCGAAGGCGCCTTTGGAAACCAAAAAACCCGCTGGGGACATGACGAGCGTTGGAAGAGCAGGGTTTCCGGGGGAGGTGGTGAGCCTGACAGTCACCACACCCATGACCCCGACCGAAATTAATGATCCGCCAGCAAGAACGATGAAAAAGGCGAAAAAGGAAAAGATCGTCGCAAAAGGTGACCAGGAAAAGCGATGCGCTTGATCTCGAGAAAGAGGTGTTCACGAGAAGTGAGCCCTCGCAGATCGCACGGTCTCTAAAAAAGGCTCCGCAGACCAATCTGACAGCCGCAAGGCCAATCCGTTCCGATCTGCAATGTCAATGCGCTGTCAACCGGGCTGGCCGGGTGCTGCCAGAAAGACTCAACGTTGTGCTGAAAGACGCGAAGGGGAAGCTTCGCAAGGAGTTTGGCAAACAACGGCAGCGCGCACTTGATTTGTCTTCGTTGCGAGGCCTGCGAACCTGCCTTTTGAACTATTCGTCGTTCCTCACGAAATATTAAATCTCGGAACTCCTCTCGTGCCGATTGGTTGGGTTAGGGCATGCCACAGGGCACGCAAGTGACAAATCACCAATATGAGGAGTACATATCATGGCAAATCAAGGTGGTACGCACGAACAGCACGTGAAGGCCGGTCAGCAGAGCCACAAGAACAGCGACAATCGTTCGAAGTCGGCGTCGGCCTCCAACAATAGCGATAATGGTAAAACCCGGGGCGGCACACACGAGCAGCATGTAAAGGCGGGTCAGCAGAGTCACAAAAATTCCTGATGCCAGAAAAATGGGAAATCCCCGCGCGTATCGCGGGGATTTCTTTGTTCTGTTCCCCATGAAACAGGAAAGTTACATGGCCGCTTGCCCGCAGCGCTCTTCGGCATTGACGTAGCGACTTCGCAAGGCCGCAAAGCGCTTCTCCCGCTCCTCGCAGAATTCGGAGATTCGCTTAAAGTGACGTGATGCATGATCGCGTCTGGCCATGCTCCATTGGGTCTGGGGCCTTTTTGGGCGCCGTTCAGTGATAAAATGATTTGCTATAACAATATTTCAAGTGATGGTGAGTTATAGAAAAGGTGGCTATACCTCATGCAATGGAACTGGCAGTTGACAATTGGCTCAAACCTCACACGCCGGACGCGCGTCGATCTCGTTAGTAAATGACGGCACCTTTGTCTTGATCATGCCATCTGTGCGGAATAACCATCTCATTGCGGAGATTGGGGACGCGCCCCCGGCTGTTATGATCCCAACAGACCGGTCGCCAGTCTCCGCAGTCCAATTTTAAATGTTCGGTAGCTGGTCGCGCTTCAAGACTCCTTTTGGCACAAGCGGTGGTCGTCGGGAGGATACTGACCTTTGCTAAATTCGCCTTCATTGACACCAAACATCCCCAGCATCCACCCCACGCCATTCAAGAGTTTTTCAGCTTGATCACTGGTAAGAATGCAGATGACGAGCCAACATAAAACCAGCCTTCGCCAGAACCTCCTTGAGCGACTGTTACCTCTGGAGCGTGGGCAACGCTCGCACCAGAGTATCGGGTCCAGCTGTTTCGCATGATGGGAGAGTGTTACGATCCTGACGTCGGGGCTGCTATGCCGATTTCCTCACTATCAGCGTGCCCGGCAGCGTCACCGTTTCGAGTTCGATCGTTCCCTTGATCATCTTGAGGATCACATCAACCATTTCGTTGCGCGGCTGTTCATAGGTCGTGAGACCATAGGCAAACGATCCGCTCAATTCGTAATTGTCAAAGCCGACGACGGCGATCTCTTCCGGTACTCTAAGGCCGAATTTTCCGCGGATTTCGTCCAAGGCTCCGATTGCCAGAATATCGTTCTCACACATCAGCACATCGACGCGATCTTGCGCTGCGGTCTCGGACAGATAGCGCCTGACAGATACGGCCCCGGCTTCGGCGCTGTATTTCTCGGCGGACAGAAGGGCGATTTCCGTTATTCCCTTCTGCGCCCAGAACTCGGTGAAGTGGTGGCGACGCCGCAATGCCGTTGACAGCGCCGCAGCTCCGCTCATGAAGCCGGGCCGTTTGTAGCCCTTCGCATGGAGATGATCGACGATCTCCCTCAACGCAAGTTCCGCGTCGCAGACGACGGCGGGAACGCCCTCGATCTGGCTGTCGCGCGCAAGTACGAACATCGGGGGTATTCCGTTGCCGTGCTGCAGATCGATTAGGGTCTCATCGCGAAACGCCGTACCGAAGAGCACGATTGCGTCTACCTGCCGCTGGTCGGCATGGAGCAGCGCGTTCACATGGTCGAAATGGTTGTTGATGTTAATGAGCATCACCACCAGTCCCGCAGCCTGAAGTTTCTCCGTCAGTGCTTCCAGGAACGGCAGTTTCTGCGGATTCGAGAAGTCGTCAACGAAGACGGCAACCTGTCCAGTGGTGTTGGTGGCGAGACTGCGGGCCAGCAGGTTAGGGGTGTAATTCAGTGCCGCCGCAATCTCCAGCACCTTGCGTTTGCTCTCTTCGGTGATCGAGGCGCCCGGCGTAAATGCGCGGATCACGGTCCATTTCGATACCCCGGCGGCTTCCGCTACCTGTTTTGCCGTTGCTCTCTTGCGCATAACCTCTCCCGAAATGGAACGTACATTCCATTTCTTGATAT
This sequence comes from Agrobacterium sp. CCNWLW32, assembly GCF_037083425.1. Taxonomy (NCBI): domain Bacteria; kingdom Pseudomonadati; phylum Pseudomonadota; class Alphaproteobacteria; order Hyphomicrobiales; family Rhizobiaceae; genus Agrobacterium; species Agrobacterium sp. CCNWLW32. The sequence goes on from NZ_JBAOJM010000020.1 coordinate 45,651, forward strand.
CAATGAAATTAATTCTTGCTTTTAACGTATTCTGACATAGGATGCACCTGCTTGCACCCGGTAGCAAGCAACTTTGCACCCGGTAGCATTCGAATTTCCGTCCAGAGGAGTGGATGGTATTGAGGAGGAAAAAATGAAATCGATTTTGAAGTATCTGGCTTCCGCAGCTCTTGCCGTTTCGCTTGCAGGTTCATGGTCGGTTGGTGTGAAGGCTGACGAACAGCCCAGCATCATTGCCGTAACTCACGGTCAGGCGTCGGACCCATTCTGGTCCATCGTCAAGAACGGGATGATGCAGGCCGGTAAGGACATCAATGTTAAGGTTGACTATCGCGCGCCTGAGACCTTCGATATGGTTGCCATGGCGCAACTTATCGAAGCTGCGGTCAATCAGAGCCCGGCGGGCATTGTGATTTCCAATCCCGATCCGGACGCGCTTGGCCCGGCCATCGAGAAGGCCGTTACCGCCGGCATTCCGGTCATTTCCATGAATTCGGGCATTGCCGCCGCTGAAAAGCTCGGCATCAAGCTCCACGTCGGTCAGGACGAACTTCCGGCGGGCGTGAAAGTTGGTGCAAAGCTCAAGTCGCTCGGCCTGAAACATGTTCTCTGCGTCAATCAGGAAGTCGGTAACGCCGCTCTCGACCAGCGCTGCGCCGGCACTGAGAAGGGCTTCGAAGGTGGAAAGGTCACCATTCTGCCGGCGACTGCGGATCCTGCCGAAATCGAGTCCAAGATTCAGGCTGCTCTGACCTCCGATCCGTCCATCGACGTTGTTCTCGGCCTGTCCGCTCCACTCGTGGGTGAGCGCGCGGTGGCTGTCGTTGAGAAGATGGGCAATGGCGACAAGGTCAAGGTTGCTTCCTATGACCTTTCGGCCAATTTTCTGAAGTCTGTATCCGAGGGCAAGGCGCTCTTTGCCGTCGACCAGCAGCCCTATCTTCAGGGCTATCTCCCGGTCACGCTCCTCGCGCTCAATGCCCGCTACGGGACGATCCCGGCCGGCAATGTCGCTTCGGGTCCGAGCTTCGTCGAGAAGGACGCGGCGGCTTCGGTTATCGAGAAATCCTCCCAGGGGGTCCGCTGAGCGGGACCTGCGGCAGCTCCCGCTCTTCCGGCGGGAGCTGCATTCATCGCCCGACATCCGATCCGCGTGACGCGTGAGTGGAAACCGATGGCGCACGGAAAACAACTTAACTCTGAGGTACGACCATGACGCTGGCCAACGAACAGAACGGGTCTTCGGCTCGATCTGACGAACGCCTGAAAAAGGTATCGACCATGACCGCACTCGCCCGGCGTCCGGAACTCGGCGCTGTCGCAGGACTGGTCGTCGTAACGATATTCTTCTTTTCCACTGCCAACCCCGCCATGTTTACGCTTGCCGGCGTGGTCAATTTCATGGCGCCAGCCGCCCAGCTTGGAATTCTGGCGATTGGCGCGGCGCTTCTTATGATCGGCGGCGAGTTCGATCTGTCTATCGGCTCCATGGTTGCCTTTGCGGGCCTCGTCTTCGGCACGGCGCTCGTTGTCCTTGATCTGCCGCTCAGTGTCGCAATCCTGATCGCGCTGGGTTTCGCCGTGGTCATTGGCATTACCAATGCCCAGCTTACAATGCGCACCGGACTGCCGTCATTCATTGTCACACTCGCATTCCTCTTCATTCTCCGCGGCCTCACGCTCGTCGGACTGAAATGGGCAAGCGGCGGCGCAACCCAGCTTCGCGGAATGAAGGAAGCGGTTGTCGACAGCCCGCTCGCTCCGCTGTTCTCCGGTGATGCCTTTCCCGGATTGTTTAAATGGCTTGCCAATGCCGGGATCATCGACACTTTTCCGAACGGCGCGCCCAGGGTTCCGGGTATCCCTGTCGAAATACTCTGGTTCGTCCTTATTGCGCTCGTCGCCACATGGGTCTTGCTTCGGACGCGCTTTGGTAACTGGATCTTCGCATCCGGCGGCGATCCGAAGGCCGCCCGCAAATCCGGCGTGCCTGTCGCCCGTGTGAAAACAACCCTGTTCATCGTCACCGCCATGTGCGCCACACTTGTTGCAATACTAACGGTTCTCGATGCCGGTTCCACCGACGCCCGGCGCGGCTTCCAGAAGGAATTCGAAGCCATCATCGCGGCCGTTATCGGCGGATGTCTTCTGACGGGCGGGTACGGTTCGGCAATCGGCGCCTTCTTCGGCTCCATCATCTTCGGCATGGTGCTGATCGGCTTGACCTACACCTCCATCGATCAGGATTGGTACCTCGTCTTCCTCGGCGGCATGCTTCTAACGGCGGTCATATTCAACAACCTCATTCGCAAGCGCGTGACGGGAGAACGCTGATGAGCAACACTCACACGCCACTCGTCGAGGTCAAGAACCTCGTGAAGCACTTCGGGTCCATCATCGCACTCAACGGCGTTTCCCTGAGCGTCCATGCCGGCGAAGTTCTCTGCCTTCTCGGAGACAATGGAGCAGGCAAGTCCACCCTCATCAACACGCTTTCTGGCGTACACAAGCCGACATCGGGCGACTTTCTGGTCGAAGGAAAACCGCACGCCTTCAACGGTCCGCGCGGTGCGCTCGATGCGGGCATCGCTACCGTCTACCAGGATCTGGCGATGATCCCGCTGATGTCAGTGACCCGCAACTTCTTCATGGGTCGCGAACCGCTCAAGGGTTTCGGTCCGTTCAAATACATGGACATGGAATTTGCGGATCGTGTCACAAGCGAGGAGATGAGAAGGATCGGCATCGATGTCCGCGAGCCCGGGCAGGCCGTCGGCACCCTTTCCGGTGGCGAACGGCAATGTGTGGCGATTGCCCGTGCTGTCTATTTCGGAGCGAAGGTGCTCATTCTCGATGAGCCGACCTCCGCCCTTGGTGTGGCGCAGACCTCGATGGTTCTAAAATATATCGATCAGGTGCGCAGCAAAGGGCTGGGGGTAATCTTCATTACCCATAACGTCCGTCACGCCTATGCGGTGGGAAACCGTTTCACGGCGTTGAACCGGGGCAAAACGCTCGGGACATTCGCTAAGGACGAAATCAATCTCGATGGCCTCCAGAACCTGATGGCTGGCGGCAAGGAACTTCAGTCGATCTCTGCGGAACTCGGCGGAACGATCTGACGCAGCGCGCAAAAACGAAACGCGGCTCGGCGCTCGCGCCGCGCTTCGGACAACCATGTTCCAAAAACCAGGAAACACCCCGATGAGCAATGCCAATAACAACGCGTTTCCACTGGCCGCCTGCGCCGAGATGCTGTGGCGGGACAAGCCGATCGAATGGCGCGCCTCCCGCCTGAAGGAGTTGGGATTCGGCGTTGGCCTCTGGAACTGGCCGGAGCACGATATCGGCAAGCTGGAGGCGACAGGCGCAACCTTCACAATCATGAACGGCTATCTCACGGGCCGTCTCACCGATGACGAGGGTACGGCCGAACTCCTCAGGACAGCCCGCGAAACTGCTCAGATCGGCAAGCGTCTCGGCGTCCAGCGGCTCAATCTTCACGGAACCGGCCTCGGCGACCGTGGGCTTCCCGTTCAGCCGATCGAGGTCGTCACGGGAGCCATGTGGTTGAAGGCGCAGGACGCGCTACGCCGCATCGTTGATCTGGCGGAAGAGGAAAACGTCGTCTTCACGCTCGAAAACCTGAACCTCCCGGTCGACCATCCCGGAGTGCCCTTTGGCCGCGCTGAAGACACGTTGGCTCTGGTATCGAGCATCGACCATCCCCGTCTCCGTCTCAATCTCGACCTCTACCATGCGCAGATCGGCGAGGGGAACCTGATCGAGCTGTGCGGTAAGTGCCTGCCATGGATCGGCGAGATCCAGGTCGCCGACGTTCCCGGTCGCTGCGAGCCGGGCACGGGCGAAGTTAACTGGAACGGCGTCGCCAAGGCATTGAACGCCATGGGCTATTCCGGCCCGATCGGGATGGAAGCCTGGGCGGCCGGAGATTCGGACGCTGCGCTCTCGTCCTTCCGCGAAGTATTCACTCTCTAATTTCATAACAGGACAAAACTTATGGCCAAGGTCAAAACTGTCAATGTCGGTCTCATCGGTGCCGGACGCATCGGCTCCTTCCACGGTGAAAGCGTTGCCAGGAGGATCGTGGACGCCGAACTCGTAGCCATCGCAGATCCTGCGCCCGGTGCGGCTGCGAAGCTTGCTGAAATTCTGGACGTCGATGCTTCCTACACCGATGTCGCTGAGATGCTGGCGCATCCGAGTCTGGATGCCGTCATCATCGCAACCCCCGCGCGCTTCCATACCAACGTTCTGGTACAGGCTGCCGAGGCGGGCAAAGCAGTCTTCTGCGAAAAGCCGATGGCGCTCACCCTTGAAGACGCCGACCGTGGTATCGCTGCGGCCAAAGCTGCGGGCGTTCCGCTTCAGGTCGGTTTCAACCGCCGCTGGGACCAGGCCTTCGCTGAAGGCCGCGCGGCCATCGACGCAGGGAAAGTGGGCGCACCGCAACTCATCCGCTCGCTGACCCGCGACCCGGGTCCATTCGGGGCCGATCCAGACAGGATTCCCCTATGGACGGTCTTTTACGAAACGTTGATCCATGACTTCGACACGCTGCTGTGGCTGAACCCCGGCGCGAAACCCGTCGAAGTCTTCGCGATGGCGGATGCGCTTGTCCGTCCGGACGCCCGCGATAAGGGATTTCTCGATACGGCAGTTGTCAACATCCGCTTTGACAATGGTTCCATCGCCGTCGCCGAGGCAAATTTCTGCGCGATGTACGGCTACGATATCCGTGGCGAAGTCTTCGGTTCGGGCGGCATGATCACCATGGGCGACGTTCGCCGCTCCAGCATGACGCTCTTCGACAAGGACGGTGTCTCCAACGACACCTGGCGTCGTGACACGGACCATTTCGTTCAGGGCTATACGGCCCAGCTCGCGTCATTCGTCGAGGCTGTCCGCGACGGTGAGATCAAGGATGCACCGACAGGCGCCGACGCCCGCAACGCTCTGGCGATCGCACTTGCTGCGATCGAGTCCGTGTCGAAGAAACAGCCGTTCCGCATGGGTTGATATGGCTTGTGGCGGGGACGGCGCGCGAATATCCCTCCCGCCGGCAAACCGATATTCCGAAAAGGAGGTGCGGTTGCACAGTATCGAAGCCGACGTGACGTCACGGAGACAGGCTCAAAAACAGGAGAGAATTTTCCATGGGCCATAACACGACATTGCCCCTGTCAAAAGCCCGCCTTGCGGTAAGCCCTCTTTCGTGGGCGAACGATGTCCTGGAGGATCTGGGGGCCGAGATCTCGCTGCAGACCTGTCTGTCCGAGGCCGCATCGAACGGTTATGCGGGCATCGAACTCGGCCGGAAATTTCCGCGCGATGCATCGGTGTTAAGGCCATTGCTTGAAAATCAAGGTCTTGCCCTGGCATCAGGATGGCATTCGGGACAGCTTGCGGAAAGGTCGGTCGAGGACGAGATCGCCTCTGTCGGGGATCACGCCGCGCTGCTGAAAGCGATGGGATGCAGCGTTCTCGTCTATGGCGAAGTTGCGATGATGACGCCGGGGGCGCCGTTCGATGCCCCGATGTCCCGCCGTCTTGTCATGCCGACTGCGGACAGGGCCGCCTATTCCGCACGCCTGACCGACTTTGGCAAGCGTCTCTTCGACGCTTACGGCCTGAAGCTTGCTTATCATCATCACCTGATGATGGTCGCAGAAACCTTCGAGGAGGTTTCCGCCGTCATAGGTAAAGCCGGGCCGGAGGCCGGTCTTCTTCTCGATACCGGACACGCCGCCGCAGCGGGCTTTGACTATGCAAAGCTGATCAAGCGCTTCGGGGACCGTATCGTCCACATCCACCTGAAGGACATCCGCATGGCAGTCCACGATGATGTGCGTTCGAAGGATCTCAGCTTCAACGATGGTGTGCGGAATGGTCTGTTCACCGTCCCCGGCGATGGCGTCGTTGATTTCGATCCGGTCGTCCGTTTCGTCAAGGACAGCGCTTACACCGGATGGCTGGTTATCGAGGCGGAACAGGACCCGGCGAACGCACCGCCTAAGGAATATACTGCGAAAGCATTCGAATTCATTCAAATGAAGTTCAGGGGCTCGCCTGTGGAAGCGGGCTAACCTTCGAGACTGCGCACCGTCTTGGGATAACCATCATGAGAAACGATATCGTTATCGCAAAACCGACGACTTTTGCCGAACTCAAGGGCATGATTGCAGAGGCCCATGTCAGGCTTTCCAGGGACCAGGAACGGGTGGCGCGGACGGCTGCCGCACATCCCGAAATGGTGGCGTTCGGAACAACTCATTCGCTTGCCGATTATTGTCGCGTTTCGCAATCAACAGTCATGAGGCTGGCAATCTCGCTGGGATTTGGAAGCTTCAGGGAGTTCAGACAAATTTTCCGTCATCACGTTCGAGCGAACGGAGTTAGAGGCTTATGATGGATGCGATCTAGCGCGAACGCCTCAAAAATAAAGCGTTCGCAAGTTTTTCAGTTCCATAATCTATCTTATGCGATTACTGTGTGTAGCCGCAAAGTTAGAATGTCCTGTTTCTGCAAAGTTAGAATGTCACACTCCCCGGATCTGATAGACGTCTGGGAGATGCAGATGGGATTGATCACCATGAGCGAGCGCGATTTGCAGCGGATCGAGGTTTTGTCGAAAGTCGTTGATGGCCGCATGACCATTGTCGCAGCGGCGCATGTACTGGCAATCAGCGTCCGGCATATTCAGAGATTGATTAGTCGTATTGAGGCTGCCGGCGCTGCCTCGATAAGGCATAAAGCGATCGGTCGGCCGTCAAACAATAAAATAGCCACCGGCGTCCGTGATTATGTTTTGATGCTGGTGCGAGAATGCTACCTTGATTTCGGGCCAACGCTGGCGGCCGAGAAGCTCCAGGAAGAGCACGGCGTGACGGTTTCACGCGAGACCTTGCGCAAGTGGATGCAGGATGCCGGTCTATGGCTTTCGAGGAAGCAGCGGCGGACGTTTCATCAGCCGCGGTTGCGACGAGAGGCCTATGGTGAACTGGTTCAGATAGACGGCTCCGAGCATCGTTGGTTTGAGGATCGGGGGCCCGCCTGCTCGCTATTGGTCTTCGTCGACGATGCGACCGGAAAGCTGATGCAGCTGCGGTTTGTTCGGTCGGAGAGCGCTTTCACCTATTTCGAGGCGCTTTCGCTTTACCTTGAAGAGCATGGCGCACCTATCGCCTTTTACTCCGACAAACATTCCGTTTTTCGTGTCGCCCGGAAAGACGCCAAGGGCGGGCAAGGCATGACGCAGTTTGGTCGCGCGCTATCGGAGCTGCACATCGAGATCCTTTGCGCCAATTCCAGCCAGGCCAAGGGACGCGTCGAGCGTATGAACAGGACACTGCAGGATCGGCTGGTCAAGGAATTGAGGCTTGCCAATATCAGTGACATGGAGACCGGCAATGCGTTTCTGCCAGCCTTCATCGAGCGATACAATGACCGCTTTGCGGTGACCCCTACCCGCCCCGACAACCTCCATCGGCCTGTCAATCTGGCGCCAAGCAGGCTGAATGACGTGCTTTGCAAACGCGAGCAAAGACACGTCGGCGCACAGCTTTCATTCTCCTATGAGCGCAAACGCATCATGCTTGAGGAGAACGACGTCACGCGCGGCCTGGTTGGAAAGTATGTCGAGACATACGCTTACGCTGATGGACGACTGGATATTCGATGGAAAGGTCACTCGTTGCCTTACAAGATCTTCGACAAGGACCAGCGCGTCACCCATGCGGCTGTGGTCGAGAACAAGCGTCTCGGCGAAGTGCTGGCCTACATAAAGGAGCAGCAAGATCGAGACCACGCACCTGCGCCAAAGACCAACAGTGAGAAGATCGGCTACAAGCCGAGAGGCCGCAAACCCGGTCCGCGCACGGATTTCATGAATGATCCGGACGTCATTGCGAGACGGCAAAAGGCTCTTGCTCAAATAGATGCGGCTGAATGATCCACTTCCGGCCAAAAGCGGAAGACTGCAGCTGGCCCATTGCTGTCATAAGACGTCGTAATCAAGATTGTTGGAGAGACCATCATATCTGGCCGGACGAGCAATCCGCAGAAATAGCGCATCGCCCACCATATCGCGTGGTCAACAAAGAAGACTCCGTTCATTGCGTCAAACGCAATACACTCGTCAGATTTATTGCAATTTACGAGACAGTCAAACTCGTTCAGTTTCGGGTTCTAAACATTTCTCGAAGGAGCCAACGATGACGAACAAAGCAAACAGACCCCGCGTTGAATCTGCAAACCACGGCGTTGCCTGGGAAAAAGCATTTGGCTACGCACAAGCGGTCAAGGTTAAGGATACGATCTATGTTTCCGGTCAGCTGAGCCACGATAGCCAAGGGAATTTGGTCGCACCTGCCGAAATCGATGCCGCTGGAAAGCCAGTTTCGTTCGACACCATGGAAGCTCAGATTCGCCAAACTTATGAGAACGCCCGCGTCCTCCTACAACAATTCGGCGCAACCTTCGATGACGTGGTTGAAGAGACACTTTACGTACTGGACGTCGATGCAGCCTTCGGCCCCGCCTCTGAAATCCGGAAAAAAGTCTACGGTTCCGATCTCCCTCAGCTGGCTAGCAACATCATTGGTGTGACGCGCCTCGCCTTTCCCCAACAGCTCGTTGAGATCACGTTCCGAGCGGTCGTGGACCGTTAAATGGCGGTGCGGGTTCTCAGATAGAAAAGCACGGTTTGTCAAAAAGATCGCGCAAGTCTATGCCTTATACGGCAGCGTGGTTACTTCCTCGATCGTCTCCCTCTGGGGTGACGATCGAAGGAAGCTAAAGCCGAAGGGGGAGTTCCATCACCCGCCCCCTCCCTACCCTTGCAACCCGGCCCAGCCGGTCCGGTCGGGGGCTGATTGTTTGAGCCAGTGTCGCATTTCTAACGGGCTGGCAGAACCGCAGATGACATTTCAACTTTGCGAAATCCGCGACATTTCAACCTTGCTGCCACATTGTTCGTGGGTTGGTACATTCTATTTCCAAGTGCGACATGCCAGTGATTTCAATGGCTTCACTTTGGAGATTTTCGCATGTCCGGATGT
>NZ_JBAOJM010000021.1:0-48162 GCF_037083425.1 Agrobacterium sp. CCNWLW32
CTCTGCTTCTTCATTCGTCCGTCCTTTAATGGGCCGGACTCTAATCCAATCTGGAGGAAATTCGCAGTGGCAGGTCAATCGCATGTGCCTAAGACCTATGCTGTATATCCCATTGACATATCCCAAGCGAAGAACTATATGGGCTACGTCGTTATCGATGCAATTCGGAGGCATGCATATGGAGCAGGGTGCAGTATTCCAGAGCAATCGGAGCCAGGCAATACGTTTGCCAAAGGCGGTCGCTTTGCCCGATGACGTAAAGCGTGTCGATATCGTTGCGGTGGGACGCACTCGCATCATTGCACCAGTCGGTGAGATCTGGGACAGTTGGTTTGAAGGAGCGGAGGCGACATCCGACTTTATGATTGAGCGTGAGCAGGCTGCTTCGCAGGAGCGCGATGCATTCTAATGCTGAAGTATATGCTGGACACCAACATCTGTATTTTTACGATCAAGAATCGACCTCAGCAAGTGCGCGATGCATTCAATCGCTCACATGATCAGCTTTGCATCAGCTCGGTCAGCCTAATGGAATTAATTTACGGAGCGGAAAAGTCAGCCAGTCCAGAAAAGAACCTTTCCGTTGTGGAAGGCTTCGCAGCGCGTCTCGAGGTGCTCTCATACGATGAATTGGCAGCAAGCCATACCGGTCAATTGCGAGTCGAACTGGCGCGCAGTGGAGCTCCGATCGGTCCATATGATCAGCTGATTGCTGGGCACGCGCGCTCGCGCGGACTGATTGTGGTTACCAATAATCGCCGTGAATTTGATCGCGTACCCGGATTACGAGTGGAAGACTGGACTGTTTAGCTTCAAATATTGATCACCGCCGGATTTTCGTAAGCATTCAACTGCCGGGTCGCGCAGGCCGCCGATGCGGAATTCATAAAGATGATAATTCCACCATTTGAAGGCAGCCTGAATACTAAGATGCAGATGCTCCAGGTTCCAGTGCACCGGCAGGACTAATTGACGCCAGACCTCCGGGTCAAGCTCGTCGATGGAAACCCTGATCTGCACAGCGTTTGCGGCTTTAAACATTCCACGAATGAACACGGTAGCGGGAAGACCGTCAATGTGTACGATTGGCTTGTCCCTGACAACCATCTGCCGCTTGTGCAGCCGTCCGTGCACACTATCTCTGGCGTAAGCCAGAACTGGAACATTACCATGGATCAACGCGGGGCCGACATGCTGTCGGAGTTCTATATAGAAATTTTTCCGCCCGACCGCGAAGAGACATGCGCTTCGGATGCAAGGACCTGCCCTTGTTGTCTAAAGCTGCGGCCAGCCTCGAGCATGGATGACGATGGCTGCGGGATCTGTGACGAATGCCTGGAACCATGAACGACGTCGGCGAAACGCCGTCCCCTGTTCTGGCGATGTTCGAAGACGCGCTTGGCAGATTGCCGGACGGCTATGTCGACGGAAGTTTTAGCGGTCGACCATGGGGCGTGACAGTCAAGCGGTCGCAGGATGGCAAACGGGCCTGGCTTTATGGCGAGGAGCACGGCGGAACGGAGATCGTCAGCTTCAATCTCTATCGACTGGCTGGGCCGGGTGCGATCCTGAAGCCATGCGAAATGTCCTCCACCAAGGTTATTCAATTCGTTCTCGGTTTCGAACCACTTTGCCGAGGACGCGTCGCTTGTCTGAAGGTGGCAAGAGAATAAGCACGCGCTTCATGTTGCATTGCAATATACGCATGGCTGCGCTGCGATCTGAACGCTGGCGATCGAGGCAGCTTCTGCTATTTTCAGATCGTCGAAGCGATGCACCTCCTCCCGCAAAGCTTCGTATTATCGGGCGACCCACTCCTCCTCCTCCCAAGGGGCGCCTGACGGAACAGCGGCACTCCTCCTCCCAGCCGTTGTTCATCATTTCGGAAAGCCTGTCGCACCTCCTCCCGCGGCAGGCTTTTTCGTTTTTTGATTGTTTCAAGCTTTGTTTTCAGGCGTCAAAGCAGACTGCCCTGTTCCACCGGCTTTCCGGATTTGGACACGATGGTGGATCCGTACGGTTCGCGGGACGAGATGATCAGCGCATCATTCGGTAACCGACGGGCCAGTCCCTTGGGCTTTTCCCATGACGCCCGCATCCAGGTTTCCGTCTCTTTCTTCGTCAGCAGAAGGACAGGCATGGCCTTGTCGTGGATTGGCTTCACGAGATCGTTGGGATCCGTGGTCAGAAAACCATAGAGATCGTCGGTCGTGAGCCCGTCTCGAACCTTCCGGACGCTTTGCCATTGCGGCACATGGATGCCGGCAAAGAACATCAGCGATTTTGCCTCATCGCGGGCAAACCAGGCATTGGGCACAATGCCACCATCCTGTTTGCTCGCCGGATCCGGCTCGGCAAAGCTGGTGACAGGGACGAGGCAACGATGCTCCACGCCGAACCATCGCGTCCAGTGCGGGAAATTGAGCTTGCGCACGTTTGTCGTGCCGCGGTCGGCCTCCATGCGGATCAGCTCCTCGAGATCAAATGGCTTGCCCTTGGCCGCGAGCTTCTCGGCTTTGCCTTTGGCTGCTTTCTCCAAGACGAAACGAGGGGAGGGCAGATCCCATCGCGCATGCACAAGCTGCTTCTTGCCTTCCGCCGTGTTGCGGACGATCGGCCCCATTTGGTCGGGGTTCATCTGATAGGCTGGCATCAGGTTGATCAGGCTTTCGGCGTCCTGAGCCCATTTGGAGACCCAGTCCTTGTCTTCCATCCGATATAGATTGCACATGGCAGCAATTCCTCCGTTGCGACCGAATGCAGTTGTGTGGTGAGTTCCGCCTGCGTCGCTAGTCGAGCTTGTAAACATCGGCATTGTCTTGCCGTTCCCGCAAGCCCTTATAGGAAGAATGGCGTAGCTTGCCGTCGGCCGTCCAGGCCCGAAACTCGATCTCGGCAATCAAAGTCGGCGCGACCCAGACGATGTCCGCCTTTTCGGCATTGGCAACAGGCGGCTGCTTCCGCTTCCAGCGCAGCTTGTCCAGCATCTTGCGCAGCCTGATCATCTCGGCTTGCGTGAAGCCCGTGCCGACGCTCCCGACGTGAACGAGTTCGTCGCCACGATAGGCAGCAAGAACCAGCGAGGCGAAGCCAGCAGACGATGCCGTCGACTCGTATCCCACGATCATAAAGGCTTCGCTCTCAACGCACTTGATCTTCACCCAATCGCCGGTCCGGCCGGAACGATAGGGTTGATCCAGTTGCTTGCCGACGATGCCCTCGAGGCCAAGGCTGCCAACGTGTTCCAGCAGGATCGCGGGATCGGCGTCAATGGTTTCCGAAAGGCGGATCGCGCCGTCGTGCCCCTTCAGCGTATCCTCGAGAAGATGCCGGCGCGAACGGTACTCCACGTTGCGCAGGTCATGGCCGTCGAGATAAATAAGATCGAACGCGTAGAGGATGGCGTCCGAAGCTCGGTTGCCAGCCGTCTTTCCAGACGCACCCAACGATTTCTGCAGCAGCCCGAAATCCGGCCGCCCTTCATCGTCAAGCACAACCGCCTCGCCATCAATGATCATCGTTGCCGGGCCCAAGCGCCCGGGCAGCCTGCTCGATCGCCGGAAACCGGTGCGTCCAGTCATGGCCACCACGCGTGAGGATGCGGACCCCTGTCGGCTCGATATGGATAGCCAGGCGATAGCCATCCCATTTCAGCTCCCAGCTCCATTGGTCGCCTTGTGGAGGACGCGCCTTCAATTGGGCGAGCGCCGGCTCGACGCGATCGGGCATCGGATCAAACAGCAGCTGTGGCTGTGCGGGATTGCGCTTCCGACGCGGCTTTGACCGTAGCGGAGCTTCGGTATCACGAAGGAGCGGCTTTGATCTCGGTGGCTTCGTCATTGGGAGAGTTCAGCACAAAAATCTTAAGAACATTGTGACGTCTTCACTCCATCCCCGCTATCCACCGGGCGAACCCAATCACCCAAGAGGCCCGCAAAATTTCTTTTTCCCGTACGCGCTTGATTACGCTTCGAATCTTCAAAATCGCTAATGCTGGGATAATATTCCTCGCTTGACTCTTGTGCGCCATAAGAACAAACAATGAACAAATAGCCCATACGACATGATGTCGATCCTCTGAACACGACCTTGAAGGGAGCCGTGAACGATGACTGCTGCCCGCCAGAGGGTGATCTGCGACTTGCGCGACAGCATCGCGTCAATGGAAGGAACGTCCGCTAAACGGGCCGGAACGCTTTCCTTCGGCGTTCCCAAGATCGATGCAACCCTGCCTGGCGGGGGTCTTGCCTATGGAGCGCTGCATGAGTTTGCGGGCGGCGGTTCGGGCACCGTTGACGGCGCGGCTGCTGCCCTTTGTGTTGAACCATTCCGGCATCACTCATGAAAATCGCCAAGAACGATTTTGCCGAACACTCCGCCGGCTTCCATCCGGCGATGGGCATCCGATGTAGCTGAAAGCGGATACAGTGCCCCGACAACGGGCTGAAGTTCTTTGCCCATCATTGGCAGCACATCGTCCCTGAACCGGCAGATCATAGCTCTCTTTTCTGAGCGCGATCTGGATTTCATGACTGTGCCCAGCAGTTGCAGATGATTGTGAAGAACAGTCCCGAGAGGAATGATGGCATCGCCATCGCGGCCCAACAGGCCGACTTGGACAAGCCGGCCACCAGGCGCAAGACTACGGATGTTGCGGGCGAGGTAGGACCCGCCGACAAAGTCGATGATCAGATCGGCACCATGCGAGGCGGTCACGTCGATGATCTCTGCCTCGAAGTCAACGCGCTTGTAGTCGAAGACGGCATCCGCGCCGAGGGCGAGTACGTTTTCGACGTTGTTTCCGGATGCAGTGGCCAGCACTGTGGCTCCGACGGCTTTTGCAAGTTGGACAGCAGCCGATCCGATACCGCCTGCAGCAGCATGGATGAGAACAATCTCTCCCTCCGCGACCCGCCCGAGATGTGCCAGCGCCTCCCAAGCTGTCACAAAGCTCTCCATGACTGCGGCTGCGTCCGTGAACGACATGCCGGCCGGGATGGCTGTTGCCATTCCGCTGTCGAGGCGCGCATACTGGGCATAGGCGCCGCCACCGACGATCCCCATGACACGGTCGCCAACGGCAAAGCCGGTTACTGCGTTTCCTGCATCCATCACTTCTCCTGCGACCTCGAGGCCGAGGACGTCACTGTCGCCGTAACTCTGCGAGCCATAGACGCCTTCACGTTGAAGAAGGTCGGCGCGATTGACACCTGCCGCCATAACCTTCACCAGAAGGTCGTCGGGACGCACTTCAGGCATGGGTGCTTCGGCAAGCCGTAGAACATCCGAGCTTCCGAATTCATCAAAGACGATCGCTTTCATCGCATGTTCCTCCCTTACTTCGAAAGCGCGCGCCGGGCGATGCTGGCAGCGAACAGTGGCGTTTCGCGGCTGTTGTGGTCACCACCTGCGGCCTGACGGGCGGCTGCAGCATCTTCGTAAGCGACCCCATGGTCTTCAATGAACTTCATGAACGCATCGGTTGGATGCGCTGTGACCTTGTTGGTGTAGCGGGTCCTGCCGTCATCGATTTTCTCAGCGATCAGTTCCCAGACGACATTGACCTGAGTTCTGCCACTGGCGGTGAAGACATCCGAGATCGAGTTCATCCGGCAATAGGTTGGTTCGGCGGCTTCGGCCACATAGTGCTGTACCACCAGGCCTGAGCCGATCTGCTCGACATTGATCGACATCCGACGGCCGTCATCAGTCCAGGTGACGCCTGCGGCAATATGGTCAGGCGGGCAGCAGCGAAGATATTCCGCTTCGGGTAGGTTGAAGAGCCAATCGGCAATGTCGATCTTTTCGAGCGGAATGTCCATCTCTGCGGAATAGGCGGATTGTGAGAGAATTGTATCAAGGATCTTGACCATAGGTGTGTTCCTTCTGTTTGGTGAGCAAAATTGCCCGTTGACGAGAAGGAATGTGCTCCTGATGACCTTGGATGATAACCAACTGAATGGTCGGAACGGTTTTGCGTCGTAGGCAAAGATGAGGGATCCACGCTTCGCTGAACATCTGGCGGTATACGTCGACGTCGTCCGCGCCGGCAGCTTTTCAGCTGCGTCCAGGCGTCGGGCTGTCACTCCCTCGGCTGTTGTGCGACAGATCGATGCGCTCGAGCAGGATCTGGGGGTGCCTCTCCTTGTCCGCTCGACACGGGCACTGTCATTAACGGACGCGGGCCGTCACCTCTTCGAGCGTGCGCAGCGCCTGCTCGACGATCTGGCCGATACGCATGCCGAGGTGACGGCATTCGATAGTGAGGTCAGTGGCACTTTGCGTATCGCCTGCTTCCCGACCTTCGGAAAGCGGTATGTCATTCCTGTCTTGGCATCGCTTGCACGGCAATATCCAGGCTTGCATGTTGAGCTGGACTTGACCGAACGACTGGCCGACCCGGTTGCGGAGCGACTTGATCTGGTGGTGAGAATGGGGGAATTGCCCGACAGCACGTTGATCGCAACCAAACTGGCACCCCTCGACCGGATACTCGTGGCAAGCCCCGCCTATGTTGAGCATCACGGCGTGCCGGAAAGCGAAGACGAGCTTCGCAATCATAGCCTTCTCGACAAGCTCCATGGCAACGATCTTCTTGAGTGGTCTAGCATTCTTGGCGCGCCGACAGGGGAAGCGTGTGAGCGCGTTGTATTCCGGTCCGATGATTTTGAAGCGCTGAACGGGGCTGCACTAGCGGGGATGGGTGTGGCGTTCCTGCCGAGCTGGGTATCGGGACCTTCGGTGAAGGTGGGTGATCTTGTACGCCTACCGCTATCGGGCGAAAGATGGAATGAAGCGGCCACCGGAATTTATCTTCTACGCGCGCTTCAGGTGCCATCTGCCAAGGTCAAGGCATTCACACTAGCGTTGAAAGATCACATTGGGACGCCACCGCGCTGGAGCTGAGAGGCGTACAGGCGAGAAACGCTAATTCGCAGAGGTTTTTGGCCGACGCCGCGACCAATAACGGCAGGTCCTTGCGTGCAAATCTGCTCAAGGCGATGGGAGGCCCGAAAGCGGCCTCCCATCGGACGAAGTTTAACCAGACGAGCATCGTCATTAGTCAACGGCGAAGTCGGTCGAGACCGAGACGGTGCGCCATTCGGAGAGGATGGCGCGGTCCTGTGCATGCTTCTTTTCGATCGCTGCGACGGTATCGCTACCAAGTGGCAGGCGCACCGGCGGATTGGGAGCGTCAGCGAAGGCGATCAGTGCCTCTGCCAGTTTTTGAGGATCACCAGGTTGGTTATGGCTGAGACCGGCCGCTATCGTGCGTACCTTGCCGACAGTCTCTGCATAGTCGCTGATGATGTTGCCGCTGACCGACAACGAAGAGCTGTCGAGAAAATCCGTGCGGAAATATCCCGGCTCGACGACGGTGACATGGATGCCAAGTGGCGCGAGTTCGTCATGCAGTGCTTCGCTTAAGCCCTCGACGGCAAATTTGGTCGAGGAATAGACACCGAAGCCTGCTGCACCACGATAACCGCCGATCGACGAAATATTCAGGATGCGGCCGGAGCGGGCCCGGCGCATGAAGGGCAGCACGGCGCGCGTCACGTTGAGGAGGCCGAAGACATTGGTGCGATAGACAGCCTCTATTTCGGATATTGTCGCCTCCTCGACAGCGCCCATCAATCCAAACCCGGCATTGTTAAGCAGGATATCGATGCGGCTGAAGCGATCGATCGCGGCTTTCACAGCTGCGGTCGCCTGTTTGTCGTCTGCCACGTCGAGGGCGACCGGAAGCAGGTTGGGGTGCTCGCCGAACCGCTGGGCGATCGCCCTTGGATTGCGGGCAGTGGCGATGACGGCGTCGCCCTGTGCAAGAGCGCGTGTGGTGATGAGGGCGCCAAAGCCACGCGAGGCGCCGGTGATGAACCAGATTTTCATGAGGGTGTCCTTGATGTCGGATTGATGGGGAAGTGTTGGACCGGGCCTCAGGGACGCGGCGATGTCATGGTGCAGAATGTAAGTTCCATCTCGCGGGCCAGCAGGTCCGGAAAGCGCGCCATGACGGCTTTGGTGTAGGGCTGCTCAAAATGCGCATCGAGATCGGCGCGTGATCGCCAGTTCTCATAGAGAATCCAGATGCTGGGATCGTCGCTGTCGCGGTGCAGGTGATAGTCGATCGACCCCGCCTCGGCGCGGGTCGGGGAGACGAGAGCCTGCAACGCTTCGCCAAGCATCGCGGCACAGTCCGGTTTGGCCGTCAGTCTGGCAATCAAGGTCAATGTTTCGGTCATGTCAGTCTCCTTTGAAGGCGTCTGCGGGGTAAACGGCTTCCCAGCCTGCGGTCGGGTTCGTTGCCAGCGTCCAGATCGTGTCGGCGGCCTCTCTTGCTTCTGTTGATCCGGGGCCGACGAGCGTGGCGATTGTCGCCACCGCGATGTGGATGCCGCGTTCGGCCAGAGGACCAGCCAGGCCCTCGACGACATTTCGCAGCGCAGCCTTGCCAAGCCCGAGGCTGGCATAGCCGGCATGGGGGGACACGGCGAGGCCGCCACCTGTGACCAGGATCGTGCCGCCGCGCGCACCGAACAGCTCGACGGATGCCCGGATCGTGTGAAGGCCGGCAGCGACATTGATGGCAAGGTCGTCCGTGACCTCATCGTCGCGCATGCTGAACAGATCCTGTTCGCGCACGACTGCCGCATTGAAAAGGATCGCCGTCAGGCCGCCGGTGATGCGGTCACCCTCGGCGATCGCCTTGCGCAGTGCGGCCGGGTCGGTCGCATTGGCTTGCAGAGCGGAGACCTGGAGACCTTGCCCGGAAAGGGCGGCGGACAGGTCGGCCAGGCGGTCGGCATTGCGCGCGGTCAGCACGACATGCCAGCCTTCCCGACTGAATTTTTCCGCAACGGCCTGGCCGATGCCAGGGCCAGCGCCAATAATCATGATGGAGTTCGTCATGGAATGTTCTCCTGATGTGCTGGCCACCCGATGGCGGGGTGGCCAAACGGGTGGGAAAGGGTTACGGCAGGACTTCGGCCAGTTCGATCAGATTGCCGTAGGGATCGCAGAAGAAGGCGAGGCGGCGGCTGATTGCCAGAAGCTCGAACGGCTCGGTGACGATGGTCACGCCGCGTGCCCGCAGCTCCTCGACGGTGGCATCGACGCTTTCGACATTCAGGCAAAAATGATGGTAGCCGGCATATTTGAGGCTATCGCCGAGATCGGTATAGGGGCGGACATCTTTCGGCGACGGATCGCCGCCGCCCAGGATTTCCACATAGAAATGGTCGTCCGTAGCAGGTGCAAGATAGGCAAGCTGCTCGTCGGCATAGTCCCATTCTGCAACGACGCGGAAATCGAGCTTCTCGACATACCAGCGCTTGGCGGTTTCAAGGTCCGGCGTGCGCACCGCAACGTGATGGCCACGCATGTCGGCGAAGGGCGATGCAGTGTTGTGGGCGGGAGGAATGAAGTCGGCCATTGTCTTGTCTCCTGTGTGGTCCGGCACCAGCGCCGGTTTGCGAGGAGAAATCTGGACCTTTTCAGCAATGAGAATTAGAGAGATAATCTTCCTCTCAATGATGAGTGAGGTTTGACAATGCGCAGTACGGATCTCTCGGAACTCGCGGCCTTCGATGCGGTCGCCCGTCACCGCAACTTTCGCCGGGCCGGCGAAGAGCGCGGGGTGACGGCTTCAGCGATCAGCCATGCGGTGGGCAATCTCGAGGCGCGCGTCGGCATTCGCCTGCTCAATAGAACGACGCGAAGCGTGTCACTGACCGATGCCGGCGCGATGTTGCTTGCGCAACTGTCGCCGGCCTTCGGCGAGATCGGCTCGGCGCTCGATGCGTTGAACCAGTTTCGCGATACGCCATTTGGCAAGGTTCGCATCAACGCGCCCAATTCGGTCGCACCGTTCGTTTTCCGATCGGTCATTGGTCCGCTCATCGCAAAAAATCCTGGACTCCAGCTGGAAATCGTCGCCACCGACCGGCTTGTCGACATTGTGGAGGAGGGGTTCGATGCCGGCATCCGTCTCGGCGAAAGCCTGCGCGATGGCATGACGGCTGTGAAGATCAAACCGCGGCTTCGGTTTGCCGTCGTGGGCTCAACAAGCTATTTCGAGCGTCATCCGCTCCCTAAAACCCCGGAAGATTTGCGTCGTCATGTCTGCATCCGCAATATCTATCCAAGCGGCAAGCCATACGCCTGGGAGTTCAGTCGCGCCGGCAAGATCATCGAATTCGAGCCGACTGGGTCTCTCTCGCTCGATGACCATGAACTGATGGTCGAGGCAGCACTTTCGGGCGTGGGGCTGGCTTATGTCTGGGAGGAACGGGCGCGTCCCTATGTCCAGAACGGCAGCATGATCGAATGCCTGGCATCCTGGAGTGCGCCCGAGGACTGGCTCTATCTCTATTACCCGACGCGAAAATACCTGTCGGCTGGCCTGCGCGCCGTCATCGATGCGCTGCGTGTGTGAAGGGACTGGCGCACCAACGGTTCGATTCCTGTCAAGAGACTAAGAGACGCACGACAGCGCCACGATGTTTCGCAGTCTTATCCGGTGACTGCTTGCCATCTCCGACAGCACGATCCAGGGTAAAACTCATGGTCTCGCTTATCTTGCCGAGGGTTCCGTCTTTCCGGAATCGCCTGCCAGAAACCACAAACGTGACGCGTTTTTCGATAGAGTAGAGCGAAATTGACTCTGCTGAAATACGCGTGAGCGCTCCGTTCTGCTGTGACGCAACGATATCGCCAGGTCTGACACCGAGAACGGCTTGCGCCAGCTGTGATCGCTCAGCTTCGATTTGTTGTTCCCAGCGCTCCAGATCAGTTTCAATATGGGCAAATGCTTCGCGGGCGGCCTGAAACGGACGCTCGGGCCCAAACCGGATCCGATCAGCCATGGCCAAGTTCTCGTTTGGAACCGACCTGTCCAGGGCACAAGCCGCGTTGGTGAACATCTCGAAGATGCGCTCGGCCTCATCGAGCGCCTGCAAACGCGACAGATAGGGTTTGACTTTTGCTTCGGAAATGGCAGGCGGCAGTACCCTGTCCTCTTCTCCATCCAGAAAGTCGATCGGCATGACGTCACGCAATTTGATCTTGCTTGTCGAGTGTCGTTCCGGCGGGTTTTCCTCACGCCACGATCGCCGATACCATTCTATCCAGGCAGTATCTGACGAAATGCACAGGTAGCTGTTCAGAATGAAATCTGATTCCGGCTGATAGAGATGGGTGCTTGAGCGCGCGCGACCTCCATGACGACACTCGCACACAAGCGTACATCTTCTTTCGAAATCGGTACTCGCACTCCCTATCTCCCAAAAATGGCCCACCCCACGAATGGGGCAGGCCACAGCTCACCCTAGAAGTCCATACCTGGACCAGCGGGCAGGGCGGGAGCGGCGTCCTTCTTTGGCTTTTCGGCAATCATTGCTTCCGTCGTGACCAGGAGGCCGGCAACAGAGGCCGCATCCTGCAGGGCGGTGCGAACCACCTTGGCCGGATCGATGACCCCCTGAGCATAAAGATCACCATACTCGCCGGTCTGCGCGTTCCATCCGAACGACAGCTCGCTCTTTTCCCGGAGCTTGCCAACGATAATCGAACCTTCGGCGCCGGCATTTTCAGCGATTTGACGCACAGGTGCCTCGATTGCGCGGCGGACGATATCGATACCGACCCGCTGATCGTCGTTGGCAGTCGGGAGGCCGTCCAACGACTTAACCGCACGTAGCAAGGCTACGCCACCGCCAGGCAGAATACCTTCTTCGACGGCTGCGCGGGTTGCATGAAGGGCGTCATCAACGCGGTCCTTCTTCTCCTTCACCTCGACTTCGGTGGAGCCACCCACTCGAATGACGGCAACACCGCCAGCGAGCTTGGCAAGGCGTTCCTGCAGCTTCTCGCGGTCGTAGTCGGAGGTAGTCTCGTCAATCTGGGCGCGGATTTGCGCGACACGTCCGTCGATCTCGGCCTTGGAGCCGACGCCGTCAATGATCGTCGTGTTTTCTTTTTCGATCGCCACCTTCTTGGCGCGGCCGAGCATATTCAGCGTGACGTTCTCCAGCTTTATGCCGACGTCTTCGGAGATCACAGTGCCACCAGTGAGGATAGCGATGTCTTCGAGCATGGCCTTGCGGCGATCGCCGAAGCCTGGCGCCTTTACCGCCGCAATCTTGAGGCCACCACGCAGCTTGTTGACGACGAGGGTCGCGAGCGCTTCGCCTTCGACGTCTTCAGCAATTATCAGCAGAGGCTTGCCGGACTTCACCACCGCTTCCAGCACCGGCAGCATTGCCTGGAGATTGGAGAGCTTTTTCTCATGGACGAGGATATACGGCTCTTCGAGTTCGACCCGCATTTTATCTTGATTGGTGACGAAGTACGGGCTGAGATAGCCACGGTCGAACTGCATGCCTTCGACGACCTCCAGTTCGGTCTCGGCGGTCTTTGCTTCTTCGACGGTGATCACGCCTTCGTTGCCGACCTTTTCCATCGCTTCGGCCAGATACTTGCCGATCTCTTCGTCGCCGTTGGCCGAGATGGTGCCGACTTGGGCGATCTCCGAATTGCTGGTAATCTTGCGAGCGTTGGCTTTCAGCTCTTTAACGACTGCATCCACGGCCATATCGATGCCGCGCTTCAGGTCCATCGGGTTCATGCCCGACGCAACCGCCTTGGCGCCTTCCTTGACGATTGCCTGGGCGAGGACAGTTGCAGTGGTGGTACCGTCGCCGGCGAGATCATTGGTCTTTGATGCCACTTCGCGCAGCATCTGCGCGCCCATGTTTTCGAACTTGTCTTCCAGTTCGATTTCCTTGGCGACCGAAACGCCGTCTTTGGTGATGCGTGGCGCGCCGAACGACTTGTCGATGACGACATTGCGGCCCTTCGGACCGAGCGTTACTTTTACCGCATTGGCGAGCACGTCGACCCCACGCAGCATGCGCTCGCGCGCATCGGTGTTGAATTTGACTTCTTTCGCAGCCATTTGTTCACTCCTTCAATAGGCAGCTTTTTGACTGATGGGCGGCAGTGCGTGATTACGCAGCCTGCTTTTGCTCGGCCTGGGCTTCGATAATGCCCAAGACGTCGCTTTCCTTCATGATCAACAGGTCTTCGCCGTTGATCTTGATTTCGGTGCCTGACCATTTGCCGAACAGGATGCGATCGCCGGCCTTGACGTCGAGCGCCTGGATCTGACCGGCTTCGTTGCGCGCGCCAGTGCCGACGGCGACGACCTCGCCCTCGGAAGGCTTTTCCTTGGCGGTATCCGGAATGATGATGCCGCCCTTGGTCTTTTCCTGGGATTCGACCCGGCGGACGAGAATACGATCATGAAGTGGTTGGAACGACATGTTTTCCTCCATTGGACAAAAAAGATGACGCAAAATCCCCTACCGGACCGGGTGACCAATCCGGACGGGTGCGAACCTCAATCGAGCGTTCGCGGGCAAGATTTATTTTCGGGATTTTTCGATTTCAAGAGGGTGTTTTGGAAAAATTAGCACCCGGCGATCGCTGCTGCTAACGTGCTATAATCGCTAAGTAATTTTAACTGGTAATGCGGAATTGTCTTGATGCCGATCAAAATTTACGTCACCTTCGCCTTGTTACGAAATGGAGATGAAGCATGCAATTCTCATCTGACCTGGAGCGGCAGCTCAATGGCTACGGACTGACGACTGCCCACATCCTCTATCGCATCCCAGACTTTGAATCCGTTCTACAAACCTATGTCTGGCAGGATTACGATCTCGCGCCCGTTTTCCCCGAGATGCACAAGTTCCTGGATTTTTGGCGGGCGTCCCTCGATGGGCCGCTGCATTCGGTTCGCTACAGCCATCAGCGCCTGATCGGGCCCAACGAATGGCGGCGTGTCGATGGCGAATTCAGGCTGCATTAAGGCTTGAATCTGACTTTTCCACTTCCTAGCTCACCCGGCGATCGGGGCTTGATGAGCCCGATCGCTTTCCACGTCTGTACGGAGTGAGACCACATGGAAGAAAATATCAGGATCATCAAGAGTGCCAGTATCCCGGAGAGGGAGGAGATCATCACCGATTTTGCTCGTTGGCTTGAGACCACCTCGCAAGATGCGCTGGTCTACGGTGAGGGCCGTTTTGCTGTGATGTCGGCCAATATGGCACAAGCGATCCGCACAAACGCCGACGAACTTGCACGCGACAATCCCGAAACGACTGAACGGGTATTGCAGCAAGCTTGCGCGATGATCTCGCAGTTCAAGGCGGCGTACCCGCATCGCGTTCTCAGTCGATCAGTGCATTGACGATAGAGCAAATTGGAGTCGGTAAAATTTTGCAGCAGATCTTGAATCGCCCACACCGCATAGCCGAGATCTCACGCGGAAAGCGAAACCCCTTCAGCGGGGTAGTGAGCAAGGCATCTTCATGCCGGACCGATAATCCAAATGACCGGCTCAAACAACCTGGCAATGCCCCCGCAATCGCGCTTCACCATTATCGGGCGGTTGTTCAAAGCCGCTCGCAATCAGGAGAAGGAATATTTTTCTCTGATTTTACGGCTCCAAAAATTTTGCAGCAGAGCCGGGTTAGGCAGAAGCTGACATTCAGTCGCTGGCTTTTCAACTGCGTCCTCGCAGCTCGTACAGCCGTGCGTGGTCGACATCTCACTCGTACCCGTCGATATGGTAGTCTGCACCAGTAAGGCTGATATAGTATCCTGCATGGTTAGCCCGCATGATATGCTATTATATATCGTCGTTGCCAAGCCATGCAGAAGATTCTATATATTATCCTGTATTGATGGTATCTTATGGTGCAGGATAATGATTATCGCATAAAAGACTGAGCACATTACCCAGCAGATACGTGCAGCACGCGAGGCACGTGGCATGAGGTTAGCGTGATCTAGTCCTGGTGTATGCACAATGGGGTAAACGCAGGACGGTTATGCTGCGCCGCGAGCCAAATTTACTTTTTTGAATCTAGAGCTTTAGTCTTACGCGTTCGCTCGGTCGGCGGTTCAAGTCCCGTCAAGAGCAAGCCATGCATCTCACGAACCGCAAGCAATTCTTTCCATAGCCTCATGACAGCTTGATTCCGCCCATATCGAAATCCTCCTCGCGGTAGGGGAAACGATAGAACCCATGAAACTGGGTTGCCAGAAACGTCACGAATGCTTTGATCTGCGGGTTAGAAAACCGATGGGTAGCACTCACCCGGCTCAAAGGGCTTCACCATCCCTGAACGACCTAGCGGTGGGCGCAAGAAATTCAGAACTCTTCACTTTGCCGACCTCCTTGAAATGCTCGATCAATGCGCGGAAAGCTGGCGAGGTTCTTCGTCGGCTCGGGTAGTACAGACTGAAGCCTGGCAGGTCGGTCAGCCATTCTGTGAGAACGTCGACAAGGTTGCCGCCTTTGAGATCGCCGAGAACTTGAGAGCGGAGCAGAAAGCCCAAACCCATCCCGTCTATCACGGCTGACCGAATCGCCGCTCCGTCGTCAAAGATCAACGCAGGGTCAGCTTTGAACTCGAACTTCTGCCGGCCCTTTTGCAATGGCCACCGGAGCAGCCGCGATGAACTCTTGTAGCGATATGACACGATCCGATGGGCAGCTAGATCTTCTGGAACTAGAGGGATTGGATACCTCTCAAAGTAAGATGTAGACCCTGCAATCACGACAGCGGTCGACTTGGTCAATGGAAGTGCGACCATATCTTTATCGATAAGCGTTCCAAAGCGGATCCCGCCATCGAAGCCTTCCGCCACAATATCATCCAAGCCTTCATTTGTAGAAATTTCGATCTCGACATCAGGGTAGCGCTGACAAAAACTTGGTAGCGCGGGGCGGACGAAGCTTTCAAACGCGGCCGGAATCATCGTCAATCGGATGACGCCCGCCACCGTCTCTCTTGCTTCCTGCAATCTCACCAACTCCTCCCTGAGGTCGCGTATGGCCGGGCTCAGGATTTCCAGCAGGCGCCGCCCCGAACTGGTGGGTGCCACACTTCGGGTAGTTCTTGCGAGAAGAGAAACTCCAACTTTTCTTTCGAGCTGGCTAATCGTGTAGCTGAGGGTGGATTGCTTAACTCCAAGTTCGGATGCCGCGTCCGTGAAGCTTCCGCGGCGTGCAACGGTTTCGAAAACCGCCAGATCGCGAAGGATCAGTCTATCCATTTATTGATCTCCTCTATAAGCCTGCTCGAAGTGCAGTAGTTTATCAATATGTGCCCGGTCGTCTATCCTTTGGTGACGAACTTCCAGATTCGTAGTTGCATTGGGCGATAGACTTGGCAGGAGAAGAGAGATGAAGGCGGCCGTATACGATCAAGCAGGACCTCCTGATGTTTTGAGCTATAGAGACGTTCCCGACCCGACAGTGGGACCGGACGATGTCCTCATCGCTATAGATGCGATTTCTATCGAGGGCGGAGACTTAATGAATCGTCGATTCACACAACCTCCCAGCGGCTCGTGGATTGTCGGATATGCGTCTTCCGGACATATCGTGGAAGCCGGTGCAAACGTGAAGACTCGCAAAGTTGGAGACAGAGTTACTGCCTTTGACATGCAGGGTTCACATGCCGAACTCTGGGCCGTACCTGCGACCCGAACGTGGCTTCTACCCTCTGGGGTCGATGCAGCGTCGGCGGCAGCATTGCCGATATCGTTCGGAACGGCTCATCATTGCCTTTTTGCCAGGGGCGGCCTCCTTCGCAATGAGACGGTTCTCGTGCAGGGAGCCGCTGGTGGAGTTGGCCTCGCAGCAGTACAACTCGCAGCTCGAGCCGGGGCAACCGTGATTGCCGTCTCAAGTGGGGGAAAGCGTCTGGAAACAATATCGTCGCTTGGCGCTGATCACGTTATCGACCGATCCTCTGAAGACCTTATTCAAGCTGTGCAGAAGATCACTGAAGGTAACGGTGTCGATCTGGTGATTGATCCTGTTGGCGCCACCTTGCCTTCTTCGCTTGCTATCCTGGCGCCGGAGAGCCGTCTGGTGTTTGTTGGGAATGCGGGCGGTGGCAACCTGTTGGTGGATCTTTGGCCAGCCATGCAGTCAAATCAGACTTTGCTCGGGGTCTTCATGGGGCCAGTTTTAGAAAGGCCCCGGATGCGTTCGACGATCGACGAGTTATTAGTCGCGCTAGAGAACCGCGAGATCGAGGTCAGGGTCGAACGAGCCTTTCCCCTTTCCCAAGCCAGGGACGCCCATGATTTTGCGGAGAGGGCGAAGCCACTAGGACGCGTCATCATGGAGCCGTAATGGTTCCCGCGGCAGGCATTTCGGACCGTGCGGGAGTGGTGGGGCTGGTGGACGTGCAGATATAAAATCCGGCCCCAAAAACTTGAATCTTCATCGGAGCGGGAGGATCTCATTCAGCCACTCCACGCCGCCACGTTTGGCGGCTGGCGGCTTACTAGAGCAAATCCAGCGATCAATGAATCAATTGTGATGTGACGGTGCAATGCGAGGCTGATTCAACATCCACAGCGAAAAGGTGGATGATGGCAGGCACTGGATGATGACCTTCGATTGCGTTTATTGAAAGCGTCTGCTGCGGGCTTGTCGGCACGGCAGGTTGCGGCTCGCTTCGAGGTTGGCGTTTCGAAAGGCGGGGGTGCTGGACGTCGGTATCCACCAGAGATAACCATAACCCAGACCTTCCTTGCTTTTTGTCTGCTCAGGCGTAAAGCGTACTTTTATGCTTTCGGCGATCCAGGTCTCCGGAACGATCACCTTACCTTCCCATTTTCCGCCCTGAAGCATGAGTTGTCCCAGCCGGGCCATGTCACGTGCCGACAGGAAAAGGTGGTAGGCGAGATAACGCGACTGATTTTCGTATCCCATCATCCTCTGGCGGCTGAAGTCGAAATCGTCAAACCCGAGTGGCTCGGCCAGGTCCTCCTGCAGGGCTTGGAAAACGCTCTTGCCCGTGCGCTTCTCGAAAATAGCACCCAGAACGTTGAAATCCCAGTTATTGTAAAGGAAGACCGACCCGGGTTCGGTCTTTCCACGCCCTGGCGTGTTGTCATTGCCACCAGGGCTACCGGCAGCATGATAGACCCCAGAGCTGGAGGTCAGCAGGTCCTTGACTTTGGCGGTCTTCTCGATCGGCAACAGTCCGTCATCCTCTTCGATGCCAATCTCGCCGATAGACATATCGAGGTCGATCTTGCCTTCGGCCACATATTTCCCGAAGAGCATCGACAGCACGCTTTTCCGGGCCGAGGCGAGGTAGTTCACATCGGACAGGTTCCCGTATTTGTAGACGATCTCGCCATTTCTCACGACCATCATCGAGGTGGTGGCCATTGGATAGAGTTGCGCCTCCATATCCGCCAGCTTTGCCGGAGACCAGCGGGCTGACGGAATGTCCATTGCCGTCTTCCATGGTTTGCCGGTTGTTTTCTGGTGTGCGTGCGAGGGTGTGTCTGTTGCGGAGGCGCTTGCCGCAGCAAGTCCTGCCAGTGCAAGGGTCGAGCCCGCAAGAACAGAGCGACGCGACAGGTTGATATCGATGGCCATAATTGCCCTCCCGATAGATGTTGATTGTTTTTGAGGCCGAAGGCGGACCCTATTCGGTCGCGCAGGTGAAGCTCGAAGCCAGCGCCATATCGCCTTCGCCCTTATATTTCGGCCAACTCGGATATTCGCAAAGCGGTCTCGTTCGTCCCTTGGTGGCGGATTTCGTCGCATCCACCACGACCGGGCCGGAAGGCGGCACAGCATTTTCCACCCAGTTGTCAAGCGCCGTCAGATTGTCCCAGGTCGGAGAGAAGCGATCGCCGCCATGCGCAAGGCCGGGAACAAGGTAAAAACGAAGGAACTTTTGGGCTTTTTCGCGCCCCATCGTGGCTATGATGCTCTCATAGAGCCGGGCATTGCCGAGCGGGCTCACGCTTGGGTCGTCATTGCCCTGCAGCCATATGATCTTGCCGCCACGAGCACTGAAAGCGGTCCAGTCGGTGCGGGTCGCGCCGATCACCTCTGACAATTCGACGATCCGGCCCTTGAAACGACCTGGATTACGGATGTCGAAAGACAAAAGATCAAATGACTGATCGCGTGCAACGAAATTCTGCAAAAATTCAAAGGATCGGCTGGAATGATGTGCATTCGGCCCTGAGACGGGTGGAGTGCGAAGGTTTGGCTCCGATCCCACCTGCATCATAATTCCCTCAAGGCTGTTATAGCCGGGATAGGTGTCGATGCCGTTTGCGAGCTTGTATGGCAGCGTGTATCCGTCGTGATAGATCGCAAGCGTTTGCTCAATTTGCGCCTTGGTCAGGCACTCGTGGGAACTTCCTGCGCTTTCGGCCTTGCAGGAGAGGCTTTCCACCAACGCGTTGGATCGAGCGCGGCATCCATCCATGTTGCTGATCAATCCGTCTTCGGCCCCGTCCAGCCCATCGCAGGATTTAATTGCTTCCCTGGCGATCTTTTCAACAAGTGCGGGCGGTATCCAGCCGGCCGAATTGTCGTCATAGACTGAACGGGCAAGTCCTGCTCCCCAGAGCCTCAGACCGACGAAGTTGGCGGTGGGGTAATTTGTGAGAATACCATCATAGGCTTCCGGCCAGCGCGACGCTGCTGTCAATCCTTCGCGGCCGCCGGTCGAGCCGCCCTGAAAATAAACGCGTTTTATCGGCTGGTCATATCGTTCAGCAACGAGGACCCTGGCCACATCAAGCGTTTTCTTGATGTGCATATATCCGTAATTGAGCATTGCTTCGTCGTTGCGGGCAAAGGAAGCATCATCTGCATTGGGGGCTTGATGTCCTGAATCGCTTCCGAATGTCACATAACCCCGGGCGAGGGGGGTGGGCACGGTATCCAGTCCCAATGTCGTCTTCTCGGATGTTGGCGGCAGGGAACCATTGTAACCGCCGCCGCCATACTGGAGCATCTTGCCGTTCCACGCACTTGGCAGGTTGACCTGCCAGATAATCCTGGGCGCATTCTGATCGACCGGTCTGGTTTCCCCGACCACCTTGCAATATTCGCCGCTTTGATTTCCGGGATCGGCAGCGCCGACTAATGTCGCGGACAAAACCCTGGCGCCGGTGGTGGGGAGGGTTATGGCGGAAAAGGCAATTTCCTTGTTGGCCATGCCTGAGCAGAGCGCTTGCGCCTCCTGCGGTGCCGCAATTGCCGGCGATAATAAAGTATAGACAAGCGGGATCGACATCACTCCGCGTGACGCAGCCCAAAGCAGAGATGACATGATTTCCTCCCGGCCGGCCACTCCTATGTCCGGCAGCATTTTTCCTTGCTCAAACTAGCTATAAGAACTTCATAATGTGAAATGCAAATAATGGACGGATTATTGCGATGTGCACATGAGTTCCGCGGTTTTGTAAGCTGAGTGGGACGGGGCTGGCGATTGCCGCCATTGCGTGGAAAAAGAATATCCCACTTCCCAGCTTTGGTCCGCTCGGAGAAGTCAGCTCTGGCATGTCTTCGGCTTCCTGTTCGGCAGCGCCGCCGCCCTCGACGCGCTGGTCCACCAGACCTTCGTCGCGGAGCTGGTCGGCTCGGCCGTTTCGCGCGTCGCGATCGCCACTGTTGGCACCACATGGGCTTTCTCGCCAATGGCGCATCCTTCCTGGTTTCTCTGATGCTGCTGCGGCCGAACATGCGGGCGCCCCGCGGCAAGGGCAACTTCGTCGAAGACCTGCACTATGTCCGCGGCCGCCCCGATCTTGTCGCGATCCTGTTCATGCTGTTCTTCATCGGCACCTTCGACCTGAATTTTCCGATCTTCGTCTCGAAGATGGGCGTGCGCATCTTCCATGCGGATGCCGCCGGCTACGGCCTGCTGTCGTCGATCACGCGGTCGGGACAATCACCGGCCCATTCCTGAATGCCGGTTGCAACTGCATCGAATTCCGCAATCTGGTCGTCAGCACCACGGTATTTGGCCTCGGCTGCGCGTTGGCAGCACACGCGCCCGGCTACTGGCTCTTCGCGGCAGCGCTTGTCGTTACTGGCGTTGCCACACTCTCCTTCACCAACGCCACCAACAGCCTGCAGATCTGTACGACGAGACCGTCGCGGCGATTGCATAGCTGCGTTGCACAATAAATGTTTTCCTGTTGGTCAAAATTCAGGCATAACGCCTTCAGCTGATGCACATGACGGTCACCTCCCAGTTCCGTCGCAGCAGCTGTTCCCCTCTGGAGGTTTTAGATCTCCACACTTCATGGGCCGCGGTTTCCGCAGGCCCATTTTTTTATTCTTCGTTCGCCTCGTCCGACGATTCCGAGGGGTTTATGCCGAGGCGGCTTTTGCGCAGGCCCCGCCGCTCGGCAGCTTGAAGTGCGATTATATCAAGGTACCGTTCGCGCATGGCCTTTATGTCGATATCTCCCCGGATCCATTCCTCCAGCAGGGCAACGAAAGCGGGATCCTTGTCGATCGGCATACCACGCGCCGCCGCGCGATCAATCGCACGCTGCGCGTTGGCTCTGCGGGTTTCGGGGTCTGTGCTCATACTGCCTCGCCTGACATTTAGAATGACGGGAAAATCTAACAGGGGGTAATCCAGATCGCGACTTGAAATTGCTCTTCGTCAACAATATCTGTGCGTCACTTCCCGATGAGACGATGTTCTGCTGGCTGCAATCGCATCGGCGTTTGATGTTGTCCCGGGATCCAAAAGAAGGCGCTCCCCTCGCGGGTCGAGCGCCTTTTTTATTTCGGAGGCGACCGTAAACATGGTCCTGCACCTTGACCGAAGCCGCTTTGCAGACGAGACCTCAATCAAAACACTCCGTGGAAAAACATGCCTTTTTTTCTCGTAACGCAGACATCGCTGGTCGAAGCTCAGGATGAGCGAGAGGCCGCTCAAACGGGGGGCGACCGTCTCCGCTCCGGAACACAGGTCACCGTTTCGGTTAAATCCGATGAAACAACGATCACGCACATCGTTGTCCCCGCCATCGTCGAAGAGCCCCTTCCGATCCCACCCTCTGAACGCATCAATCCCTCGCGTGCTGGTGTTGCTGTCCCGGAAGCTGCCTTTGCCACACCGGGAAACAGAAAACTCATCTTGAAGCGTATGATGGTTGACGCGCTAGCCCTTCTGGGGCGCCGAACCTAGTCTCGTCCTCCAAGCATCGCGGCCGCCAGCATCTATCGTCTTCGATCGTCGGCTCGAATTGAACAGTGAGGATTGAAAAAGAAAAGCGGGCAGGTTGAACCCGTCGCAGACCGGGCCTCCTGCCGACGCTGTTGCTCAACCTCCGCCTGCGTCATCCCGGCTCAGCGATTTCAGCCGCGGCGATGTTGAGCCCGGAAAGCCAAACAGCCGATTTATGTCCGGAATTTGATGTCATGCGCTCCGCATTCGTCAAGCTGCAGCCTTTACCACGCAACTGGAAGGACGCGCATCCGACCTCATCGCGACGACGACCTGCGCAACCTCCATCATAGTCCGATCCTTTCGCCATTACCCTTCCTTTGTCTCATCGTCGTCGAGATCGATGAAAAGCTCGTCGAAAGCTCTCGGAGCCTCGATCGAATGTCTTGGAGCGGGTATGTCATCGACCAGTAGGCGCACGCTTTCCATGCGCGATTTCGGGATCAGCACAGAGACGAGATCAAGCGTATCGCAGAGTTCGGCAAACAGAGTCAGACGGTCCCTGCCCAAACGATTGTTGGCAAGGTCACGTTCCAGTTCCGATATGCGGGCACGATTTCGGCCAAGTCGCTCGGCGAGTGTCGGTTGGCTCAGGTCACGCTTTTTGCGGGCTGCGAGCAGTTGTTCGCCCAATGACTGAAAAACGGTAGTGGTCTTGCGGCGCGTGATGTCTATATCCACTGACTAGCCAACCGACCGCTTGTGGACACACGTGGTTCCCACTCGTGTAATTTTTTCCGGATGACGAAGTGCGTTTTACCGATAAGGTCAGCCTGTTACCACTTCATGCGCAAGCCCACTTGTACCTTGACGGAATAACTGTCGCCAAAGTCATTCAGGCTGGTCTGGACAAGACCTTCACCATAGATCGAGTACTTATCGTCATCCCAGCTATAAGTTCCCCCGAGCCCCACGCCGCCCCAGACACGATCATTGCGGCTGGCGAAGCTCATGCCCTGGACATCGACCCTCGCCCCTTCAAGGAACTCATAGTAGAGATTGCCAATGCCGTACACATGGGAGCGGTTGAGCAAGCCCTTGTCATTCTGCCACGCGCTTTCATGGTCAAGGGTCACACCGAGACGGCCTCGCAGGCTTTCTCCACGGTTGAGGCTGACACGGGCGCCGAATGCATCGGTAAACGCATCGAAATCGACATTGGAATACACTAGTTGGGCTTGCGGTGTGACTGACCAGGCTGGATCGACGGCCATGCGCTTGCCGCCTTCTACCGACAGCGTATAGCCAAACCCGTCATTGTCGTCGCTGAGGTTCGTATGGGCAAGGACAGAGTCGAGATCGCTCGTATACCAGGTCATCTGGCCCAGACCGTCTAGGTAGAAGCCATTCTCGCCATACCAGGTCAATGTACCGCCAAGACCGTAACCGTCCGTGGCGATCTCACCATCGCCGTAAACAGATTTGATATCGGTTTTGCCATGGGCGTAATGGATTGTGAACCCGCCAATGAGTTTGCCGCTTTCCGTTTCCGTCAACAGCCCATCAATGCCGGCCTGAAGCTTCAAGACATTCTGATCGTAATCGGTGCCACCTGAGGTCGAAAAACGCGGCTCGATGCTGTTATGCGCACCTTCGATGCGGCCCCACAAACCGCTTTCTTCGATTGCAGCGCTTGCGTCTTCCGAAGCGGCATAAGATGTGCGTTTAGAAGCGCCATTGCCGGCCCAAAAACGGTTACCGACACGTTGCTGCAACGTTGGCGCGCCATTCAAACCCAGCAATGCCTGGGGATATGCCTCATAGGTCGACACACCAGCCTGGTAAAGCGGGGAGGTCGGTGCCGTCGGCGTTGTCGGATTGGTCAATTGCGAACGCAAATACCAGTTACCATCATTCGGTGTCGATGCGCCCCCCTGATAGAGTTGATAGGCGTAGGCACCCGCTACGACCGCCTGCCTGTCGCCAATCATGTAATCGCCAATGAGCGAAAAAGAACCGCTGGAAGCACCGTTCACCTCGATGATACGGATACCTTCGCTGGTCTGCGCACCCGTCCCACCGAAATTGTTGACGCCGACATTTGTCGTGCCAGAAGTGTCGCCATTGACGATGACCATATCCGTCTTGGAGTTGTCGTCACCAAGAGCAACATCGAACAGCATCTGTCCGCCATTGCCGTTATAATTTCCACCGATGATGATAACATCGCCGACAGCATCATCTACCGTGGTGATGGTTCCGGCATTGGCCGCATCGCCGCTGAACGAATAGACCCCGGTTCCGCCGCCCGTTCCGACGAAAGTGGACGTTGAATCAATCGTCATATTGCCGTCGAAGGCGAGCGACGCCATGCCGTCAAGTGTAGAACCGCTGCTCAGGAACACACCGGTCGTTGCTTCATCCGGCTCGCCGACATGCCATGCGCCGTCGTCGATAGACAGATTGGCGCCATCCAAATTGACAACTTCCCAATTGACGATCTTGCCGCCATTCGTCGTCGCCGTCACATCCCTGAGCGTAAGCGTATCGATCATGCCATCGGCAATCGAGGTATCTTCGCCGCCGTCAAGCACCTGTGAACCATCATAGGTCGATGCTCTCACCACTGCCACATCGGAACCGTCCTGACCGTAGAAGCCGCCAGCCAGTCCGCCGGCCGTCCAAATGAACGTATCGTTGCCTTCATGGTTGGCAATACCGTCGCCGCTTCGAGCGTCGTCTCTGTCGTCACCGTAAATATTGCCGGTATAGGTTCCACCAGATAGACTGACGGTGTCATCACCGAGGCCAAGGATCGCATCACCGGTTACGGTGCCAGCGCTGTTAACTGCGACATCGCCCCCGATTGTGTCCGAAGCAATCGGGTTACCCCCGACACCGCCGTCACGAATGGCAATTCCGGACGTTGCCGTGACCGTTGCGGAAGATGCAATATCGACGGTCGAGCCGTTCGCTGCAATCGTTTGGATACCCGCGCCCGCGCCGCCACTCACCGTGCCACCTACGCTGACCAACGAGACGCCCGCACCCCTATTCCAAGCCAGAATGCCGGTTTTTCCAGCAATAGAACCCGCGGTCTGTCTTACAGTTAGATCGGTGGCACTGCTGCTGTTACGCGAATAGACACCGTAGTCACCGGAAGCGATCACATCGCCGGACAATGAAACCGTTGTTGAACCGATACCCGCATTGTCTGCGAAAACGCCATAGGTGCCGCCTTTGACCGTTCCTACCGTCTGGTTTACAACGATGTCCTGCGCTGTGCCCGCGTTGTAAGCGTAAAGTCCAGCGCGTTCGATTGCCGTGACATCGCCGGAACTGATGATCGTCGTTGAGCCGCTACCCTGATTATTGGCATACATGGCATACCAATTGCCCGAGATCGATCCTGCGGTCTGGGTGAGAGTGATATCCGCCCCGGATATGGAATTGTAGGCATAGATACCATAGGTGTCGTTATTAGCCGCGCCAGTCTGGGTCTGGTTGATAATCCCGGCCGTCGTGATCGACACAGCGCCGGCAGCCCAATTATCGGCGCGGATGCCATGCGTATAACCGGTTATCGTGCTGCCGGCTGCCTGGGTAATCGTGATGTCTGTCGCGTTAGCGAAATTTTGCGCCCATATACCGTTTTCGGTTGCACCGTTCACATCACCGGCGACAACGATTGTGGTCGTCCCAATTCCATAGTGTGTCGTAAAAATTCCGTTGCTCGCGCCAGAAATCACACCGCCCGTTTGGTTAACAGTCAGGTCGGTTGCGCTGCCGTCGTTGGTAACATTGATACCGTCACCAGTTGTCCCGGTCACCGTGCCCGAGGATGTGACTGTTGTGGAACCTGTACCGGTATTGCTAACATAGATACCATCGGCACCGGTGATGCTACCGTTCGAGGTAATTGCAACCGCGCCTGAAAGATCATTGATCGCCAAAATGCCCTGCCCACCAGAGGACATGATAGAAGAGGCATTTACGTCCGTTATGATGATCCCGCCGAGGGTATCGACACGTATGGCCTCAACAGCGGTGGACAAACCAAATCCGGGCTGCGTGACAATTGTTACTGGAGCAGGGGACAAAATAGCCACCGATGCATCGCTAGCGGTGCCTGAAGCAGCACCGGAACAACTCCAGGTTCCAGGACCTGAGGGATCGCAGCTACCTGCCAACGATGGCGAAGACCAAAGGAGCAAGGATACAAATGCTGCTGCAACCGACAAAGTCGTAAACGACAGCACCAAACCTGCTTCACAAGGCGCTACGCCGCCGGCGATCCCCTTATGCTTCCCCACCCGGCCACCGCGGATGAGCGTGCTACGTCGTCTCAGGTTTTCGTCAGAATTATTGAAGGAATTCTCAACCCCGTTAGACGGTTGATTCACTAAAAATGCTGCAGGCGCGATCATTCAAGCCCCCCGTTTTGCTTCACATTTCCTCCCGAGTGAGGTTGAGGAACGCTTTTGGTGGAACCATCTTCCCCGAATCAGTTTCGCCCAATGGTTGTTTCCAATGATTGAGTTCTATATATTACTAAAATATAATCAATGGTGAGTTTGAGGTTGTGTAATTGCTAAAAGACTTGAAAACGACGCAGCTGAAACGCCAAGTGGGGCTCGCGTCCTTCCATCGAGCTACCTAGC
The DNA here is from genome assembly GCF_037083425.1 of Agrobacterium sp. CCNWLW32. Taxonomy (NCBI): domain Bacteria; kingdom Pseudomonadati; phylum Pseudomonadota; class Alphaproteobacteria; order Hyphomicrobiales; family Rhizobiaceae; genus Agrobacterium; species Agrobacterium sp. CCNWLW32. The sequence continues at coordinate 26,702 of NZ_JBAOJM010000021.1, forward strand.
GTACCTGCATCAATATGCGGCCAGCAGCCAAGCAGGGGGCATAATCCTAGATTGCCGGCACTGCCTGCAGCGTTCTTGAAAAAGGTGCCCCGGTGCCAAGCGGGAGAAGACAAGAAGGATCCTGCATAGGCCATGTCGGGGAACCAGCAGTTGGAAAATTCGTTAGCGTCGAAGCCCCTGTGCCGACATATCAGGAATTTCGCAATGCCAAGGCACTTTATTCCACGTGCGCGACATGGAGGAACTTTCCATGGACACGGAAGGGACCATCCTTTTGACGGATGAGCACGCGAGGTGCGAAGCTGTTCAGGCTTCGAAGTAAATGTTGGCCGAGAAAATTCTCAAAGACGAAATTCTGGATGGCAGTGCGTTTGAAGTGGTGCTGGGCAGCCGCTACTGCGACACCGACCGGTTGGCGGACTTTGCCTGGAAAAACTTCTCCGCTACACCACTCGGCTGGCCCCGTGTTCAGGCGATCGTCGATTTCGTCCATTCCCGTATTGTCTTCAACTACGAGAAAGCCGATCCGCTGAGGACGGCTTTCGGCGGGTTCAATGACAGGACCGGCGTCTGCCGCGATTTCGCGCATCTTGCCATCACCCTCTGCCGCTGCATGAGTATCCCGACCCGCTATTGCACCGGTTATCTCGGTGATATCGGCGTGCCCAAAGACCCCAACCCGATGGATTTCAGCGCCTGGTGCGAAGTCTATTTCAGCGGCCGCTGGTGTACGGTCGATGCCCGTCACAACACGCCCCGCATCGGACGCATATTGATGGCGACAGGACGTGATGCCACAGACGTCGACTTGTCTACTGCTTTCGGGCCGGCAGTCATGAAACGGTTCGAGGTCGCTACAGAGGAGCTCACCGGATGACGACGGTTTAGCGTTGGCTTCGTAACTGGACAGCGCTATCATCGGACGGACAACCCTGCAGGCGGTCGCGTGGAAGCGAGAGGCGGGGTCAAGCCCAAAAAAGGCAGACATGTCTATTCAACGCACGAGCTTCTACGTCCTGCTGGCCTTTGTGACAGTCGCGTTCCTTTGGCTTGTCCTGCCCTATTATGGTGCCGTTCTTTGGGCGGTGATTCTTGCAACGATCTTCTTTCCCGTCCATCGGCGCCTTGAGCGCACTTTGAACGGCCGTGGCGGCATAGCCGCCCTCCTGACAGTGCTGTTATGCATCTGCCTGGTCATCCTGCCCGCAATGCTCATTCTGGGATCTCTCATTCGGGAAGGAACAAGCCTTTACCAAAGGATAAGCAGCAACGAAATTGATCTCAGCGCATATCTCGTTCGCATCCAGGACGCGCTCCCGCAATTTGCCGACAACTGGTTGAACTCTGTAAAGCTTGGCGGTTTTGCTGAACTGCGTGAGAAGTTATTTACGGGTTTCATGCAAACCGGGCAATCCATTGTGGGCAGCGTTATCAACTTCGGCCAGAATACGCTGAAATTGTTCATTAACTTCGGCATTATGCTTTATCTTCTCTTCTTCCTATTCAGAGATGGCGCGCAAATCGGCGAGACCGTTCGCAGCGCTATACCTCTGAGCGACGACTACACCCGTCAATTTGTTGAGAATTTCTCTGCCGTTGTGCGTGCCACTATCAAAGGCAACGTCATTATCGCGCTCATTCAAGGCACCGTCGGTGGCATCGCATTCTGGGCTCTTGGCATAGAGGCCGCCCTGTTATGGGGCGTGATGATGACTTTCCTCTCGATGCTCCCGGCCATCGGGACTGCGTTTGTGTGGGTTCCTGCCGCGATTTGGCTTTTTCTCACGGGCGCCTGGGTGAAGGGGCTGATCCTTGTTCTCGTTGGTGTGCTTATCATTGGATTGATCGACAATCTTTTGCGCCCGCAGCTGATCGGCAAGGAAACGCGGTTGCCGGATTATCTGATCTTGATCTCGACGGTCGGTGGTATCTCGCTGATCGGGATCAACGGTTTTGTTGTGGGCCCACTGATTGCCGCGCTATTTATTGCAGCCTGGTCGCTTTTCGTACAGCAGCAGAACGCCAGGAAGCCCGAGTCTACGGATTCAAACGCTGTCTGACGCTTTGAAAAGGTCTCCTCACCGCAGTCCCAAGCAGACGGAATGCCCCCACGCAGAATGGTGATCCTGCGCTCGTCGGCCGGTACGGACATCTGGTCTTCTATCAGGTTGTGGTGTCGCGAACAAAGTCGGATTTCGCTGCGTGTGACAGTGATCGAAAGCTTCCCGACGGTGAATTGCCCGGCGCCAGTCTCTCGTCTTAACCACAGGCCCAGCCCCAAGGCTTCCACAGAGGCTTTCCGGCCTTGTAATTGAGAAATAACGCACGACATGTATTGACAGGGACAGCTCGTTTCACGGGCGCTGCCGCCGAGGGGTTTTCCCCTGCCCCAACAAAGGAGGACGGCGTGTCTCCCAGTCCGTCACCGGAATACTCCGACCCCGTCCACATAGCGATGTTCAGAGATATCTTGAGAGCCGCAGGCTTTAGAGGAGTTGCGGTTGAGGTCAGTTCGGACGCCAAACGCCAAGCCATGGTCTTCCTGATTTCGGAATTCCGGAAGGGGAATAGAACAAGGACAGCATTGCTGTTTGCTCTGGAACATCGAGTTGTAGCGCCTGCACTCCTTCATCCGCCCGAAACTCGATCGAAAAATGAAGCCGCCGACATATGGCAGAATGGGGGAGATCGCTAATGCCCCTTTCTTTTCCAAACTCGGCACGTAGCATCGATGAAGCACACAGGCGCGTCCGTTTCCTTGGACATGATGGTGTGTTTCCGGTCCAGTTTTATGTATCCGCGGAAGTGCTGGCCAGCGGGTTATCCCAGCGAACTGCCAGCGAGGTCGATTATCTCGCTTCGTTCGATGCGCTTCGCCCCCGAATTCTAAAGGTCGCAAAGGCGGCCTATGCAGTGACACGCAACGGCACGATCACCCTTGATCTCAAACACTTCCGGTGAATGCAGTTCCTACCAAAGGATCTCGTCATGCAAAATCCTGTTACTACCCGTAAAAACGGTCGATCTGGAAAAGAAAAAACCTGGTACGTCAGTGAGTTTGCGTTGCGATTTCGCCTCGACAAGTTGGAGGAAAATCGCCTGAGGAAACTGCTGGGACCGATCGCCAGGGAGATCGACCTCCTCAGAAACGCCGGCAGGCTCCGGTAATGGTGGCCACGGTAATCCCGGTTGACTTTTCCACATTCTGGCATCTACCAGTGACCATAGAGCTGGCGGGTCGCCCGCAGGTGCAGGTTTGCGGTCCTCGCGATGCGCTGCGTTATCTCGCTGAAAACATCACCCATCAATATGGTCCCTGCTATAGCCGGGCTAGAAGGCGATGCCACGCTGCCCTCAGGAACCAGATAACGGCGGAGGACATGCGCGCTGATTTCCTCGCCGCTTGCGTCGAGTCTGACATGCGATCGAGATAGCTGTGCCGGCTTACTTACCGTATGCTGCAGATGAAAGACCGGTTCACACAGTCGCCAACCGAGGCGCGTCTCCTGCCTATCCGGTTCGCGCCAGCTGTTTTCTTCTCCGAATTGGATAAGCCCTGTCTTTCACCCGGACGACCGGTTTGCGACGGCGCCCATGACCACGCCACCCGGAAAAACGTCAGGTCGCATCAACAGGAGAGAAACCTCCTCAAACATCGTTGCGACCGCAGATCGCAAACAGACCAGAGGGCTGCAGTACCTGGAGGCCGATGCCGGCTCGGAGGGGCGGGGGGGCTCTAGACATGTGTTGCTGTGGTCCACCGGGACTACCGTCCCCGTGTTGACGGAGAGCGGTGATTCAATTCTCGCAGAGCTTCGCAAAGCGCCCTGCGTTCGGGCTATTGGCGTTCACGTAAAGAAAAGCTGAGACAGGCGTCCTGGTTTCCTTTCCGCCAGAGGCAGGATTGGCACGGTGGGCAACGATTTCCTCGCCCCACGATTGGACGCGTTCGAGGAACCACCGGTCGCCGTTGGAGCACTCACGACGTCGGCGATCGGTTAAGACGAGGCCACCCGTCAAGCGTATTTAAGCTCCGGAGCTGCAAGGTGATAGGGCTCAACGAGACAATCGGAAGGAATGCCCCATTCCTTGTGTAGCCGATGGATCATATCAACGGTCAGGGCGCGCTTCTTGTTCAGCACTTCGGATGCGCGGGAGCGGGATCCGAACAGCGTCGCGAGGTCGCCTTGGCTACGTCCTGTCAGCTCCATGTGAGCCTTGATAAGCTCGACCGGTTCGGGTGCCTCGACGGGGTAATGCTTGTCTTCGTATGCTCCGATCAGATCGGAAAGAACATCGAAGCGCATGCCGTCGGTGCTGAGAGGATCGGGCGGATTGTCGAAATACTGGCTGACCTCCGCAATGGCCCATGCGAGGTCGTCATCGCTTCTGATGGCGCGAATGTTGTCCATTACACTGTCTCCGGGTTGATCTGGTCGTATTCCTTGTGCGTGCCGATGAATTTAATCAGCACTCGCTTGTATGGGTAGGCAACGTGGACGATAAGCCGGTACTTGTTGCCCGAAATGTCGAAAATAATGCGATTGTCGGAAACAAAATCGACTGTCGCGCCAAATATTGCCTTCACGTCGGCCGGACTGGTCCATTCGGCCTTGCTGACGATCGCATGCCACGTTTTCAGAGGTGTTTCGGCCTGAAAGTGAAGCTCCCAAAACTGTTTCAACGTAGACTTGGCGATGATCTGCATGGGGACTACCTATCACATTCCCAAAACGGGAACAAGAGAAAATTCCCAAAACGGGAACAGCCGGGGCCTGTGGTGACGCCGAATCTCCAGTACAACCATGAAATTCATCTTACATTCTATCTTGAGGGTCAATCCGCCCGCAAAGGTGAGCGGCAACGCGCTGCGCCTCGTAAAAATCGGAACGGCCGGTGACGATTTCAAAGCCACCGCCGATGAGTTTTCTATAGATCGTAAAAAACTCCACTTCTGCGCGGGACTTGCTGCCCTCGATGCAGGTTCCGTCATACCCTTCTCCGGTTTTGTCAATGCAGCCGCCGAGTACGAGGGTTTCGAAAATCCGCAATCGGGTTTCCGCAGTCCGGTGCTGCAATTGAACAGCTCGGCTGATCTGAAGGCGCAATTCTCGGTTGGCACGTTTGAAAGGGTATGCGCATCAACGTGCGCCCTTCAATTCGGCCATCTTGGCACCGACTAGCCAAAGGCCTTTGAACTGCGATTCACAACCCTTGCCGAGGGCAAAGGTTCTTTCAAGGATATGAGCGCGCTTTATCCGGCGTTACGAATGGTGCGATGCCAACACCACTACGTCTTTTGTCTGCCTCGAGAGGGATGGCCCGCCCTCGTCGTGGCGATTCTTCATGAACGAATGGATCTCATGAAGAGTTTGGTTGATCGTCTGAACGAATGATGTTTGGACGGAGGCGGGATTACCTGAGCGCAAGACCGACAAATAGTTGTTATCGTGTGGCCAAAAAAGGGGGCGCGCCAGTTCTGTTCCCTTCAAGAGCAATCGCCTCAACTGATGCCGTCACTTGATGGCTTGGTTTGATGCCGTTGACCGCTGATGTTCCAAGGTTGCGGCGGCAAGATCAGACGGGTCTTTACCAGCGATGTTGACGACAGGTTGAGCGAAAGTGACGCCATTCTCCTGAAACGATTTTCGAAGAGATGCATATGCCGTACGTCGAATAAAGCTCTGCTGGCTGGTTGGGACGGTGATCATCGCGAAGCTGACTACAATTCCGTACTCCGCAAAGTCCTCGACGCCCTTAAGCTTAAGCGGCTCAATAAAGAAGCGGCCCAATTCGGGATCAGTGAGCAACGTCTGGCCGATCGCTTTACCGATCTTGCGGACTTTTTCCAGATCCGTGTCATACGGGACAGTCACAAGTATCTTGGTCTTGGACCAATCACGGCTCATGTTTTCCACTGCCCCCAACTCGCCAAAAGGAACAGTGAAAATCGGACCCCTGTGATGTCTTAACTTTACCGAGCGAAGGCTGAACCCCTCGACAGTTCCCCGGTAATCCTTTGCCTGAATGTATTCTCCCACCCGGAAAGCGTCGTCAATCAGATAGAAAAAGCCACTTATGATATCCCGCACCAACGCTTGTGAGCCAAAGCCGATCGCCACTCCAACAATGCCCGCTCCTGCGATGAGTGGACCGATGTCGACCCCGATCTGACGAAGGATCGTCAGGCTTGCAACAACAAGAATGGCGACCGCGAGCACATTCCGGAGGATTGGAAGCAATGTTTGCAGCCGCGTGAAATGCTCCCCCTCCCAATCAGTTGTGGGCGCAGGCGAAGAGATGCTTTGGCGGGCGAGCAGTCGCTCTATGGCGGCTTTCGAGAGATGCCAGATAACGTCGGCAACCAGAAGGACAAGTGCGCTCCTCAAGACGCCACTAAGAGCGTCATGTACCAACGGGACACCGTGACCAGGGAAGCTGACGTCCGTTTCCCACACAAATGCTATCCAGGCGAGAGCCAACAGGAATATCGACGCCCTCGCTCCGTTTCAAGCGCGGGCGTAAGAGTTTTATAAGGCCGGCCGCGACGTTGCTCCGGCCTCGACAGAACCATAGTCGGTAACAATTGAAGATAGAGTAGCGGGCACCTGTGCAGGTGCTCATGGTAGCCTTAGAAACCTCCACTCAACATCGTTGCGACCGCAGATCGCAAACAAACCAGAGGGCTGCAGTACCTGGAGGCCGATGCCGGCTCGGAGGGGCGGGGGCCCTCTAGACATGTGTTGCTGGCCCACCGCTACTACCGTCCTCGTGTTGACCAGGGAGAACGGTTCCGGGACCTGTCTTCCAAGACCGCCTTCCCGCTGTCCGGTGGTGCGCCGAGAGAATTCAATTCTCGCAGAGCTTCCCCACGAGCGCCAAGCTGATGGAGACTTCCTTTTCGAGAATGGTGATCACGCTTGCGACGCCGTACTCTCCCGCAGCGCGCGGCCCAGCATTACGCCCTCGCTCCCACACCGATCGCCTTGAGGATGTCTGTGTCGCGACGAATGCCAGCATCAAGCAGAAGTCTGGACCGACGGCCACGCGAATGCCGGTCGGGGCGCGGATCATGCTGGCGCAATCTATACCGCTGATTTTGTCCCCGAAATACTTGACGTTTATTTAGGTCGAAGGTTTGACTCGGCTCGAGAGCTGAACGAAGAGGACGGCTCATTACCTCTGCCCTCATTTTGGCGAGAGCAATTCGATTGGTTGACAATGCTCCATCACCCATTCCCGAACGCACCCGGCTTTTGTTCTCACGGAACGCTGCACAGTCGTGGAGATTGGCGCTCATGCGTGGGCGAGGCTCATGATCAAGACGAGATCAGGAGATAGGTTTTTACAGCATGGGTCAGGTTGGCTTTTCGGTAGGCCTTTTTACGCATAATCCCACCGCATGAGACGATAGTGAATTTATAGTCTGAAAAACTTGACAAAAACACTTAATGTCTGTCTTGCCTGGTTATCTTCCATCTAACCGCGACAACGGCAACGGGTATCGCCGTCACTGCGGGTCAACTCGATCCAAAACACTCGCCTTGTGGTCCTCGGGGATGCCCATACACCACAATCATTCAGCACAAGGCGCACAAGAGGTAAAAGGCCAGAGATGGCCCGTCATGACAACAAGTGCCGCCCACGAGGCAAGGTTCACCATTGGTCGTCACTAAGCGATCCGGCGACTTTCTTGCAAGACGGGCACACCAATATTTGAGGTTTCACGTGCGAGTACTTCCCGTCATTCCATCGATCATCTTCGGGATTGTGGCGATCGCAATTCTGAGCATTGTCTTCGGTTCGTGGTATACGATCGACCAGGGGGAGCGCGGCGTCATCTTGAGATACGGGGCCATTGCCGGAACCGCGGAGCCAGGGCTCGGATTCAAGCTGCCGGTCATCGATACCGTCGTACGGATATCGGTCCAGTCGAAAGCAGCGGTATACGACGCGATGGAAGCGTATAGTCGCGATCAGCAGCCGGCGACCGTTAAGCTGTCAGTGAACTACCGCATTCCAGTTGATCGGGTCGCTGCAGTTTACGAGCAGTACGGGTCGGAGGCAGGTCTGCTGGGGCGGCTGATTGAGCGTCGGGTGTTCGAAGAGACGAAGACGGTGTTCGGACGGTTCAACGCAGTTACCGCCATCCAGGAGCGTGGCAGGCTCAATCAGGAAATTGCTATGGCGATTCAAGAGGGTGTTCAGGGGCCGGTCACCATCGAGAGCGTACAGATCGAGAATATCGACTTCTCCGATTCCTACGAGGCCAGCATTGAGCAGCGCATGCTGGCTGAGGTGGAAGTCCAGAAACTGCGGCAGAATGCGGAGCGGGAAAAGGTGCAGGCCGAGATCACCGTTACCCAGGCCAATGCCAGTGCCGATGCACGCCGTGCAGACGCTCAGGCACAAGCCGATGCGGTACGTTTGCAGGCCCAGGCGGATGCTGAAGCAATCAGGTTACGTGGTGATGCTGAAGCTTTGGCCATCAAAGCGCGCGGCGACGCCCTGCGCAACAACCCGGGACTCGTTTCCCTGACCCAGGCCGAGAGATGGGACGGTCGGCTCCCGACCACGATGCTGCCGAATGGCGCGCTTCCGATGATCGACCTGCGCAATCCCGGTTTGCCGGACGTTGAGCAGAGCGAGGGCCAATGACCGCACCGCAAGCATGAGGCGCTGTCTACCGAGGGCGCCGACCACCCGCTGGTCTGCGAGCTACCAATGGCGACAAGATTCCCGGCAAAGAAGTCGGGCGCGCGTGCGGCAGCCGCCGACAGCTGGGGTGCGGCATATTCCTGCGCCCGTGCGATCATCGTTCCCCCGGTGAGACGGTCCGAGCCGTTGAAAGGCCACCGATCCCGCTTCTGCGCCTACCGGCAAAGATCGTTAGGGACCCGCGCCCGGTGCAGGTATGTGATGTAGGCCGTCGTCGCGCCGCAGACGTCTATGCGAAGAAGCAGTAATGGCATCGTGCCGCCCAGGATAATTTGCACGGCCTTGATGACAACTACGATGGTCCAACGCGTCCGGGTGCCACCGTATGCGGACGGGTATCGACCCGAACAGGTTGGTGAACTCTGCCCCATGCTTCGGGGGTGTGGACTGGCGAAGTTTCAATTTTCGTAAAGGCTCAGTCCCCTACAGCTACGCCTTCCCGTCGTGGATCGGCGCTGCCAGCCAAACCCTGGGGGTCATCTCGATAGCATGCAAACCGGAGTTCATCTCACCCGCCTTTACCTCGTAACCCATCGCCTTCAGGGGGCGACCAGTTCGTCCGCACTGGTGCCGGCCTCTATGTCATAAATGCCGAACCGGTTGACGAGATGCGGCTGGGCGACAATCGCTTCAACCGGCACGCCCCAGTCAATATAGGCGATCAGTGCCTGCGCCACGTAACCAATGATCTGACTGCCACCGGGTGAACCAATTGCAAGCAGCGGCTTTCCATCCTTCATCACGATAGTCGGAGCCATCGAGGAGGGTGGGCGTTTGCCGGGCTCAACGCGGTTGGCGACCGGCAGGCCGCCGTCATGGGTCTTGAAAGAGAAGTCCGTCAACTCGTTATTGAGCAGGAAACCGTTCGTCATCAGACGCGAACCGAACCCGTTTTCGATCGTCGTCGTCATCGAGACCACGTTGCCATCCTTGTCGACAATGATAAAATGGCTTGTGGAGTTGCGTAAATCGATTGACTATACTAGATTTGAGGAAATGTTATAAGGCGCCTCAAATGAAGCAAATCGACCTCATGTTCCGAACGATGGTCGCGGAGTTGCAGCAACGGACTTTTGATGCGCAGTGGTCGGCCGATTTCCCACCCACTGGTCGCTTTGTTTCGGTCAAGGTCGACAATCGCTCATACTGGTACTTCGACCAACCGGATGGCAAAGGTGGTCAAAAGCGGCGCTATGTCGGCCCTGCTGATGATGACGAAATCACAACCCGGGTTCAAGCCTTCAGGGGCGAAAAGGATGATTACCAGAACCGTCGAAAGATGGTGGCGGCACTGACGCGCGAAGCGGGTCTGATTGCTCCGGATCGCTTCACAGGCACAGTTGTTGAGACGTTGGCATCGGCTGGGTTATTCCGGCTCCGTGGTGTCCTCGTCGGCACAGTCGCGTTCCAATGTTATGCGGCCCATCTCGGTATCCGCCTGCCTATGGCTGCGATCCTGACAGGTGACGCGGATCTGGCTCAAGATTACGCGATCTCGAGCGAGGTCGAAGATTCAATTCCGCCGATTGTCGCTCTCCTTCAGTCCATCGATCCGTCATTCCGGGCCGTACCTCATGTTTCTGGTTCCCCTCGCTCCAATGCTTTCCGCAACTCGACCGGTTACCGAGTAGAGTTCCTGACGACAAACCGGGGATCGGAAGATTACGCGGATCAACCGGCGCAAATGCCGGCTCTCGGCGGCGCGTCTGCCGAACCTCTGCGATATATGGACTTCCTCATCCGTGATCCGGTGCGAACGATCTTGCTGCATGGTGCCGGTGTCTCGGTCGTGGTGCCCGATCCATCACGGTTCGCCGTTCACAAACTGATCGTGGCCGGTCGGCGTCAAGATGACGCCGGTGGAAGGGCAAAGAAAGAAAAGGACTTGCGTCAGGCCGGAATGCTGTTTGAGGCGTTGCAGGAAACCGGAGCTGGCCGCGATCTGGCAGATGCTCTTCGCGAAGCATGGGGCAGAGGCGCATCCTGGAGAAGTGCGATCACAGCGGGCGTTGATGCCGTCCAGAGGCAATATCAACCTTCCGTCCATCGCACGTTCGGCATTCTACCGGCTGATGAAATAGAAAAGTCCCGAGTCCTCTTGCGGGAAAAGAACGCTTAATAAGAAGCGTGGATATCCAGTCTAACAAAGGAAATCAATTGGATATGGTTATTCTGCCGGGTGCTTGGGTTCGAATCTCGTCAAGGTGGACGACTTGAAATTTGCCCATTCGTACGATCACGTGACAGCGGACACCTCGCGGCCCCAACGTCGTTAAGACCTCGTTGCCTGCTACAGCTTTTAGATATACCCCCGGTAGAGCGTGTCGATTAGAGTATGGAATTCTGCCGCGCTCTTGAAGCCAGGCAGGGCTTCTTCGGAAAGCGCGCCTTGAAGTACGATGGGTCGAGACTGTTGTATCACGCACGTGAAACGCTGACGATCGCGCGGCCAGATGTCGACCAGCCGGCGATCACGGCCATCCGAAAGTCCGCGCAAGAAATTCGAATTGCGCGAAGTCGGTTGAATGTCCAGGTTTCCGAAACTGGCACTCACCAAGGCCTCTTACGACATGATCAACCCGCCATCGACGTTGATTGTCTGGCCCGTGATGTAGGCCGCATCTTCGGAAGTCAGAAACGCGACCAGTGCCGCCACTTCGGCAGGCGTTCCGGCGCGGCGCATGGGAATGTTGCGCACCCATTCGGCCATCAGTTCGCCGGGCTTGTAATCGCCGAGCATCTGGCCCCACACACGGTCATTATAGTCCCACATTTCGGTGTGGATGATGCCGGGGCAAATGGCGTTGACGGTGATGCCCTCCGGTGCCAGTTCCTTGGCAAGGCTTTGCGTCAGGCCGACGACGCCGAACTTCGAGGCGGCGTAATGCGGGGTGTAAATGAAGCCCTGACGCGCCTGACCGGACGCAGTATTGACGAGGCGGCCCCTGGTGCCGCTTGCGCGGAAGCGGCGGATCGCCTCCTGGCAGCAGAGGAACGCGCCCTTGGTATTGACGTCGAGATTGAAATCCCACTGTTCCTGCGTCAGCTCTTCGATCTTCGAAATGGTGATGACGCCGGCGTTCTGGACGGAGATGGAAAGCGGGCCGATCGCCTCTTCGGCGGCGCCATAGGCCTCGCGTACCGCTGCCGCGTCCCGAACATCGAGGATCACGCCATGGGTGGCGACGCCGGTCTCGTCAGCAAGTTTTTTGGCGGCATCCTGCGTGTCCTTGTCGACAGAGGCGATGGCGACTTTTGCGCCTTCCTCAGCAAAACGGCGGGCGATGCCGTAACCGATCCCCTTGTTGCCTCCGGTCACGAATACGGATTGACCTTCAAAGCGCCTCATGTCTCCTCCTTTATGGGATTTTGGCTATGTTTCCTTGCCGACCAGTCGTTCGGCGGTGAATTTGTCGGTGACGAGCACGTCAATCACACCGGTTCTGAGTGCTCCGGCAATTGCCTCGGTCTTTTTCGAACCGCCGGCCAGCGCAATGACACGGTCGACATTGGAGAGGTTTTCGAGCGGCAGGCCGATGACCCGGTCGTCGAGCGGCGTCTTCACCGGCTTTCCCTCCTTGTCGAAGAACCGGAGCGATATGTCGCCCACGGCACCCGCCTGGGCGAGATCGGCAAGTTCCTTGGCGGAAAAAATGTTGCCGGAACGCGCAAGAAGCTCAGACGGCTCGACTGCACCAATACCGACGACGGCGAGCGTGATCGACCCGAAGAGATCGATGGTCTCGCGCACGAAGGGATCGGCAAGCATCAGAAGCTTTGCTTCCCGTGAGGTTGCGACCCCCGGCACTGGCAGCAGTTTCGGTTCGGCCTCCGTCAGCCGCGCCAGACGCGTGGTGATCTGGGTCGCGTGCGTCTGTACCGATGGGTCGCCCATGCCGCCCAGCGTCTGGACGATATAACGCGCCTTGGCGCCCTTAAGAGGGTGGATGTTTTCCACCATCTTGAAGATCGTCTGGCTCCAGCTGGAAACGCCGATGATCTCGTTCTGCGATAGTGTCACCTCGAGGAAATGCGCCGCCGCCTCGCCAATACGGGCCATGATGGCGCCGTCACGATCCTCGCTGCAATCGACGACGATGGCTTCCGGCAGGTCGAAACGGTCGCGAAGCTGTTCTTCCAGATCGCCATAGGTGCCGGGCGGTGGAATGATGCTGGTGCGCACGATGCCTTCTGCCTCGGCGCGCTTCAGCATACGCGAGACGGTCGCCTGCGAAAGATTGAGATGCTGGGCGATTTCCGCCTGACGCTTTTGTTCGCTGAAATACATCTGCGCTACGCGGGAAATCATTCGAAGTTCGTTTAACCTGCCCATAAGCCCTCCAGAGTGAATTTTTATTCACCATTACCCGAGGTTACAGGCAAGGTCGAGCGGGCAATCGCGTCGCGCCAGATGCCGAGCTGCTGCCGGCTTTCGCTGTTGGCAGGCGCGATGGTGTTGCCTTGGCTTGCAAGGTCAGCGACGGTCTTGAGATCGTTCCAGAAACCGAGGGAGAGGCCGGCGAGATAAGCCGCACCCAGTGCGGAAGCTTCCGGCGCATCGCGCTGGATGACCGGTTGTTCCAGCATGTCTGCGACGCATTGCATCAGGAAACGGTTCTGGCTCGGCCCGCCATCCACGAACAGCCGCCCGAAGCCGGAAAGCGACTGCGCGCGCATGGCGGCGAAGACGTCATGGACCTGAAAGGCGATGGAATCGGTGACGGCGCGGGCCATCTGGGCACGGGTGGTGCTGAAATTGATCTGGGAGAAAAGCGCTCGCGCATTCGTATCCCAATAGGGCGCGCCGAGGCCGACGAAGGCCGGTACGAAACCGGGGCCATTTGGCTCGGCGGTGGCAGCAAGTTCCACCAGCGCGGCGACATCGGGCAGGCCGAGAATCTCCGTCATCCAGGGCAGGGAGGCGGCCGAAACGAGAATATTGCCTTCAAAGGCGAAGGTCGGTTTGCCACCTAGTCGCCATGCAACGGTGGTGGTGATGCCACGTTCGGGCGCGATGAAATGCGGCAGGGTCGTCATGACCGATGAGCCGGTGCCGAAGGTCACCTTGCCGTCGCCGGGGTTGAAGGCGCCATGGCCGAAGAGGGCGGCGTGGCTGTCGCCTATTGCCGCGAGGATCGGCGTGCCGTCCTTGATGCCGGGAACGCCGAGCGTTACGCCGAATTCGCCGCTGCTGTCGCGCAGGTCGGGCAGGGCGTTGATATCGATGCGGAAGAGGTCGCAAAGCTCCTCGCTCCAGAGCTGGCGGTTGAGATCGAGCAGCTGGCTGCGGGCGGCATTGGAGGCGTCGCAGGCATGCACCTTGCCGCCGGTGAAGCAATGGATGAGCCAGCTATCGATTGTCCCGAGGCGAAGCCTGCGGCCCTTCGGTGCGCGCTCCAGAAGCCAGCGCATTTTTGCGCCCGGGAACATCGGATCGATCGGCAGGCCGGTCAGCGCCATGACGCGCCCGGAATGGCCATTTTCGATCAGTTCGGCGCAATCCTGTGCGGTGCGGCGGCATTGCCAGCTGAGCACCGGGCCGAGCGGTTCGCCGGTTTCGCCGTCCCAGATGGTCACGGATTCGCGCTGGTTGGAAATCGCGATGGCCGCGACATTGACGTCAGAGGGCGAGGCGGCAAGGCAGGCCGAGATTGCCGCACGGACCGAGGCCCAGATGCGGTTTGGCTCCTGTTCCACCCAGCCGGGCTGCGGATAGGCGATGCCGACCGGTGATGAGCCGCGCGCCAGCAACTCTCCGCTTTCCGAGACGAGAATGGCCTTGGAATTGGTGGTGCCCTGATCGATGGAAAGAATAGCGCGCATCATGGGAGTCTTTCGTCGGCAGTTTTTCGTTTCGGCCTTGCGGTGATTAAACGACGATATTGCAAAAAGGGTGTCGCCGCGCATCCGAAGACACGCGACGACCCTGGGAGGAGACTTACTTTCTCTTGATCAACGCTTCAGCCGCATCAGCTATTGCCACGGGTGCCATGCCGAATTCATCGAGCAGCCATTCGGCGGAACCGGTATGGGCAAAGACGCCGGGAACGCCGAGGCGTTTCATGGGCACGGGGGCCTGATCGACCACGACTTCGGCGATGGCGGAGCCGAGGCCGCCGAAGATCGAATGTTCCTCGGCCGTCAGGATCGCGCCGGTTTCCTTCGCGGCAGTGACGATAGCCGCCTCGTCGATAGGGCGCACGGTCGCCATGTTCAGTGCCCGCGCCTTGATGCCACGGGTCAACAGGATGTCGGCGGCCTTTACCATGCGGTGGGTCAGCGTGCCATTGGCGATCAACGTCAGGTCGGAACCCTCGCGCAGCAGGTTGGCGCGGCCGAGTTCGAAGACATGGCCTTCCGGCAGAAGATCCGGCACGCCGACACGCGACAGGCGCAGGAAGCAGGGACCGGCATAGTCCGCCGCCCATTTGACGGCTGCGGCCGTCTCGATGCGGTCGCAGGGGGCGATGACAGGCAGGTTCGGCAGAACGCGGGTCCAGGCAAAATCCTCAATGGAGTGGTGCGTCGGGCCCAGTTCGCCATAGGCCATGCCGGAGGATATGCCGATGAGCTTCACATTGGCGTTGGAATAGGCAAGGTCGGCCTTGATCTGTTCCAGAGCGCGGCCAGTGAGGAAGCATGATGCGCCGCAGACGAAGGGCAATTGCCCGCCATTGGCGAGACCGGCGCCGACGCCGACCATGTTCTGTTCGGCGATGCCGACATTGACGAGGCGTTCGGGGAATTTGGACTTGAAGCCGCCGAGCTTTGAAGAGCCGACCGAATCGTTGCAGACGGCGACGACTTTGTCGTTTGCGGCGGCCAGCGCCTCCAGCGTTTCGGCGAAGGCATCGCGGCAGTCATAAAGCTTGGCGGCGGTTACGGGCGCGTTCATCACAATGCCTCCGAAAGTTCTTTGACGGCGATTTCATATTGTTCCCTACTCGGAACCTTATGGTGCCAGTCGACGCGGTCCTGCATGAAGGAAATGCCGTGACCCTTGTTGGTGTGGGCGACGATGCAATGCGGGCGATTGCCGCGATGCTCCAGCGCCGGCACGACTTCCGCCATGGCGTTGCCGTTGATTTCACTCACTTCCCAGCCGAAAGCCTCGAGCTTCGGGCGAAGCGGCGCGACATCATTGGTATCCGAGAGTGCTGCGCCCTGCTGGAAGCGGTTGTGGTCGATGACCAGCGTCAGGTTGTTCAGGCCGAATTGTGCGGCGGACATGATGGCTTCCCAGTTGGAGCCTTCCTGCATCTCGCCGTCACCGGTCATCACATAGGTGTGGTAGTCTGCACCGGAAAGCTTGGCCGCCTTGGCCATGCCGACGGCAACCGGCAGCCCGTGACCGAGCGGGCCGGTATTGGTTTCGACGCCCGGCACCTTGTTACAGTTCGGATGGCCGTTGAGACGCGAATTCGGCTGCAGAAAGGTCGAGATTTCCTCTTCCGGGATGAAGCCGCGCTTGGCGAGCGTCACATAAAGCGCGCAGGCCGTATGGCCTTTCGACAGCACGAAACGGTCGCGGGCAGGGTTCTTCGGATCATCCGGCCAGATGCGCAGGACGCGGAAATAAAGGGCCGTCATGATGTCGATGGCGGACATTTCGCCGCCGACGTGGCCCGCACCCGCTTCAAAAACAGCCTGTACGTCGCGAAGGCGAATCTGGCGCGCAATGCGCTCTAGCTCCTGGGACTGCATGGAATCCTCTTCAAAACATGCGTGTGAATATTTATACAGCTATTTATATAATTGCAAAGATGGCGTTTCTGTCAAGCCGGAATTGCGGATTCTCTTGTTTCGTTCCGTGCTGGTTATTTTTGCCGCTGCATTCGCATTCATGGTGAAGAGCACCTGCCACTCTCATTCCTGTGCTCGTCACAGGAATCCAGTCAGCCCGGGCTCCTGGTCTGAAAGGGCTATTATCGCGGCGCAGACGCGCGTCGGCTGGATTTCTGTGGCGGGCACAGGAATGAGGTGGGGAGGTGGAGGGCCTCAGTTATCGCAGCTTCCGCAGGGCCCATCTCGCTATCCAAGCCTATTGACAAGCTTCTCGGAACTGGCTTATGCATCTTTCACCGATGATGAATAATTATTCTAATCGGTTTAAAAAATGCAAGACAGTCATCGGGAGGAGCCATGTCCGCGCTTGAACGCAATGAGGGTGTCACGCACACTAGGAGCCCGCTTGCCTGGCTGAGCGGTGCGACCGGGCCTCTTTTGGGCCTGCTGCTGCTCTGCGTGTTTTTGACCTTCGCCAGCGAGAATTTCCTGTCGCTTCGAAACGGGCTCAACATTCTCGACCAGATCACCGTTCTCGGCATCATGGCCGTTGGCATGACCTTCGTGATCCTGCTCGGCGGTATCGATCTGTCTGTCGGTTCAGTTCTGGCGCTTTCGATGATGATCATGGGCTGGACGGCCAATGTCGCGGGCATGCCGATGGGCATGGCCATCGTGCTGGCGCTGATTGCATCGGCCGCCTGCGGTCTCGTCGTCGGCATTCTGGTCACCGCCTTCCGGGTGCCGGCCTTTATCGCCACGCTTGCCATGATGTCTGTGGCGCGCGGCCTTGCCAATATGATCACGGACGGCCAGCAGATCGTCGGTTTCCCTGACTGGTTCATGATGCTCGCGATCGACCGCCATTTCGGCGTGCTGACCGCAACCGTGCTTTTGATGCTGGTCGTGGTGCTGATTTCCTGGGCTTTCCTGCGCTTCCGCGCGGAGGGCCGCACCGTCTATGCTGTTGGCGGCAACCCGGAAGTGGCGCGTCTTGCCGGCATCAACGTGCCGCTGGTCACCATCTGCGTTTATGTCGCCTGCGCGGTTCTGGCCGGTCTCGCGGGCATCGTTCTTGCGGCACGTCTCGACTCGGTGCAGCCCTCCAGCGGCTTCGGTTACGAGCTGGATACGATTGCGGCGGTCGTCATCGGCGGAACCTCGCTTTCAGGTGGTGCGGGCGGCATCGGCGGAACCCTTATCGGCGTGCTGATCATCGGCGTGCTGCGCAATGGCCTCAATCTGCTCAACGTTTCTCCCTTTTTGCAGCAGGTCATCATCGGTGTGGTCATCGTGCTGGCCGTGGGCGCTGAAACTTTGCGTCGCCGCAGAAGCTGAATTTGCCTACGGATGGTGTTGAGCCGTCCGCGCAATAAACGACCCTCCCGGCATGGGAGGCGTGAAAAACGGCCGGAGGGGAGGAGGTTTAATCTGCCCGAAGGTCAACAATCAACAAATGGAGGAATAATCATGAAATTTTCACGCATTCTGCTGACATCCGCCGCCCTTCTCGCCCTGTCGCTCGGTTCCGCCAACGCCGCTGAAGTCAAGAAGATCGGCCTTGCCGTCGCCAATCTGCAGGCGAACTTCTTCAACCAGATCAAGCAGGCCGTCGAAGCCGAAGCCAAGACGCGCGGTATCAGCGTCGTCACAGTGGATGCCAAGGGCGATGGCCCGACGCAGGTCAACCAGATCCAGGATCTGCTGACCCAGAACATCGACGCGCTGATCTATATTCCGGCCGGTGCCGCTGCCGCGACCGTTCCGGTAAAGCTTGCGAAAGCCGCCGGTGTTCCCGTCATCAACATCGACCGTAATGCTGATGGCGCCCCAGGCGATACCTTCCTCGCCACCGATTCCGTCGCTTCCGCTAAGTCGGTGTGCGATTACATCATCAAGCAGGCCGGTGGCTCGGGCAAGATGGTCATCATCCACGGCCAGAAGGGCACCACGCCTGAAGTCGACCGTACCAAGGGCTGCATGGAATCGGTCAAGGCCAATTCCGGCGTGAAGGTCGTTGCCGAACAGTGGTCCAACATGTGGAGCCAGGACGAAGGCTTCCAGATCATGCAGAACCTGCTGCAGGCTAACCCTGATGTCTCTATCGTCTTTGCGCAGGCTGACGGTCTGGCGCTTGGTGCGGCGCAGGCGATCAAGGTTGCCAACCCCTCGCAGAAGATCGTTGTCGGCGGCTTCGATGGCGATACTGCAGCGCTTGAGGCGCTGAAGAACGGCGTCTTCGACGTGACCGCGACGCAGCAGACCCAGAAGATGGGCCGCATGGCTGTCGAGATGGCCGTCAAGATCGTCGGCGGCGAGAAGGTTCCGGCCGTGCAGCTCTCCGATGCGACGCTGACCACCAAGGAAAACGTCGCAGGCTTCATCGCCAACCATCCCTGATCCGGCTGTCCCGCGCGTCCGGTCGGATGCGCGGGGCGTTCATTAGTTTGTCTTTATGCAATTTCGGATGCAAAGCCGTGGTGCGTCTTCGCCACGATTGTGTCCTGGGAGGTCCCGTCATGCGCGAGCCGGTTCTTTCGCTCCGTGGCATCAGCAAACGTTACGGTCCGCTCGAGGTTCTGAAAAACGTCGATCTCGACGTCCATGCCGGCGAAGTGGTGGCGTTGCTGGGTGAAAACGGCGCGGGCAAGTCCACGCTATCAGGCATCATCGCCGGTTCGCGTGAGCCGTCCGAGGGTACGATGGCATGGCGCGGCCAGCCCTATGCGCCGTCGTCGCCGCGTGAGGCGATCGACAAGGGCATCGTTCTCATCCACCAGGAGCTGAAGCTTCTGCCGGAGCTTTCCATTGCCGAAAACGTCTTCATTGGCCGCTGGCCGATGAAGAACGGCGTTGTCGACCGTGCCCAAATGGTGCGGCGGGCCCAACAGCAATTGGCGCGCCTCAACCTGCACATTCCCGCAACCCGCAAGGTGGCCGGTCTCTCGACCGCCAACCAGCAACTGATCGAAATCGCCAAGGCTCTGGCGCTGGACGCGAAGCTTCTGATCCTCGACGAACCGACGGCGGCGCTTGGCGGCGCGGAGACGCAGGCTCTGTTCGAGCAGGTGCGCAAGCTGCGCGCCGAGGGCGTGGGCATCATCTATATTTCCCACCGCATGGAAGAGATCAAACAGATCACCGACCGCATCGTCGTATTGCGCGACGGCGAGCGAGTGCATGAATTTGCCGATAGCGCGACGCCGGTGCGCGCCATCGTCGAAAGCATGGTCGGCCGCTCGCTGGAGCGCTTGTTCCCAGCGCTGCCTGAACCGCAGGACAAGGTGGTGCTGGAGGTCAAGGGGCTGACCAGTGCGACCAATGCCTTCCGCGACATCAGCTTCGGCGTTCGCGCCGGCGAAATCCTTGGCATTGCCGGTCTGATCGGCGCGGGACGCACCGAGTTGGTGCGTGCGATTTCCGGTGCCGATCCGACAAGTGCTGGTGAGGTTCTGCTGGATGGCAAGGTGCTGACGCTGAAAAGCCCGGCTGATGCCATCGCCAAGGGCATCGTCATGGTGCCGGAAGACCGCAAATTGCAGGGGCTGGTGGTGGAGCACGAGATCGGTGAAAATCTGATCTATGCCAATCTCGATCGCGTCGGCACCGGCTGGATCACACCGCGTATCAAGCGCGCCTTCACAAAAGAGGCCATCGCCAAATTCGGAGTGAAGGGCCGTAGTGAACAGCCGGCCTCGGATCTTTCCGGCGGCAACCAGCAGAAGGTGGTCATTGCCAAATGGCTTGCCCGCAATCCGCGCGTGGTGGTGCTTGATGAGCCGACCCGCGGCATCGATGTCGGTGCGCGGGCAGGTATTTACGATATCATTGTGGGTCTGGCGAAGAGCGGCGTGGCCCTCATCGTCGTCAGCTCCGATCTGGAAGAGGTGCTGGGCGTTTCGAACCGCATTCTCGTTCTGGCGCAGGGAAAACAGGCCGGCATCCTCAGCCGCGACGAAGCAAACGACGTCTCGGTCATGGAACTGGCAACCATCTGAAGAAGGAAACAGAGATGTCCACCATCACCCTCAACGCGCCGAAACTGTTTGATCTTTCTGGGCAGGTGGCGCTCGTCACCGGTGCCGGTTCCGGCATCGGCCAGCGGATCGCCATGGGCCTTGCCCAGTCCGGCGCCAATGTAGCGCTGCTCGACCGCCGCACCGATGATGGTCTGGCGCAGACGGCGGATTTCATCGCCAAGGCTGGACGCAAGTCGATCCAGATTGCTGCCGACGTCACCAGCAAGCAGGCGCTGACCGATGCGGTTGCGCGCACTGAAGCCGAGCTTGGTGCGCTCTCGCTCGCCGTCAATGCGGCCGGTATCGCCAATGCCAATCCGGCCGAGGAGATGGAGGAAAGCCAGTTCCAGACGATGATGGATATCAACCTGAAGGGCGTTTTCCTGTCCTGCCAGGCGGAAGCCAATGCCATGCTGAAGAACGGCCGCGGCGCGATCGTCAATATCGCTTCCATGTCCGGCGTCATTGTCAATCGCGGGCTGATGCAGTGCCATTACAACGCCTCGAAGGCGGGCGTCATCCATATGTCGAAATCCATGGCGATGGAGTGGGTGGGGCGCGGCATTCGCGTCAATACCATCTCGCCGGGTTACACGGCGACGCCGATGAACACGCGGCCGGAGATGGTGCACCAGACCAAGCTCTTTGAAGAGCAGACGCCGATGCAGCGCATGGCGGGCGTGGATGAAATGGTCGGCCCGGCGATCTTCTTGCTGTCAGATGCGGCGAGCTTCGTGACGGGCGTGGACCTGCTGGTGGATGGCGGTTTCTGCTGCTGGTAGGTTTTGGTCTCGGCGCTGGAGTTCTCTCACGGAATGAAAAACGCCCGGTTTGCACCGGGCGTTTTCGTATTCACAACAAAGAAGCGCAGATCAGGCGACCTGCTTCTGCACCACGTCCTCGACAACCTCGCCCTTGAGGTAAGAAACGAGATCCTTG
>NZ_JBAOJM010000022.1:0-40881 GCF_037083425.1 Agrobacterium sp. CCNWLW32
AGAGGCCGGATACATTTACGCAAACTGCTATCGCCGGAACCTAAAATCCTTGCAATGACAGGGCGGACCATACATTTTTTGAAAGCACATCCTGCAGCATGGCCTTGTCCAGCGACAGGTCGGCAACAATCCGCTTCAGCTTGGCATTCTCTTCCTCAAGCTGTCGCAGCCGCTTCATCTCCGAGGGCATCAAGCCCGCGTATTTTTTGCGCCAATTGTAAAACGTCGCGTCCGAAATTCCTGCCTTGCGGCAGACCTCGCCGATCGGCGTGCCATCCTCTGCCTGCTTCAACACGAATGCGATCTGCGCTTCCGAAAACTTCGAGACCTTCATCGAATTCTCCTCTTCTTCCCACCAGGGATCATAAGTGGAAAATTCCAGTTCTAAATGGCCTAATTTAATGGGGGCACGTCAACTTTTACTGACAATTCCGCGCCTTCATCAACACAGCAACGATCCGCCGGACAACATCGCGACCGGCACCGCCGATCCGCTCTAGCGTACAATCCGATTTTGACCTGTTGATACAAACCGGTTGCATCTCCATACAAATCGCTCTGGCATTGAGATAATCTCAGTGTGGGGATATCATGATTTGTCTTGTGAAATCGTTCTATTGTTCCCCGTATCTACGAGATTGCCTGATCAACCAATCCCTGAACAACACAACATTCGGATTGTTCGCTTTTCTTTCAGGGTAAACGACATAATAGGAATCGTCGGAATGTGTAGCTTCTCCGAACGGCATATGTAGTTGCCCGTTTGCAATTTCGTGTTCGATGTAAAACGTCGGCACGACTGCTATACCAAGCCCGCTGACTGCGGCATTTATGATCGTCTCATAGTGACTAAATCGTATTCCCTGAATACGACCGCTATAAGATAATCCGGCAAAACGCAGCCAGTTCAGCCAGAGGCTCGGCCTGCCGGCATTTTGTATCATAGGGAAATTCGCAAAATCGAGTGGATCGAGTTTCTCGCCCAATGGAATGAGGCTGGGTGCTGCAACGACAGCAAGTTTTTCAGGGAAAAGTTCAATCGCGCGGGCATGAAGCCACGTGCCAGCCCCCCTCAATACCGTTATGTCCAGACGTGTCGTTTCAAAATCTGTCGCAGGGGTCGCGAGTGTGAATTCGAGAGGTATGTCGGGAAATGCCGAGATGAACGTGGACAGCCTTTGCGGCAACCAGCGGGCCGCAAAAGTTGGATGCGTTCCCACCATCAGGGAGGAATCCACACTACGGCCCCGAACCGCATCGATCGAGATTTCCTCAAGCCGGTCCAGCGTGAACGCAAGGTCGCGATAATAGTTGGCCCCCACTTCCGTCAGCACCAAACGTGGGCCTGAACGGTGAAAAAGGGTAGTCCCCAGAAAATCCTCCAGATTACGGATCTGCCGACTGATACCGCTCTGCGTGAGACCGAGATCATCAGCGGCGCGCGTGAAGTTCATATATCGGGCAGCAGCTTCGAAGGCATGCAGCGCCGAAAGTGATGGAAGATACCGCCTCAATGCCCAACCCCTTCATCATGACTAAAGCTCATGCAAGGTGGAGTATTCGATGTTTTGTTTTAAATGCAAGATCGTCAAGACTGACTCATCCGGCGAACGTGCCTGTAACCCGAAGGGAAAAGGTAGCTGCCGAGACTGCCACGCGGATAACTGGGAACCCGCCGAAGCAGGAGTACCATCAAATAATGTAAAAAAGGGGATGACATGAACAGACGTGATTTTGGAAGCCTCCTTGGACTTGCCGGTGCGGGCGCGGTTGCAACCGCGCTTGCTGCACCTGCACTCGCACAGGCGCCCGCTGCTGGCTCAACATTTGAACGCATACGCAGCAGTAAGAAGCTGCGTGTCGCCGGGATCGTTGGAACCGAACCATATTATCATAAGGATATCGCGACTGGTGAGTGGTCTGGCTTTTGTATGAGCATGGCCCGCGATCTGGCAAAGTCGCTCGAGGCTGAAGTCGAAATCAGCGAGACCACCTGGGGCAACGCAGTTCTCGATCTTCAAGCCAACAAGATCGACATCATGTTCGGCCTTAGCCCCACACCGTCACGTGCACTGGTGGTCGAATTCACCCGTCCGATCATGCAGAATACCTTCACCATTATCGCCAAGCCTGGCCTTGAACCGAAGACCTGGGAAGAGCTGAACAAGCCGGAAATCCGCATTGCGGTCGATATCGGATCGACACATGATCTTTTTGCCCGTCGCGTTCTGCCAAAGGCGACACTCGTCGCGCTGAAGACCCCTGACGAGGCGACGCTCTCGGTTCAAACCGGTCGCGCTGACGCTGTCATCCAGGTCGCAATGCTGTCACTGGTAACTGTCAAGAAGAACGCGAATGTCGGCAAAATCGTTGTTCCCGGACCAATCGTGCGTCAGCCGACCTGTGCTGGCGTTCGTGCAGAGGACAGCTCACGATTCCGGACTTTTGTAGACAACTGGCTTGAATTCAATCGCTCTTCCGGCGTGGTGACGAGTTGGATTACCTCAAGTCTCGATCTGGTCGGCGTCCAGAAAGAGGATATTCCGGCCGATATTC
Organism: Agrobacterium sp. CCNWLW32; assembly: GCF_037083425.1. Lineage (NCBI taxonomy): Bacteria > Pseudomonadati > Pseudomonadota > Alphaproteobacteria > Hyphomicrobiales > Rhizobiaceae > Agrobacterium > Agrobacterium sp. CCNWLW32. The sequence goes on from NZ_JBAOJM010000022.1 coordinate 2,557, forward strand.
AGTTCTGATGATCGGGTGTGGACAGGGTCACCCGTGATCCTGTCCCTGTTTCCAACAGGAGCTACCGTTGCGTCATGCACGGCGGCCATTGTATTTTCCGGTGAAATCATGGCCAACTCGCTTGGTATCATGATGCTCGACACAACGTTCGAGCGTCCTTTGGGTGATGTGGGCAACGCGGGAAGCTGGCCATTCCCTGTCGTCTACAAAACTGTCAAAGGCGCAAGCGCCAGAAAGATCGTCAATGGTGAAGACGATGCGGCGTTGCTCGATGCCTTTGTGGCCGCCGGTGAAGAGCTGGCGAGAGAAGGCGCCTGTGCATTGACGACATCATGCGGTTTCCTGGTGCTGCGACAAAGCGCGCTCGCAAGCCGCCTGACGCTTCCTGTCGCAACGTCCAGTCTGCTGCAAATTCCGCAAATCACCGCCTTTCTTCCCGCTGGAAAGAAGGTCGGAGTGATTACATATGATTTCAACTCTCTAACGGATCGTCATTTCCGGGAAGCAGGCGTCAAGGATATTCCTCCGGTTGCCGGACTGCCCAAAGGCGGCGCGTTTCACCAGTTGATCGAGGGCGGCAAGCCCTATGACCGCGAGGCCCTCAGCAACGAGTTATTGCAGACGGTTCAGGATCTCGTCGACAAGCAGCCTTCCATCGGCGCGCTCGTATTTGAATGTACAAACTTGCCGCCTTTTTCAGCGGAGATATCGAAGCGTTTTGGTCTTCCGGTGTTCGATATCCTCACACTTGGCCGGTGGCTTCATGCAGGAGCTTCGATACGTGAAGCGCGCTAGAGCATTTCCAGGAAAAGTGGACGCCGGTTTTCCGTCCGGAAATGCGTAAAACAAAAAGTGGGAACGATATGCAATATCAATGGGATTTCAATTTTCTCATACAGTACCAGAGCCTGATCTGGACGGGTGTCCTTTATACAATCGGGTTTACGATTGGCACTGCGGTTTCAGGCTTGATTGTCGGTTGTCTGGTTGCCCTGGCTCGCCTTGGGAACGTAAAAATCTTCGGCGCGCTTATCACGGGCTTCATCGAGATATTCCGTTGCACGCCGGTCCTGGTCCAGCTTGTGTGGTGCTATTATGCGCTGCCGATCCTGACCGGAATAGAGTTGTCTCCGGGTTCGGCAGCCTTCATCACGTTGACACTTTATGGCGCATCCTTCTTCGGCGAAATCATCCGTGGCGGTATCATTTCAGTCGATCTCGGCCAGTGGGATGCGGGACGCGCGCTTGGCATGCGGCGACATCAGCTCATGGCTCGGATCGTCCTGCCCCAGGCATTTCGCAGAATGATCCCGCCCTTGATGAACCAGACCGTTCTACAGTTGAAGAACACGTCGCTTCTGTCGGTTCTGGCCGTTCCTGATCTGCTTTATCAGGGCCAGTTGATCACATCGGCGAGCTATCGGCCGCTGGAAACCTACACGATGATCGCTGTCATCTATTTCATCCTCCTTTTCCCGCTGACACGCTTCGCCCACCGGCTTGAAGCGCGCGCAGGCCGCTGATCACGAAAGGCTTATCATTATGTCAGAACACACTATGATCGAGCTTGTCGGCGTGAAAAAGTCCTTCGGCGACTTCGAGGTACTGAAAGACATTACGCTGAACGTGAAGAAAGGAAGCGTTGTCGCCCTCATCGGCCCCAGCGGCTCAGGAAAGTCGACATTACTGCGAAGTGTCAATTTGCTGACGGTTCCGGAGCAGGGCTTCATTCGCGTGGGGGATCAAGCAATCGACTTCTCCAGCACGCGAAAGCTGCCCGGCGACAAAGCGCTTGCCGCCTTCCGTGCAAAGACAGGAATGGTTTTCCAGAGCTTCAATCTTTTCCCGCACATGAGCGTCGAGCAAAACGTGATGGAAGGTCCCATCACGGTTCTGCGAAAATCCAAGGCCGAAGCAAGGGAAATCGCCCGCGGGCTGCTCGAAAAAGTCGGGCTCGCCGACAAGTCCATGGCTCATCCGGACAGTTTGTCCGGTGGACAGAAGCAGCGAGTTGCGATTGCACGGGCATTGGCGATGAAGCCCGAAGTCATGTTGTTCGACGAGGCGACGTCGGCGCTCGATCCCGAACTCGTGGGAGAGGTGTTGTCCGTGATCCGCTCCCTTGCCGCCGAAGGTATGACGATGCTGCTGGTCACGCATGAAATGGCATTTGCCCGCGATGTGGCGGACCGTGTGGTTTTCATGCGTGACGGATGTGTCATCGAGGAAGGCGAAGCGCGCCAGGTTATCGACAATCCGGCTCAACCGGCGACGCGATCCTTCCTGAGCCATTTCCATAATGGTCTTGGTCCGAACTGATTTGCCGATTGGCCCACTCGCTGGTCCTGGTTGGCACGCAAACTGAAAAACAGGTCATCCCGGTTCTGCCCCGGGGTCCATTAAAGTGATCGAAAAGCGTTGAACCCAACTTCCGCTCACAGCAGGAGACAGATTTTTGCGCCCATCGATCAGCGATCGTCTAACCGCTGTAATGCTCGGGAATGATAGACATGCACGTAATCGTAATTGGCGCAGGCATAGTGGGTGCAAGTGCGGCGCTGGAATTAATCCGGGACGGCCATCAGGTTACAATTCTTGAAGCCGGTGAGCCGGGTGGGCGCCAGAGCGCCAGCTATGGACACGGCTGCTGGATCAGCCCTGCATCGGTCGTACCCATGTCGATGCCGGGTCTCTGGAAGCAGATTCCGAGTTATCTGTTCAATCCAAAAGGTCCGCTCGTCATCAGTTGGCGGCATATTCTCAAGCTCCTGCCTTGGCTGGTGAGGTTTCTCATTGCCGGCTCGACGGTCGCCCGGGTCGAGAAAACCGCGCGTGCGCTGTCAACCCTTCTTGGAGACAGCCCGCAACGCCACCTCAAACTGGCTGAAGAATTGGGCCTCGGCCATCTCATTCGACAGGAAGGCCTGCTCTACGCTTATCCCGGCAAACAGAATTTCGAAGCGGAAAAATTGTCATGGCATCTACGATCGATGACAGGTTTGCGCTGGAGGGAATTGAATGCCGAACAATTGCATGAGCGGGAGCCACACCTTTCCAGCCATTACACCTTCGGAGTTCTGGCGGAAGATGGCGCCCATTGCGTCGATCCCGGTACATACGTCGCCGCGATTGTTGCAAACGCAGTTGTACGGGGCGCGCGTCTTGTCAAAGCGCGGGCGAAGGATTTTGTTTTCGACGGCGACAAACTGGTAGCAGTTGAGACGGATAACGGTCGCCTCGAATGCGACAGGGCCGTGATCGCATCCGGTGTCTGGTCCAAAGTACTCGCACGCAAGGCTGGCGACCGGATTCCCCTCGAAGCAGAGAGGGGCTACCATGGCGTTCTTGTTTCCGAGGAGAACGGGCCTTCGCGCCCAGTCATGCCAAGCGATGGCAAGATGGCGAATACACCGACATCACAAGGTCTGCGCCTCTCCGGACAGGTCGAACTGGCATCGGTAGAAACACCACCCAACTGGAAGCGTGTCGATATTCTGATCGAGCACGCCCTTGCCACATACGATCACTTGACGCCACGCGCGGAGATGAAGCTCGACCGTTGGATGGGGCATCGCCCGTCTACACCGGACGGTCTGCCGGTCATTGGCGCCTCCTCCCGTTCGAACAATGTTTTCTATGCCTTTGGGCACGGGCATGTCGGGTTTGCGTCTGGTCCGATCACTGGCCGAATTGTAGCTGACATGGTGAGCGGCAAGGTACCCACCTCCGGTATCGAAGCGTTTTCGCCAAGGCGTTTCACCTGAGTGCGTCCGGGCCATGAAAGTTGGGAAAAAATCTCATCATGCCTCCCGCGGCATGGATCGGTCACTGTGATCATCCTCAAACCGCGTCAGGTTTTGACTGAATTTTAAAGTAGCGAAAGGAGACCGTCGTGCGCGGTGCAGATATTCTAGTGGACATGCTGATCGGATATGGGGTCGAAGTGATATTCGGCGTACCGGGGGACACCAACGTTCCTCTTTATGAGGCCTTGCAGGAACGCGAAGACAAGATTCGCCACGTCATGGCACGCGACGAACGCTCTGCCGGTTACATGGCCGATGCCTATGGACGCTTTACCAGCAAGCCCGGCGTCTTCGAGTGCCCATCGGGCGCAGGCGCCATGTATTCGCTGCCTCCGGTAGCTGAATCGAATTCCTCTTCGGTTCCGGTCATTCTGCTGACGATCGACATTCCCCTCCCCGGTGAAGGCCGTGGCGTCTTGACCGAACTGGATTGCGCTCGCCTGTTCGACCCGATCACCAAAATGTCGGTGCAGGTGAAATCAGCGGAGAAACTGCCGGAAATCATTCGTCGCGCATTCCGCGTTGCGTGCTCTGGCAAACCAGGTGCAGTCCACCTACAAATTCCGGAAGACATGCTGCTGGCCGAGGTAGACCCGGCGCGGATATCGCTTCACGTCGAGACGGAATGCAGACAGTTTCCCGCATATCCCACGCTTCCGCCGCAGGACAAGCTAGACGCGGTGATGTCGATGCTGACAAGCAGCAAGAAACCTCTGATCGTTTCGGGCGGCGGCGTCAACCGCTCCTGCGCCGGACCGGAGGTCACTGAGCTCGCTGAACGCCTGAATATTCCAGTTTGCACCACAATGACTGGCCAGGGCACCATGCCTGATGATCACCGGCTGGCTGTGGGCGTCATTGGCGACAACGGATTTCATCCGCATGCCAACTGGTCTCTGGAACACGCCGATTTTGTCCTATTCGTCGGATCAAGAATGGGTTCGGTCGTAACCATCGGTTGGACCTTCCCGAAGATCACGCTCAACAAGCGTGTCGCCCAGATCGATATCGATCCTGAGATCATGGCCAACAACTACGAAAATGTCGTATCGGTACAGGGTGATGCACGCCTTGTGCTCCAACACCTCATCGACATGGCCCCTATTGATAATGATGCGGCAAGGACGCAGGAATGGGTCGATGAACTGAACGGGTTGCGTGCCAACTTCTGGCAGAATGCCGAAGCGCTCTTGAGCTCCGAAGCCGCTCCGCTGCGCCCCGAACGCGCGGTGCGCTGCTTTAACGAGGCGCTCGAAGCCTACGGAAAACCGGCTCACATCTATTCCGACGCGGGCACGCCAACCCCGCACATGACACGCTTTCTCAAATTGAAAGACCGCAGGACCCGATTTGCCATACCGCGCGCGTTCGGCGGCCTGGGGTCTGCGCTGCCAGCCACAGTTGGAGCGTGGTTTGCGAACAAGGACCGGCGGCCGATCGGCATGTTCGGTGACGGCTCGTTCGGCATGACGGTAGGCGAGCTTGAAACCTTGGTGCGCCTTCAGGTTCCCGCCATTCTCCTGCTGTTCAACAACGGCACCTTCGGCTGGATCAAGGGGCTTCACCGCCTGAAGGGCCACAACCAGTGCTTCGGCGTGGATTTTATGCCGCCGCGCGGGCAGGCGATTGCGGAAGCATTTGACGTCAAGGCCTGGACAGCCACCAATTCGAAAGAACTCGACGAGGCACTGGCCGAAGCCTTTGCATATACATCCGGCCCATGCTTGATCGACATTCACGTCGAATCGATCGCTGATCGCGTTCCGCCCGTCTATTCGTGGCTAACCAAGCGCGGCAAAGACCCTCTGAGCATCAAAGCTGAGGAAGTTCGCTACTTCTGAGCCGCAGCACAAAACCAGAGCGCCGGTGCAGTTCACCGGCGCTTTTGTTGCAGGACAGGCGTCGAGGAAACGCTCGCATTGGTCGGCGCCCGGTCCTCCAATGGAATTCCTGGAACGTCCGACAAGATCATCCCGGGCCTCTTCTATGGTTTTTTTTAAAATGGGTCTTTTGAGCCGATAAGCCGATCTATCACCTGCAACGGGTGCGGCAACGACTTCTCCTCAATCACCTTCACCTGCGAGCGGCAGGAATAGCCCGTGGCCATGACCACATTATTCCCGTTTACATTTGACACCGGCGCCGACCAGCTCATGCCGTAAAGCTTTTCGGATATCGCGCGGTTGCGCACCTCATGGCCGAAGGTTCCGGCCATACCGCAACAGCCGACATCGATGATATCGAGGCTTATTCCCAACCCTTCGAAAATCCGTTTCCACTGCCCTCCTGAGGCGGGAATATTGCTGCGTTCGGTACAGTGCAGCAACAGTCCGAAGCTGGAGCCCTCTTCCCGAGGCAGGGTTTCCGGAAGCCGCCCGGTTTGTGCAGCCAGCCACTCCTGTGGCAAAAGAACAGTGGCCTTTAATGCCGCACCCGGCAGCGATTTGTATTCGCTGCGAAACGCCAGCGTCATCGATGGATCAAGCCCGACAAGCGGCACCTTGAGATCGGCAATCGATTGGAGATAACGCGCCGTTTGCGCCGCCGCACGCTCGAAACGGCCGAGATAGCCATATACATGCAACGCCTTGCCATTGATCTGCGGCTCGGCAAGAAAGGGCAAAAGCCCCATCTTGCGGGCAAGCCTCACTGCCGCAAGCACGACATCCGGATCAAAAGAGGCCGTGAACACATCGGGCACGAACACCACCGCCCGGCACCGGTCCGCCGGGGTGAGCTTTTTGATCCGCTCGCGGGTGGCGGTGGGGACGCTGAGGCGACGAACCTGGTCTGAAAGCGAAACGGCCGGCAGCAACGGCAGCGATGTCAGCCCTGCCATATGTATGAACCGCCTGCCCGTTTCTGTCCCGGCAATAAGATTGTAAAGCAGCCGCGCCCGCATCATCAGGGGCAATGTGGTCTCGATAGCAGCAACCAACGGGTCTTTCAGGGGGCGCAGATAACGGCTGTAATAGAGTTCCAGAAACCTGGCGCGGAACGCAGGCACACTGACCTTTACAGGACATTGGCCTGCACAGGCCTTGCAGGCCAGGCAACTGTCCATGGCCTCACGCACTTCATGGGAGAAATCGCTTTTGTTGGCCGGATTAAGCGTGTTTGCCGCCCGACGAATAAATGCCGGCAAGGCCGCAATTCCGACGCGCAACGCCGCAGCCTCCTTTCGCGGATCGGTTCCCTTTTCGGCAAGCAATCGCAGCCATTCCCGCATCAGCATCGCCCGACCCTTCGGCGACAGGCGTCTGTCGCCCGTTGCCTTGTAGGACGGGCACATCGGGCTGGTCTCATCGAAGTCGAAACAGGCGCCATTGCCGTTGCAATAAGCGGCATTATCGAAAGCGGATCGGATTTCGTTGCCGATAATTCGATCGACGCTTCCTCTCAGCGGCACTTCGTCGATTTTCAACAGGGCTTGTGAAGCCGGTGTGGCGATCTTACCGGGATTAAGGCGATTATCGGGATCGAACGCCTGCTTGATGCGCTGCAAATCCGGGTAAAGGTCCTGAAAGAACTGCGGCACATATTCCGAACGCACGCCCTTGCCGTGCTCACCCCACAACACGCCGCCATATTTGCGGGTCAGCGCTACCACGGCATCGCTGATGTGGCGTACCATCGGCATATGGTCATCGCGGGTCAGGTCGAGCGCCGGGCGCACATGCAGAACGCCCGCATCCACATGGCCAAACATGCCGTAGGACACGCCGGCATCATCGAGCAGCGCCCGAAACTCCCGGATATAGGCCGCAAGGTTCTGCGGCGGCACGGCCGTATCTTCCACAAAGGCCACCGGCCTCACCGGCCCCTCGACATTGCCCAGCAGACCGACGGCGCGCTTGCGCATCGCCCAGATCGCTTCGGCATCATCATGACCACGGGCAATGGTATATCCCCGATGGTTGGCGTCAATGTCGAGCGCTGCAATGACCTGCGCCAGATGCCGCTCCAGCTCAGCCTCGTCATCGGCCAGCAGTTCGACAATATTGATTCCGTTGGCTGCACCGGCCGCATCATCGGGAAAGAAACGGGCTATGCCGTTCCAGACGATATCGCCCTTCGCGAGGCGGAGGACCTTCTCGTCAACAGTCTCGACAGACGCAACCTTCAGCGCAGTGAGTTTACGGCCATGTTCCAGCGCGGTATTGAAATCGCCATAGCGAATATTCACCAGCGCCACATGTGCCGGGATCGGCAGCAGATTGAGTTCGGCTTCGCCGATCATCGCCAACGTGCCTTCCGAGCCACACAGAATGGCGTTGAGATCGAAATCACCATTGTCGCGCCGCACATGGGCAAGGTCGTAACCCGTCATGTAGCGGTTGAGATCGGGGAAAATCTCGCGGATACGGGCGGCCTTTTCGCGGGTAATCTGCTCGACAGTGCGGTAAATTTCGCCTGTCCGGTCATCACGGGCCATCGTTTCAGCCAATGCGGCGCTATCCAGCGGGCGTGACCACAGGTCCGAGCCATCCATGAGCACCACGCGCAGGCCGCGAACATGGCCTGAGGTCTTGCCATAGAGGCATGATCCCTGGCCGCAGGCATCGGTGGAAATCATCCCGCCTATGGTTGCGCGGTTCGAAGTCGAGAGTTCCGGTGCAAAGAACAGGCCATAGGGTCTGAGTGCCCGGTTAAGCTGGTCCTTGACCACACCCGCCTCGACACGAGCCACCCGCGTCACAGGATCGATCTCAAGGATCCGACGCATGTGGCGGGAACAATCCACCACAACGCCTGATGTCAGCGACTGACCGTTGGTGCCGGTGCCACCGCCGCGCGGCGCAATGACCATGCTGCGAAAGGCAGGCTCTGAAAGTACCTTGGCAACAATTTTCAGGTCACCGGTATCTTCGGGAAAAAGCACCCCGGCAGGCTCCATCTGGTAGATGGAGTTATCGGTGGCAAGGACCGCGCGAGAGGAAGCCGATGTTTCTACATCCCCTCGGAACCCGGCTTCAATGATACGCTCAAAGAAACCGGCGGGAGCCTGCACTTCTTCGCAAGCGGACCGGAGATGTGGAATCATCGGCTTGCACGTTTCATTGCGTTCAGCCCTTCAGGGCTGCGCAGGCGCGGGCGATACGGTCAAGTGCCTCGACCAGCTCGGCTTCCGACGTCGCGTAGGAAATACGGAAGAAAGGCGAGAGGCCGAATGCCGAGCCGGGAACGACTGCCACATGGGCATCTTCCAGCAGATAATCGGTAAAATCATGATCCGCCTCAATCCGCTTTCCTTTCGGAGTGACCTTGCCGATGATGCCCGCACAGCTGGAAAACGTGTAGAACGCCCCCTCCGGTGTGCGGCACTCCAGCCCCTCGATGGCATTGAGACGCGCCACGACAAGATCGCGGCGATGGCGAAAACTCAGCTGCCGTTCCTTCAGAAAATCCTGAGGCCCGTTGAGCGCTTCGACGGAGGCTGCCTGGCTGATAGAGGAAGGACACGATGTCGCCTGACTCTGGATAACCGCCATTGCCTTTATCAGCGCCTTCGGGCCGCCAGCATAACCGATACGCCAGCCAGTCATGGCATAGGCTTTCGAAACGCCGTTAATGGTCAGCATTCGCTCTTTCAGGCGCGGCTCTATTGCCGCCGGCGTTACAAAGCGAAAATCGTCATAGACGATGTGCTCGTACATGTCGTCAACCATCAGCCAGACATGCGGGTGGCGCAAGAGCACATCGAGCAGCGGCCGGTAATCAGCCTCGCTATAGGCGGCACCGGAGGGATTGGAAGGTGAGTTGAGAAGCACCCAGCGGGTTTTCGGCGTGATCGCCTTCTCGAGCTGCTCTGCCTGCAGCCGGAACCCAGCGCTCGCATCGCTGGGGATCAGAACGGACACGCCTCCGCAAATCTCCACGATATCCGAATAGGACGTCCAGTACGGCGTGGGAATAATCACTTCATCGCCCGCATCGAGTGTCGCCATGAAGGCATTGAACAATATCTGCTTGGCGCCGGTCGCTACGGTGATTTCATCAGGCGTGTAGTCGATGTGATTTTCGCGGCTGAATTTGGCGACGATCGCCTTTTTCAACGCGGGGGTGCCGTCGAGTGCGGTATATTTCGTCTCGCCCGCATCGATGGCCGCTTTCGCGGCATGCTTGATGTTATCGGGCGTGTCGAAATCCGGCTCGCCCGCGCCGAGCACGATGACAGGAAGCCCCTCGCGTTTCATCGCCGCCGCACGCGCACCGATCTGGAGAATTTTCGATACCCCGACCGAGGCAATCCTTGAGGCAGGTCTGAAACCCGCCTCCACTATGGCGGTGGAAATTGTCATAATCACACCTCAGTCGATATCAAACGAAACGCCCTGCGCCAGCGGCAGCGATTTGGAATAGTTGATGGTGTTGGTGGCGCGGCGCATATAGGCCTTCCAGGCGTCGGAGCCGGATTCACGGCCCCCGCCGGTTTCCTTCTCGCCACCGAAGGCGCCGCCAATCTCCGCGCCCGATGTGCCGATATTGACATTGGCGATGCCGCAATCAGAACCATCGGCGGCCAGAAAACGCTCCGCCTCGCGCATATCGAGCGTGAAGATCGATGACGAAAGACCGGCGCCAACAGCATTATGGCATTCGATGACAGCCTCAAGATCGCTATATTTCATGACATAGAGGACAGGTGCGAAAGTCTCTTCCAGCACCGGGCCTTCATGCTTCGGCATCTCGACCAGCGCGGGCTTGACGTAAAATGCCTCCGCAGCAGCGCAATCGACGCGTTCGCCGCCATGAACCACGCCGCCATGCTGGCGCGCCTCAGCCAATGCTTTCTGCATGCTGTCAAATGCCAGCCGGTCGATCAGCGGGCCGATCAAGGCGGAGCCATCCAAGGGATTGCCCACGGAAACGCTGCCATAAGCTTTTTTCAGACGCGGCACGAGCCTGTCATAGACGCTTTCATGGACAAACAGGCGGCGAAGCGTGGTGCAGCGCTGACCCGCAGTGCCCATGGCTCCGAACGCGATGGCGCGCAGCGCCATATCGAGATCGGCGGAAGGGCAGACAATGCCGCCATTATTGCCGCCCAGTTCAAGGATGGCGCGGGCAAAACGTGCCGCGAGACGCGGCCCGACCGCACGGCCCATACGGGTGGAGCCCGTGGCGGAAACCAGCGGCACTTTCTGATGGTCCACGAGGACTTCACCGATTTCGCGATCGCCGATCAGCACCTGCGAAAGACCGTCCGGCGCATCGCCGAAGCGACTGATGGCCCGCGCAAGAACCGCATGCGCCGCAAGCGCCGTCAGCGGGGTCTTTTCCGAAGGTTTCCACACAACGCTATTCCCGCAGACGATGGCGAGCGCAGCATTCCAGGCCCAGACGGCGACCGGGAAATTGAAGGCGGAGATAACGCCGATAACACCGAGCGGATGCCAGGTCTCCATCATCCGGTGGCCCGGCCGCTCGGTGGCGATTGTCAGGCCGTAAAGCTGACGGGAAAGACCGACCGCGAAATCGCAGATGTCGATCATTTCCTGCACTTCACCAAGTCCTTCGGAGGGGATTTTCCCGGCTTCAATGGATACGAGACGTCCGAGATCAGCCTTGGCGGCACGCAGTTCTTCGCCGAGCAGGCGCACCAGTTCGCCGCGCCGCGGCGCAGGAACCAGACGCCACTGGCGGAATGCGTCATCGGCCTTATCGATGGCAGCGTTGGCCTGCTCCGGCGTTACGGTTTTCAGCTTCGCAATTTTCTCGCCGGTGACCGGCGAAAACGAACCCATATCACCTGCGGTATAAAGTGACTTTTCGACACCAAGGCGTTCGAGAATGGCGGCTGCTTCTTCTGCAACGGATGCGGATTTAACGGTGATGTTCATCGTTCAAAACTCCGGTTTGGGAATCGGGAAATTGCCGGTGCGGCAGATCAGCCGGCCAGGAGACGGCTGGAAAACGTTGCAAGGCAGGCCTCGATGGAGGCCTTTTCAATGGTGGCGTAATGGTCGAACTCGTTGAGCACACTCGCCCCAAGATCGGCCTCGAAACGCGTCTGGTTGGGGCTTGCAACAAACTCATGCTGCGCGCCGTCACCGAGATTGGACTGGAATATACCCGCCGCACTTACCGGCAGAAAGTCCTCGTAGACAACAGGATCGAATCGAACGAAGCCGTCTGCAATGAGTGTTTCAAGATCGGGAACAGAGGCGAATTCGGCGCCGGTTGCCTTCGGGGTCAGCGAGTAGCTGAAATATCCCAGACCTTCTGTGCGGATTTGCGCCCAATTATCGGGGAATGCCCCGAATGTGCCGTCCAGGGCAGCTTCGTATTCACGAGCATTGGAGCCATCGGCAGCCGGGCGAACCAGCTTTCGCGTTTGATCAAGCAGCCGGTCGTAGAGGCCACGCCCCTTCGGGGTCAACGCGATGCCCCGCTGCTCTATCTCCCCAAAACGCGCCGTGTGCGAGCCGGTTTTCCATCCCCCCTCGCCATCGGGGAATAAAACGGCTTCTTCAAGCGCCTTGAACGAGGTCTGACGCAAGAGAATCGGACATTCACGGGTCGGCGGCCCCTCGACAACGGCCTTGGGCGCTATATCAAAAGCGGACATCAGCGCCTGCACCTTGTCGATATCCAGCGTGCGTGGCGTGAGGTGATTGATATGCGGGCCACGGAAGGAAACCACATCCGCAATCAGGCGGTGCGCATCATGGAGGCGGTGATACATATTCACATCGACATTGGCCTTGTCATGCCAACGAAATGTTTCCAGCACCTCCTGTACAAAACAATCGGCATCCTCTTTCGACAGGCCGCCATCCCGCTCCGCCTTCTCTACAAGGACGATAGCTCCAGGCGTGAATATCCGGCGTTGCGCCAGAATACGGGCGGCCTCGGTGCGCAAAGCCTCGTCGGGGATCAGATCGAGCCGCAGCAACGATGTGAAGACACGGAAAGGATTGCGCTTCAGCGCCTCGTCACCGACCGGCCGGAAAGCTGTCGAATGGACCGGCACACCCGCCGTCGAAAGATCGTAATATCCTACCGGAGACATGCCCATCACGGCGAAGACGCGGCGCATGGTGGCCAGTTCCTCCGCAGTACCGAGGCGAATGGCCCCATGGCGCTCCTCGGAAATGCGGTCGAGATTGTCGGTTGCCGAAAGGCGCTCCTTGAGATCAGGCTTTTGAGCCAGCGTCTCGTCATTGACGCGTGCCACGAGTGCCATCAGCGTGCCGTAGGCAGGAACCTCCTCACGGTACATTTCTGACATGGCGCTGGAAAACGCTGCACGGATCTCGCTGGTGGAAACATAGTTGGACATGCGGGTGCGGCCCTCTGAAATATTGCGACTTCATTCTTAAAACGCACTATAACAGGTGAATATGAGCCATTGTTGTGAGGAATTATGCTAAGTTGATGCCAAATTGGAATAGATATCCCTGGAGGCATGGTCCCGGATATCGTTATCGAAAACCGGGGCGGAACTACAATGAGGTGCGACCTTACCGATCGCTCGGCGACAAGCCGCCGCCAGCCTTCTTGCAACTTCCCATCTTTTTATGGCCGGGACGGCAGGTTGGAGTTCGCGGGAACCGGGCCTGTCGCAAACGGTTCAGTAGAGTGAGACTACGCTTCGATTCTCAGCATTTTCATGCTTTGTTAACCTTTTGAAGTCCGAAGAGGTACGCGAGCAGATCATTCTGATCGTTGACGTTCCAACTGCCGGAAAAGCCAAAGCCTTTCCGCAACCAGAGCATTGCTTCGAAGCCGGCGATCGTCCGGCGTGCCGTGTTGAAAGATTGGAATCCACCGATCTCCGGCATGTTCTTCCTCACTCTGAAATGGTCGCTTTCGATGCCTTGCTGGAGATGTTTGGTAACGTAGTGCACAGGGTCGGGATGCAGCAGGCCGTCATCGACGGCCGCTTTGATCGTTAAAGGAAAGGTATTGGCGCCGTCGGTGCCTAACTTGCCCGGCGAGAGCAGGGGCTCGTCCTTCAGCATCTTGCGGAAGAACCGCTTGGCGGCATCGAGGTCACGTTTTGCGGTCAAAAGGAAATCCACCGGGTTTCCATGCTTATCGATGGCGCGGTACAGGTAGCGCCACTTGCCGCGGATCTTGACGTAGGTTTCGTCAATGCGGACCGAACCACAATGCAATCGGAGAAACTGGCGCAGCCGTTTCTCGATCATCGGCGCGTAGGCAAGAACCCATCGGTTGATCGTGCTGTGATCCACTTCGAAGCCGCGCTCTCGGAACATCTCCTCCAAATCGCGATAGCTCAGCGGATAACGCAGGTACCAGGCAACAGCCTGAACAATGAGCCATGCCTCGAAATGCCGCCCCTTGAAGTCGTCCTTCGATTGGCGCTTCAATTTCTCCGTAATGGCATTCAGAATCATCGGTACGCTCCATAATTCGGGAGCGCGAATTTCTCCGCTGATGGTCAACAGGCCGTTAACTACGAAAATTTGCGACAGGCCCTGATTCTGCTCGGTGTTGATCGTGGAGACAAGCATTCACCCTTCATGAGAGAGGTGACGTGACAGAAAACCACGGAACCGATCCGTTTGGGGATTGGTCATGATCTCTTCTGGCGGACCTTGCTCGACCACAACGCCACCATCCATAAAGACAACCCGATCGGCGACCCCCCTCGCAAATCCCATTTCGTGGGTAACAACAATCATTGTCATGCCTTCTTCGGCCAACTCGCGCATGACTTTGAGTACTTCCCCGACGAGTTCGGGATCGAGCGCCGACGTGACCTCGTCGAAGAGCATGACGGATGGTTCCATCGCAAGCGCCCGGGCGATAGCTACGCGCTGCTGTTGACCACCCGAAAGTCGCCCGGGATAGGCGTCGGCCTTGTGTTCCATTCCGACCTTGGCAAGGAGCTTCATGGCGATGTCACGCGCCTTGCTGTTGTCCATGCCCTTCACCTTGACCGGACCCATCATTACGTTCTGAAGAACGGTACGATGGGGGAAAAGATTGTAGCTCTGGAACACCATGCCGACGTGTTGGCGAAGGCTGGCGTTGTCAACTTCGCTTACCGGCCTGCGCGTGCCGTTCACCATCTTGTAGCCGACCGGGCGGCCCTCAACGGTAATGGTCCCCTGGTCGAAGTTCTCAAGGAAATTCACACAACGCAACATTGTGGATTTTCCCGACCCGCTCGGCCCAAGGATGACGACGACTTCACCGCGCTTGACGGATATGTCGATGCCCTTCAGGACTTCGAGTGTCGAGTAGGATTTGCGGAGACCTCTGATAGCAACAATATCGTCGCTCTGAGAAATCGGGGCAGCAGCTTGGTTCATGTTGGTCTCCTTAACTGTCAAAGGCCAAACGTTTGTCGAGCGCGCGTGCAGCGAGCGAAAGCGGGTAGCAGATGATGAAATAGATGAGCATAACGCCGAGAAAGATCTGGAATGCAGCAAGAGTGCGCTCCACCACTTCGCGGGCAGCGAAGGACAGCTCCCACGCTCCTACAATGGATGCATAGGATGTCTGCTTGATTGCCATAAGTGAGATATTGAGGACTGGCGCGATAACCAGGCGCATTGCCTGCGGAATGACAATCTCCCGCATCATTTTGCCTTTGCGCATTCCAAGGCTTTTAGCAGCCTCTGTCTGTCCCGTCGGCACGCCGGCAATCGCCCCGCGCGTCGCTTCGGCAACAAAAGCACCCACATAAACGATCATGGAAATGGCGACCGCCGTATATGCATCCAGCCGCAAACCCAAAGCGGGAAAGCTGTAGAAACCGAGAAACATGATCACCAGAACCGGCACGCCACGGAACAGGAAAATGTAGGCAGTGATGATGGAACGGAGGATTGCTCCGCCAACAGATGCCAGGACGCCAATCCCGACGCCGAGCGCCGTGCCGCAGGAGACGACGATTGCTGACAGTATGACGGTGTATACCGCGCCTTGTAGCAGGTAAGGCAAATTCGATTGAAGGACAGGAAACATCAGCCATACCTCCGGGCCGCACACACTTCGATGATACGAAGGACCAGGCCGAGCGTGCTTGTGAGAATGAGGTAGAAGAACGCGACTGCAATGAAGGCTTCAAAGGACGCGCCCGATCGTTCGATCGTCATCTTACCGGTCAAGGTCAGATCCATGACGCCGATGGCCGATACAAGTGAGGTGTCTTTGACGAGGACGATGAGTTGGTTACCGAGCGCCGGCAGCACCTTGATAAACGCCTGCGGCAGAATGACGAGACGGATGACCGCGAATCTGCGCATGCCAATCGCGCTACCGGCTTCCCATTGCCTCTGGCTTAGGGATTGAATTCCGGAACGCAGGATCTCGGAAAGAAATGCCCCGTGCTGCGAGGCGATTGCGATTACACCGCAGACGATGCTGCTCCAGAAGAGGCCGAGAAGAGGCAGCCCGAAATAAAGCAGGTACATTTGCACCAGAAGCGGCGAATTGCGCATAACCTCGACATAGGCATCAACCAATCTGCTGGCCCATGTCCAGTGGGCGAGCCGGGGTATAATCAATACAATGGCCCAAATCAGTGCCGCAGGGGCGGCGAGAGCCGCTACCCCCGCAGTAATCAGGAACCCATCGGCAAACGCCGGAAGATATCTGGTGAAGAAAATTACGAACGCGTCCAATGGTGTTCCCCTTGTTATTTTGAAGCCAAAGACCGACTACTTCTGTGGCTGATTGAGATACCATTTGACGTTCAAGGGCTTCGTACCAAACCACTTTTCATAAATCTTGCTGTAGTCGGCAAAGAGGTATCCACCGGTCATTTCGCTGACCGTGAGATCTAGATACTGCCACAGGCGGAAGTCGCCGGGTTTCATGAAGATGCCAGTATTTACGACATCTGTCAGCCGCTCCTCGATGACGCGCATGTCGGGGTTCTGTTTGACATACCAGGCGGCGACCGGGCCATCCAACTGTGCCCCTTGCGTACGACCAAGCTTCACGGCATTGAATTGGGCCGCAATGCCGTCGAAGGTGGCGATCTGTGCACTCGGGAAGAGGCGTTTGGCGCGTTCCTCCTGGGTCGGCGTCGTCAGATTGGCAATCGTGACGTCCGACTTGTTGAAGTCGGCGAGCTTCTGAAACGGCGCGTCCTTGCGAACGATCATCACGACACCACCGTCGATGTAACTACGGGTGAAAGCGACCTTCTGAGCGCGATCAGCATAAATGCTCGTAGTCTGCGCGCCGAAGTCGATTGTGCCGTTCTGAGCATTCGGCCAGCGTTGGGCTGCACTCTGACGTACAAACTCGACCTTGGTTTCGTCGCCGAATGTCGCCTTAGCAATCAGCTTGGCTATGTCGATATCGAAGCCGACCAGTTCGCCCTTCTCATCGACAAATCCGAACGGGGGAGATTCGCTCGACACGCCAACGATCAGTTTTCCGCGGGACAGAAGCTCATCAAGCCGCGATGTTTCTTGGGCATGGGCTGCTCCCGCAACGACCATGGTTGCCAACGCGCCGGCGAAGACCGAACGCAGCTTAGAAAGAAATCCATATTTCATTTTCATTCCCCTTTTGGTTATATTGCGCCTGCACAATCAGCGCAGCGCGGGTCGAACGATCCCCTCGATAATCTCGGAAATCGCAAGATGGGTGAAAAGTGGTATACCATCGACATTTGCGTCGATCAGTCCGTCGACAGAGTTGATCAGGCCGATATCGACACCACGCTTGAGAAGAGTGGCTTCCATTTCTGGCTTGTGAAGGAGCCGGATGTCCTTCAACCGAGCGGCGAGCGCGCCGACGATAGCGTAGCAACCCCAATTTGAGACCGCCGCCGTGACGAGAATATCGGAGCCGGTCATGGCGCCGATCCCGGCGCCACCTTCCGGTCGCGCGTCACCAAAACGGACGTGCTTATGAACTGCTTCCTTGATCGCACCCATTCCGATTTCATTGCCGCCGTCGCCGACTGCCACGGTCAAAACGCCGCGCTTGTTGGCTTCATCGAACACATAATCGATGCGCGCGCGGTCCATGCCGTAGTCCACACCACGCATGCTGCAATAGATGCCGTCGGCATTGCGACCGACGCGTTCCGTCGAAAACAGCAGGACCGGCTTTAATTCGTCCAGAATGCGGCAAGCTTCGGCGGGGGCGTCCTCATCCTTGGTCGTAAATGGCAGAAGCGATACGACGGCGAGGCTCTTGTCGCGGGCGGCAATCTTAGCCTGTTCGACTGGAACGACGGTCAGGCCCGCCGTCGTCATGAGTTTGCCGATTGGCTCGATCAAGGTCGCCTCCGCGAGAACGATACACAGCGCCTTGCGGGAAAGGCTGATTGCGCGCACCACCGCCGCCAGACCAGCCGGACCGTCATTCTCGCCGATCTCTGGGGAGATCCAGGCGCGCGAAACCGAACCCGTTGTAACCAGTACGACATCCTCGTGGTTCAGCGCGGCAAGTTTATCGGCCGCTGCTCCCACCGGCGATGCTCCAAGCAATAGACGGGTAGCCGCAGAAAGATGCTCGACGCCGCGGCCGCCCAGGTCGAGATTGACCAGCCGGTCGAGCCGATCGTCCATGGCGGCGAAATTCGAAGTGGTCATGCTAAATCTCCTAGGATCAGCGTCTTCATTGCGTTTTTATCCGTGACGATGGCTGCAACCTTGGCAATGCACTCATCGACTGCATCGACGACGGCGCTCACGCCACCGACACTTGCAAGAGCATCAAGAGTCGGTTTCAGACGCAGCGAAACGCGCGCACCGGGCTGGCCATGCGTATTGACCGTCAAAATGCCGTGGTCTGCCAGAAGGAGCATGCCGAGTGCTGCGGTCGCCTCGCAGGGCACGACGCTGAGCGCACCGGCCGAGATCGACGCACGTTCGAGAATGATAGCGAGCACGGCGTCTTCATTGATCATGGGTCCAAGGTCGCTGCGCATGACAACGCCCCCGCCCATCGCTGCCTCAAGTGCGGCGGCAAGTTCCTGACCGGCCGCCGCCTCCTGTTTCAGATGACGAGGATCGAATTTTTGAAGAGAGCGAAGCACGGCCGCCGCGATTGGAGCACGAGCTTCCATACCATACTCGGCAGCTTTGGCGGCTGCCGCCATGACGAGACCGGAGCGGCCGACCAGCACGCCAGCGCGCGGCCCCGAAAGTCCGGCCTTATCGCAATTGGTGATCGCGATATCCGCACCGAGTGCAAGAGCTTTCTGCCCTCCGTGCAGCACAGGGCGAAGGCGAGCGCCGTAGGCTTCATCGAGAAAGACAATAGCTCCAGCTCTGTGGGCTTCCTCGACCACGGCTATCGTAAGAGCGTCATCGAGCCGAGCCAGCGCACTCGTAACGGTGGTTACGATAACCAGATAGCAATCCGCAATGTGAATGCGCCAATCTTTGTCTGAGGTAACTTCCTTCAGCCCGACCCTGGCGAGTGCACATCCACGTACGACCGACGCGTGAGATCGATCGCCGGCAGGTACGACCGAAAGAACCGGCTTTCCGCCGGCGAGTGCGGCGATCGTCGCTACGATCCCGGCGCTGGTGCGATTGAAGACGGCACATCCGTCGTCACTTCGTCCGCCAAGATGTTCGATGGCGACCGTGCGGAGCTCCTCGGCATAAAGACCAGGGCCAATCCATTCCTCGCAATTCGTGTTGAGGTCTTCCGGACGAACTGGAAAATCGCGCTGGTTTCCTGTGAAAACGCCGATCGATCGCGGTCCAAGTGCCTGGACGCGCTTTGCCGCGACGGTCTGTCCATGGCGAAGGCGTTTAGCCTCCTCGATACTGGATTTGATGATCGAGCCACGTGCGAAACCGACGACCGGATCGATCTCATTCCCGAAGGTATCCCGGCGAGCAGTCTGACTTTCGCTCTTTTGCGTGGATAGGCTCATAGGTGATAACCTCCTTTGGCCTGGGCATCATTGAGCACCGAAAAAATCGGCAGGTCCGCCTCGCTGGATGCTGTGACCGCGTTTTTGAGTTCGAATTTCGAAGTTGCAGAAATTGCGATGCTGCGCATCAGCTCGGCGACGCCTGAGTGACCACGCCAGTCGATACCATCCACAGCGAGAGCGGGCCGCGACGTTGCCCCGTCAAGCGCGCCCGCTGCAATGCAAGCGACAATGAATGCATGTTCCCGATCGCCACTGTGCGCGAGGTTCTCATCGTCGAGCGCTATCGCGAGAGCCCCGGAGACCGCATAGGCTCCCCAATTGGATACGGATGCACTGACGAGAACGTCGGTTTCGGTGATGGTGACCACACCCGTCTCGTCAGGCTGCGAGCGACCGCCGCATGGCAAGAGGGCGGCGACCGCTTCACGAATTTTTCCGAACCCGATTTCGTTACCGCCGTCGCCGATTCCGACCGTCAGCACGTTTCGCTGTCTCGCCTCGTAGGCCAGGCGATAGACATCTGCGACGGTTCCCGGCGGGCGGCGATCGCCGCGAATGCCATGATAGTGGCCAGCTTCGTTCGGACCATCGCGCTCTACGAAAATGACGGCCGTCGGTTTCAGACGATCAAAAATATCGGTGGCGGCGGCTAGACCTTCTGCCTCGCCTTTCGGAAAAATGGCTGTGGTGATCGAGCCCTGCGACTGCGCAACGTCCTCGATGACTCGAACGCAGGCATCGACAGCGGGCATGTGCTCGTCCTGGGCGACAAGCGTAACATTCGCGCCAAATCCGAGCGCCAGGCTGCGCGCCAGCGCCACAGCACCGGGCGGACCGTCGGTCTCCCCGAGAGGCAGCTTCGGCGCAACGCCTGCGCCGGTCGCGACAATGACATCTGAACCTGGGCGTATCGCTGCAAGCAGCTTTCTTGCCGCGAGTGTCGAGGAAGGCTCGCCTTGTACCGCGCGACAGGCCAGATACGTCGGGACGACGATTCCAGCCGGAAGCCCGCCCGTTAGCGGGCGGACCTCTAGTGTCATAAGTCGATCGAAACGCTCGCCAAATACGCATAGGCGCTCGATATCGGCCGTCGTCAGCTTGCTATTGATGGAAAGCGTTTTGGGCATCGACTTGGCTCTTATCCGTAACTTCAGAGGTTGACCGTGACGCTTTTGCGGGCCGTATAGGCCTCAAGAGCACCTTCGATGGAGTATTCGGATCCAATACCGCTCTGCTTGATGCCGCCATAGGACATGCCGGGGATCTGGCCGCCGGCGCGGTTGATCTGGAGCCAACCGGCGTCGATCCGGCTCGCCGCATTGAGAGCCGTGGTTAGGTCATTGGCAAAGATATAGGCGGCAAGGCCATAGTGGGTGTTGTTTGCCCACTCGATAACCTCGACTTCACTCGTCCATGGAATGGCAACGAGAACAGGGCCGAACACCTCTTCCTGCACGATGCGCCAGTCGTTGGTGAGGCCTTTGAGGACGGTCGGCTTCGGGAAGAATCCGACGTTCCTGCCAGCCGCGGGCGGGACTTCACCGGTTACCACTTCGGCGCCCGAGTTAACCGCCTCGGAGATGAACTCCCGAACAGCGCTGTAGCGCTCCTCGTTGATGATCGCGCCGATGTCGGTCTCTTCGTCAAGGGCGTCGCCGATCTTCATTACGGCAAGCTTCTCGACGACCTTCTTCAAGACAGGCTCGAATACGTCCTGATGGACATAAAGACGTGAACCGGCAGTGCAGGACTGCCCCTGACGAGCAAACCGCATCGCATTAATGATGTTCGCTGCAAGGCCATCGATCCTGTCGTCGGTCGCGGCGTCCGGATAGACGATGGTTGGGCTCTTGCCCCCAAGCTCCAATGTGGCGCGAGCAATACGGTCGGCGGCGGCATGGGCGACCAGTTTACCGACCTCGACCGAACCCGTGAAAGAGATCTTTGCAACGTCCGGATGGCCGGATAGGGCAGCACCTGCTACTTCACCTACGCCGGTCACGACGTTGAAGACGCCGTTCGGGAACAGATCGGCTGCAAGCTCTGCGACTCGGATGACCGCAAGCGGCGCGTCTTCGGCAGGCTTCAGGACGAGCGTATTGCCAGTGCCGAGAGCCATGCCTATCTTGACGGCGGCGAGAACCAGCGGTGAATTCCACGGTATGATCGCACCGACGACGCCAAGCGGCTCGCGCGTCGTGTAGCTGAACAGACCCGGGCCAAGCGGAAGCGTTTCGCCCTTTTGTTCGGCGACCGTTCCGCCATAGTAACGCAGCACTTCAATGGAACTCATGACTTCCGGACGGCTCTGCGTACGCAGCGCGTTTCCGGTTTCTGCAGCGAGAATGCGAGCGATCTCTTCCGAATGCGCTGAGACACGATTGGCAAGCTCCGTCAGGAGCGCGCCGCGCGTACGCGATGCCAGACGCCGCCACGAGGGAAACGCTGCCTTCGCCGCGGCAACTGCAGCATCGACATCTTCTCTGTCCGCCACGCCGATCGTCGTAATGACGCTGCTGCGGCAGGGATTGATGATGTCGAGCATCGCGCCAGATACGGGCTTGACCCATGCTCCATTGATCAGTTGACCGGAAAGGCCAGCGGTTGGCAAAATGACTTCCGCCGTGTCATTCCGGACTTTAGCTGTCTGAGACATTGTTCGTTCCTTGGTTGAATGCGGGTGATCAGGCGCTTGCGGGCAGGCGCAGTTCGACTTTCAGAAGATTTTCGAAAACTTCTGCTACGCTCGTGGAATCCTTGCCTCCAAGGCCTTCGGCGCGTGCCATATTGTAGATTTGGCGGACCATCTGACCGAGCGGCATGGGGTAAGCCGAGAACTCCTCGAGGCACAGGGAGATGTCCTTGTGCATCAGATCGAGTGCGAAGTTTGCAGGCCGCTCTTCGGTGAAAAGCGTTTTTGGGAGGTAGTCGAGCATCTTGCTGCCCGCGAGTCCGCCGGACAGGACTTCCGTCAGAACAGATAGGTTCGCGCCGGATTTGACGCTGGCGGCAAGCACTTCGCCTAGGGCAACGGTATTGATTGCCGTCAGGAGGTTATGGGCGAGTTTGGTCAGTTGGCCAGAACCGACAGGGCCGCAATGCACAATGTGGCCGGCGATCGGGCCGAGGACCGGGCGGGCTGCATCGAGAACGTCTTGGCTTCCGCCAGCCATAACCAGAAGAGTCCCGGCGCTGGCGCCGGCGACACCGCCGCTGACCGGCGCGTCCATGAAGTGAACGCCCTTCGCTTCGCACTGTGCTGCAATGGCCTTGGTTGTCGATGCATCGACTGTGCTGAAGTCGATAACCGTAGCGCCCGCGGCCACTTTCTTGAGGATACCATTCTCGCCGGTAATGGCGTCGCGAAGAGTGGCAGGACTCGGCAGGCTGCTGAGAACAAACATGGCTGGCGCGGCGGCGGCACTCGGCGATGCCTCAACGACAGCGCCTTTTACAGCAAGCTCAGCGGTAGCTGCCGTGTTGGGATCAAAAACGTGGACCACATGACCTGCATCGAGTAGGCGAAGCGCCATTCTCGAACCCATCCGACCAACACCAATAAAAGCAACCGTAGTCATCTTGTACCTTCCTCGTGATGAGCCAATAGACTCTGTCCAAAAAAGGGGAGGCCAAGAAAGACGATCCGACAGCACGCGCGGTCGAGCGATCACTCTCTAATTGTTCCCTTTTTTTACGTATTGATCGCAGAAAATGAGTGAAAGAAAAGGCGACGCTTGATAACACTACATGTAAGAGAAACTTACGGACTGCGTTTATCATGCTCAATCTCTCACGGCTGCAACTTCTTCATGAGCTCTCGGTCCTTGGCACGATTTCGGCGGTTGCAAGATCCCTGAACCTGACGCGGCCCGCTGTCTCGCAGCAACTCTCTCTCCTTGAGAAGGAGCTTGGCCTCGTTCTGTTCGAGCGCTCCGCGAGAGGTGTACGCTGGACATCGGCCGGCGAGCGTTTGTTGGCCGGCATTGGCGGAATACTTCAGGCCGTGAACGAAGTAGAAGCGGATCTCGCGCGAACTGCACAAACGGTGACCGGCGACTTGCGTATCGCTGCCTTCGGTTCAGCAGCTGCAACTATCATCCCACAAGCGATTACCCAGCTGGCAAAACAGCACCGCTCGCTGGAGATCTTTTTCAACGAAATGGAGCCGGGTGACGGCCTCAAAGCGACTGCGACGAAGCAGGTCGACATCGCAATCGTAGACGATCTAACTGGGACGGAAAACTTCGCGCACCAGCTGGACTTCCAGCCCCTTTACATCGACCCCTTTAAAGCCGTTGTTTCAGTCGATCACAGATTAGCGGGCACTGGACGAAAGTCGGTCGAACTATGGGAACTTGCCCAGGAAAAATGGGCCCTGAACCAATCAGCCATTGGCTATCAGACGTTCATCGTGAACGCGTGCCATGCGGAGGGATATACGCCACAAATCATGTCGAGCTGCCGCAACATTGCAGCGACATTGGAGTTTGTGCGAACCGGAAGCTTCGTTACCGTTCTTCCAGGTCTTGCGACGCACAATATACTGCTCGATCCCGATTTTCGGTGCCTGGACCTACGCCCTGTAACACAGCGGCGACTTTTTTCGGCATTCGCAAAGGGAAGCAAAGCTCGGCCCGCCATTTCTGCTGCATTGGAAGCGTTCGAACACGCATGTTCGATATTCATCGATCATCGATGATCGCCAACCAGACAGGAGAAGCTCGCACGGCTCGGTTTGTCTGAACAGTTTCGGGCGGGTGTGACCTGGCCCTGGTTTGGAGGCGTTAGGGCGACGGTATATTGTCTCGATGCCCACCTTGTTTATCAGTGTGGCGACGTGCCGCCGCCCAGTTTCCAGGCCTTCTCCTCTCAAGAGTCCTTGCAAGATACGACTTCCGGCAAAAGGGTAGTCGAGATGTAGTTCGTCGATCCCCGAGCGAATGCGACGCATTCGTCCGCCGCCGCCTCAGAGCCAGATCGCTGTGCCACACTGAACGTGGAGAATAGTAGACGGCTGCCACGGCTGAAGCCGAGAAGCTTCACCTGGCGCACGACGGATAGCCTATGATCGCGGTCGATCATTTGTTGTCCCGCATCAATCCGCCTTGCCCAGCGCACCGGATAAAAAATCGTTCTCCAGCGTCAGTGCGCCGATTTTGGCGTGCAGCGTTTTCACATCGACGGTTGGACGCGCCGGTTCCGCCTTCGCTTCATCACCGAATACGCCTGTCGCCCCCTCAAGGAGCGGTCGTCTTGTATGGTCTCTCCTGTTCCCGGCATCTAAGCCGAAGTCAGGCAGAAATTCTACCTATCCTAGCTGTGCAGATTTCCCGAGCCAGCTCTTACTACGACAACGAGGAATTCCATAAGGCGATCTATGCGGCCAGCCGAAGCGAGTTTCTCGAGGAACAATGCCTGTAACTGCACCGGCGCCTGCGCGCCCTACCGCCGCCTGCAATTGCGCATGCGCAATCGGTTGTCGACGTCTTTCTCGGAACATTGCGCCATCGTCGATGCGATCTTTGCTGGAAACGGAGAGGACGCCCGCCGCCTGCTGCGGGGACATGTCGGC
This sequence comes from Agrobacterium sp. CCNWLW32, assembly GCF_037083425.1. Classification (NCBI taxonomy): domain Bacteria; kingdom Pseudomonadati; phylum Pseudomonadota; class Alphaproteobacteria; order Hyphomicrobiales; family Rhizobiaceae; genus Agrobacterium; species Agrobacterium sp. CCNWLW32. The sequence goes on from NZ_JBAOJM010000022.1 coordinate 27,773, forward strand.
ATTCAGGGCGAGCGGTTCAGCGATCTCGTTGCAAGCATGGCGGCCAGACCATCCCGGCAACGCCGAACGCACGGGTATTGTCGCTTAGCAACGCTGGTCGGTCAGCCAGTCGGCAAAAATGCGTGCCAGTCGCCTCTGGCTGCCCGATTTCGGATAGGCGATATAATGCCCGATATATCGGTTGTCCCGGAATTTCCCGGCAAACGCTTTGACCAACCTGCCGCTCTCGAGCTCTCTCCGGGCGAGAACATTGGATTCCAGCGTTATCCCAAGGCCGTTGGCTGCCGCGTCTATCGCCAGGAAACTTCTGTCGAAACTAATCGACGGAGCGGGGGGAGGGCCAAGGTCATTGATTTCGAACCAGTCGATCCACTGAATCCGTTTTAGATCGCTCCGGATGAGAGGCAGGCGGAAGAGGTCCCTCGGGGATTTAATCTGTACCGCCATCTCCGGCGAGCAAAGCGGGGCTATGATTTCCTCAGACAGTGGAATGACGATGAGGTCTTCGCGGTTGAGGGGCTCTCCGTAAACGACATCGGCATCGAACAGACCGTCGACAAAACGGGCATAACTTGTGCTGGCCGCCACTCTGACCTCCACGCCCGGGTTCTCCTTCAGAAACTGCGGCAATCGCGGCGAAAGAACCTGCGCAGCAAAGCTTGGGGCACAATGGAGACGCAGCAACTGCGCTTTATTCGATGAAATTTTCTCAACACCTCTGCGCAGTTCCTCGAAGGCATTCGAGGCATGCGTCAAGAGCGTCTGGCCGGCAAATGTCAGCTTGACACTGCGCGTGCTGCGTTCGAACAGCGCGACACCCATGTCTCTCTCCAGCCTGAAAATCGCGTGACTTATGGCACTTGGCGACAGATTCAGCTCCTCGGCAGCGGACCGGAATGTTCCGAGCCGTGCGGCGGATTCGAAAATACGCATGGCGGATAGTGATGTCATGTGCAGCATCGGATTAGTGAATCACAGTCACCTACCGATGTAAACTTGGCGTTTGTCGAACATGCCCCTTTCAGCCACAAATTCCAGCAGCAGCCTTGATCCGCTGCCGGAACATCAACCAGATGCTTTGAGAAAGGCATTGGGAGGAGACATAGATGCTACTGAAGGGGAAGACCGCGGTCATTTCGGGCGCGGCGAGCAAACGCGGCATTGGCCGTGCGACTGCAGAACTGTTTGCAGAACATGGAGCGCGTCTCGCCATACTGGATCTTGATGGTGAATCCGCGAAGGAAGCGGCCCAGACTTTGCCGGTGAATGGCCAGGGTAGCCACATCGGCCTTCGCTGCGACGTTTCGAACAAGGCTGAATGCGATTCGGCCGCCCAAACTGTAGTATCGGCATTCGGCAAGGTTGACGTGCTGATCAACAATGCGGGCATCACCCAGCCCGTCAAGACGCTCGACATCACAGAGGCCGACTGGCATCGCATTGTTGACGTCAACATGACTGGCATCCTGTTTCTCAGCCAAGCCTTCATTCCCAATATGCGCGACAATGGCGGCGGTTCCATCGCCTGCATTTCGTCCGTTTCCGCACAACGTGGCGGCGGCATCTTTGGTGGGGCCCATTATTCCGCAGCCAAGGCAGGCGTGCTCGGGCTCGCAAAAGCCATGGCGCGCGAGTTCGGGCCGGTCGGCATCCGCGTGAACTCCGTCACACCCGGCCTGATCCAGACCGACATCACCGGCGGAAAGCTGACGGACGAAATGCGCGCCGACATCATCAAGGGCATTCCCTTGAGCCGGCTCGGCGACGCACGCGACGTCGCGAATATCTACCTGTTTCTCGCATCCGATCTCTCGGCCTATGTCACGGGCGCGGTGATCGACGTCAATGGCGGCATGCTGATCCACTGATCCGGCTCAGGCTCGCCACAGGAGAATTCAATGACCCAGATCGGTCACAATGTAAGCCTGCCGGAGCGGGCAAGACGCATCCGGCACCACGCCTTGCGGATGGGCGAAGTTCAGGGCCAGGGTTATATCGCCCAGGCGCTCGGGATCGCGGATGTTCTGGCTGTATCCTATTTCCATGCGACGAATTACCGCCCGGACGATCCCGAATGGGAAGAACGAGACCGCTTTCTGCTGTCGATCGGCCACTATGCGATCGCTCTGTACGCTGCTCTGATCGAGGCAAAAATCGTGCCCGAGGACGAACTGGAAACCTATGGCACAGATGATAGCCGGCTGCCCATGTCTGGAATGGCGGCCTATACGCCAGGCATGGAAATCACCGGCGGTTCGCTTGGCCATGGGCTCGGAATTGCTGTCGGCATGTGCCTTGGCCTGAAGCGCAAGAATTCCAGATCCTTCGTCTACAACCTGTTCTCCGACGGTGAACTCGATGAGGGATCGACTTGGGAAGCAGCGATGTCGGCCGGCTCGTACAAACTGGACAACCTGATCGCAATCGTCGATGTCAACCAGATGCAGGCCGATGGCCCTTCCCTTGGCGTCATGAACTTCGAGCCGCTCGGTGCAAAGTTCGAGGCGTTCGGCTGGTTCACGCAGCGGGTCGATGGCAACGACATCGAAGCCGTGGTCCGTGCATTCGATGCCGCGCGCAACCATGTCGAGGCACAGCCCCGCATGATCATCTGCGATACCAGGATGGCGAAGGGCGTGCCGTTCCTCGAAGCAAGGGAACGCAACCATTTCTTGCGAGTGGAACCGGAGGAATGGGTCGAAGCCCTCAGGATCATTGATGCGGGAGTGACAGCATGAGGCGCTCGAAGTACATTCGTCCGGATTTCCTGACTCTGGGCGAAAATCGCCCCCGGTTGACGACGTCGGCGATGATCGCGTCGATTGCCGGGGCCGACCAGTCGACTAGACCTGCTCCGTTTGGCCACACGCTGGCGACACTGGCGGAGAAGAACGAGCGCATCGTCGGCATGTCCGCGGATCTTGCGAAATACACGGATCTGCACGTCTTCAGGGCCGCCCATCCGGATCGCTTCTATCAGATGGGCATGGCCGAACAGTTACTGATGATGGCGGCAGCGGGAATGGCACGCGAAGGTTTCCAGCCTTGGGTGACTACCTATGCCGTCTTCGCGTCACGCCGGGCTTACGATTTTATATGCCTGGCGATCGCCGAGGAAATGCTTGACGTCAAGATCGTCTGTGCATTGCCGGGCCTGACAACGGGCTATGGCCCAAGCCATCAGGCAACCGAAGACTTGGCCATGTTCCGCGGCATGCCGAACCTGACGATTATCGATCCCTGCGACGCCCTGGAAATCGAGCAGGCGGTGCCTGCGATCGCCGCCCACAAGGGGCCCGTTTACATGCGCCTTCTGCGCGGCAACGTGCCGTTGGTCCTCGACGAATATGGCTACACGTTCGAACTGGGCAAGGCAAAACTCCTTCGCGGCGGTCGTGACACACTCGTGATTTCGACTGGTCTCATGACGATGCGTGCGCTGGAGGCCGCAAAAGAGCTTCAAAAGGACGGGGTCGACGTGGCCGTCCTGCATGTCCCTACAATCAAGCCGCTCGACGAGCAGACCATTCTTGCCGAATGCCGCAAGCAAAACCGGCTCGTCGTGGTCGCGGAGAATCACACGGTCATCGGCGGGCTTGGCGAAGCCGTCGCGGCAGCCCTGATGCGCTCGGACGTTCGGCCTACCGGCTTCCGGCAAATCGGTCTGCCTGACGAATTTCTCGACGCCGGTGCCCTGCCGACGCTTCATCACCGTTACGGCCTTTCCACAAATAGCATTGCAACGTCGATCCGGCGATGGCTGGGCACATGACAAACATATCCGGTCCTGAAGGGAGGAGCCGTCAGGGCCGGGTTTCATGAAAGTAAATTCGGGAGGAGACTATGAACTTGCCTATTGATAGACGCGCATTCCTGGCAACTGCGGCAATAGCAATTGCCGCACCGGCAATCCTTGCAACCGTGCGACCCGCGAGGGCAGCCACGACACTCACCCTCGGTCACGGAGCAGCGCCGGGGAACCCCCGAACGGTTGCCGCCGCGAAGTTCGCCGAACTTGTCTCCGAAAAGACATCCGGCCGGGTGACAATCAACGTCGCAGGTGCGGAAACGCTCGGCAGCGATGCCGCCATGCTGACCAGCCTGCGGACAGGTGCCCTCGACTTTACGGCAAACAGTCAAGGCGCGACATCCGCCCTTGTGCCCGAATTGGCTGCCCTCGGATTGCCCTTTCTGTTCGAAAATGCAGAAAAGGCCATTGCACTGCTCTCAGGGCCCGTCGGGTCGGAGTTCAATGCGCGTTTTGACGCCGTCGGCGTTGTGCCGCTTGATTGGTGGGACAATGGCGTCCGCCATCTGACCAATTCCAAGCGCAAGGTGGCAATCCCGGAAGACGTTGCCGGCCTGAAGATTAGAACGCCCGCCGACCCGATGACGATCGATATCTTCCAGGCTCTGAGTGCGAGCACCGAGCAGATTGCGTTTGGAGAGCTTTATATCGCCCTTCAACAAGGCGTGGTCGATGGCCAGGAAAATCCGCTCGCCAATGTCGAGAGTTCAAAGCTCTACGAGGTGAACAAGTACATCAGCCTCACTGCGCACAAATGGGAATCGACACCCTTCCTGATGTCGAAAATCGCCCAAGGGCGCGTCGGCAGCGATATGGAGGCTATCCAAACGGCAGCCAGGGAGGCGGGCGAACTCCAGCGTCGCCTGTCGACGCAGAAAGCCGCCGAGGTGCTTGCAAGCTTCAAGGGCAATGCTGCGATCGAGGTGAGCGATGTTGATCGCGCCGCCTTCATTAAGGCCACTGCGCCGGTCTATGACCTTTGGAAGGCCAAGCCATTCGGAGACTTCGTCAGCCAGATCGAAGCTGCAGCGAGGGCTTAAGGCTCTCGCACTCACCCGGAGGCTATCATGGACATGCTGCAAAACCTCGTAGAGGCAGTAGCGCGGCTCGTCGTGCAGGGTTCACGTGTTGTTACAATCGTCACTGGTATCGCCCTGACGCTGGTGACAACGGCAAACGTCGTCGCGCGCTACACGCTGAAAAGTGGCGGTTTCTCGTTCGCGCAGGAACTGCCAATGCTGATCTTTCCGTGGTTCATCCTCGCGGGAATCGTGCTGGCGGCCCATGCCGGAGGCCATATGGCGGTCGAATGGCTGTACGACAAACTGGAGGGACGATCTCGTTTCATAGCCTTCAGCGTCGTCAATGTTATCAGCGTAGCGACGTTTCTGGTGCTGGCCTACCAGGCGGGTGTCGTCGCCGAGATTGCAGGGATCGAGCGCAGCTCGGTTCTGCAGCTGCCCAACAGCATCGGCTACTACTCCCTGGCCATAGGAGCCCTCTTCGTCTCCATCGTTACGGTCGCGGCGACTCTTCGCGTCCTGCGCCTGGGCTGGGATCGTCGGGTCCAAATGAGTGCTGAGGAGGTGTCGCTATGACCCTGATCATGATCGTTTCGTTCTGTATTCTAATGGTGATGGCCGTGCCAGTCGGTTACGCCCTGATCATCGCGGCCGGTGCTGCCGTCCTCTTCAATGGTTACGTGCCACTGTCAGTCGTCGCCCAGCAGGTTTATGATCAAACCCAGTCCTTCCCGATGCTCGCCTTGCCGTTCTTCATGCTCGCAGGCACGCTCATGCTTGGCGGCGAACTCGGACGGCAACTGCTGGAACTCGCCTCAAGAGCGATGCAACGCTGGCGCGGCGGACCTTTGTCGACAACCGTCGTCTCTTCGGTGGTCTTCGGAGGCGTCTCCGGCTCGGCGGTGGCGAATGCCAGTGCGCTCGGTTCCGTCCTCATTCCATGGCAGAAAAAGCACGGCTATCCACCGGCACTCTGTGCTGCAAACAACGCGACGTCCTCTGTCATCGATGTGCTCATTCCGCCATCGATCCCGATGATCCTCTTTTCACTAGTGAGCGGAGTGAGTGTCGGCAATCTCTTCATAGCAGGGATTCTGCCTGGTCTGCTGATGGCTGTTGGCTTCATCTTCGTCTGCTGGTTCATTGCGGTGCGCCGCGGCTACGAGACCAGCGCCGAAGCCATACGTAAACGCGATCTGGGATTGTTGTTTCTCACAAGTTTCCCGGCCATTCTTCTTCCGATCCTGATTATTCTCTTCCTGCGGTTCGGACTGGCGACGCCTACCGAGGTTGCAGTGCTGTCGGTGGTCTACTCCTTGCTGCTGAGCCTGCTATTTTACCGGGACCTGACCTGGAAACGCTTCTGCGACAACGTCGTCGAGGCGGGCACGGGCACGGGAATCGTCATGCTGGTCATCATGGGCAGTGCTGCTGTCGGCTGGGTGCTGACATTCGACCAAGCTCCGCAACAGATGGCGGCTTGGGTGTCCAGCAACATTTCGAACCCCATCATGATCATCCTGATGATGAACCTGATCATGTTGGTGGTCGGCATGCCTCTCGATATGCCGCCGGCAATCCTTCTTCTCGGCCCGATCTTCGTGCCACTGGCGGATTCCATCGGTCTCGATCGCGTGCAACTGGGCCTGATGATGGTGGTCAACCTCGGCATCGGCCTCTACACGCCGCCGATCGGGACAACCTTGTTTATCTCGTCGTCGATCGCAAAGGCCCCGTTGGGCGAAACAACCCGTGAGCTCTGGCCCTTTTTCACCATGGCCATGCTCGTGCTGTTCTGCGTGAGCTTCATCCCAGCACTGACCATCTATTGAGGGCAAGACATGGGCGCGACACGTCAAATCGTCCTTTCAGTCAGCGGACTAACTAAGGCCTATGGCGCAACATCTGTCCTGAAGGGGGTGGATTTCTCCGTCGATCGCGGTGAGGTGCATGCCCTGCTGGGGGGCAATGGCGCGGGCAAATCGACGATGATCCGGATCATCACCGGGTCAGCTGCAAAAGATGCCGGCGACATCGTGTTTCGTGGCCCCTCGGGAGAGCTTCGAACAGAAACCGAAGGCCGAAGGAAGATTGCCGTCGTGCATCAGGAGCTGGCCCTTTTGCCGCATCTGAGCGTCGCCGAAAACATCGCCCTTCCCTACTTCGTCCATGGCGCCGCCCTGTTCAACAGAAAGCGTGCGGCCCGGCAGGCCTACGATGCCCTCGCGATGATCGACCGTGAGTTTGCGGGAACGTCTCTCCAGCGGCTCGTCGGCGATCTGAGCCTGCACGAGGGACAGATGGTCGAGATTGCCCGCGCGCTCGCCTCGGGCGCCGAGCTTATCCTGCTGGACGAGCCGACGGCCAATCTGACCGCCCAGGAAACGGAACGGCTTTTCATGGTGGTGCGACGGCTTACCCGGGAGGGCGGGCTGTCGGTCGTCTTCGTCTCCCACCGCATGAAGGAAATCCGCGAGATAGCCAATGTCTGCACCATCATCCGTGATGGACGCACCGTCGTCGATCGCGCCGCGACCACCAGCCTGACGGATGCGGATATAATCGAGAAGATGGGTCAGGCGGCGACCTCCCATACGCCGGAGCGCAAGGCCCCGACGCGACGCGCCTTTAACGGCGACGCATTGACCATACGGGAAAGCGATTTCAGTCTCGATCTCAAGCCGGGGACCATTCTCGGTGTCGCCGGTGCGCCGACAGGCCCTTCGACGCTCATCGCAACGCTGGTCGGGGCGGCGCGGTCCAGACGCTGGACGGTATCCCATGCGTCCTGGCCGGGCAGTTTCAGTTCTCCGCGTCAGGCCGCCAGGCTCGGCTCCGGCTTCATCACCGGCGATCGTTCCCACAAGGGAATCCTGCACAGCCTGCCCATTGTCGACAATGTCCTTGCGTCCCGGCGTGTCGTCCGCGGCAGCATGCTGACCGGTGCGCATGAACGGACGGAATGTCTCGACCTGATGCAGGCACTCAAGGTGAAAGCCGCCTCGATCTGGAATCTCCCCAGCACGCTTAGCGGTGGCACGCAGCAGAAGCTGCTGCTTGCCCGCTGGCTGGGACTGCCCTCCAGGCTGCTCGTCCTGGAAGAGCCCACCCGCGGCGTCGATATCGGTACCAAGCGGGAAATCTATCAGCTTATCCGGCAGATGGCGGCGAGCGGGACCGTCATCGTCTGGTGGTCGACCGAGAATGCCGAACTGCTCGAGGTCTGCGACCGCGTCATGGCATTCGATTCGCAAGGCCGCTGCGCCGGGGTGATCGAGAATGAAGACCTGAGCGAGGACAGGCTCGCGGAACTCACGGGAATGGCAGCATGACAGAGAATACGACCCAGGCGTCGGCGGACCCAAAACAGACGGCATTTCAGATTCGACACAGGGAAAGCATCATCGGATCCTACCGGACCGAGATCGCAATCGCGATTGCCATCATCGTTCTGGCGCTCGCCGTTGGATCGCAGGTTCCCCAGGCTTTGAGCTGGGGCAATTTTGCCAATATCACCCAGGCGGGCGCGCCGCTGATCATCATGTCGCTCGGGGTTCTCCTCGTGGTTATCACCGGCGGCATCGACCTTTCGGTCGGGTCGGTCTTCTCGTTGACGGGCATGGTCACAGCCCAGGCGATGGCCTACGGTTTCGACGGCTTGGAGGCAAGTTTAATCGGACTGTCCGTTGGGCTTGTGTTCGGTTCGATCAACGGATTTCTCGTCACCATCGCCGGGCTTGCCCCCTTCGTCGTCACGCTCATCACCTTCGCTGTCGCGGGCTCCCTCGCCTTCATCGTCACCAATGGCCGCTCCATGCCCATCGGCGATCCCGACTTCTGGCTTCTGAACAGCGGCAGCCTCGTTCCCGGCATGCCCAACTACATTATGTTCTGCATCGTGCTACTGGTGGTGATCGAGCTTTTTCTGAAGAAGATCGTGGCCGGACGCTGGTTCTATGCCGTTGGTAGTAGTGCGGCGGCGGCCCATCTGCTCGGCATCCCCGTGAAGCGCACGACATTCTTTGCCTACGTCGCCTCGTCGCTTCTCGCCTCGTTTTCCGGGCTACTGACGATTTCCTACATTCTGAACGCAGAATCGACAGCAGGCTCCAGCCTTATGCTGCAGGGGATCGCCGCGGTCGTGATCGGCGGGGCAAGTCTTCTCGGTGGAACAGGCACGGCGGTCGGCGCGGTGCTTGGCGCCCTGATGATCACGGTCATTCAGAACGGCGTCAATCTGATCGGCATCAACAGCTTCTGGCAGGGCTCGGTCACCGGCGTGGCGATCCTGATCGCCGTCCTGATCGATCGTTTCAGCAAATCCCGGCGGGGAGCCGGATGAAGAAAGGCCGGTACAGTGCTGGCATCGTGGAGGAGGAAGAAATGAAAAACAGTCTGCATAGACATGCCACGCTGGCGACGGTTGTTGTCGCGATGGCACTTGGCGCGGGCGTGGCGCACGCGCAGGAGAAAAAGACGGTCGCCTATCTCGCGCCGTCGCTCGACATCTCCTACTGGCAGTGGGTTGGCTACGGCGTCAAGCAGAAGGCAGAGGAACTCGGCATGGACTATGTCGAGCTCACGTCCGAAAACTCGCCGGCCAAGCAGATGGACAATGCCCGCACGGCCGTGACGAAAGGTGTCGATGCGATCGTGATCGGGCCGGTCAGCTCGACCAGCACGCCACCGCTGCTGGCATACCTGAAATCTCAGAATATCCCGATCGCCTTTGCCGGCATCGGTCCGCAGCCGGGACAGACCGACTACACATCTTCGGTTACCGCCAACAATTACGAGACGGGCAAGGCGCAAGGCAGCTTCGTCTGCAAGCTCGCAAAGGAGCGCGGCGGCAACCAGGTGGGCATGCTATCCCTGCCCCAGGATCGTGAGAACGCCCAGAAATACCTCAAGGGAGCCGAGGAAGCCTTCAAGGCGGATGGCTGCGATCTCGCGCAGATGCTGGAGACACGCGGCCTGACGATCAACGAGGCGGTCACCCAGGCAAACGACATGCTGACCGCCCATCCCGATATTAAGGCCATTTATGGCATGTATGACGAGGCGGGTACCGGGGCGGCCAAGGTTCTGGAGACGCGCGGGCTGACCGGTAAGGTGGGCATCGCCGTCGCCGACGGCAGCCCGACCACCATCGGATTGCTGAAAGCAAACGCCATCCAGGGCATTTTCTTCCAGGAAGCCGTCGGCCAGGGTATCGACGGAACGCAACAGGTCTACAATGCGCTGACGGGTGCAGCCGTCGAGAAGGATCTGGCACTGGTCATGCCGCTGGTCACCGCCGACAAGGTTGATTCACCGGAGGCCAAGGCCGTCATCGCGCGCGTTTTCCCGCCAGCCAACTGATAGTCGACGGGGGTGTCCGTGCTGAAACGGGCACCCCGATTGTCCACCCGATCACGATCACTGGAAGCCACCATGGAAGATTTTCCCATCATCGACCCGCATTTCCATCTCTGGGACCTCGAGAACGGCTACTATCCCTGGCTGTCCAACGGTGTGAAGCCGTCGGCATTCGGCGATTATACCGCCATCAACAAGACCTACCTGATCGATGATTTCCTGGCCGATGCCAGCGGACAGAACCTGGTCAAAGCCGTGCATCTCGACGTCGGATATGATCCGGCGGATCCGGCGGGTGAAACCCGCTGGCTGCAGAGCATCGCGGACCGGCATGGATTTCCGCACGGCATCGTCGGTTATGCCGACCTGCGCAAGCCGGATGTCGGAAGACTGCTCGATGAGCACGGGCAATACGCCAACTTCCGCGGTATCCGCCAATCCATGAACTTTCATAAGGACCCCGCTAAGACCTATCTGACGGAAACCGAAGTCAGCCGCACGCCGGAATGGCGACGCGGTTTCCGGGAGCTTGCCCGACGGGGCCTGAGCTTCGACCTGCAGCTCTACTACTGGCAGATGGAAGAGTTTCTCGAACTCGCCCGCGATTTCCCAGACGTCCAAATCATTCTCAACCATACCGGCATGCAGGTCGACGGCCCCGCGCATTTCGACGGCTGGAGCAAAGCCATGAAGACGCTTGCGCAGGCGCCAAACGTCGCCTGCAAGATCTCGGGCCTCGGCATGGGTGACTGGACCTGGACCACTGAAAGTATTCGCCCCTATGTCGAGGAGGCAATCGCCGCCTTCGGGGTCGAGAGGGCGATGTTCGCCTCAAATTTCCCTGTCGACAAGCTGTTCTCGAGCTATGACGCGATATGGAACGCTTTCAAGGATATCACAGCGGGCTATTCGGCATCGGAACGCTCGGCACTTTTCCACGACAACGCCGAGCGACTATATCGATTGTAACAGAGTCGCCTGTAAGATCAGCAGGTGGGCTATTGGTCACGGCGCAACCAATGGGTCCCACGAAATGGTGCGGCGATGTATACCGGACCTCGCTGCGATGCCTTAAGCAGAACTCCCTTGCCGACCGGTATCAATAAAAGGTCCGATACCGTTACAATCGGCTCGGGCCTCAAGAGGGGCGCATACCGTTGTCCGCGCGGAAGTCAGACGTTTCCGAGTTATCGCTGTCGCCCCGCCACCAGAGTTCGCCATAACCCCATTTTGACGTTCACCACGATGACGCAACTACTGAAATCCGCACTCAATTTGGGCTCTGCCATTGTGGCGAAATGAATAGATGGCGTGGTTGCCGCTCTACCCACCCGGCACGTTCTGTCAGAGGATGGTCGGGTTAAATCCAACGGGTGGAAGGATGGCAGCATGACATACGACACGATGATTGGGATCGATCTGGCGAAGAACGTTTTTCAGGTTCACGGAGCTTTGCTTTGCGGAGAGGTGAAGTTCCGGCGGAAGCTATCCCGGCAGCATTTTCGCAGATTTATGGCCGGGCAAGGCGCTTCGATCGTCGTGATGGAGGCGTGCGGGAGTGCTCATTACTGGTCACGCGAGATGACGAAACTCGGTCATGAAGTACGGCTGATAGCGCCACAGTACGTTCGTCCGTTCGTGAAGCGTCAGAAGAACGATGCCGCGGATGCCGAAGCGATTGTCACAGCCGCACAGCGACCTGGGATGCGCTTCGTTACGCCGAAGCTCGAGGAGCAGCAGGCACAGGCGCTTCTTTTTCGTGGGAGAGAACGACTTGTACGTCAGCGTACTGAGTTGGTAAACGCATTGCGATCAGCCCTCTACGAGTTCGGGCATCCAATTCCTCCGGGCATTGGGCAGCTTACGCGGATTGAGGCGATGGTTGAGGCTGAGAACAGCGATCTGCCAGAACTGGTTCGCGACGAATGCCGCGATCTTCTGCTGCAGATCGCCGAGAAGACGCAACGGATCGAGGTGAAGACAAAACAGATCGGCGCTCTGGCATCACTGACTGACACAGCACGCCGTTTGCAAACAATGCCGGGCATTGGACCAATGAGCGCGTTGGCCGTTGAAGCGTTTGCTCCACCCATGGAAAGCTTTCGGCGTGGGCGAGACTTCGCGGCTTGGTTAGGCCTGGTGCCACGGCAGCATTCGTCAGGAGGAAAGGAGCGGCTCGGACGAATATCAAAGGCCGGACAAGCCGATATACGCCGGCTTTTGATCATGGGAGCGATGTCGCGCTTGAACTGGCTCGGGCGGAGAACGATCCTGGAAAGGTCTTGGCTATCTGGAATGCTGGCCAGGAAACCGAGAATGCTTGTGGCTATCGCGCTCGCGAACAAAATGGCCAGAGCGATCTGGGCCATGCTGACAACAGGCAAGGATTATCAGAACCCGGCACAGACTGCTGCTGCGTGACAGAGGTGTGGCACAAGGTAGTTTAGAGCCGGTGACGGAGGTGTGAGAAAGTCGACGACCCATATGGGCAAAATGATCGAACAGATCTGGATCAGGAAAACCAGTTCGGGGCATAGAGCCAATCAGCTCGCTGAATAGATTTGGACCTGATCCGCTGATCACCATATCGGCCAGCGGCTTCTAAAGTGCCGCATTTAAAGGCCTGACAGAAGACCGCACTCGATCACACCCAATGGTTCAGAAACTTCTTGCATTACGGGCGGCAACCACAGAAGGACTGCAATCTTCCGCGCCGTCGCTGTCACTGCCTTCTGCTTGCCGATGCGCCCTGCCAACCGTCGGTAAAACGCACCAAGCGCGGTGTCACTTCGCCCGATCGTGGTGGCAGCCAACCGCAACAGCGCCGCTGCGCGGCTAGAGCAGAGAGCTGGCTCGGGAAATTTGAACAGCGGGGATAAGTGGAATTTCTGCCTGACTTCGGCTTAGATGCCGGGAACAGG
>NZ_JBAOJM010000023.1:0-39184 GCF_037083425.1 Agrobacterium sp. CCNWLW32
ACATCCGGACATGCGAAAATCTCCAAAGTGAAGCCATTGAAATCACTGGCATGTCGCACTTGGAAATAGAATGTACCCGGCTACACACAATAATCGCATAACATATATTATGGAACTTATTTGGTGGTGTGGCTTTGGATTTGTGCGGTTGTTGCTCGCTACAGATGCCACTGCGCGATCGATGTGATCATATCTGAAAAGCACGAAACACCACCAGCGCCAACCGATCAGATCGATTTTAGCGAGACTCGTTTTTCAAGCTCCTCTGCCTGCTCTTTGCGTTCACTGTAGCGATCTGTCAGATAGCTGGAAGCGTCACGTGTCAGTAGCGTGAATTTCACCAGTTCCTCGCAGACATCCACGACCCGGTCATAATAGGATGATGGCTTCATCCGGCCTTCAGCATCGAATTCCTGATAGGCCCTTGCCACCGAGGACTGGTTTGGGATGGTGATCATCCGCATCCATCTGCCGAGAATTCGCATCTGGTTCACCGCGTTGAAGGACTGGCTTCCGCCGGAAACCTCCATGACGGCGAGCGTCTTGCCCTGTGTTGGCCGGACCGATCCGACCGCGAGAGGAATCCAGTCGATCTGCGACTTCATGATGCCGGTCATCGCGCCGTGGCGTTCGGGACTTACCCAGACCTGTCCCTCCGACCATTGGGAGAGTTCACGCAACTCCTTCACCTTCGGGTGGCTGGCCGGCGCTTCATCGGGCAAAGGCAGGCCTTTCGGATCGAATATCCGAACCTCACAACCGAGCCGTTCGAGCAGCCGCCCGGCTTCGAATGCAAGCAGACGGCTATACGAAACCTCGCGCAGCGAGCCGTAAAGGATCAGGATGCGCGGCTTGTGGGTCGAAAACGCCGGACGCAGTGCATCCGGGTCAATGCTGTGCAGGTGTTGCGCCTGCAACGCGGGAAATGTCTCAGGCAATGCGCTTTCCTTCATTGTCGAGGACCTGCTCACCATCCTCCTTGAAGAACGGTCCGTTGAAAGTCTTGGGCAGAATATCCAGCACGACTTCCGACGGACGGGCGAGCCTGGTGCCGAGCGGTGTCACCACGAAAGGGCGATTGATGAGGATCGGTGTTTCTATCATCGCATCAAGCAGCTGATCGTCGGTCAGATCAGGATTGTCGAGACCGAGTTCGGTATAGGGTGTCCCCTTCTCGCGCATGGCTTCGCGCACCGTCAGGCCCGCATCCGCTATCATTTTTGCGAGCCGTTCGCGCGTCGGCGGTTCCCGCAGATATTCGACCACGGTCGGCTCGATCCCTGCCGCGCGGATCAGCGCCAGCGTGTTGCGAGACGTTCCGCAGGACGGATTGTGAAAAATCGTGGCATCCATGGTCATTGCCTTTCAGTCATTATCGTTCGGGAAACGGCGGGGGCAGCCTCATACCAATCCTTCGAGCGGTTCACGATCCAGACGACCGAAAGCATGACCGGGACTTCGATGAGAACACCGACAACGGTTGCGAGTGCCGCGCCTGATTGAAAGCCGAACAGGCTGATGGCGGCCGCGACGGCCAGCTCGAAGAAATTGCTGGCGCCGATGAGGGCCGAAGGCCCGGCGACGCAATGGCGCTCACCCGTCATCCGGTTCAGGAGGTAGGCAAGCCCCGAATTCAGATAGACCTGGATGAGGATCGGGATGGCAAGCAGACCGATGACGGCTGGCTGGGCGATGATTTGCTCGCCCTGGAAGGCGAAGAGAAGAACCAGCGTCGTAAGCAAAGCCACCAGCGAAAACGGCTGCAGCCTTGCAAGAACGCGATCCAGCATTCGTGACGTTCCGTCAGTCATGAGCCACCGCCTGATCAGCTGCGCGAGGATGACGGGAACGACAATATAGAGCGCGACAGAGAGAACGAGCGTATCCCAGGGCACGGTGATGGCCGAAAGGCCTAGCAGCAGCCCGACAATGGGAGCAAAGGCCACGACCATGATCGCATCGTTGAGCGCGACCTGCGACAATGTAAACAGCGGTTCACCCCGTGTCAGGTTGCTCCAGACGAAGACCATGGCGGTGCATGGAGCAGCGGCAAGGATGATCAGCCCGGCAATATAGGAGTCGATCTCACCAGCCGGAAGATAAGGACGGAATAGCCAGCCGATGAAAAACCAGCCGAGCAGCGCCATCGAGAACGGCTTGACGGCCCAGTTGATGAACAACGTCACGCCAATGCCGCGCCAGAATGTGCCGACCTGCGAGAGGGAGCGGAAATCGATTCTGAGCAGCATCGGGATGATCATCAGCCAGATCAGGACCGCAACCGGGATATTCACCCTGGCGATCTCGGCAGCAGCGATGAGCTGAAAGACGCCGGGCATCCAATGGCCGAGCGCGACACCGACAACGATGCACAGGAACACCCAGACGGTCAGATAACGTTCGAAGACGGACATCAGGCCGATTTTCCTTCACGATTGGTGGTTCCTTCCAAAGCGCCGATCTGCCGGAGCCTGGTTTCCAGCGCCATTCGATCGATCGATTGCAGGGGCAGGCTGACGAAAGCCGCGATCCTGTTCTTGAGGAAACGGGCAGCCTGCGCAAAGGCGCGTTGAACCTCGGCCTCAGAGCCGACCACGGCGGCGGGGTCCTCTATACCCCAATGGGCCGTCATCGGATGACCGATCCAGACGGGACAGGCTTCACCTGCGGCGCTGTCGCAGACCGTGAAGATGAAATCCATCTGGGGAGCATCGGGCCCGGCAAAAACATCCCAGCTTTTCGAGGTGAAACCAGCAGCAGGATAACCCAGCACCGCCAGTTCCTTCAGGGCGTGAGGGTTCACCTCCCCCTTCGGCTGGCTGCCGGCCGAATAGGCGTTGAACCTCCCCTCACCTTCCCTCGCGAGAATGGATTCGGCAAGAATGGAACGAGCGGAATTGCCCGTGCACAGAAAGAGCACGTTATAAATCTTGTCGGTCATGGTTTCGGTCCGTGGTTAGATCGGTGGTCTTACAGGCCCGGCGATGGTGTCGCCTCCGGGCTGCAGCAGGGTGTCAGTTCGGCAATCAGCGGTGCACAAAGTTCGGTCGAACCACCGCAGCAATCCTTCAGCAGAAACAGGGTCAACAGGCGCAACCCGTCTAGATCGGCGCGATAGATGATAGACCGGCTTTGCCGCTCGCTCTTGACCAGACCCGCCCGCGAAAGCGTGGCGAGATGCGCCGACATCGTGTTCTGGGGAACATCGATAAGGCGCGCAAGTTCACCGGCGGGAACGCCGTCCGGCTCGTGCCGCACGAGTATCCGGAATGTCTCCAGACGGGTGGATTGAGCCAAAGCGCCAAGCGCTGTTATTGCGGTTAAATTATCCATATATCCAGAATAACGGATACAAAAGGATTGTCAAGAAAACAAACGAGACAGCAGAAATGAATGCAAAAATTAATATTATCAATAATTTAAATAAATTTCCTAATGTATATTATAATTCACCGGATGCCTCGCGACGCCTAAGATCCAGCTCTTCGCTATAACGTCTCAATGTATGGCTTTCCGTGAGCAGGCCCACCGGCCGATTTTCGATCTTGTCATTGACGACCACCAGCGCCTCGCTCTCCGCCGCATCGAAGGCCGCCGCCGCCTGACGGGCATTCATGGTCGGCAGCAGCACGTCGTTCTTGTAGTGCAGATAGGTTTCGAGGCTGATCTTGCTGGGGTCGCGATCCATCGGGTCGGCATAGATTTCCGGGACAAGGACGACGCCAGCATAACGCCCGTCATCATGGGTCATGATTACCCGTTGCGTTGAACCGAGCGGGAACTTCTCCCTGAAGGCCGGAAGCCCCATGCTGACATTGGCCTTGCGGATATCGGCGCGCATCATCTTGCCGACCGTCAGGTCGCGGATCCAGCCGATATCGTGGGCGCTGCGAATGCTCTCGCCACGCAGGTGAAAACGCCAGGTGGCGAAAGAGTAACCGAACGTGGTGCGTACCACGAGCGAGGTGGTGATGACGGCGGCAAGCACCAGAGCCGTGATCTGGAAGTCACCGGTCAGTTCCAGCGCCAGAAACGTCATGGTCAGCGGGCCACCGATGATGGCGGCGGCAAAGGCGCTCATGCCGATCACGGCATAAACGATGGGTGCTGTCGAACCATAACCGATATAGGGGGCACAAAGCGCGAAAATCTTGCCGAGCAGCGATCCCATGAACAGCGAGGCGAAAAACAGGCCGCCGCGGAAATTCGAACCGATGGAAATGGCGCTGGCCGCCGCCTTCAGCAGGAACAGTCCGGCCAGCCCGTATATCGTCAGTTCTGCGTCGATATTGAGATGCAGCGCGCCGTGGCCGCTCGACAGCACCTGCGGTGAAATCAGCGCAAGCCCACCCACCGCCACGCCGCCAATTGCAGGGCGTAGCCAGCCGGGAATGGCGCTTTTGCGGGCCGTCTCCTCGATGAAGGACACCGCCTGCATCAGCGTGATGCCGATGGCCGCGCACACGACGCCGAGAAAGATGGCAGGCACATAATCCGCCGGCGTCACGCGGCTGGCATCGACAATATCGATGGAGAGGCCATGGCCGCCGATAACACCGATAACGGTCGTCGCCACCAGCGCCGAAACGATGAGCGGCGCAAGCGTTACGACGGTATAAGTGCCTATGATGAGTTCAATGGCGTAGAACGCCCCGGTCAGAGGCGCATTGAACGCTGCTGCAATCGCCCCTGCGGCGCCGCAGCCGACGAGGATGCGCATGTCCCCTCGCCTCAGTTTCAGCTTGATGCCGATCTTCGAGGCAACGCCGCTGGCGATCTGGGTGTAACCGGCCTCGAGCCCGACGGAGGCGCCGAAACCGTTGGAGACGATATTCTGCACGCAGACAATGATACTGTCCGTCAGCGACAGGCGACCGCCATGCAGCGCATTCGCCTCGATCGGGTCGACCATGGGTTTCTTGCGGGTCTTCGATAGAATGAAGATGATCAGGCCAAGCACGATGCCGCCGATTATCGGGCCAGCGAGGACGATCCGCCCGGAAAGATCGCTGCTACTCAGCCGCTCGACGCCGAAGACCAGCACATGCAGCGCCGTGCTAAGAGCGCCGATCAGCGCCACCAGGAGACCCGCGGCGATGCCGATGAAAACGGCGAGGCTCACCAGCCCCAGTTCGCCGCGGCGGAACATGGCCCGCAACCGGCTGGCGCGCAGATTGTCGAAGAAGCTCGCCATACTGGGTGCACGGAAAGGCTTGGTCGACATGCTGTTCCTTTTCAGGCGGCGTCAGGCTGCTTCGATCTCGATCTCGAAACGCATCTGATCATAAGCCGGTTCAACATTATCAGGCGTTTCACGCATCACCGTGTCATAATCGAGCGGAATATGCATGTGGGTCAAGATCGCCCGTCTGGGTGCGAATTTCTCGATCCAGCCGAGCGCCTGCTCCAGCGAAAGATGGCTGGGGTGGTAACGGTGCTGCAGCGCGTCGATGACGAGGACATCGAGACCCGCAAGCTTCGGCAGGCTCTCGGCCGGAAAATCGCTGACATCGGTACAATAGGCAACGTCACCAATGCGGAATCCCAGCGAATGCACATCACCATGTTGCTGCATATGCACGCCAAAAGGTATCGGCCCGCCTGCCCCGTCGATGATAACAGGCGCGTCGATATCCGCGATGATCCGGGGTTCGACGATGGGCGGATAGCTGCTGCCCGGCGGCGTCTCCAGGCAATAGGCGAAACCGTCCCATATGCGCGCCATGGTGACGGGATCGGCATAGATCGGAATGCGGTTTTGCTGAATGGCGAAATAGATGCGCAGATCGTCGATGCCGTGCAGATGGTCGGCATGGGCGTGGGTGTAAAGCACCGCATCGACCGCCTCCACCTTCGCCGCGATCATCTGCTCACGAAAATCCGGGCCGGTATCGATGACGACAGTTGTCCTGCCGCCATCCGGGCCGATCTGCTCCACCATGAAGGCGGTGCGCGTGCGCCTGTTCCTGGGGTTGTCAGGGTCGCAGGCACCCCAGTCGCCGTTGATGCGCGGCACGCCGGGCGACGACGCGCATCCGAGAACCGTGAAGCGGCGACGGTAGATTGCCACGCCTACACCCTTGTCATCTTCGAAAAGCAGCGGAAGGCGTTTTCGGTGGTGATTTCGGCCATGCGCTCATAGGAAACGCCATGTACCTCGGCCAGAACCTCCGCGGTGTTGACCACGTAGGAAGGTTCGTTGCGTTTGCCGCGCCAGCGCTTCGGCGCAAGATAAGGCGCGTCCGTCTCCACCAGCAGACGGTCCAGCGGCACGGTGGCGGCGATGTCGCGGATATCCTGCGATTTCGGGAAGGTCAGAATGCCGGAGAAGGAAACATAACCGCCGAGTTCGACACCGGTTTTCGCCAGCTCAGGACCAGCGGAGAAGCAGTGCAGAATGAAGGGGAATGCTCCCTTTTCGCTCTCGGCGCGCAAAATAGAGGCCATGTCGTCATCGGCACTGCGGCTGTGAATGACGAGCGGCAGCTTCGTTCTCCTTGCCGCCTCGATATGGCGGATGAGGCCGGTCTTCTGGTCTTCCGGCTTCTGCGTGTCGTAGAAATAATCCAGACCCGCCTCGCCGATCGCCACAATCTTGTCGTGGCTCTCCGCCAGCCGCACCAGATCATCAGCAGAGATATCCAGTTCCTCGGCCGCGCTGTTGGGATGCGTGCCGACCGAGCAGAAGACCGACGGATATTTTTCCGTGATCTTCAAAAGTTCGGGCAGCCGGCGCACCCGGGTCGAGATCGTCACCATCTGGCTGACACCCGAAGCATGGGCGCGGGCGATGATATCGTCGCGCTCAGCCTCGAAATCGGGAAAATCCAGATGGCAATGGGTATCGATCAGCATGGTTGTCGCCTTCACGCTTCCGGCGCGACGTAACGCGGGAAAACCGGCTTCGGCGCTTCGAGCGGCGTGCCCGGAACCAGACGGCCGGCTTCGCCCAATGCAGCGAAATCACGCTTGTCGGCGGGAGCCGCAACGAGATCAAGCAGCTTTTCGCAGGATTCCGGCATGAAGGGCTGCAAGAGAATGCCGATCTGGCGCACCACTTCCGCCGTCACGTAAAGCACGGTTCCCATGCGCTCGGGATCGGTCTTCTTCAGCGCCCAAGGCTCTTGCGACGCGAAATAACGGTCGGTTTCCGAGACGACGGCGATAATGGCCGCAAGCGCGCGGTGGATGAGCTGCTTGCCCATCTCCTCACGGCAAATCGCCAGCAACCCGTCGGCGGAGGCGAGCATCGCTTTGTCTTCATCGGTGAACTCACCGGGTGTCGGTATCTGGCCGTCGCAATTCTTGACGATCATCGACAGCGAACGGCTGGCGAGATTGCCGATGCCATTGGCGAGATCGGCATTGATGCGGGTGGCGATACCCTCTTCGCTATAGCTGCCGTCCTGGCCGAAGGAGACTTCGCGCAGGAAGAAATAACGGACCTGATCGAGACCGAAATGGTTCACCAGATTGGCCGGATCGACGACATTGCCGAGCGACTTCGACATCTTCTCGCCCTTGTTGAGCAGGAAGCCATGGGCATAGACCCGCTTGGGCAGCGGCAACTTGGCGCTCATCAGGAAGGCTGGCCAGTAGACCGCGTGGAAGCGGATGATGTCCTTGCCGATGATATGCACGTCGGCAGGCCAATATTTGGCGCGCGGACCGTTCTTGTCTTCGATGTAACCGGTGGCGGTGATGTAGTTGGTCAGCGCATCGACCCAGACATACATGACGTGCTTCGGGTCGTTCGGAACCTTGATGCCCCAGTCGAAGGTGGTGCGGGAAATCGACAGGTCCTTGAGGCCGGATTTCACGAAGGAGATGATTTCGTTGCGTCGTTCCGACGGACCGATGAATTCAGGGTTTTCCTCGTAAAGCTTCAGCAGCTTGTCCTGATATTCGGAGAGCTTGAAGAAGTAGCTTTCCTCTTCCACCCACTCGACCGGCGTGCCCTGCGGCCCGTAACGAACGCCGTCCGCGCGCACTTCCGTCTCGTCCTCGCCGTAATAGGCCTCGTCGCGCACGGAATACCAGCCGGCATAGCTGTCCTTGTAGATATCGCCGCTATCGGCCATCAGGTTCCAGATATTGCGCGAGGTCTCGTGGTGACGCTCTTCCGTGGTACGGATGAAATCATCGTTCGAGGCGTTGAGCAGCTTGCCCATCTCGCGGAACTGATCGGAATTGCGCTGCGCCAGCTCTTCCGGCGAAATACCTTCCGCCCGCGCTGTCTGCTGCATCTTCTGGCCGTGTTCGTCGGTGCCGGTCAGGAAGAAAACATCCATTCCATCCAGGCGCTGAAAGCGTGCCATGGCGTCCGTCGCAATCAACTCATAGGCATGGCCGATATGCGGCTTGCCGTTAGGATAGGAGATCGCGGTGGTGATGTAGAATGGTGTCTTGTCTGTCATGACGGTCTATCGACTTTACAGGCTGTTTTTTGGATAGACCGCTCTTAAACCATTGTGCGCAGCAGCGAAACAACAACTTCCCCATTTCGGGTATGATTCCTGATCCCGGCACCTAAACCGAACGGATATCTTCCAGAATGGAGAGCACCATCTGCTTCTTGTCGAGATTATAGGCCTGCGCCACGGTAATGCGTTCCGAAAGCGCCGAGGAAAGCCGCGCATGCTTTTCCGCCGCCGCGATATCGCCTGCCACCGCCGCTGCCCGTGCGCGCTCCATCAGCTCTTCCGTCACATGCTCCATGAAGAAGCCGAGGACGATGTCTCCGTCCTTCTGCGCGAGAATCTCGGCAAGCTTGTGCATCTGCTTGCGCGCGCCCGGCCCTTCGGCTCCCATGACCTCGGCAAAGGCCTCGACGATGTCCGAGCCGCCGTAATTCAGCAGCTTGAGCGCCTGCGCGACGCTGCCCTTGGAGGCGGCAAGCAGGGCGTCGCGTTTTTCACCCGATGGGCTGATGCCGAGATGATCGAGCGATTGCACCATGGCCGCGTCGGAAAGCGGCAGGAGCCGGAGCGGCATGCAGCGCGAGCGGATGGTCGGCAGCAATTTTCCCGGCGCGTGCGACAGGACGAGGAACATCGCCCGCTTTGGCGGCTCCTCCAGTATTTTGAGGATCGCATTCGCGGCATTGCGGTTGAGATCGTCGGCGGGATCGATGATGACGATGCGCCAGTTGCCGGTGCCCGAGGTCTGCGAAAAGAAGTGCCCTGCCCGCCGCACCTCGTCCACGGTGATGGCTGATTTCACGCGGCCGGTCTTTTCGTCCACCGGACGGGTGAGATGCAGGAGATTATGCGAGGCCCCGGCGGTGATCTGCCGGCTGACCAGCGATTGCGGATCAGGATCAGCGAGAAAATCCGGCGCCAGCGACGGATCGGGATGGCTGAGCACATGATTGGCAAAACGGAAGGCAAGCGTCGCCTTGCCGATCCCCTCCGGCCCCTCGATCAGAATGGCATGATGGCCCTTGCCGGAACGATAGGATTGCGTGAGAAACGCTTCCGCCTCTTCATGGCCAAAAAGCTTCGTGTTCTGCTGCGGTGCAATCGCGCCGTCGAGAACGCCCTGAACCTCACTCATGCGCCGCGCCCGCTGCTGTTCCCAGCTGTTCAAGCAAAGGCTCGACGAAGGACAGGACATCCTCCGCCACCTTTCCTTCCGGTTGGTCGGCATTGACGATCCGGCAGCGACGCGGTTCGGCGAGCGCAATATCCAGATAGGCTTCCCGCCGCTTCTCGTGGGTTTCGATTTCCTCTTTCTCGAACCGATCAGGCGCAGCGCCCTCATCCGCACGCTTTCTGGCGCGGGCGAGCCCCTTTTCGGCGGCGATATCGAAAATCAGTGTCAGTTCGGGCACGACGCCGTCAATCGCGATGCGTTGCAGGGTTTCGATGAAGTCCGGCTCCAGATTGCCGGTCGTGCCCTGATAAACGCGAGAAGAATCGAGAAACCGGTCGCAGAGGACGATCTCGCCGCGCGCGAGCGCCGGGCGAATGACCTCTTCGACATGGTCGTTGCGGGCAGCCGCAAACAGGATTGCTTCCATGCGCACGCCGAAGGATTCGGCCGCACCCGACAGGATCACATGCCGGACAGCCTCCGCACCCGGCGAGCCACCCGGCTCGCGCGTCACGACCACCTCGAAACCACGGCCGCGAAGCGCCTCGGCAAGGGTGCGAATCTGCGTCGACTTGCCGGCGCCTTCGCCGCCTTCGAAGCTGATGAACAATCCGGTCTTTTCGGCCAATGTCACGTCCTGCACGGGTTTTCTGGAATTCGAAATGCCTGTTTACAGCATCGAACCGAAATGTGTGAAGCGCTTTTCAGAAAAACCGGTGCCTGAACAAAAGCATAGGAACAAGGCGGTGCGTGGAGCAGGCTTTCAGAGCCAGAACAGCAGCAGTTCCTTCAGCGCACCCGTTGCATTCTGGGTAAGCGATCCCTTGCCGACCGCCGCCTTCGTATAAAGCGGAACCTCCCGCAACAGGCGCTCACCCGAAAAAATCCTGAGCGTTCCGGCATTTGCGCCAACGTCCAAAGGTGCATTCAGCGGCCAGCGATAGACGATTCGTCCGGAAATACGCTCCGGATTATTGACCGGCACCAGCACGCTGACATCTTCCTTCGGCGAAAGATCGATATGCGCGACATCGCCGCCATAGACGCTGACCGACCCGACAGCCTCGTCCTTGCTGAAAAGATGGCGTTTCTCAAAGGCCGTCAGGCCCCAGTCCACCACCCGGCGGGCTTCTTCCTGCCGCGTCTTGTCGTCCACGATGCCTGAAAGCGCCAAATAGACCCGGCGGCCTTCCCTCTCGGCCGAGACGACGGCGGCAAAACCGCTGCCTTCGGCAAAACCAAGCCCGAGACCATCGATACCGCTGCCCGGCATCAACAGCGTGTTTTTATTGCGCTGGAAAATCCGGTTCCATTCGAAATCCGGCTTGGTGAAAAGCCCGTAACGGTCGGGATAGGTGTCATGCAGATGCTGGGCAAGGCGCACCATGTCCCTGGCCGTCGTCTGGTTGTCGGGATCGGGAAGCCCCGTGGAATTAGTAAAGGTGCTGCGGCTCATGCCAAGTTCACCCGCCCGCGCCGTCATGCGCTTGGCAAAGGCGGCGTCCGAGCCCGTCATGCCTTCGGCGATGACAATGCAGCCATCATTGGCGTTCTGGACGATGATGCCGGTCAAGAGATCATTGATGCTGACGGAGGATTTCAACGCCGCGAACATGGTCGAGGTGCGCGACGGCGCACCGCCCGTGCGCCAGGCATATTCCGACACTGGATAAGCGGTCTCAGGCGTCACCTGCCCCTTGGACAGCGCATCCAGCACCACCTCCACCGTCATCAGCTTGGCGAGCGATGCAGGTGGAAAAGGCTGATTCTCATTCTGCGAAAGAAGCACCGTTCCCGTTTCGGCATCGATCATATAGGCCTGTTCGGCCTTGGCGATGAAGGGGGCTGTCTGTGATTGCGCCGGGCCTGCACTGAAAAACGCAAGCGCAGCCGCCGTGACGACCGAACAATAGGAGCGATGAATGGCCTTGCGCATGAAACCGCCCAGTCCTGCCTGCCGCAACCGGCTGCCCGCGATAAAGGCGAGAGGCCGGCCGTATCCTTCAATCCGTCAGCGCGACTTCGCCTGCTGACGCTTCACATGGGCGAGTATCGATTGCTCATTGAGCGCGCCACGATCGACGAGCACGCTGTCAAAGGCGCTCGCGGTCCTGGAAACCGTAGCAGATTCTTCGGAATAGGCCGCGGCAAATTTGGAAGACGGCGTCGGCACGCGCAGATAATTGCCGCCGGGGGCAGCCGGCTCACGCATGAAATTGCCTTCCGGACGCTCGGCCAGGATAGGGCCGATTTCCGGCAGGATCGAGAATTGTTCGAAAACCGGCGCCGGGCCATTGACCAGCGGCATGGCCTGAAGCGCCGCATTCTTCTTGGAACCGACGAGCGCCGTCTGGGTAGAGCCGCCATAATTCGGGTTGGAGGTGGGCGCGGGAACGAAATTCGGAGAGGCCGAAGCCACCATCACGCCCGTTGCGATCTGCCCTTCCGGTGCTACACCCGGCGAACGCGATCCCTTCGGAATGTAAGATGCCATCAGATAGGGCATGTCGTGACCGTCAAGCGGTGCGCGGCCGGCATATTGCACCCGCACATTCGCCGTTCCAGTGGCCTTCATGTCCAGAAGATCGGCCGTCTTGCTGGAAACGTCGATCAGGCGGCCTTCATGGAACGGTCCGCGATCGTTGACGCGCACGAGAACCGAAGCGCCATTCTCCATGTTGGTGATGCGCGCGTAGCTCGGCAGGGGAAATGTCGGATGTGCGGCAGAAAGATGTTCTTTGTCGTAGACTTCGCCATTGGCGGTCAGGCGACCATGAAAGGCGGAACCGTACCAGGAAGCAAGACCGGTCTTGTTGTAACCCGGCTCTTCCTTCGGGAAATAACGGCGGCCCTTGACGGTATAGGCATTGCCGACCAGCTCGCGCCCGCCGCCCTTGGGAATGCTTTTGCCATCGGCCACACGCGGGCTGGCTTTGACGCCATATTCGGATTCGGAAAAATATTCCTTGCTGCGCTTGGGTTTAGGCTTGGTCTCGGACGTCGTGGAACACGATGCAGTCGCAGCGCAAAGCACGGAAATTGCGAGCCACTTCACGCCCGACCTGGCGTTGATGCCGAGTTTCTTGACCGAAGAATTCAAATCGTCTGCCCCACGCTGCTATTGGCTCGGAGAACCGCACCCTCACTTGCCTCGATAATTGCCCCTGCCATCGAAGCACCTAACAGTCGCTTAATCTTGTGCATAACGTGGCGAAAATGCGAACGACTTCTGCAAATTCGATAAAATTGTAACGAACGTGGTTAATGATTTCTATCTTTTAAGCCCGCCTGTCGGGCCCAATCTACCCACCTCGGCCTCCCTTCCCGACCGCATCCTCAAGGAACAAACGGACGACGACCGCGTTTTCTCCCCGCAAACAACGAGCTTCCGCCGGTTTCGGCTGAGGGAGGAAACATGATCAAGTTTATGAAAACCACAGGTCTGGCGATTGGCATCGCCCTCGTATCCTTCGCCGCACCAATCCCTGCAGGTGCACAGGACATGGAGCTCAGAATCGGCCCTGACGGCGTTCGCCCCGTCATCCGAGATCGTGACCGGGATATGGACCGCCGTGGCCCGCCCCGCATGCGCGGTTGCAGCGAACGCGAAGCCCGTGCCGCTGCCCGTGAGGCAGGTTTACGCGATCCCGAGGTCGTACGCGTCACGCCGGGTCGTGTCGTCGTTGAAGGCTTCACGCGCCGGGGACCGGATCGCATCACCTTCGCGAATGAACGGGGTTGTCCGGAAATCTGATCAAATTAGCCGCTCGGAACCCGCCGAAAGGCGGGTTTCCCATTCACGCCGATCTCCAGCCATTCCAAAGCAAAGCAACGCGATCGAAGCATCCTTCGTCGCTGCTCTTTTAGAATCATTTTCGGACTGAATGGCAGATGGGGTGGGATTCGAACCCACGGTACGCTCTCACGCACGCCGGTTTTCAAGACCGGTTCCTTAAACCACTCGGACACCCATCCATCGGTGGTGAGGCTTTATAGCGGTTTGAAAAAGGCCGTCAATCCCGCCCGGGCGAGCGGCGTCGTCCTTCTCTTTATGGTTGGCAGATCATTGCCCCGGGGTCGTTGCCGGCGGCAGCAGGGATCCGTCGCCTGAAGGTATCGACGGCACCTGCTGGGCCGAATCGAACAGCGTCAGGCTCAAAACAATTGCGATCAGCACTAGCAAAAGCGCCACGAAGAAAATTCCGGATTTATCCATGCGTCTGCTCATGTCACGTTATGTTAAAGGCGAATATGTGCAATTCGAGGCAATGCAAAGAATAAGGGGAAAGTCTGTCAAGTTGTCTTACAGATTTACCGAGCTCATCTTTTGAAAATCTGCTGATTGAACAAAATTTATGCGCGAGCGTACTGTTTGGGTCGGAAGTGGCCTATCGCGTCAGCACTCTTGTCACTTATATCAAGCCATCGCTCCCGGGCATTGCCCAACTTTCCCCGAGCGATCAACCTGCCCCGCCTATTTGCGGGGCTTTTTTTTATTTGCGATCACAGAAGCTGAAGCACGCCCGAGGGGCCGGCTACGCGCCAGACGTCCTCGCTTCAGACGCCGATACCCGGCCCGCCATTGCCCTGCCGGCCGTCGCCGCGAAGAATATCCTCGAACAGGTTCAGCAGAGCGGGCGGCAAGGTGTCTGACAATTCCGCGATGATTTCATTGGCGCGATTATAGGAATAGATGGCGCAGAGTGTGAGCACCAGAAGCAGAATCCACGGCCAGATCGGTTTGCGCCTTTGCGGCGCTCCATCAGGTTGTTGCGGTAAAGTCATGCGGGCACCTCCCGTTCAGGCCTTCACGCGCGGCTCGCCTCCCGGCGCATAGGCGGTTTTCTGCAGGAAACGGAATATATTGCCGCACTGGGCGCAGCGGATCATGAAATCCGTCGGATCGCCCGAGACGCGCTCAGCGCGAAATCCCCTAGGCATTTCATCGATGCGAAAATCGACGTCCCGGCGGCTCTTGTCATCCGATTCCGACGCTTCGGCAAAACCCTGATGACCACATTTGGAACATTCGAGCTTCCGGGAATATCTGTCGCGCGCTGCCATATGCCGTCCTTTGCTTGGTGGTTATCAGGTAGCAGCGGCAAAACATCATTTCAATGCCGATCGCCTCAGGTTAAAGCTTTGCACGGCTATTTCCCGTCCCGGAAAATCATCCGGCGGCCAACCGAATATGGAAGTCCATGAAAGACCAGAAACCCCTGCTTTCATCGTCAGTCATGCTCCGGACCGCCCTCATCGCCGGAATTCTTCTCATCTTTCTCGGCGCGCTCAATGTCGGCATCAAATGGTACGGCGAGCGGATTCTCCAGGCGGGCCATACGACGGCCACCGAGGACGTGGAGATCGTCATCGGCAACGACCGGCTGAAGCTTGCGAAAAACACCCTACGAGCGCCTTCCGAGCGCCTCAGCGGAGAACGCGAACGCGTCGATCTTTATCTAAGCTGGCCGGACCTCAGGGGCTATGAGGATGCGAATCGCTCTGTTTTCGATGATCCGACGCAGGCTGCGGGGTTGATTTTCATCCAGCTTTCGCAAAGCACCATGTCGGAGGATATGTCCGGTCGCTTCGCGCCGATCTATTCACGCCTGACAGAGGGAGAGACGGTGCCGCTGAAGCACGGCCTCGTGCTGCACCGTCTGCGCGCCGATTCCGGCTACGGCAAGGAAGTCATATTGACGGGCGAGCGTGATGGCGGCAACGCCTATGTGGTGCGCTGCCTCCTGCCGCAACCGCCGCAGGAGGCCACTGGCAGCGATTGCCAGAGGGATATTCACACAGGACAGGATCTCAGCCTGTTCTACCGTTTCTCCTCCGCCCTGCTGCCACAATGGCAAAAGCTGGATGCGGATGTGAAAAACTATATCGAGCGACGCCTCGTAAAAGACGGAAATCCGTGACACGGCACGGCACAGATTGTGTGCGAAAAGTCGCATTTTATGGAAGGCAGACACCTTTCATAAACCACTTGGTAACGCCATCCCGATAAAGTTTCGTCTCGGAGCATCGGGCGGGGCGTGTCCGAGCGGAACATAAATATGCGATTGAAGAGTTCAGCAGTGTTGAAAAGTCTATCTGGAGCACATTCGCGCAAAGCGGGTGCAACGTCTTTCGTGAGGTTTATTGCGTTAACCCTTGCTGCGGCGTTCATAACCGCAACATCCGTTCAGACCGCAAAGGCCGACCCGAAATATGCGGGTATCGTCATCGACGCCAAGACCGGCAAGGTCCTCTATGGTGAGGATCCTGACGGCCTGCGTTATCCAGCCTCGCTGACGAAGATGATGACGCTTTACCTGACGTTCGAAGCACTCAATACCGGACGCATCTCGCTTGATTCCAAGGTGCCGGTTTCCGCCAATGCCGCCAAGGAGCCGCCATCCAAGCTCGGCGTGCGCGCCGGCGGCAGCATCACCGTGGAACAGGCTATCCTTGCGCTCGTCACCCGTTCTGCAAATGACATGGCAACCGCGCTCGGCGAATATATCGGCGGCTCGGAAGACCGCTTTGCCAGAATGATGACCGCCAAAGCCCGTGCACTCGGCATGACCCGCACGACCTATCGCAACGCCAACGGCCTGCCCAACACGGCGCAGATGACGACGGCACGCGACCAGGCCCGCCTCGGCGTCGCCCTTCGCCAGCATTTTCCGCAATATTACGGCTATTTCTCCACCCGCACCTTCAACTTCGGCAAGCAGGTTATCGGCAACCATAACCGCCTCGTCGGAACCGTGAAGGGCGTGGATGGCATCAAGACGGGCTACACCCGCGCAGCCGGCAGCAACCTTGCCACGTCGGCGCAGATCGACGGTCGCTCGATCGTCGCTGTCGTTCTCGGCGGCCGTTCGAGTGCTGCCCGTGACGCGACCATGCGCAAGCTTGTTGCTACTTACCTGCCGCAGGCATCGCGCGGCGGCAACAGCAACCTGATCGCGCAGACGCGTTCTGCTCCGGTCGAAGAACCCGTTGCCGTGGCTGCAGCTGTGCCTTCCGTGGCCGTCGCAGCGACCGATTCCGGTCTTCCGCATGCAGGTCCCGTTCCGCAAACCCGTTACGAGGAAGCGCCGGTCACCGCCTTTGCGGGCTCCTCTTCCAATGCAGCCGTCAAGGCCATGGAAGCCGCCACCTGGCAGAAGGGCAAGGATCCGATTGCTCAGGCACCCGCTGCACCGGACCGCAAGTTGATCACCAACTCAACCAAGGTGGACAATATTACCACGGCGTCTGTCGCCTCCGCCCCTTCTGTTTCGGCTCGATCCGAGGCTCCGCAAGGCGGCTGGGTAATCCAGATCGGCGCATCACCGGACGAAAATTCCGCCCGCGGCCTGTTGCAGAACGCGCAGGAAAAAGGCGGCGCGGCATTGCGCTCCGCAAAACCCTTCACGGTCGCCTTCAGCAAGGACGGCTCCCAGATCTACCGCGCCCGTTTCGGCGGCTTTGATGGCCAGAACGCTGCGGTGAATGCATGTAATGTACTGAAAAAGAAAGGCGTCAGCTGCTGGGCGTCACTCCAGTAACTGATGTTTCCGCAGGCGGTGCTTCATTGTCGAAACATCGCCTGTCTCCTCGAATTGTGTAATGAGTAGCGAGGCTTTCCAAGATGGCAGTCAACGAGAATTATTCGGACATTGCGTCTGGCAATGGGCATGGCAGCCTGTCGGTTCTGCATCCCATTCACGAGGCGGCAATGCGTATCGCCGATCTCGGTCTCAACCGTTCCAAGGCAAAAACACGCGATCTCGTGGCGCTGCTTCTGTCGCATGGCGCCCGCGCCTGGCGCTCCAATCAGCCGGAAGCAAACATCCACCTTCATGTCGCGAGCCGTTCGGGTCGCGCTCCGGTCCATATTCGGATTCGCTGAAAATCAAACGTAGCTGATACGACAAAAGAAAAACCCCGCGGAGCCTGAGCACCGCGGGGTTTTTCTTGATTGGTACCCGAAGATGACGAGGCGGCTTACGCCTCGTTCTCCGGTGCCTCCGGCGTATCCGGCAGATCGTCGGCGGCATCTTCGCCATTACCGTTCTCTGCTTCGTCGTCGCCTTCCGGCTCGTTGATGCGCTCCACGGAAACCACCTTCTCATCCTTCGCGGTAGAGAAGATCGTCACACCCTTGGTGGCGCGGCTGGCGATGCGGATGCCGTTGACCGGCACGCGGATGAGCTGCCCGCCATCGGACACCAGCATGATCTGGTCGCCTTCGTCCACGGGGAAGGCCGCAACCAGTTCGCCGATCTCGTTGGTCTTCGAGGTGTCAGTGGCGCGGATACCCTTGCCGCCGCGGCCCGAGGTGCGGAAGTCGTAAGAGGAGGAGCGCTTGCCGAAGCCCTTCACGGAAACCGTCAGCACGAATTCTTCACGTGCCTTCAGTTCCTGATAACGCTCTTCGCTCAGTTCACCCTCTTCCGTCACTTCCTCGCCAACGAGTGCGATATCGTCCTCATCGACGCCTGCGGCACGCCGCTCAGCAGCCGAGCGCTTCAGATAGGCTGCACGCTCCCACGGCTCCGCTTCCACATGCCCGACAATGGTCATGGAGATGATGCGGTCGCCTTCGGCCATGTTGATGCCGCGCACACCGACGGAGTTGCGGCCGGCAAAGACGCGCACATCGTCCACGGGGAAGCGGATGCACTGGCCGAGCGCGGTCGTCAGCAGCACGTCATCGCGGTCCGTACAGGTTTCGACGGAGAGGATTTCATCGCCCTCCTCGTCCAGCTTCATGGCGATCTTGCCATTGCGGTTGACCTGCACGAAATCGCCGAGCTTGTTGCGGCGAACCGTGCCGCGTGTCGTCGAGAACATCACGTCAAGCGTTTCCCAGGTGGTCTCATCCTCGGGCAACGGCATGATGGTGGTGATGCGCTCGCCGGGCTCCAGCGGCAACATGTTGATCAGGGCCTTGCCCTTGGACTGCGGCGTGCCGATCGGCAGACGCCAGACCTTTTCCTTGTAGACGATGCCACGCGAGGAGAAGAACAGTACCGGCGTATGGGTATTGGCAACGAAGAGGCGATTGACGAAATCCTCGTCGCGCGTCGCCATGCCAGAACGGCCCTTGCCGCCGCGACGCTGCGCCCGGTAGGTGGTCAGCGGCACACGCTTGATGTAGCCGAGATGCGAAACGGTGACGACCATGTCTTCGCGGGCGATGAGGTCTTCATCGTCCATGTCGGGGCCGCCCTCGACAATCTCGGAACGACGCGGCGTGCCGAACTCGTTGCGGATCGCGATGAGCTCTTCCGTGACGATCTGCATGATGCGCAGGCGTGACGACAGGATCTCAAGATATTCGCTGATTTCCGCGCCGATCTTGTTCAGCTCGTCGCCGATTTCATCGCGACCAAGTGCGGTGAGGCGGGCAAGGCGCAATTCGAGAATGGCGCGCGCCTGCTCTTCGGAGAGATTGTAGGTGCCGTCTTCATTGATGCGGTGACGCGGATCGTCGATCAGGCGGATCAGGCTTTCCACTTCCTGCGCCGGCCAGCGCCGGGTCATCAACTCCTCGCGGGCCGAAGCCGGATCGGGAGCGTGACGGATAACGCGGATGACCTCATCGATATTGGCGACGGAAATCGCCAGACCGACCAACACATGCGCACGCTCGCGCGCCTTGCGCAGCAGGTACTTCGTGCGGCGGCTGACGACATCCTCGCGGAAGGAGACGAAAGCGCGCAGCATGTCGAGCAGCGTCATCTGTTCCGGCTTGCCGCCGTTCAGCGCCACCATGTTGCAGCCGAAGGAGGTCTGCAGCGGTGTGTAGCGATAAAGCTGGTTCAGGATGACATCGGCATTGGCGTCGCGCTTCAGCTCGATGACGACGCGATAACCCTGGCGGTCGGATTCGTCGCGCAGGTCGGAAATGCCCTCGATGCGCTTTTCCTTGACCAGTTCAGCCATCTTCTCGATCATCGACGACTTGTTCACCTGATAGGGAACTTCGGTGATGATGATCTGCTCGCGGTCGCCACGCATCGGTTCGATGGTCGCGCGGCCGCGCATGATGACCGAACCGCGGCCCGTCTCGTAAGCCGAGCGGATGCCGGAGCGGCCCATGATCAGAGCACCGGTCGGGAAATCCGGGCCGGGAATGATCTGCATCAGTTCGGGCAGCTCGATCGCCGGATTTTCGATCAGCGCGATACAGCCGTCGATGACTTCGGACAGATTGTGCGGCGGAATATTGGTAGCCATGCCGACGGCGATGCCGCCTGCCCCGTTGACCAGGAGGTTCGGGAACTTGGCCGGAATGACGACCGGTTCCTGCAAGGTGCCGTCATAGTTGTCGCGGAAATCGACCGTTTCCTTGTCGAGATCGTCGAGCAGCGAATGGGCGGCCTTTTCCAGACGGCATTCGGTATAACGTTCGGCCGCCGGCGGATCCCCGTCGATGGAGCCGAAGTTACCCTGCCCGTCAATCAGTGGCAGGCGGAGCGACCAGTCCTGCGCCATACGCGCCAGCGCGTCATAAATCGCCGAATTGCCGTGCGGATGGAATTTACCCATCACGTCACCGGTAACGCGGGCGCATTTGACGTATTTCTTGTTCCAGTCGATGCCGAGTTCGGACATGCCGTAAAGAATACGGCGATGAACCGGCTTCAGGCCGTCTCGCACATCGGGAAGCGCGCGGGAAACGATAACGCTCATGGCGTAATCGAGATACGACCGCTGCATTTCCTCCATGATGGAAATCGGTTCAATGCCTGGCGGAAGTTTTCCGCCGCCGGGGGGGCTCTGGTCAGTCAAAACGGATCACATTCTCTGTTAAGAATCGGATGGATTTTTATAGCGGAAACAGCCACGTTAAGCCAATTTCCCGGCGAGTTTTGAACAGTCTTTTGCGTCATTTGCAAGACATACACCGCTTTTCGCCATTTAGGTCAGCAAAAGCGTCGCCACTCCCTTTTAAAGCGATTGCGACTTGCGTAGTCTCACGCGCAAAAAGGCAATAAGCGGGGAAAAAATGGCCAGCAGCGAAACGCTCATCAACGCGCTTACCACACTTCTGGTCACACTCGATCCGCCGGGTCTCGCCCCCGTCTTCCTGGCGCTCACCGCCGGCATGAACCGCGACCAGCGCAGCCAGGTGGCGCTGCGCGGTTCCATCATCGCCTTCGGCATTCTCGCCGTCTTCGCGCTCTTCGGCCTTGCGATCCTCAACCTGCTCGGCATTTCGCTCGGCGCCTTCCGCATCGCCGGCGGCCTTCTGCTGTTCTGGATCTCCTTCGAGATGATTTTCGAGAAGCGCCAGGAACGGAAGGAAAAGACCTCCGAAATCGCCATCACCAAGGACCACCTCCACAATCTGGCGGTCTTTCCGCTGGCGTTGCCCCTGATCGCCGGACCAGGCGCCATTTCCGCCACCGTGCTGCTTGCCGGCTCAATGAAGACCACCGTCGAGATGGTGGTGCTCATCCTGATCCTCGCTTTCGCCATGGCCCTTGTTTATGCCGCGCTCATCGTTTCGGAGCGGATGGACCGCTTTCTCGGCAATACCGGCCGCGCGATCCTTACCCGACTACTCGGCGTTCTGCTTGCGGCGCTTTCCGTGCAATTCGTGGTCGATGGCATAAAATCAGCCTTCGCTTTCTGAGGCGTTTCGCGACACCAGCGCAATAAATTCCCGCCAACCGCTGAAATGCCGGAAAATCCTCCCTTTAAATCCGCCCTCTGCTTCGGCTAAAAGACGCATGTTTTTTCGGATTCGAAAGTTATCTCCATGCGTTCCACGCTGCGTCGCCTCATCCCGGATGCCGCACCCGTCAGCAACAGGGAAAGGCTGCGCTCCGCAACCGGCGCCTTTGTCGGCATCCTGCTGACCGGCCTTTTGGGAAGTCTCGCTCTCCGTTTCGATCCCACCCTGCCAGCCATGATCGCGCCGATGGGCGCTTCGGCCGTGCTTTTGTTTGCCGTGCCCTCCAGCCCGCTGGCGCAGCCATGGTCGATCCTCTGCGGCAACCTCGTTTCGGCTTTCGTTGGTGTGACCGTGGCGCTGTTGGTTCCGGATTTGTTTCTTGCCAGCGCGCTCGCCATCAGCCTCGCCATCGCCGCCATGATGGCGCTGCGCTGCCTGCACCCGCCAAGCGGTGCTGTCGCACTGACTGCCGTCCTCGGCGGCCCTGCCGTGCACAGCCTCGGCTATGGTTTCCTGCTGTGGCCGGTCGCCGGAAACTCGCTGATCCTTCTTGCTTTGGCCCTCGCCTATAACAATGCCACCGGTCGCGCCTATCCGCACGGCCTGAAGCTCGGCAAGGCCGCCCACGGCACCACGGATCCGACACCCATCCAGAAAATCGGCTTTTCCTCCACCGATCTCGACGAAGTGCTGAAGGAATATGACGAGTTCATCGATATCGACCGCGATGCGCTGGAAACCATCCTGCGCAGGACCGAGTTGCGTTCCTACCGGCGTCGCGCGCTGCATCTCGATTGCGAAAGCGTCATGTCGCGGGACGTGGTCGGCGTTGCTCCTGACGACAGCCTGCGCCACGCCCATGCGCTGATGCACAGCCATCATTTCAAGGCGCTGCCCGTCACCAATGACAGGGCCGAAATCGTCGGCATCGTCACCCAGACGGACTTTCTGGAAAAGGCGAGCTGGAGAAACGGTCGTCCCTCCATCGGTTTCCTGCAGCGGCTGCGCCTCATCCTGTCCGGCGCAAGCGCACCCAATGATACGGTCAAGGACATCATGACATCACCGGTGAAAACCGTGCGACCGGAAACCTCCATCGAGGAAGCCATCATCCGCTTTGCGGAGGAAGGGTTGCATTATCTGCCGGTGATCGATGCCAGGGGCAAGATGGTGGGCATCGTGTCGCAATCCGATGTCATGGTCGCGATGCTGGCGGACAAAGTCGCGGCATAGCTTGCCGCGACGTGGAAGTATCCTCCTCTCAGGAGGAACCGGCAAAGCCTGAAGTCAGCGTCTCGCCTTCAGCAGGCGCTGCCACAGCGTGCCGCCGAAGAACCGACCGAGCACGACAAAATAGGCGATGATCAGCGCGAAGGCGATAAAGGCGGGCGCGCCGTTGAGGGCAAAACCTTCAGGCGTTCGCCCACCCGCGACCGTCGCGACCAGAAATCCGGCGGCGAAAAACGCCGTCCAGAAATCGAGGAAAAAAGCGAGAATGATGCGCCAGGTGGCGGGCTGTTTCGGCTGCACGGTTTCGTCAGTCAAGCTCACCTCCTGTCACGCGTTTCTGGATCCACCGTCCGATCAGAACGGGATGTCGTCGTCCATGTCATTGGAGAAGCCGCCGGAGGGCTGGCTGCCGCCACGGGCAGAGCCGCCGCGCGACGAGGGCTGCTGGTCGTAACCGCCGCCATAGCTGGAGCCGCCGCCGCTGCCATAATCGTTGCCGCCGCCGAAATCGCCACCGCCGCTGCGGGCAGCACCGCCGCCCTCGCCGCGACCGTCAAGCATGGTCAGCGTGGAGTTGAAGCCCTGCAGCACGATTTCGGTGGAGTAACGGTCGTTACCGGTCTGGTCCTGCCATTTGCGGGTCTGCAGCTGGCCTTCGATATAGAGCTTGGCGCCCTTCTTGACATATTGCTCGACGACCTTGCACAGGCCTTCGTTGAAAACCACGACGGTGTGCCATTCGGTCTTTTCCTTGCGCTCGCCGCTGTTGCGGTCACGCCAGGTCTCCGAGGTGGCGATGCGCAGGTTGGCGATGGGGCGGCCATCCTGCGTCCGGCGGATTTCGGGATCAGCGCCCACGTTCCCGATCAGAATTACCTTGTTTACGCTACCAGCCATCTCGTCATCCTGTCCGCCGGCCATCATGACCGGCAATTGCATTTCAAAAAATTTGCCACACAATAGCTGCCGCCGCCCGCAAAGGGCACCGCAAGCATGGAACTATCCACAAAGAATAATCTTAAGCTGCGGGAGCGGACATTCGCGCTTGCATTTCGTTCCTTTTTTGTTCTATTAAATCGCAGATTTCGAGTCAAGCTTTCCGAAAAGCTGCGACCGAGAGGGAATAGACCTCGACACACCCGGCTGCGTCACTACATAAGGACGCGCTGCCATCAAGCCTGTTATTTTTGTCCGAGCCTTGTCATGAGTGAACTGAAGACGATTTCCATCCGTGGCGCCCGCGAGCATAACCTCAAGGGCATCGATCTGGATTTGCCGCGCAACAAGCTGATCGTCATGACCGGCCTTTCCGGCTCGGGCAAGTCTTCGCTTGCCTTCGATACGATCTATGCCGAAGGCCAGCGCCGTTATGTCGAAAGCCTCTCGGCCTATGCGCGCCAGTTCTTGGAGATGATGCAGAAGCCGGATGTCGACCAGATCGACGGCCTGTCGCCGGCAATCTCCATCGAGCAGAAGACCACCTCGCGCAACCCGCGCTCCACGGTCGGCACGGTCACCGAGATCTACGATTATATGCGCCTTCTCTTCGCGCGTGTCGGTGTCCCCTATTCGCCAGCCACCGGCCTGCCGATCGAAAGCCAGACGGTCAGCCAGATGGTCGATCGCATTCTCGCTTTCGAGGAAGGTACGCGTCTTTATATTCTTGCGCCGATAGTCCGCGGCCGCAAAGGCGAATATAAGAAGGAACTCGCCGATCTGATGAAGAAGGGCTTCCAGCGCGTCAAGGTGGATGGCCAGTTCTACGAAATCGCCGACGTTCCTGCTCTCGACAAGAAATACAAGCACGACATCGACGTGGTGGTCGATCGCGCCGTCGTGCGCCCGGACATGGCAGCACGCCTTGCCGATAGTCTCGAGACCTGCCTCAAGCTCGCCGACGGGCTGGCGATTGCGGAATTTGCTGACAAGCCCCTGCCGCCGGAAGAAACCGCCGCCGGCGGTTCCGCCAACAAATCGCTCAACGAGACCCATGAGCGGGTGCTGTTTTCGGAAAAATTCGCCTGCCCCGTTTCCGGCTTCACCATTCCGGAAATCGAGCCGCGGCTTTTCTCCTTCAACAACCCCTTCGGCGCCTGCCCGAGCTGTGACGGTCTCGGCTCGCAGCAGAAGGTGGATGAAAACCTCATCGTGCCGGAGCCCGCCCGCACGCTGCGCGACGGCGCGATTGCGCCCTGGGCCAAATCCTCCTCGCCCTATTATAACCAGACGCTGGAAGCGCTCGGCAAGGCCTTCGGCTTCAAGCTCTCCAGCAAATGGTCCGATCTTTCGAAGGACGCACAGAACGCCATCCTGCAGGGCACCGAGGAAAAGATCGAATTCAACTACCAGGACGGCGCCCGCTCCTACAAGACGGTGAAGAATTTCGAAGGCATCGTGCCCAATCTCGAGCGTCGCTGGAAAGAGACCGACAGCGCCTGGGCGCGTGAGGAAATCGAACGCTACATGTCGGCGGCCCCCTGCCCGGCCTGCGCCGGTTATCGCCTGAAGCCGGAAGCGCTCGCCGTCAAGATCAACAAGCTGCATATTGGTGAAGTCACCGAAATGTCGATCCGCATGGCGCGCGACTGGTTTGAAGTGCTGCCGGAAAGCCTCAACGCCAAGCAGAACGAAATCGCGGTCCGAATCCTCAAGGAAATCCGTGAGCGCCTGCGCTTCCTCAACGATGTCGGGCTGGATTATCTCAGCCTGTCGCGCAATTCCGGCACGCTTTCCGGCGGTGAAAGCCAGCGTATCCGTCTGGCCTCGCAGATCGGCTCGGGCCTCACGGGCGTTCTCTATGTTCTCGACGAGCCCTCGATCGGCCTGCATCAGCGCGATAATGCCCGTCTACTCGATACGCTGAAACATCTGCGCGATATCGGCAATACGGTCATCGTGGTCGAACATGATGAGGACGCCATTCTGACGGCGGATTACGTGGTCGATATCGGCCCGGCCGCCGGCATTCATGGCGGTCAGGTGATTGCCGAAGGATCACCGCAGGAGGTGATGGCCAATCCGAAATCGCTGACCGGCAAATATCTTTCGGGCGAACTCGGCGTCGCCGTGCCGGCTGAGCGTCGCAAGCCCAAGAAGGGCCGCGAAATCAAGGTGTTTGGCGCGCGCGGCAACAACCTGAAGAATGTCACGGCAGCTGTGCCGCTCGGTGTTTTCACTGCCGTAACCGGCGTTTCGGGCGGCGGCAAATCCACATTCCTGATCGAGACGCTTTATAAATCGGCGGCGCGCCGGGTGATGGGTGCGCGCGAAATCCCGGCCGAGCACGACCGCATCGATGGTTTCGAATTCATCGACAAGGTGATCGATATCGACCAGTCGCCGATTGGCCGCACGCCGCGTTCCAACCCGGCCACCTATACCGGTGCGTTCACGCCGATCCGCGACTGGTTCGCCGGTCTGCCGGAAGCCAAGGCGCGCGGTTACGCGCCGGGCCGTTTCTCCTTCAACGTCAAGGGCGGCCGCTGCGAGGCCTGCCAGGGTGACGGCGTCATCAAGATCGAGATGCACTTCCTGCCTGACGTTTACGTCACCTGCGATGTCTGCCACGGCAAGCGTTATAATCGCGAAACGCTGGACGTTACCTTCAAGGGCAAATCCATCGCCGATGTGCTGGATATGACGGTGGAGGAAGGTGTGGAATTCTTCGCCGCCGTGCCGGCTGTGCGCGACAAGCTGCAATCGCTCTTCGATGTCGGCCTCGGTTATATCAAGGTCGGCCAGCAGGCCAATACCCTCTCCGGTGGCGAAGCGCAGCGCGTCAAGCTCGCCAAGGAACTGTCCAAGCGCTCCACCGGTCGCACGCTCTACATTCTCGACGAGCCGACGACCGGCCTGCATTTCCACGATGTCAACAAGCTGCTCGAAATGCTGCATGCGCTGGTGGAACAGGGTAATTCCGTCGTGGTGATCGAGCACAATCTCGAAGTCATCAAGACGGCGGACTGGATCATCGATATCGGGCCTGAGGGCGGCACGGGCGGCGGCGAAGTGGTGGCGACCGGTACGCCGGAAGACATCGTGAAAGTCGAGCGTTCCTATACCGGTCACTTCCTGAAGGAGCTTCTGGAGCGCCGGCCGGCCGGAAAACGGGAGGCTGCGGAGTAATCCGCAGCTTTCGTCGCAAAGGTTCGAAAGGCCGAAGGCCGGAGGAGGAACAGCATATGTCGACATCAGGCACGATCCGCACCGGTATCGGCGGCTGGACCTTCGAGCCCTGGGAAGGCACGTTTTACCCCGAAAAATTGCCGAAGAAGCGCCAATTGGAGCACGCCAGCCGGCAGCTCACGGCCATTGAGGTGAACGGCACCTATTACAGCAGCCAGAAACCGGAGACCTTCGCCAAATGGGCTTCCGAAGTGCCCGAGGATTTCGTCTTCTCGCTAAAGGCAAGCCGCTTTGTCACCAACCGCAGGGTTCTGGCCGAAGCCGGTGAATCGATGACGAAGTTCCTGACGCAGGGGCTGACCGAACTCGGATCCCATCTCGGTCCCATCCTCTGGCAATTCGCACCGACGAAAAAATTCGACGCGGAGGATTTCGGCGCATTTTTGTCCCTGTTACCTGAGAAGCAGGACGGTATTCGTCTTCGCCATGTCGTCGAGGTGCGCAACCCGACATTTCAGGTTCCGGAATTCATCGATCTTCTCGCCAAGCACAAGGTCGCCGTCGTCTGCGCCGACCATCATGACTATCCGATGCTGCCTGACGTGACGGCCGATTTCGTCTATTGCCGCCTGCAGAAGGGCGAGGACGACATCAAGACCTGTTATCCGAAAAAAGAAATCGACCACTGGGCCGAGCGGGTAAAGACCTATGCCAAGGGCGGCATGCCGGACGATCTACCGCTGATCGCCGCCGAGCGAAAAGTCGAAAAGACACCGCGCGACGTCTTCGCCTTCTTCATCACCGGCGGCAAGGTCAATGCGCCCAATGGTGCGCAGGAACTGCAAAAGGCGGTCTGAGCGCTTTCAGCCCGCCATTTCTTTCGTCGGGCTGAAATCTATGGCCGCGAAAGCGGCCTCGATCACCTCCGGGCCAGCCCCCGGCCGGGTGGCATCGCTGGAGAGGATTTGCCGGAAACGGCGCGCGCCGGGCATGCCCTGAAACAGTCCGACCATATGGCGAGTGACGTGGTTGAGACGTCCACCCGCGGCGATATAGTCGGCGGCATAGGCCATCATGGCGTCACGCAGCGCCATCCAGTCCGGCTGCCGGGCCTCTTCGCCATAGATGCGATGGTCGACATCGGCAAGGATGGACGTGTTATGATAGGCCGCCCGGCCGAGCATCACACCATCCATATGTTGGAGGTGCCCGCTCGCCTGATCGAGATCGGCGATACCGCCATTGATGCCGATAAAGACGTCAGGGTTTTCCCGCTTCATGCGATAGACGAGATCATAATCTAGCGGCGGCACTTCGCGGTTTTCCTTCGGCGAAAGCCCTTGCAGCCAGGCTTTTCGCGCATGAACCCAGACGGCGTCCGCGCCTGCCGCAACAACCCGCTTCAGAAAATCCGGCAGAACCGCTTCCGGCTGCTGATCATCCACGCCGATCCGGCATTTCACCGTAACCGGCACGCGGGCGACAGCCTTCATTGCCGAGACACATTGCGCCACCACATCAGGCTCGCGCATCAGGCATGCACCAAAGGTACCAGATTGCACCCGATCCGAGGGACAGCCGACATTGAGATTGATCTCATCATAGGCGTAGTCCCCGGCGATCCTCACCGCCTCGGCAAGCTTGGCCGGATCAGACCCACCAAGCTGCAGCGCGACGGGATGTTCCTGAGGGTGATAGCCGAGCAGCCTGTCACGCTGACCATGGATAATGGCGTCGGCGACGATCATTTCGGTATAAAGCAGCGCACGCTTCGACAATTGCCGGTGCAGAAATCTGCACCTCGTGTCGGTCCAGTCGATCATGGGGGCAACGGCGAAGATTTTTTCGCCGCTTGCAAGCGCTTGTCTGTACATGGATTAACCTCTTTGCGGCGGCTTCTACAGCAAAGGACCGTAAAAAGCCAGTTTTGCAGGCAGGGTCATTTTGAACTGGAAATCGCCCCGGAATTGCGGGACAAGAATTGCACCCAAAAAGACGACAGGAAATCCACATGGCCGCCACCGTCATCCCCGCTCCGAAACCCGTTCTCCTGCCCGTTGAAGGCACGGACGCCCTGTTCCCCGTACGGCGGGTCTATTGTGTCGGCCGCAATTATGCCGATCACGCCATAGAGATGGGCCACGATCCTTCGCGCGAGCCGCCCTTTTATTTCCAGAAAAACCCGGACAATCTGCTGCCATCAGGACGGGATTTCCCCTATCCGCCGCTGTCATCCAACGTACATTACGAAGTCGAATGCGTCGTGGTGCTGAAAAGCGGCGGCGCTGATATTCCGGCGGACGAGGCGCTGAACCATGTCTGGGGTTACGCCGTCGGCATAGACATGACCCGTCGGGATCTTCAGGACGGTCTTAAGAAGATGGGGCGTTCCTGGGAAGGCGCGAAGGCTTTCGAATATTCCGCGCCGATTTCGGCCATCGTCCCCGCAGACAAGATCGGCTATCCCGCTACCGGTGCGATCTGGCTCGACGTCAATGGCGAACGCAAGCAGACGGGCGACCTCGCCCAGATGATCTGGAAAGTGCCGGAAGTGATTGCCGAGCTTTCCAAGCTGTTCACGCTTGCCGCCGGTGACGTCATCATGACCGGCACGCCGGCCGGCGTCGGCCCCATCGTGCGCGGCGACCGGATCGAATGCGGCGTCGAGGGTGTCGGCACACTTGCCGTGACGGTTGCCTGACCGCAGTCAGAAAAAACCAAAAGGGAGGACACCACCATGCCGCTTTACCGCCTTGCCGACCGGGTGCCGCAGACCCCTGCCCCGGATAGCTACTGGGTAGCGCCCGACGCCAATGTCATCGGCTCGGTCACGCTCGGCGATGATGTCGGCATCTGGTTCGGCGCAACGCTGCGCGGCGATAACGAGCCGATCAGCGTCGGGCGCGGCACCAATATTCAGGAAGGCGTGATGGTGCACAGTGATCCCGGCTTTGCCGCTGTCATCGGCGAAATGTGCACCATCGGCCACCACGCCATCGTACATGGCTGCACCATCGGCGATAATTCGCTCATCGGCATGGGGGCGACGATCCTGAACGGCGCAAAGATCGGCCGCAACTGCCTCGTTGGCGCCAATGCGCTGGTGACGGAGGGCAAGGAATTCCCGGACAATTCCCTGATTGTCGGCTCGCCGGCGCGCGCCATCCGGACGCTGGACGATGAAGCCGTCGCAGGGCTCCGCCGCTCGGCGGAAAAATACATCGAAAACTGGAAGCGTTTTTCGAAGGATCTGGCGATCGTCGAGGGATAGGAAACGGCGGGCATCCACGCCCGCCCCGCCTCGAGACTAAGCCGAGCAGGCGGCGCAGAGACCGCGAATTTCAATGGTTGTCTTTTCCGCCTTGAACTTGCTGTCCTTTACCCAGCGCTCAAGGCGGTGGTCGATCTCATGATCGTGAAACTCCGTCACCTGCCCGCAGGATTCGCAGATGGCGAAAGCGACAGTCCCATGGTGGTGCGAGCAGCACTCCGCCTGCGTATGGGTGCAGGCAACAAAGGCGTTGAGGCTCTCAAGCCGGTGCACGAGACCAAATTCCACCAGCTTTTCCAGCGCCCGGTAAACCTGCAGCGGCGCGCGAAAACCATCGTCGCGCAGCTTGTCGAGAATCATATAGGCGCTGAGCGGCTGATGCGCGTTTGAGAGAGCATTCATGACCAGCGACTGGTTCTTGGTGAGGTTCTGCTGGGTCTGCACATTCATGACTTGCCTCCTTCATCCGCGGCGCGGGAAAAACCCGGCGCCGGCAACAGGCTTATAACGAAGAGGATCACCGCGGCAACCACGATGGAAGGGCCGGACGGCGTATCGTAGGTGAGCGAGCCGAACAGGCCGCCGACAACGGCAACAGCACCGATCAGCGAAGCCACCACCGCCATCACCTCAGGCGTCGCGGAAAAACGTCTGGCGGTCGCCGCCGGTATGATGAGCAGCGAGGTAATGAGCATGATGCCGACCACCTTCATGGCAATGGCGATCACCAGCGCCATCAAGAGCGTAAAGATCAGCTTCGCGCGCTCCGGGTTCAACCCCTCGGCCTCAGCCAATTCTGTATTGACGGTGGAGGCGAGCAGCGACCGCCACAGGAAGACCATGGAAACGATGACCACCAGTCCACCGCCCCAGATCAGGGCGATATCGCTGCGGGTGACGGCGAGAATATCGCCGAACAGGAAGGAGACGAGGTCGATACGCACCCAGCTCATGAAAGCGACGATGACAAGACCGATCGCCAGCGCCGAATGGGACAATATGCCAAGTAGTGCATCGGAGGAGAGAGCCTGCCGGCGTTGCAGGAAAATCAAAAGGATCGAAACGGCCGATGCCACCAGAAAAACGCTGACGATGAGGTTGAGTTGCAACAGCAGCGACAGCGCGACGCCGAGCAGCGCCGAATGGGCCATCGTATCACCGAAGTAGGCCATGCGCCGCCAGACGACGAAACAGCCGAGAGGACCGGCAGTGAGCGCGACGCCGATACCGGCGACCATGGCGCGAATGAAGAAATCGTCAAACATGGCGCTCTCCCTGCCGCTGGCTGGAGGAAATATGATCCTCATGCTCATGCTCATGCTGGTGGCCGCAGCCGCATTCGCCATGGTCGTCATGATGGCGGCCATGGTCATGCATATGGTGGTGGCCATCCTCGGGGTGGCAATGATCGGTTACGGAACCATCCGCATGCTGCACCCGGCCATCGGGCAAATGGGTATGATCGTGATGGTGGCTATAGACGGCAAGCGCCTTGGCTGCCGAGCCGCCGAACAGCCGCATATATTCCGGGCTCTGGCTCACCGCCTGTGGCGTGCCCCGGCAGCAGACATGGCCGTTCAGGCATATGACGGTGTCGGTTTCCGCCATCACCACATGCAGATCATGCGAGATTAACAGAATTCCGCAATTATTTGAATTTCTGATATTTTTTATCAGATCATAGAGAGCTATCTCGCCGGAGAAATCGACGCCCTGCACGGGCTCGTCAAGAACCAGCAGATCGGGCTTGCGG
The DNA here is from genome assembly GCF_037083425.1 of Agrobacterium sp. CCNWLW32. Lineage (NCBI taxonomy): Bacteria > Pseudomonadati > Pseudomonadota > Alphaproteobacteria > Hyphomicrobiales > Rhizobiaceae > Agrobacterium > Agrobacterium sp. CCNWLW32. Next base: position 31,636 of record NZ_JBAOJM010000023.1, read on the forward strand.
GCGATGGCGCGGGCCAGGAGCGCGCGCTGGAACTCGCCGCCAGAAAGGTGCTGGACCTCGGCGTTGGCGAGATGCGCAATGCCAGTCGCATTCAGCGCCGCGTCGATTTCACGGGCTGGCAGCGGCCCGGTCAGCGTCATCAGCCGGCGCACCGAAAGCGGCATGGTCCAATCAACGGAGAGCTTCTGCGGCACATAACCAACCCTCAGACCGACAATGCGCGAGACCTCGCCCTCGGTCGGCTTCACCACACCGATCGCCATTTTTGCGCTCGTTGATTTGCCGGAACCGTTCGGCCCGATCAGCGTGACGATCTCGCCTTTGCTGACGGAAAACTCCACGCCGCGCACCAGCCAGCGGCCGTTGCGCTGCACGCCGGCATTGGCAAGGGAAACCAGTATCTCGTTGCCCCGATGGGCGGAATGAAGCATGGGATTGTCCGTTCGGCGATGTTGCTTACCGCTATTGCATACGTTATAGAGTAACGCAATAAATGTAATAACATAACTATACTTCTTCAAGTGGAGTGCATTTCATGAAATCGTTCCTGATCCCGCTCATGGCATCGGTGGCAATAGCGGCCGCCGCTTCCGGCGCCACCGCCGCGCCCGATGTCGTGGTCTCGATCAAGCCCATCCATTCCCTCGTCGCCGCAATCATGCGGGGCGTCGGCGAACCCCAGCTCATCGTCGACGGCGCGGCCTCTCCGCACACCTATAATCTCAGACCGTCCAATGCGCGCAAGCTGGAAAAGGCGGATGTGGTCTTCTGGGTTGGGCCGGGCCTTGAAGCGTTCCTGGAAAAGCCGCTGGAAGCGCTTGCCAGCAAGGCAACCGTGGTGGAACTGGAGGACGCCAAGGGGCTGGAGAAGCTGCCCTTCCGCGAAGGCGGCCCCTTTGAAGCACATGACCATGGCGACGAAGGCCATGATGCGCATGACGGTCACGCCGAAGAGGAAGGCGCACACGATCATGGACACGACCATGCGGAGGGTCACGAGGACCATGACCATGGCGCATACGACACCCATCTCTGGCTCGATCCCGCCAATGCCAAGGCCATGGCGCAGACGATAGAAACCGCGCTGATTGCAACCGATGCCGGCAATGCCGCGACCTATCAGGCCAACACCAAAAAACTGATCGACGATCTCAATGCGCTCGATGCCGAACTCAAGGAAACGGTCGAGCCGGTGAAGGACAAGCCCTTCATCGTCTTCCACGATGCCTATCAGTATTTCGAGCACCGTTACGGTGTGAAGACGGCGGGATCGATCACCGTCAGCCCCGAAACCCTTCCAGGTGCTGACCGTGTCAAACAGATGCAGGAAAAGGTCCGTCAGCTCGGCGCAACCTGCGTCTTCGCTGAACCGCAATTCGAGCCGAAGCTGATTTCGGTCATCACTGAGGGTACTGCAGCAAAATCGGCGACGCTCGACCCGGAGGCAGCGACGCTGGAGCCCGGTCCCGATCTCTATTTCAAGCTGATGCGCGGCATTGCGGGCTCTCTGAAGGATTGCCTGTCCTGATGCGTATTGTCGTGCGCTGACGCCCCGGCTGTCATTCCGGGCATTCAGCCGAAAGCCAGTCAGCGCACGATAAAAATATCATTTACACCAACATCTTACGCCAACATATTAAAGTCAAACTTTAAAAAAGCCGCGAACGCAACGGGGTCAAGACTTGCAGCACCTATTGCGAAGCGAGCCATCTACGGCTTCGGCGCCATCGAAGACCAGACCGGGCTGCTGATGCTCTGCAAGGTTTCCGGCGGCGCGCCGTTGATGCGCGCCAGAAGGGCCTTTGCAAGCTCCCTGCCCGCCAGTTTGATATCCTCATTGACGGTGTGGATCTGCGGTTTGATCCAGTTCAGGAACTCCGCGGACTGTTTCGAAACGATATCGATATCCTCACCGATCCTCACACCCGCCGCCTCGAAACCGGCCACCAGCGCGATGGTGCTGCTACCGCTGATCGAAACGATACCGTCGGGGCGGTCATCCGACTGCATCAGCCGCTGACCGAAATCGCGGATTTTCTCAAGCGGCGTTTCGATGGTGATGGTGTCCAGCGGGAATTCGGTAAGACCAAAATCCCTGATCCCCCTGTTGAACCCCTTGCGGGCGTGATCGTGGAACGAAAACCGCGATGGTGGCACGATGACCGCGATCCTTTTGCGTCCGCATTGCGCCAGCCGCTCGACCGCCTCATAGGCATAGGCCTCATTGTCGAAATCATGAAAGGCGTGTTCGATACCCATATCCGAACGCCCATGGGTGACGAAGGGCATGTTACGCTCAGTCATGAAACGGACGCGCTGATCGTTGGGCTCGATCTTCGAAATAATGACCCCATCCGCCGAACCGGTATCGAGAATATAGCGGATCGGCACCATCGAATCCTTGGCGTGGATATGGGGCGTCACGACCAGATGATATTGTGTCGTGGAAAGAACCTCGGTGATGCCAAATACCATCTGGCTGGTGAAACCCATCAGCTCTTCATCGACGCTCAGAACAAGGGCAATCACATTGGTCTTGCCGGTGCGAAGGCGCACGCCGGCGCGGTTTGGCTGGTAGCCGATCTGCCGGGCGATCAGCCGCACACGCTCCTTGGTTTCAGCGCCGATGTCTGGCGCATCCTTCAGCGCGCGCGAGACGGTGGTGATGCCAAGACCCGTCATATAGGCGATCGTCTTCAAGGTCGGACGCTCGCCCGTCGTTGCAGGAGTTTCGCCCCCGCCGGATTTGCCAGTATCGTTCATGTCATTTCGCCACGCTTTACCGAACGATAATCATAGATAGCTTTTTCTCTGTTGCAAAGGCAAAGGTCCGCGGTCAACGGCCGGTCTTGTCCGACTATCCGCCAATTCAGCTAAAACGATATAGGTCCGGAAAATATTTCACGGTACTTCCCCCTTCTTCCGGCACAGAATTTCCAGAAATCCACGGATACACATCTTAACTGACAAGATTAATATCTTGATGCAAATCACTGATATAAAAATATAAAGTTTATAATTTTTCTTGGGATTTGACCTGGTCATCCCGACGCAGATGTGCCCGTCATTATTCATGTCGCTCGTTGTCACTCAAAGGAATGACGGAACGATTGTTTTACGGTAACGTTGCCGGAGGGAGGAAATAGCAAAGCCGGATAAGCGTGTCGCAGCCGCTTTGCGGGCATCCATTCCCCCAGATTCTGACACAAGCCTGCACCATAATGCCGGCCAGTCTTCTTCGAATTCATACTATGCAGGGTCCGATTATGATTTCTTCTTCCTCGCCCGAAACTGTCATTGATCTGGCTGGGCCCTGGCGCCTGACCTCGGTGGAAGGAGACCATACCACCCAGCTTTCCGTACCGGGCGATATTCACAGCGCGCTCAAAAATGCGGGCATCATTCCCGATCCCTATCACGGCGCCAATGAAAAGGTGGTGCAATGGGTGGCTGAGCGCGACTGGCTCATCGAGCGCACATTCATTCTCGATGAGGCGGATTCCAGCTGGTATCTCGATATCGACTACCTCGACACCGTCGCCATCGTCTTCGTCAACGACGTCCCGGTCTTGACCGCCGACAATTGCTTCCGCCGCTACCGCCCGGATATCTCACGCGCGGTGCGGCCGGGTGAAAACACCATCCGCATCCATTTCCATTCTAACATCGCGGCCGGCGCAGAACGGCAGGCGCGGCAGCCTTTTTACATCCCCTATCACCCCGGCAATTCACCCATTGCCAACGGCAACATGCTGCGCAAGCCGCAATGCCATTTCGGTTGGGACTGGAACATCGCAATTGCGCCGCTCGGCCTCTACGGCAAAATCCTGCTGAAGCGGCTCGATACGGCCCGCATTGAACATGTCGTCACCTCACAGCACCATGTCGAAGGCGGCGTCGAGCTGCATGTGGCTGTCACGCTGTTTGCCGAGGGACCGGCGAGCCTGCCGGTCTACCTGTCCCTCAACGATGAAAGGCTGAGACTCGATTGCGGCGTCGGTACCGGCGAAACGGTGGTGCGCCACGTCTTCTTTGTGGAGAATCCGGAGCTCTGGTGGCCGGCCGGCAGTGGCGAACAGACGCTCTACAAGCTGACGGTGGAACTGCCTGATGAGACCGTCACCCGCCAGATCGGCTTGAGGACGATCGAGCTTCTGACGGACAAGGACGAAGCCGGAAGCCGCTTCGCCTTCCGCATCAACGGCCGCGAGATCTTCTGCCGCGGCGCCAACTGGATCCCCGCAGATGCACTTTATTCGCTCGCCAGCCGGGAAAAGACCGAAGATCTCCTCTGCTCTGCGGTGGAGGCCAATATGAACATGATCCGCGTCTGGGGCGGCGGTTTTTATGAGGAGGACTGGTTCTACGATCTCTGCGACCGGCTCGGCCTGCTGGTCTGGCAGGACTTCATGTTTGCCTGCAATCTCTATCCCTGCAGCGAGGACTTTCTCGACAATGTCGAACATGAGGTCGACTACCAGGTGAAACGCCTCTCCTCGCATCCGTCCATCGCGCTCTGGTGCGGCGACAACGAGCTGGTGGGTGCGCTGACCTGGTTCGATGAATCCCGCAACAATCGCGACCGTTATCTCGTGGCTTACGACCGCCTGAACCGCACGATCGAAAGAGCCCTGAAAAAAGCAGCACCGGAAGCGCTCTGGTGGCCCTCCAGCCCGGCCTCCGGTTATCTCGATTATGGTGACGCCTGGCACGCGGATGGTTCCGGTGACATGCACTACTGGTCCGTCTGGCACGAAAACAAGTCGTTCGACAATTACCGCTCGGTCAAGCCGCGTTTCTGCTCCGAATTCGGTTTCCAGTCCTACACATCCATGCCCGTCATCCGCACCTATGCGGAAGAAAAGGACATGAACATCGCCTCCCCGGTCATTGAGCTGCACCAGAAGAATGTCGGCGGCAATGAGCGGATCGCCGGCACCATGTTCCGCTATTTCCGTTTCCCGAAGGATTTCGAGAATTTCGTTTATCTGAGCCAGGTCCAGCAGGCGCTCGCCATCCGCACGGCTGTGGACTACTGGCGTTCGCTGAAGCCCCATTGCATGGGCACGCTTTATTGGCAGCTCAACGACACCTGGCCGGTAGCCTCATGGTCCAGCCTCGATTATGGCGGCGGCTGGAAAGCGCTGCATTATGCCGCCCGCCGCTTCTTCCAGGCGGTGACCGTCTCGGCCATTCCCTCCGAGGATGGGCGCCGGGTGAGCTTCTCCATGGTCAACGACACGGCGGAAGACGTCGAAATCGACATGAACATCGTTGCGCTGACCATGGACGGCAACCGCGTGCCGCTGAAATCCGCCAACGGCACCTGCGCAACGGACAGGGCCGCAACGCTGACCGAGATAGACATGGATAGCCTGCCCGACGGCGCCATCCTCGCCTGGAGCTTCATCGCTTCCAACGGTATGACCGGCGAAGGCCACCATGTGCGCGACACCTACAAGGCGCTGGAGCTTCAGCCTGCAGGGCTCGAATTTTCCGTCGGCCCGTTGAAAAACGGCCAGTACGAAATCGATGTCGCCGCTGCAGGTCTCGCGCTCTTCGTCATGCTGGAGGCAGATCAGCCCGGCCGTTATTCCGACAATCTCTTCGATCTGGCCGCCGGCGAAACGCGCCGTATCATCTTCACGCCGAAGGCGGGCGGCCCCCAGCCGCATTTCCGCATCTTCGATCTTCATACCTGCCAATCCTCGCATTGAAACCATGCGGAGAAAGGCATAACCATCCCTCTCGGGAATGACAGGTGAACCTGCGCCTGTTTTCATCGCTTCAAAAAGTTGCCGGGTTCTCCGGCAGCCAGTCATCAGCAAGTGGAGGAAGACCCATGGTTTGGCAACCGGCCGAAAACCGATACGCGTCCATGAAATATAATCATTGCGGCAAGACCGGCCTGAAACTGCCGGCGATTTCGCTCGGCCTCTGGCACAATTTCGGCAACGACACGCCGCACCAGACCAAACAGGCCATCTGCCGCCGCGCCTTCGATCTCGGCATCACCCATTTCGATCTCGCCAATAATTACGGCCCGCCGCCCGGCAGCGCCGAAACCGCCTTCGGTGAAATCCTGAAGACGGATTTCAGAGGTTATCGCGACGAGATGATCATCTCCTCCAAGGCTGGTTACAACATGTGGCCCGGCCCCTATGGCGAATGGGGCAGCCGCAAATACGTAATCGCCTCCTGCGACCAGAGCCTGAAGCGCATGGGTCTGGATTACGTCGATATCTTCTATTCCCACCGTTTCGACCCCAACACGCCGCTTGAGGAAACCTGTGGCGCGCTGGACCAGATCGTGCGCTCGGGCAAAGCGCTTTATGCCGGCATCTCGTCCTACAACTCGAAGCGCACCCGTGAAGCCGCCGCCATCCTGAAGGACCTCGGCACGCCCTGCATCATCCACCAGCCGAGCTATTCGATGATCAACCGCTGGATCGAAGAGGATGGTCTCGTCGATACGCTGGAAGAACTGGGCATCGGCTCCATCGTCTTCTCGCCGCTGGCGCAGGGCATGCTGACGACGAAATATCTCGGCGGCGTGCCTGATGGCAGCCGCGCGGCGCAGCGCAAGTCGCTGAACCCGGCCTTCCTCAACGAACGCAACGTCGAGAACATCCGGGCGCTCAACAGCATTGCCGAGCGGCGCGGCCAGACGCTGGCGCAGATGGCGATTGCCTGGGTTCTGCGCGGCGGCCGCATCACCTCGGCGCTGATCGGGGCAAGCCGCGTCGAACAGGTTGAGGATTGCGTGAAGGCGCTTGAGCGGCCGGATTTCACGGCCGAAGAGCTTGCGGAAATCGACCGTTATGCCAAGGAAGCGGATATCAACCTCTGGGCAAAATCCGCCGAACGCATCTGATGCAGAAGAGACCGCCCGGTTCCGCCGGGCGGTCTGGCTACCCCGAAAAACTCAAAATAAAAGATTAACTCACGCTCCTAACCATTAACAACCATTACATAAATGTAATTTTAAATTCAGTTTCCGTTCATTCGTTTATTCGTAAGTTCTCCTCATCGAAACACGAGGAAACATTCATGAAAAAGTTCATCACCATTCTTCTGGCTGCCACCGTTCTCGCTGCTCCGATGGCGCAGGCACAGAGCCGTCATGACGATCGCCACCGTGGCGTTACCGTCGAGCGCCAGATCACCACGAAAAAGGTCATCGTCAAGAAGCACCGCTGGGATCGCGGCCAGCGCCTGTCTGCAGGCGAACGCCGCCACACGGTCGACCGCCGCGACTATCGCCGCTACCGTCTTGCCGAGCCGCGCCGTGACCAGCGCTGGGTGCGCGTCGACAACCAGTTCCTGCTCATCAACGCCGTCACAGGCTTGATCGTCGGCCTCTCTGCCGCACGCTGAGTGAAATCATCGGATGCCGTGGAAAAGGCCCGCTTATGCGGGCCTGATAATTCTTGCGAATATCGCTCCAAATTCGACGTCATCCCCGGGCTTGACCCACTACTGTCCGGTTTAAATTTGCGGCCATTGGAAGGCCATCTGGTTTTGGTTTGTGGGTTTGTCTGGTGGCGGG
>NZ_JBAOJM010000024.1:0-37311 GCF_037083425.1 Agrobacterium sp. CCNWLW32
CTGATGGTCGTTTCCTTTCAGGTGGCCATCAGTATCGGTGCGGTTTTCGGCGGCTATATCGTGGATTCCTACGGTGCCACTGCTCCGCTGGCGCTGACCGCGATCCTGGCTGCATCCACGGTCGCTCTGGCCTTGCTGCAGCGCCCCGATTGATCGCTGCCTTCCCGCCTCACATCATCTGGAGGCAAGGCGTCTGATCAAGCGCAATTGTGCTGGCGTTGCCTGACGCCAGCACACGGGTTTCCACGCTTGCCGTTACCGGCAGGCGGGTTCGTCGTGATCGCATTCGATGCGAGCAACCGTTATTAGTGCAGCCACTCGCAACGATAGGCGAGGACCGGCTCGGCAAAGCCTTTCAGCCTGTAACGATCCCCATGCACGAGGACATCGGCGCTGCCATATTCCTGCAGGGGTCTTGTCCGATATCAGGATCTGATCGCTCTCGGCGGCAGCGCAAAGCCTTGCGGCCAATTGCACGGTCGTGCCGAAGAAATCATTGCTGTCTTCGATTGGCTCACCACAATCCAGCCCGATGCGGATGTGGATGGGCTCGCCTTTATCGCTGTTATAGCGATGGAACTCGCGTTGGATATCAATGGCGCAATCCACGGCAAATGGCGTTGAGGAGAACACGGCCATGGTTATCGCCAAAGAGACCGGAGGCCTTTGATCAGCACTCCCAAACTACCGAATTGCTTCATTGCTAAACGAGCGGAACAGGTCCATTATGATTGTTCCAGCAGCCATATTACGGGCGCTGCTGTTTAAGGGTTGAATACCCTGGCCCCGACAAAGGAGGACGCCATGTCTTCCATATTTCACCAACCGACGAAACATAATCTCGCAACTGTGGCTGGCTACGTCTTGTCTGCGGCAAGCGTTGCGCTGATCGTCTACATCCTCTTCGGAGCATAGTTGCGAATAGCTGGCTGCAAATGCGCCGGTTCAACGCAACGGAAAGCGGTGTTCGAAATGATCGAAAGAACCACAGAGACCGAAATCACATTCATGCATCCGTTCCGTCTGGAAGCCCTTACGGAACCCCTGGGAGCGGGCACATATCGCCTGGTCGTAGACGAGGAATTGATAGAAGGCTTGAGCTTCACGGCATATCGCCGGGTGGCAACCCACCTTGAGATTCCCGCAATTTCCATCGCGGTGACCCGACGCCAGTTCCTGCAGGTATCATCAGCCGAGATCGATGAGGCATTGGCTCTTGATGGCGCAAGCGCGGACGTCAGCCCGCGTGTCGTTCCATAATTTCGCCATGCTCGAGGATTGCCGCATGGGTAATCCCGGCGAAAGGGGATCAGGCGCAGTTGCCTAGCCAAGGTCTGAGGCTGTGAGGATATGATGTCCGGCTTCAAGACTGTTTTCCCCGACATGGGCACAACGATGGTGGTCGACGGCTTCATGGTCGTGGTGACAGGCGGTGTCGGCAGCCTGTTCGGCACCGCCCTGTCTTCAGGGCTTCTCGGCGAGATCAATGCACTGGTGGCCATCGGCACGAACGACATTCTGGCGCGCGCGGTGGTTTTCGGGGTCGTCATCATTGTCATTCTCGTCAAGCCCAGCGGGCTGTTCTCGTTCAAGGGGCGCTAACATGAGCATCGAACGAAAATTGCAGATCGCCGCCTATGTCGTCTTCATCGCGCTGATCTTTGCAGCACCCGTTTTCGGCGACGAATTCTGGCTGAACCGTATCTCCAAGTATCTTGTCTATGGCATGCTCGGCGTCGCCATCGCGCTGACATGGGGATATGCGGGCATTCTCAATCTCGGCCAGGGGCTGTTCTTCGGTCTCGGCGCCTACATGCTCGCCATGTCGCTGAAGCTGTCCAGCGCGACCAGTCTGCAGCAGGGCTCCGAAAGGCCTGTTCCCGATTTCATGCTATGGAACGCCGAACCCGGCGCACCGACGGAACTATGCTGCATCAACAAGGGCTCTTTCCTCTGGCTTCCGTTTCAAAGTCAGACGGTGGGCCTCGTGCTCGGCATCGTGCTTCCCGTGATGATCGCCGGCGCACTCGGCATGCTGGTTTTCCGCAAACGCATCTCCGGTGTCTTCGTGTCGATCATCACGCTGGCACTCGTTCTGCTCGTGCGTCTCGTCATGGTCGATGCGCAACCGGTGACAAATGGCTTCAACGGCCTGACGGACCTCGGCTGGCTGACGATCGGCGGGATTGAATTCGACCCTTACAGCCGAGCGACCTATTATCTGTGTGCCATATGCCTGTCGCTGACGCTCATCGGAGCGCGTCTGGTGGTGGAGACCCGCGCGGGCATGATCCTGCAGGCGATCCGCGACGATCAGGTCCGCGCCCGTTATCTCGGCTTCGACGTCTCGCTCTACCAGATGTTCTTTTTTGCCATTTCGGCTGGGATCGCAGGTGTTGCCGGCATGCTTTACGTGGTCGTCGCGGAGTTTGCCTCGCCCACCTTCATGGACCTGTCTTTCTCGGTGACCATGGTCGTCTGGGCTGCCGTCGGCGGGCGCTCCTCCCTGCTCGGCGCCTGCATCGGCGCGATCCTGATCAACATGATCGAGGCCGAGGTGAGTGAAACCGAAGCGCTGGTGGAGGCGTGGAAAGCGATCATCGGCCTCATCTTCGTCCTCGTCGTCCTGTTCATGCCGCGTGGCCTCGGCGGCGTCGCGCATGATCTTCTGCGGCAGCTCGTCCGCCGCCTTAAGCCATCAGCGTCGTCTCCATCGTTACAGCAACAAAGCGAGGCATTGTGATATGAGTGCAATCGCATTGACCATCGACGGTCTCGGCGTCGATTTCGGCGGCTTCAGAGCCGTCAACAATGTCAGCATCACCGTCCATGATGGTGAGTTGCGGGTGTTGCTCGGCGCGAACGGCGCCGGCAAGACGACCCTGATGGATCTTATCAGCGGCAAGACCCGTAGCACGCAGGGCAAGGTCTTCGTTTACGATACCGACATCACCAACTGGCCCGAACACAGGATCGCCCGCGCCGGGATCGGCCGAAAATTCCAGATCCCCAGCATTTTCCGTGATCTCACCGTGCGACAGAATCTGGAAGTGGCCAATTGCCGCAATCCATCGGTGTTCGCCAATCTCCGGTTCGGGTTTTCGCGTGCGGAAGCAAACCGCGTCGATGAGGCGCTCGCGCTGACCGGCCTGGAAGCCGAGGCGGACTTGACCGCCGCCTATCTCAGCCATGGCCAGACGCAATGGTTGGAACTGGGCATGCTCATCGTGCAGGACCCCAAGGTCATCCTGCTGGACGAGCCGACGGCTGGCATGACCCAGGCGGAAACCCGCAAGACAGCTAACATCATCAAAAATCTCAAAGGCCGCCACACCATCCTCGTCGTTGAGCACGACATGGGTTTCGTGCGTGAAATCGCCGAGCGCATCACCGTCCTTCATCTGGGCGAGGTTCTGGCGGAAGGCAGCGTCGGCGATATCGAACACAATCCCAAAGTCCGTGAAGCCTATCTCGGTTCGAAAGGAATATCCTGATGCTGACCCTGAAAGACGTGCACAGCTATTACGGACGCAGCCACATTTTGCACGGCGTCACCCTCGATGTTCCAACCGGCAAGGTCACAAGTATTCTCGGTCGCAACGGTACCGGCAAGACCACCCTCTTGAAAACATTGATGGCGCTGACCGATCGCATGACGGGCGAGATGCATCTTCAGGGCAAGGACATCGGCGCATCCCCGACGCACAGGAGGGCGCGGGCCGGTATCGCCTACGTCCCCCAGGGCAGGGAGATTATCCCCGATTTTACCATCCGCGAAAACATCCTCATGGGCGCCTTTGCACGTGCGGATGGCAAACGCGAAATTCCAGCGCTGGTGCCGGAACTTTTCCCCTATCTGATGGCCAATCTGGACCGGCCCGGCGGCGTGCTTTCGGGCGGGCAGCAACAGCAGCTTGCCATCGCACGCGCGCTGGCCGCCGACCCGAAAGTACTGCTTCTCGATGAACCCAACGAAGGTATCCAGCCCTCCATCGTCGAGGAGATTGAAAAGATCATTATCCGGCTCAACCGGGAGATCGGCATGACGATCATCCTCGTCGAGCAAAACGTCGCATTTGCGCGCCAGGCGTCCCACCACTTCGCCATGCTCGAAAAAGGCGCCGTGGTTGCGACAGGCGCCATCGACATGCTCTCCGACGCACTCGTTCACCGCCATATGGCCGTCTGAAAAAGGCCGACCTTTCACAGAGACAATGGGAACAATCATGACATCCACACAGAGCTACACCGCCGCTACTATCCAGTTCGAACCGACCATGTTCGAAAAGGCGCGCAATATCAGCAGGCTGACGGCCCTTTGCGAGGAGGCCGCGCAGGCGGGGGCGCGCCTGATCGTCACGCCCGAAATGGGAACGACCGGCTATTGCTGGTTCGACAGGGCTGAGGTGAAACCTTTCGTCGAGACCGTCCCCGGGCCAACCACCGATATTTTCCATGCGATTGCCCGCAAGCACCGCTGCTATATCGTCGTCGGCATGCCGGAAGTCGATCCGGCGAGCGACCTCTATTACAACACAGCCGTTCTGATCGGTCCGGACGGCGTCGTTGGCCGGCACCGCAAGTCGCATCCGTATATCGCTGAGCCAAAGTGGGCTGCGAATGGCGATATCGTACATGAGGTGTTTGAAACGGAAATCGGCCGAATTTCGATGCTGGTCTGCATGGATCTGCACTTCTTCGAAACGGCGCGGCTGGAGGCCCTGGGCGGCGCCGACGTCATCTGCCACATTTCCAACTGGCTGCAGGAGCGCGCGCCCGCCCCCTACTGGATCAACCGCGCTTTCGAAAACGCCTGCTATGTCATCGAAAGCAACAGGTGGGGACTGGAGAGAACCGTGCAGTTCTCCGGAGGAAGCTGCGTGATCGAGCCTGATGGGACAGTTGCAGCAGCGATCGATACAGGCGACGGAATTGCCTATAGCCAGATCGATCTTGCCCGCGCGCGCCGTCGCGAAGTCCTGAGCGAACCGGTATTCGAGTCGCGCCGGCCCGAGCTTTACATGAACATGATGACCAACAGTTTCACCTGGAATCCGGGTGACTACTTCCGCCTCTACGGTTATCAGCCCATTCCGCCGGGGCGCAAATCGCGCGCAGCCGTTGCCCAGTTCGCCCCGTCCCCGGTGATAGCGGATAATATTGCCCAGATCACCGCGTTGGCCACCGAGGCAAAGGCGACCACAGCGCCAGATATTCTGGTTTTCCCGGAACTGTCGCTGACCGGGCTTGAGGCTCCCGGTTCCCGGGCGGAACCGCTTTCGGGCCCGACGGTCTCCGCCTTCGTGCGCCTGGCAATGAAGCTCGGTTTCTATCTCGTCGCAGGGTTTGCCGAAGCGGACGGAGACAAGGTCTACAACAGCGCGGTCCTTGCGGGTCCCGAGGGATTGGTGGGAAGCTATCGCAAGACGCATCTGGGCGTCGCCGATAGTTGGGCAACGGCGGGCGACGATTGGAAAATCTACGATCTCGCCATCGGACGGGTGGGTCTCGCGATCGGGCATGACGCGCTTTATCCGGAAGCTATCCGCTCGCTTTCGCTGATGGGCTGCGATCTGGTCGCCTGCCCTTCTGCAATCGCCGGAATATTCACCGGCAGCCATGCGGGCACCAAGATCCCGCACAACTATCCGATCCCCAAAGGGGCAGATCCTTTTCATTGGCATGCGCTACGGGTGCGCGGTGGCGAAAACAACGTCTATTTCGCCTTTGCCAATGTGCTGGACACAGAAAGGGGATATCTGGGCAAGAGCGCAGTCTTTGGGCCGGATTCCTTTGCCTTTCCCCGTCAGGAATCGCCCATTCTCGATGAGCAGGGGATCGCCGCTGCTGTCGTCGATACCACCAATCTCGACACGCCCTATCCGACAAACATCGTCAGGCGAAAGGACCTTGTCGTCATGCGTCAGCCGCATCATTATCAGCCTCTGGTCAAATGGCACCAGTGAAAGGCGGCCCGATGTCCTCATTCACCTTCACAACCGTCCCGCAGATCATCGCGGGACCGGGCTCCATCGCACGGATTTCGGAGCTTCGCGCCCTGCTCGGGTCGCGGGTTCTGGTGGTTTCGGACGACGGGGTCGTGAAGGCGGGGCTCGCTCAGCCGGCCCTCGCCCACCTTGCGGAAACCGGCGCTGAAACGTCAATCTTCGCCGGCGTTATCGCCGACCCACCGGAAGCCATCATTCACGCCGCCCTGGCGCAGGCGATCGAATTTGGCGTTACAGGTGTGCTGGGCATCGGCGGCGGCTCATCACTCGATGTCGCCAAGCTCGTCGCCCTTCTCGCCAGAAGTGGCGAAGCACTTGAGGATATTTACGGCGTTGGCAAGGTGACGGGTGGCCGTCTGCCGCTGGTGCTTGTGCCGACAACAGCGGGGACCGGATCAGAAGTCACGCCCATTTCCATCGTTACCACCGGCGCAGATCAAAAACAGGGGGTTGTATCACCGGTCCTGCTGCCGGACGCCGCTGTTCTGGACGCGAACCTGACGATCGGTCTTCCGCCGGCTGTGACCGCAGCGACGGGGATTGACGCGATGGTCCACGCCATAGAAGCGTTTACGTCCGCCAGTGCAAACAACAATGTGGTTTCCCGCGTTCTTGCAAAGGAAGCCCTCCGTCTTCTCGGGGCAAACATCACAATTGCGGTTGAGAACGGAGCCGATCTCGCCGCCAGACAGTCGATGTTGCTAGGGTCAATGTTGGCCGGGCAGGCCTTTGCCAATTCGCCCGTCGCGGCCGTACATGCTCTCGCCTATCCGATCGGCGGCCGCTACCACGTTCCCCACGGCCTTTCCAACAGCCTGGTACTGCCGCACGTGTTGCGCTTCAATGCACCAGCGTGCGGCGATTCTTATGCGGAACTGGCGCCGTACCTTTTTGCGCATCTCCAATCTGCCGACCAGATGGAGCGTCTATCCGGATTCATCGAAGGACTCGCGATGCTGCCCGCGCGCCTTAATCTTCCTGTACGGCTGAGGGATGTCGGAATTCCAAAGGAGGGAATTCCTCTGCTGGCTGAAAACGCAATGGAGCAGACCCGCCTGCTGGTCAACAATCCGCGCGAGATGTCGCTATCGGATGTTGCCGGCATCTACGAGGATGCTTGGTAACACCGCTAAACGCCACCGTAACCCGCACAAAAATCTGCATGCAGCAAGACGTGCTGCTCGGCATTGCCCCGAAAACTGCCTGTTCGCTTTGAATAGGGCCTGTATAAAAACGAAGTCTTCACCCAAGCTCCAGAAGCACCCCCGCCTGCAGGCGCCGGTGATCTTTGTCCCGCGCGCCGTCTGGCAACGGGCAGCAAGGATCAGTGTCTCTAAAGGGGAACAGCCACGCTAGCGCTTTCAGCGGTCGCGCCTGTCGACTAATTCTTTCTCAATCGACCAATAAATGGTCAAATCCCACAAATCACACTGACCACAAGCTGGGTTTTGACGGAAAAATCGAATTGGCACGCCTTTTGCTTATGACTGATTTGACCGTTTTGACTGATTTGACGGTTTGCTCAAAATAGAAAAGGGGAACTCAATGGGTTCAGAATTCAGTCGCCGCCGCTTCCTTCAAGGCTCTGTTGGCGCCGCCGCTGTCGCCGGCTATATGCAGATTAATCCTGATTTCTTCATTTCGTCGGCTTTTGCACAGGCCGGCAAGACAATGACCTTCCTGTCGGCCGAAAACATCACCGGCAACTGGGACCCCACCGCTCACACCACGCTGTCGCAGAAGAACATCGAAGGCTTCGTGATGGGTTTCCTGACCCGCACGCCGATGAAGCTCGACGACCCGGGTGCGGTCGTCTACGAGCTGGCAACCGACATCAAGCTGCTTGATCCCCACCGCCTGCAGATCAAACTGCGCGACGGCATCGTCTTTCATGACGGCAAACCCTTCAAGGCGGAAGACGTCAAGGCAACCTTTGAATACGGCTCACGGGCAGATCGTCCGGCACAGTGGTATCCCGGCCCCACCGAAACCCTGAGCATCGAAACACCCGATGATTTCACCGTCATCGTCGATACATCGAAGGGCGGTTATCCGGCCCACCTTTTCATCTTCCTCGCATCCTTCCTGCCGATCATGTCGGCCAAGGATATCGCCGGCGGCCCCGGTGGTCCGCTCTCGCAGCGGCTCAACGGCACCGGCCCGTTCAAGTTTGTAGAACAGCGCGGCAACGACACCGTGATGGCGGCGTATGACGGGTATTTCAAAGGCAAACCCGCCATTCCCGGTATCAATTTCACCTTCACCGGCGACTCTACCACCCGGATGCTGTCGTTGATGAATGGTCAGGCTTCGATTGTCGAACGGCTTGAGCCCGAACAGGTGGATTCGATCAAGGACAATCCGGCAATATTCATCAACAAGGTCGTTTCGGTCGAAAACAAGTATCTGTGGTTCCGCTGCTCGAAAGCACCTTTTGACGATCCGCGTATCCGTCTGGCCGCCTGCCATTCGATCGATCGGGACATGATCATGGAGCTGATGGGTTCGGCGGGCCACGCCTCATCCAACTTCGTATCGCCGGTCAAGTTCGGCTATGTCGACCTGCCCGACTACCCGAAATTCGACCCGGAAAAGGCACAGGCCCTGCTCGCCGAAGCCGGTTTCCCGAACGGCAAAGGGCTACCGCCGCTCGAATACATTACCTCTGTCGGTTTTTACCCGAAGACCAAGGAATATGGCGAGATGATCACGGCCATGTTGCAGGAGCAGGGCTTCAACGTCAGCCTAACCGTCCTTGAGCCCGCAGCCTGGAACGAGCAGCTTTATCATCGGCCCGGCGGCGGCCCGGGGCACATGGTCGATTGCGGCTGGTCGACGGCCTCTCCGGAACCGGACCTCGTGCTGCGCACCCATTTCCACTCCACTTCTCACCGCATCTGCGGCATCGAGGATAAGGATATCGATGCCAGTCTCGACAAGGAGCGTTCGGCACCAACTTTGGAGGAACGCAAGAAAATCCTTCAGGAGGAAACCATGCCGCTCATAGCCTCAAAAATGCCGGCGCTTTCCTTGTTCACCTCGGTAATGATCCACGCCATGCAGAAGGACTTTGAAGGCATGTACATCTATCCGGACGGATCGATCGACGCCGCCAAACCAGCTGCCTGACGGCATTCATGTGCACGCCACCTTTCCTGAGGGGGCGTGCAGACTTTCACGTGAGTTTCCGAGCGGAGTGGCTGAATGTTTGCCGTGAACTTCCTGGTGCGGCGCCTTTTCCAAGGCGTCATCATCATATTCCTCGTCTCCCTGCTGATCTTCACCCTGTTGCGGGTGGTGCCGGGAGATCCGGTGCGCCTCATGGCGGGCGGCATGGCGCCCGAGGCGCTGATTGAGAAGATCGCGACTGATATGGGCCTGCGCGATCCCATCCCCGTGCAATTCGGCCGGTATATGAGCGGCGTCGTTCGCGGCGATCTCGGTCAATCCTTCGTGCGCCCGGCGAACGGCGCGTCGACAGGTGGAGCCACATTCAACGACACGACCCGCGGCGAGCGCGCAAAGGTCTTCGACCTGATTTTCGACGCCCTGCCAATGACGCTCCAGCTTGCTGCCGTTACACTGGTGATCGCGCTGATCTTTTCGGCGATCGTCGGCATTGCCGGTGGACTGTCGATCGGCAGATGGCCCGACAAGCTGGCATTCTACATTTCCTCGGTCTTCATCTCACTGCCGAATTTCTGGCTCGGCATCGTTCTGGCACTGCTCTTCTCAGTCAAGCTCGGCTGGTTGCCAGCGATCGGCTATCAGGGCTTTGCCTATACGATACTGCCTGCCATCGTACTGGCGGTCGAATTGTCGCCGGTCCTGATCCGCACGCTGGTCAGTTCCGTGTCGGGGCAGATGATGGAGCCCTATGTTTCGGTCGGACGCGTGCGTGGCCTGAGCCAGGCTCGGATCATTTCCAACCACGCGCTGCGCAATGCCTCGGTACCGTTGCTCAATCTGCTCGGCGTGCAGTTCTCGGGCCTTCTCGGCGGCGTCATTATCGTCGAATACATCTTTGATTATCCAGGACTGGGTCTTCTCACCATCAACGCCGTGCTGCAGCGCGACTTCCCCCTGATCCAGGGCATTGCCATCGTCACCAGTGCAATTTTTGTCCTGATCAACATCATTGTCGATCTCGTCGCAACCACCATCGATCCGAGGCTTGAATATTGATGTCCATCACATCGGCACTCAACACCCCGCTCATATCGAAGGCCGCAGGCCGCTCGATTGCACGGCGCATCTTTGACCGCGCCGCCTCAACGCCCGGTTTTCGCATCGGCCTTGCAATCTTCCTCCTGCTTGCGATCGCAGCCGCTCTTTATCCTGAAATCAGCGGTATCGACCCCACCAAGATGGATGTGAAGGCGCGCCTCCTGCCACCGCTTTTCATCGGAGACAACTGGAGCTGGGTCCATCCGCTCGGCACTGACCAGATCGGCCGCGACATGCTGGTTCGCTCGCTTGTCGGCCTGCGCTATTCTTTCCTGATCGGCATCGCCTCTGTTGCCGTGACGCTCATCATTGGTTGCGCCCTCGGAACCATCGCCGGATATTTCGGCGGCCGCATAGACATGCTGATCATGCGTCTTACAGACGCGCAGCTTTCAATACCGATGATCATTCTGGCGATCGCCGTCCTTGGTGTCTCACGCCCGACAATTCCCGCTATCGTTCTTGTCCTCGGCCTGTCGAGCTGGCCGGTCTACGCGCGCATCATGCGCAGTATCGTGATGACGGAGAGACAACGGGAATACGTGCGCGCAGCAAGGCTGGGTGGCTCGACCGATGCTCGCATAATCATCGGCTTGCTTCTGCCGCTGCTGCTCCCGCCGGTGATCTTCACCTCCGTGCTCGATGTGGCCCGAATGATGATTTTTGAATCGACCCTCGGATTCCTCGGCCTGGGCGTCCAGCCGCCGACCCCGACCTTCGGCAATATCATCGCGGATGGCCGGAAGTATCTTCTCAATGCCTGGTGGATCGCCACCATGCCCGGCGTGTTCCTTGGCCTGACATTGACCAGCATCAATCTTATCGGTGCGTCGCTGGAGCGCGCCCGAAACACCATTCACGGAGGGTCAGAGTGATGAACCAGCCGCTTCTCCAACTCACGAATGTCACTGTTACCGCTCGACGTGGGGTCGAGGCGAAGATCATCCTTGATGATATTTCTTTCAGCATTGCGCCGCGCGAGATCGTTGGCGTCGTTGGTGCCAGCGGTGCTGGTAAAACGGTCTTGTCAAAAGCCGTCGTCAACTGGCTGGAAGCGCCGCTCGCCCTGCAATCCGGAAGCGTGCTCTTCGAAGGAAAGGATATTTACGGCATCACTGAGAGCGAGATGCGCGTCCTGCGCCGGCGTGTCGCCTATGTTGGCTCCAACCCGATGGGCGCCCTCGATCCAACCTTGCCAGTTGGTTCTCAAATCGTGGAGAAGCTGCGTGCCGTCGTGCCAGGCACCTCCCGGCAGGAAGCGGAAAAGAGAACAATCGAGTTGCTTGAGGCGGTCCGCATTCCATCTGCCCGCAGCCGTTTCAGCGATTACCCCTCGCAATTCTCCGGTGGCATGATGCAGCGCGCCCTGATCGTCGATGCTCTGGTTACCAATCCTGCGCTTCTCATCGCCGACAATGTGACTCAACCGCTCGACGTCACCGTTGCCGCTCAAGTCATCCGTCTGATGAAGGAACTGACTTCGAGCTTCGACACGGCCGTCTTGTTCGTCTCCTCTTCCCTGCCGGTTGCCCGGGAAGCCTGTGACAGGATGCTGGTGATGGAGGAAGGCCGCATCATCGAGGAGCAGGAGACCGAGCGGCTGATTGCGTCGCCTGCCCACGCCTACACGAAGGACCTTGTCCAGCAGACGCCGAAGATCTGGATCGAGAAAAGCGAAATCCCGCGCCTGAACGACAAGCGCGAAACAGTCTTGAGTTTGCGCGACGCATCGCAAATCTACAAGGTTAGAAAGAAAACCGGCTTTGGCGGTTTCAATCACGTGCGGGCCGTCAGAAATGTCACCTTCGATGTGCGCCGTGGCGATAGCTTTGCAATTGTCGGTGAGTCCGGCTGCGGCAAATCCACACTGATGCGGCTTCTCAGCCGGTTGGAATTGCCAAGTTCCGGCCAGGTCCTGTGCGGTGACAATGATATCGCAACCCTTAGCGGAAAGGACCTTCTTTCCTTCCGCAAGAAGCTGCAGATGGTTCTGCAGGATCCGTTCGGCTCGCTTCCGCCACGCACATCTGTGGGCAGGATGCTGGAAGGCCCGCTTCGCACTCATGGATGGAGAGACGGCGCCAAGATTCGCGAACGCGTACTCAAGGTGATGGGCGAAGTCGGCCTGTCCTCCGATCTCTATGAAGAGCTGCCGATAGGGCTGAGCGCCGGCCAGCGCCAGCGGATCAATGTCGCGCGGGCGCTCGTTCTGGAGCCGGAAATTCTCATTATGGACGAGACGTTGTCTGCGCTCGACCAGACGGAACAATTCAAGCTGCTCGATCTTTTCCAGAAACTGCAGAAAGAATACGACCTCACCTACATCTTCATCTCCCACGACCTCGCGATGGTCCGCAAGGTTTGCAACCGTGTCGCTGTGATGTACCTCGGCGAGGTCTTCGAACTGGCCGACAATGAGCGGTTGTTCTTCGATCCTGGCCATCCCTATACCATGGCGCTTCTAAGCGCGATGCCGACGCTTGAGGAACGCCGTTACCAGCCGGAAGATTGCCTTCTCGAAGGCGAGCCGCCAAGCCCGATCAATATTCCCACCGGTTGCAGCTTCAAGTCGCGCTGTCCGCGTGCGATGGAGAAATGTGGCAGCCTTCAGCCTGTTCTGACTGTGCGAGGCAGCCAGGATTTCGCCGCCTGCCATCTTGTTCAGTCAGTCGCTGGCGGTGATACGCAGACACCTCAAATGGCTTCGGCCTGAACGTGGTCGCGGTCCCAGCAAGGGGATCCCGGCAGTCGCTAGCATTCAAGGTACATTTTCATGAGTTTCACGGAACATCGCCTCAAGCTTATCCTCGACACGCTGAAACAGACCCAGCGCGTCAACGTGAAGGAACTCGCCGATCATCTGCAGGTCAGCCAGGAATCAATCCGGCGTGACCTGAAGGAGCTTGAATCACGCGGTTATGCCCGCCGGGTCTATGGCGGAGCAGTTCTCGACCAGCAGGAAAGCGACCAGCCCTTTACCGAGCGTCTGCGCGTCGCATCTCGGGAAAAGGCAAGGATCGGGGAGGCAGCGGCGGCCTTGGTCGAGGACGGGATGAAGGTGTTCATCGACACCGGTACGACCACCCTTGCCTGCCTGAAACATCTCGAGAACCGCAAGGATATCACCGTCGTCAGCAATTCTCTCGCCGTCGCTGCCCATTTCTTCCACCTGCCGCAGGCAAGTGTTCGCGTGCTCGGGGGGCGGATGCGGCCCGAATACCAGGCGACTTACGGACATGAAACCGTGGCAGCTCTGAAAGAGCACTTCTTCGACCTGGCCATCATCGCCATCAGCGCCATCCATTCTGATCGAGGCTTCATGGACTTCGGCGAAGACGAGGCCGTTTTGCGCCGCGTAGCCAAGGCGCAGGCCAAGCGCTCGGTGGTCGTTGCCGACAGCTCGAAATTTGGCCGTCTTGGCTCCATTCACACCTTTGGCCTCAACGGAATCGATGCCGTCGTAACCAGTGGCGTGATGGCCCGGGAATTCTCGGAACAATTCAATCAATCAAATGTGGAAATCATACATGCCTGACGTTCTCTCCTCTCCTGCCCCGATCAATCCCCAGCGTCTTCAGTCGCTGATGGAGGCCGTGTCCACCTTCGGCGGTGGTCCTGATGGATCGATGACCCGCCTTACGCTTTCCAGAGAAGACGGCATGGCACGCGACTGGCTGGGCCGATGGTTTGCCGACAACGGTTTCACGCAGTCCATCGACGCAATTGGCAACCAGTTCGGCAAGATGACGCTGGCTGGCGCCAACGCTCCGGTGATCATGGTCGGATCTCACATTGACAGTCAACCGAACGGCGGGCGCTTCGACGGCGCGCTTGGCGTCATCGCGGGCTGTGAAGCCGTTCTCGCGGTGACCGAGCGCCTCAAGGCTGAGGGCCGAATTTCCGCCTGCAACTTTCAGATCGTCAACTGGACCAATGAAGAAGGCGCACGTTTCCAGCCGAGCCTTCTGGGCAGCAGTGTCTTTGCCGGGGCAGCGGAACTTGAATGGGCGCTTGACAGGGCTGACGGCGACGGCGTCACGGTGCGCCAATCGCTGGAAGAGATCGGTTATGCGGGAAGAGACAAGGTCGAGATCCCCGACGCCCTGATTGAACTGCATATCGAGGGAGACACCTCTCTCAGTAACGCCGGCGAGCGGTTCGGTATATTCACACGCTTCTGGGGCGCTATAAAATATCGCTTGGCCTTCCTGGGCCGTCAGGCCCACACGGGCGCCACTCCGATGGCAGACCGGAAGGATGCGTTGCTCGCCGCGGCCTATCTGATCGCCGACCTTAAACAAATCTCGACCGAGCATGGCCTCGACTTGCACACCTCGGTCGGCCGACTGGAAGTCTTTCCCAATTCACCCAACGTGGTGCCAGCCGAAGCAGTGCTGTTCATTGAATTGCGTTCAGGCTCGCCGGAGGTTCTGGCGGAAGCTGAGCGCAAGATGAAAATCAAGATCGACGAGGCCGCGCTGAAGGCCGGAGTAACCTCCGAAGTGCGCGCAATCGACCGCCGCAAGGCCGGGAACTTCGCGCCGGGGCTGATTGCTCTGGCTGAAAGTGCGGCAGCGAATCTTGGGTTGAGCGCTCGCCACCTCGATACGATCGGCGGCCATGACTCAGTTGCGATGTCAGCGGTTTGCCCGGCAGTGGTGCTTGCAGTGCACAGCCGTGATGGCGTCATTCATCATCCAACCGAATATACCTCCCCGGAAGACCAGGCCATTGGCACGCAGATTCTTGCCGACATGCTCTACAGGATCGCCTGCGAAGGCCTGCAGGCCGCAGAACTCGTCGAGGCTGCCGAATGAAGATAGTGGGCTCACCGCAAAACCCGTTGGAAGAACGCGCGGAAAATGCGCTTCTTGCATTTTCTGCCGTGGTCGGAGCCAGACCAGCCTACGCTCTGTCAACTGCAGGGGTCGCATCACCGTCATACCACGCCGTCGAGTCGAGCGGCTTTTCAGTGGCAAGCGCAGAAGGGGAAGCGCGCTATTTCCTGCGCCTTGGTGCTGATGAAGTCGCCGACCTCGTCGATGATGAGGTGGCTTTTGCTGCCGGAACCCGTTTTCACAAGCTCGGCTTCTCACCGGAGCCTATCGTCTACGATAGCAGGACCCGTGCGACGCTGTTTTGCCGACTTGCAGACGGCTGGCGGACGGCCAAGATCGATGACCTTATGCAGCCGGCAAGGGCTGCCAGACTGATTGAGATGCAGAAGACAATCGCAGCCGGTGTTCCCGTCGGTCACAGATGGTCGGTTTTCGACGGGATCGACGAGCTATGGTCGATCGTCTCCGCTGGCGATGCCGATCTGCCCGGCGATGCTGAGTGGATGCTGTCCTGGATGAGGCCAATCCGCGAGGCCGTTGCGGCCGCAGGCTTCGATGTGAAACCGGCCCACGGTGATCCGCAGGCTTCGAATGTCATGCTTGGCCCCAACGAGTCTTTGCAACTCGTCGATTTCGACATGGCCGCTGATATCGACCCCTATTATCAGCTCGGCGTGCAGATGAACGAACTTTACCAGTTCGAAAGCCAGATGAAGCCGCTGCTCGAGATGCATGATGGCGCGTTCACCGAAAAGGCGTTCAGTCGCTGCCGTGTCTATGCCGCGGCGGACGATCTCTATTGGGCCTTGCGCAGCCTCGTGCTGGAGCTTCGGTCACCACCAAGGGGTGTCGAATTCCTGAAATATGCGGGCTGGCGTTTTCTGCGTTGCCGAATGCTGCTTGGCCAGCCGGACTTCGAAAGCAAACTCCGCGCGCTTTAAGCGCAGCGATAATAACCACGGGCTAAAAAACGATAATGGGAACAAGCCTATGAACGAATTGGGAATGGCACGATCCGATGCCGAACGGGCGCTGGAAGCCGCGATCATCCAGGTGAAACCCTGGAAAGGCAGGCGACTGCGCTACCGTCCGGTCTCCGGAGGCATCAGCAACACCAATTTTCGCATCGAGGTCGAAGGTGATGACCTCGGATATTTCCTGAAAATTCCCGGCCGCGGCACGGAGATGTTCATCGACCGAAAGGCGGCGGCGGCGGCGAGCAAGCAGGCCGAGGCGATCGGCGTCGGGCCGAAGACGTTCGATTACCTCGATCACCTCGATATAGAGATCGCGGAGTTTATCGACGGCCGCCGCGCGTCGACCCATAAGGATTTTGCAGATCCGGCGATCAGAAACGAGGCGGTGCGTGTGTACCGGCAGTTTCACGACGCCCCTGCCCTGCCACTGACAAAAACCGTCTTCGACATGATCGAAGAGCATTTTGATCAGGTGCGGGTACTTGGCGGCCACTGGCCGCTCGACCATGACTGGCTGTTCCGGTCCTATAAGCAGGCGCGTGCAGCACTTGAGGCTTCCGGGCTTGATCTCGTTCCGTGCTTCAACGATCCAATGCCGGGAAACTTCCTGATCGGCGACGACAAGTCGATCAAGCTCATCGATTTCGAATATGCCTCGAACAATGAACGCCTCTACGATCTGGCGATCTGGAGCGGCGAAATGTTCTATTCCGAGGACGTCGACTGCGAAATCATCGAGGAGTATTTCGGCTTTTACAACAAGGCATGTCACGCCCGCTTCATCGTGCATAAGGCGCTGGCCGACATCAAGTGGAGCACCTGGGCGATGGTGCAGAACAGGATTTCGACACTTGATTTCGACTTCTACAAATACGGGATATGGAAACACATGCGCGCCCGCTCGATCATCCATGATCCCCGCTGGCCTCTTTTCCTGAAAGCGCTCTGATGACCAACAACGATATCCACCTGCAAGATACCGCGCCTTACATCGCCTTTGCCGAAGCGCTCGCCGACGCCGCACGCCCGCTGGCGCTTTCCTATTTCAGGACTCCATTGGACGTGATCTCAAAACTCGATGACAGCCCGGTCACGATCGCCGACCGCGCAATTGAGAAACATCTTCGCGCGATGATCGAGGCGCGTTTTCCAGAACACGGTATTTATGGCGAGGAGTTTGGCGTCAAGCAAGGCGACGACTTTACATGGGTGCTAGACCCGATCGACGGCACAAAGAGCTTTATCACCGGCTTTCCTCTGTTTGGCACGCTCATTTCACTAGCCTATCAGGGAAAACCATACTGTGGCGTAATCGATATTCCCGCAACCGGCGAGCGGTGGCTGGGGCGGCCGGGAAAAACGGTATTTGCTGGAACGCCCGCACGAACCAGCAGCAATGAAAGCCTTTCTGACGCCCGCTTCTATACGACCTCACCCGACATGTTCGAAGGTGCCGAGACTGATTGCTTCGAGCGCCTTTCCAGAGCAACGAAGCTGAGACGCTTCGGAGGTGATTGCTACATTTATGGCCTTCTTGCATCTGGGCATTGTGAGATCGCGCTCGAAACGGGTCTGCAGCCCTATGACTACATGGCGCTCGTGCCGATCGTGACGGGCGCCGGCGGCTCAATCACCGACTGGCAGGGCAACGCGCTGTCATTTCATTCGGATGGACGGGTTTTGGCGTCGGCTAACACAAAGCTCCACGACAAAGCCCTGACACTCCTCAACCGGTAATCCATTCCATGCCCTACACTACGACGATCGAGAAAACTGTATTCCGTTTTGATAACCTGAAAGTTCTCATGGCGAAGGCAACGCCAGAGCGCTCCGGTGACCAACTGGCAGGAATCGCCGCCGAAGGTCCGGTCGAGAGGCTTGCTG
The DNA here is from genome assembly GCF_037083425.1 of Agrobacterium sp. CCNWLW32. NCBI lineage: Bacteria > Pseudomonadati > Pseudomonadota > Alphaproteobacteria > Hyphomicrobiales > Rhizobiaceae > Agrobacterium > Agrobacterium sp. CCNWLW32. Next base: position 17,935 of record NZ_JBAOJM010000024.1, read on the forward strand.
CACAAATGGCGCTGGCCGATCTGCCGCTCAAGGCATTCCTGGGCGAAGAACTGATTTCGTCCGATGAGGACGAGGTGTCACGGCTGATTGCTGAACGGCATGATGCGGCGGCGTTTGCGCCGGTCTCCTCGCTCACCGTAGGCGAATTCCGCGAGTGGCTGCTGAGACCCGAGACGACGCAGGATCAGCTTGAGGCGGTGACGTGGGGCCTGACGCCGGAAATGGTCGCCGCGGTGTCGAAAATCATGCGGCTACAGGATATGATCGCAGTTTCGGCCAAGCGCCGTGTCGTGACGCGTTTCCGAAACACCTTGGGGCTCGCCGGCCGACTTTCCACACGGAATCAGCCAAATCATCCAACAGATGACAGCCGCGGCATCATCGCCTCTGCGATCGACGGTCTCCTCATGGGGTCCGGCGATGCCGTGATTGGTGTCAATCCCGCAACCGATGCAACGGATGATTACATTCGCATCGTCTCGCTGCTTGACGAATTGCGGGAAAAACTGGCTATCCCCACTCAGACCTGCTGCCTTGGACATGTCACAACAGCGATGCAGGCAATGGAAAGATCCGCGCCTGTCGACCTTGTCTTCCAGTCTGTGGCCGGTTCAGAAAAGGCCAATCGCGGTTTTGGCATCGATCTGGCGCTCCTTAAGGAAGCGCATGAAGCGGCACGATCGCTCAAACGCAGCCCACCCGAAGCAAACGTCATGTATTTTGAAACAGGTCAGGGAGCGGCTCTTTCCGCCGACGCCCATTTCGGCGTCGACCAGCAGACGATGGAGACGCGCGCCTATGCGGTTGCCCGCGAGTTCGACCCGCTGCTCGTCAACACGGTCGTCGGCTTCATCGGACCGGAGTATCTCTTCAACGGCAAGCAGATCATCCGAGCCGGCATTGAAGACCATTTCTGCGGAAAGCTCCTCGGCCTGCCGATGGGTGTGGACGTTTGCTATACAAATCACGCCGACGCTGATCAGGAGGATATGGATACGCTGCTTACCCTGCTTTGCGCGGCCAACGTCAACTTCGTCATCACAGTTCCCGGCGCTGACGACATCATGCTGAACTACCAGTCTCTTTCCCATCACGATGCCGTCTATTGCCGCGAGACTCTGAAGCGGCCACCCGCACCGGAATTCGAGAAATGGCTGTTTGAGATTGGACTGACTGATCGCCACGGGGCGCTGGTTGGTGAGCCTATTGCGCTGTCCAATTATGTCCGAAACAGCGAACTGATGGGAGCCTGATATGGTAAAAATGCTCAAACCAGCAGCCAGCGATAAAACTCTGGGCCTCAAGGACATGACCGATGCGCGTGTTTCGCTCGGCCGCCATGGCGCGGGCCTTCCGACGCGCGCGCAGCTCGCCTTTCTTCTCGACCACGCGCGGGCGCGTGAAGCAGTCTGGACAAGCATCGACCGGTCCTCGCTGGCGGATAGGCTCGCTCGCCTTGGCCTTTCTGTTGTCAATGTTGAGAGCATGGCACGTGACCGCAACATCTATGTGCGGCGGCCTGATCTCGGACGGCAGCTTTCGGAAGAATCTGCGGCACTGCTGAAACATAAAAGGACGATCGAGGGTTATGATGTCGCAATCATCGTTGCGGACGGCCTCTCGTCCAGCGCAGTTGACCTTAATGCGGTGCCTTTGATCGAGGCGCTTGTGCCGAGGCTGGCATCTCTCAACCTTTCGGCCGCGTCAATTGTCCTCGCTAACCAAGCGCGCGTCGCGGTTGGCGATCCCGTCGGTGAGGCGTTAGGTGCAAAATTAACGATCGTGCTTGTGGGCGAACGTCCGGGACTTTCAGCTGCCGACAGTCTCGGTGCCTATATCACTTATGGCCCGAGGTCTGGAAACCCGGATTCCAGCCGCAACTGTGTCTCCAATATAAGGGATGGCGGCTTGCCGATCCATGAAGCTGCAGAGATTATTACCGCCCTTACGCGAGATATGATGAGCACCCGCGTCAGTGGTGTAGGTCTCAAGGCTGCGATCGCGGGGCTCCTTAAAAACCAGAACGGTTCCGCGCCGCCCAAAGAGCTAGTACTCGTTTGAAGCCCTGAGATTGCGAAGCCCTATTGAACCTGGCGTTTGCAATGGATTCCAAGGGATTTTCTCTGGAGGGTGGTAATGCTCCAGAGCTGTATAGGACAAGGCCCTGTGTATCTCAGGGCTTTCTTTCGCGTTGTAGCCGTTCCCGCCACTGGGCGTCCCCCAACCTTCGCTCAGTTGCCTGAAACTCCGTCGAACCAACAGAAATTAAGGCCGTTGCATTTTCACGGAACTCGTCATTTGATACCTGTCCGACGCGGATTGGGGACGCATATGGACGGCACGCATCTTTTCGAACTCGTGATCGCGATGTTTCTCGCCATTATCGTGCTGCACTACATCGCACACCGCATGGGCCTGCCGCCGTCCGTAGCGCTTTTGGTGGGCGGGGGAACGTTGGCATTCTTCCCCGGTTTGCCCACCATCTCCGTCAATCCGGAACTGGTTCTGGTGATATTTTTACCGCCACTGCTGCTCGACGGAGCCTGGTCGATCGCCGTGGATCGCCTGAAACGACACGTCTTCGGAATTGCATCTCTCGCGATCGGCGCAGTGCTGTTCACAACAATCGTCGTTGCGGTTGTTGTCCACTTCCTGATGCCGTCCCTGCCGTGGGCTGCCTGCGCAGCCCTTGGTGCCATCGTTTCACCTCCCGACGCAGTTTCGGCACGGGCCGTGCTCGAACGGGTGAAGATTCCGAGACGCCTCCATATCCTTCTGGAAGGAGAAAGCCTCCTGAATGACGCCAGTGGACTCGTACTCTTTCGTTTTGCCGTAGCGGCTGCGGCTGGCGGTACGTTCAGCACAACAGACGCACTCGGTGAATTCATCTTTCTGGCCGCAGGTGGCGCCGCAATCGGCGCGGTGGTCGGCTTCGCATGGGTAAAGCTTGTCCGGCATCTGGGTGACGAATATCTGATGATCGCCGCGACGGCTATTCTGTCGTGGGCCGCCTATCTTTTGGCGGAAAGGATGCACACATCCGGTGTGATCGCCACGGTGACCGCGGGGTTGATTGCATCATGGCATCAGCACACGGTGCTGTCTGCAGCGACACGCATGCGCGGCACGTCATTCTGGAACGTCCTTGTTTTCCTGATGGAGGCAATGGTTTTCATCCTGATAGGACTGTCGCTACGTGACGTCGTTGAACGTGGCGGCGGCTTTGGCTCACTGGTTGGTTCCATGGCCCTCCCCGCGGTGACGGTCCTCGTTACGCTCGTCATCGCGCGGTTCGTGTGGATATTCGTATCGGATTTCGTCATCGGGTTATTTCATGGCTTGAAACTCGCTCGCTCCACACCCCTCGGAGCAGGAGGGGTAACAGCGCTGGGTTGGGCAGGCATGCGCGGCGTCGTCACGCTGGCGCTTGCTCTCAGCCTGCCGGAGGATTTTCCGGGACGCGACTTCATTCTGGTCATGGCATTCGCGGTCATCGTGGGAACCGTTCTCATACAGGGAACGACGCTTGGATGGATTATCGCGTGGGCGGGGCTCGGCAATATCGAACCGGAGCGTGCACCGATGACAATGAGCGAGGCCGAAGCCTCCATGGCGCAGGTCCAGTTCGCAACTGTTCAAGCGCTTGCCCATGATGAAAACGGAGAGCTTATCCATCCCCAACTCCTGAAGAGATACGAACATCGACTGACGGCAAGCGTCAAATATGCCGAAAGCACCGAGAAATATTCGCCACTTCTTCATGCCCACTTCGATGTCGTTCTCCAAGCTGTCGCTGCCGGCAGAAGAGAACTCATTCGTCTGCGACGCGAAGGGAAGATCGATGACGAAACACTACGAGAGCTTGAGCATGATCTCGATCTTGAAGAGCTCAGCGCAATTTCTGCGAAGGCGTGACTGGGGGTCGACTCCCAGTGCCATCTCCCAGCGAACCTTATTACTTCGAGCCAGTTTACGACGTCCCCAAACCGTCGACCATCGCCCGTGTGGGTGACCCTGGACAGGAGCGGACTACCGAAAAGGGCGATAGTCGTTCGCGTGACAATTTCGGGGCATTCGGCTATGTTACATGGTCTACGAGCATTCACTGACGCAATCAATTTGCGGTCAGCCTTTGCCCGCCAACGAAGCTTATTGGGGGGAATGCGATGACACAGCTCGACGAAACAAAACTACATTCTTTCATTGGCAAAATGCTGGGCGACCTCGGAGGAGCCTTCAGCGTTCCAACTGTCAGGATCGGTTTGAGATTGGGCCTCTTCGATGCGCTGCATCGCGTCGGACCGGTAACGTCCGCAGGCCTGGCGGCGGCCTCTGGCGGCCTTTCTGAGCGATATGTCAGGGAGTGGGCGCTGGCACAGGCTGCGAACGGGTACATCGACTACGACAGCGGTTCCGAGATGTTCAGTCTCTCACTCGAGCAGGCGATGGTTTTCGTCAACAAGGACAGCCCCGTCTATCTGGAAGGCGCTTTCGATCTGGTGGCCGCGATGATCGAGGGAGAGCCAAAGGTTGAGCACAGTTTCCGGACCGGCGGCGGGGTGCGGTGGGGAGACACTGCGGGTTGCCTGTTCTGCGCAACGGGCGCGTTCTTTCGGCCGGGATATGTGAACAATATCGTGCAATCGTGGCTGCCTGCCCTTCAGGGCGTGGAGGACAAACTGGTGAAAGGGGCCAAGGTGGCCGATGTCGGCTGTGGCGTTGGCTTCTCGACAATTCTTATGGCCGAGGCATATCGCAACGCCAGCTTCATCGGCTACGACTTCCACGAGCCATCCATAGAAGAGGCGAACAAACATGCCCGAAGCCATGGAGTGGACGACCGGGTGAAGTTCGTCGCGGCGACGGCCAAAGACATCAAGGATACGGATTTCGATCTCATCACCAGTTTCGACTGTCTGCACGATATGGGTGATCCGCGTGGGTGCGCGGGGCACATGTCGCGCATTCTCAAAAAGGACGGCACCTGGATGATCGTCGAGCCCATCGCGGGCGATCGCCCAGCGGACAATATGAACCCTATCGGCCGCCTTTACTACAATGCCTCAACCATGATCTGCGTGCCGACTTCACTTGACCAGGAGGTGGGTGAAGGATTGGGGGCTCAGGCTGGGGAAGCGAAGCTTTCCGAGGTCATCCGCTCGGGTGGCTTTACCCACGTCAGGCGGGCCTTTACGGGGCCTTTCAACATGGTGCTGGAGGCGCGGGCTTAGGAGGTTTCGCAGGTGGGGAAAGCGTCGCGTCGATATTGAAAACCTCGCGTCGCTGGCCTTGTCGGCACGGCAAATAGGAATAATAAGGCTATCGGCGACAGCTTAGACGAACAAGCCGTCTGCGACCGCGAAACCGCTTTTTTGCAAATCGCTCAGTGTGGTGTCGAGGAACTGGATCGAACCGCCATCCGGCGACGCGACCAACAGTTCATTTGCCGAAACCACCGTTGTGGCCGCCAGCAAAGCGGCCTTGGATACAAAAAGATCGCTGGTGAATACCAGAGTGTCATCGGCCCGCAACCGATGCACGATATCGGCGCCGTGCACCCCTGCCGAACCAGAACGCATCGGCACCGCAGCGTGCAAGGTTGCTGGAAGAGACGGCAGATTGTTAAGGCTTCGGAATAACCGTTGCCAGCTTGCGAAACGGCGACAGGATTTCGAGACGGCTTGGAACCCCCTTGGCGATGCTGACGATCGAGCCCGGACCAATCTTCACAGGATCGGCGTCCGCCTGCGAATAGATCGCCTCGCCCTCCACCACCACAAAGGTTTCTTCAAGTTCGCGGCCAGGGTAGTTGTAGATGCCGGGCTCCGCCCTCCAGACGGCGACGATCGTACCATTCTCGATGTCGTCCTGCCATATCTGGCGGCGGTAGGAGCCGCTGCCTCGTCCTTCGGCCGGCATGGCTGGAACAAGGTCCACATCGTCGGAAATATTGAAAATCGGCATTGTCATGAACATTCTCCTCGCTAGGTTTGATTTAGGGTTCGTCGGATTAAAGCTTGGCGCGTCACGCATGGGGCGGAAGCTCCCTGCCCGCGAGCCTTGTCGCGATATTATCGCGCAGGCGGTAATATCTTAGGGTCAGGGCTGGCGCGAAATTCATGTAGAACGGTGCGGATTTCAGCGGCTCCAGTTTCAGGGCCAATCCGTTTTCCGGCTTGCCGAGCGCCCATTCCGAAAGGATGGAACCGAGCATCGAGCCTGTTGGCACGCCGCGACCGGAGAGACCTGTCAAAGCCACGACGCCCGGTGCGAGATCATAAAAGCGTGGAACGGTGCGATATTGCATGTCCAGTTCGCCAAACCAGACATAGTCCCAGCGAATATCCTCTGTGATCTGGGGATGCAGCCATTTCAGCCGCTCGCTCATGACCTGTTTTGTATAGATCATGTCCCGCCCACGGCGCCCCATGGGAAACATCGAAGCCACAATCCGGCCTTCGGCATTATATTTATACACATAGATGTCACCACGGCCGTCGTGGATCGTCGTGTTCTGTGGCAGGACGGAAAGGCGGGTGTCTGCGGACAGGATTTGCGATGCGGCAACGAAGACGCGCTGAATCTTGAAGGTGCGGTCGAGCTTCGGCCACCCGCCCACAGTGTAGGCACCGGTGGTGAAAATTACTTTCGATGCAACGACCTCGCCGTACTCCGTCGTTACTTTCCAGCCGCCACCTGCCTCGCGCTCGCACCCTGCTACGCCCGAGCCGGTGAATATCCTCCCGCCTTCCTGGAGGACTGCCCTGCCAAGTCCTCTGGCATAACCCAGCGGATTGAGATGGCCCGCCTCCTCGTGCAGCCACCCCCCATGGAAACGCGGGCTCCCGGTCACCGCGGCCACTTCATCCCGGTCGAGAAGCCGGGTTCTGGCGCCGACCTGATTGTAGGTCTCGACCTTGCGTTTCAGCTCCTCCATCGCACCTTCATGCGGCGCGCCCATCACATAACCCCTCTGCACCCATTCGCAGTCGATCTGGTAATCGCGGATCATCTGTGAAACGCGATCATTCGCCCGCGTCTGCCGTTCGATGAGCCGTTCCGCCCAAGGTTCGCCAAGCATCTTGCGCAGTTCAGGCAGGCTGTAATGCGTAAAGGTCGGAGTGCAATGCCCGGCATTGCGGCCGGAACCTCCAAAACCGATTTCCTGCCGCTCCAGAAGAACGACGTCAACGCCGGCCCTGGCCAGTTCGAGCGCGGTAGTGAGACCAGAGTACCCGGCACCGACGATGCAAATATCGGCTTTGATGCGACCGGAGAGAGGTTTCGTCAGCGGCGCGGAAGCGGCCGTCGCATACCAGAGCGTGACGTCAAAGGGCGAGAAAGAAGCCATCAACCCGCACTCTCAATTCAGATCGCTGCGGGCATCGAGCGCGTCGCGAAGTCCGTCGCCTATGAAGTTGAAACTCGTGACGGCGAGTGTGATGGCGACACCGGGGACGATGGCGAGCCAGGGCGCCTTGTCGAGATATTGCTGGGCACCGTTCAACATGTTGCCCCAGCTTGGCAGCGGCGGCTGAATGCCGTAACCCAGAAAACTGATGTAGGCCTCAAGAAGAATGGCGCGCGCCACCGTCAACGTCGCCGCGACGATGATGGGCCCGGCAGCATTTGGCAGTAATTCCCGAAACATGATCCAGCCATTGGGCAGACCAAGCATGCGGGCTGCCATCACGAAGTCTCGCTCGCGCAAGGAACGGACCTCTGCCTCGACCAGACGTGCAATCTCCATCCAACTCGTGACGGCAATGATGACCGTGATCATGAACGGGCTCGGCTTGACGAAAGCGGCCAGTGCCAGAAGCAGGAAAATGCTCGGGAAAGAAAGAAACGCATCAACGAAGCGCATCAGGATTGCGCCGACGCGACCGCCGTAATAACCGGCAACGACACCGATGACTGTCCCGATCACCGTCGACAGCACCATGGCGAAAAACCCGACAAGCAACGAGATGCGGCCGGCATTGAACAGTCGCGCCGCGATGTCGCGCCCGAGGGGGTCCGTACCGAATATGTGGTAGCCGGTCATAGGCGGCGCAAAGCGCGCGCGCAGATCAATGAACAACTCGTCGTAAGGCAAGAGATATGGGCCGACAACGCAGGCAAAGATCATGATCGTGATCATGATGACGCCAAGAACTGCCAGCTTGTGGCGGGCAAAGCGGAGAAGCGTACGGTTCTGCCACCAGCGGAAGCGTGGCACGGCGCGGGTGGGTTGGAGTGTGGCAGCGGACATGGTCTTTCCTTCCGTTGATTGCGGTGCTCGCCGGTTAAGTCCTATCCGAGCCGGATACGGGGATCGACGAGAGCGACCATCAGGTCAGCGAGCAGGCTGCCGAGCAGCACGAGGATTGCGGAAAACATCAAAAGGCCCATGACCACCGGATAGTCATGATAACCAAGGCTATCGAGGAAGAGACGCCCCATGCCCGGCCAGGTAAAGACGGTTTCCGTAACAAGCGCACCTCCGAGGATCGTCGGGAGCTGAAGGCCGGCAAGCGTGATCATCGGCAGGAGGGCGTTACCAACGACATGTTTCATCAATACCCGACGTGGCGACAGCCCCTTGGCCCGCGCGGTGCGGACGAAATCCTGATTGATGACGTCAAGCGTCGCGGTCCGCATATAGCGGCTCCAGACGGCGATATTGACGAGGGCTAGCACCAGGCTCGGCATGATCAGGTGGATCGCATAGTCGTAGAATGACTGGTCACCGATGGTGTACATGTTGCCCGCAGGCAGCCATTTCAGCCGCAGCGCAAAAACATAGATCGCAACCAGGCCGAACCAGAAAGTTGGAATGGACAGTGCGATCATCGCGCCGACTGTCGCGGTATAATCGAACAACGTATAACGCTTGGTGGCACCCTTGATCCCGATCCACGTACCGACAAGGATCGAGACGACCGTCGATGAGATCATCAAAAGCAATGTCGCGAAAAGATGTCCGGAGATAATGTCGAGAACCGGGCGCTGGTCGCGATAGGATTTACCCCAATCACCCTGCAGTAATCGCCAGGCCCAATCCAGATACTGGATCGGCAAAGGCCGATCGAGGCCCATCTGGTGGGCGATGCGGTCGAGAGCTTCCCGCGTCATGCCCGGCGTGAGAGCAAATTGCGACAGGGGCCCGCCCGGCGCAAGATTGAGGATCGCAAATCCAATAATCGAAACAAGCAGCAGGAGCACAAGGCTCTGCCATATGCGGTGCAAAAGAAAGGTCAGCATGGGTGAGACTCCAGGTCGCATCGTGGACAGGCATCAAGCCCGTCCACGAATAGCCGTCAGTGCACCGGCTGTTTCAAAGCCGGCGCGTTCCACATATCTCGGAGCAAAGCCCCGTTTCGTGGCTCGCCTTTACGCCAGATGCCAGGTCGCAACGTTCCATGTGTCGATGCGCGTATTGACGTTCGGCTTGACGTTCTCGATACCCTGCTTGTGGCCGCGGACCGTCGCATATTGGAACAGCGGCAGAAGCGGCATTTCCTTGCGCATGATCTCTTGAATTTTCAGGTAAACCGCCTTGCGCTCCTCCGGCACGAAGAGGCTGCCGCCTTTCGCGAGAAGATCATCAACTTCCCCGTTGGCAAACTGCCAGGTATTCTGGCCCGAACCGCCTTTCGCCGGGCTCGACGTCGAACGGAAAAAATCAGATGTATCGGGGTCGGGCCCGGTCAGAAAATCGAGACCAACAATAACGGAATCGAATTTCGACAACATCCAGTAGTCGCCCCACATGACAGCCGGCGGCAGGTTGGAGATGGTCATTTCCACGCCGATATCCTTAAAGGATTGCTGCATGTATTGCTGCACCTGTTCGCGGATGTGATTGCCCGCTGTTGTCGAGCAGGTGAAGGCAAGCTTCACCCCGTCCTTCGCGCGAACACCATCGGCACCGGCCACCCAGCCCGCATCATCCAGAAGCTTCTTCGCCTTTTCGATGGAATATTCATGTTTGGGCAAATCCGGATTGTAATAGAATGACTGCTGGGGGACGTAGCTCTCCGTGGGAGTTGGCAAACCGTAATAGAGCGCCTCTATGATCGACTGTTTGTCGATTGCGGAGTAGAGAGCCTCCCGGACAGCCGGATCCTTGAATTGTGGCCGCTCCATGTTGAAGGAGAGCGATTCAATCGTTGAACCGGGTACGACATTGACAACCTTTCCGGAAAGATCCTTGGCCTCGTCATAGTGGTCCGGCGTGATCCACTGCAGACCAACAACGTCGATATCGCCTGTCTTGAACTGGGTGTACAGAACATTGAGGTCAGGGACATATTTGTAAATCAGACGCTCGACATGCGGGCCGTCACCAAAATAGTCGGTGTTGGCTTCAAGAAGGATGTAATCGCCGGCGACGCGTTCCTTCCATTTAAAGGCTCCGGTACCGACAGGTGCGTTGTTATAGGCGGCTGTGTTGCGGTCGGCTTCCGCACCGAGAAGATGTTTCGGGGTCATGAAGGTGGAAGCAAGGATAGACGGATAGGGCGCAAAGGGCTTCTCCATCTTCCAGGTGATTTCCGTCGGGGACACGACGCTTAGGTCACGGACGAATTCATGTCCGGTCTTGCGCCACGACCGGAAATTCGGATCGACGAGAAGCTCAAGTGTGAACTTGACATCTTCGGCGGTAAACGGCTTTCCATCGTGCCACTTGACGTCGTCACGAAGCTTGACTTTCCAATTGAGACCATCGGCGGAAATACCGCCGTTTTCGACTGTTGGGACCTCCGCTGCTAGCGCGGCGACGAAGGCGCCCTTCTCGTCCACGTAAAACAGCGGGTCAAAAATGCTGAAGTGGATCCCTTCATCCACTTCAATGTGGGGCATATGCGGATTGAAGACAGTGGGTTCCTGAGAGAAGCCGACGGTCAGCTGGCCTTTGGCAGACTTGTCCTGCGCCATGGCGCGGGAAAAGACCGGAAGTCCGGAAAGGACGACACCGGATGCACCAAGTGCAAAAAGGCCGAGTGCCTGGCGGCGGGTGGTATTGATAAGCGGCTTGTTCTGGTCGGACATTTTTAGTTCCCCTTGATCCGATGGTTGAACATGACGATTATTGTTTCTTCCGCCTCTTTGGGCAGTTTGGCTCCCTTCGACAGTTGCCTGCATTGTGCTTTGACATGACGGCTTGCGCTCGGCCCCGTGGCGTCACCCTAGAATCCGCTGACGAGTTTGATCTTCGAGCCATCGCTAAAGCGGCTGAACCGAAAATCATGGCGATCAACGATCGGGTTACGGCCGGTTACAATGTCGGCCATCAACTTTCCGGCCGCGGGCCCTATTCCAAACCCGTGGCCTGAAAAACCGGTCGCGACATGGAAACCCGGAATGGCGTCAACGGCGTCGATGACCGGAATGGCGTCCGGCGTTACATCGATCATGCCTGCCCAGCGCTGCGAGATTTCCACCTTTTCGAAAATCGGAAATGCCTGTTTCAGCTTCGCCAGAGCGCCGTCCGTCATCGCTTTCGACGGAACCGGATCGAGCACGCGGTTATATTCGAAGGGCGACGGCTCATCGAGATTCCAGCGACGCGGTATGCGCCATTCATCGTAGAACTTGCCCGTCAGACGCAGATCGAGCGAACGCCACTCGTGCCGCAAAGCAGGCAGGAATTTCAACGCGTAGCGGAAAGATGCCGGAACGATGTCGACGATATTCTGAAAGCCGTTTGCGATCGTATATCCACCATCCAGACGCTTGCGGATAGCAAAACCATTTGACCAAATTGCCTCTTCCGGCCCGCCCTCCAGCGGCTTTGTCCGCAGCACAGAGTTCATGACCTTGAGCTGCGGTAAGTCGAGCCCGTTATTACCCAGGAAGAGGCTGGACCATGCGCCTCCTGCCATTACCACAGCCTTGCAGGCGATTTCGCCACGCTCCGTCACCACGCCGGAGACCCTTCCACCTGAAAGCTGGAGGCCGCGCACTGCGCATTCTGTGAGGATAGCGGCGCCCCGATCGCGTGCCGCTTCCGCAATCGCGGGCGCTGCCCGCTGCGGCTCCGCGCGGCAATCACCGGCGGTGTAGAGCGCACCGGCAATATTCATGTTGGATCCAGGATATTTTGACTTGAATTCCGCCGCACTCAGCATGCGACTCTCAATCTGGTAGCCCTCAAGATTGTGGTTCCAGCGTTCGTGCTCGGCAAATTCCCGTTCATTGGCGCAGGTGAAGACGATGCCGGATTGTTTAAAACCCGTCTCCCGCCCGGACCGGCGATTGAGGTCGGCCCAGATGCGAAGCGCCTCTGCCATTAGGGGCACTTCGCGCGGGTCGCGGCGGGAAATACGCACCCAACCCCAGTTTCGGCTCGATTGCTCGTGCCCGATGCCGCCTTTTTCACACAGGGCAACTCGCAGCCCCTGATCGACAAGTTCGAGCGCGGTAGAGGTACCGATGATGCCGCCGCCTATGACAACGACGTCGACTTCTTTCGGTAATTCCGCATCCCCATGAACGGGAACGACATAAGGACCGGGCATGTCAGAAAAACTCCTCAAGCTGGCAATTAATGGCGAACTCGGCAACGGAGGCCTCGTTCGGAAGGGACAGCAGCATGGCAATGATACGGGCGAGATCCGCGGGCTGGGTCATCTGCGCGGCCGGCCGCTCGGATAGGACCGCAGCCATGTCGGTTGCCACAAATCCGGGGCAGACGGCGGTCGCGCGCACGCCCTTGTCGAAGCCCGCCTGCCGAACGGCGTGCGAGAGGGCCACGGCGGCAAATTTGGACAAGGAATAGCTGCCCGACGATGCCGACTTGACGCGCTTGCCCGAGAGAGATGCGAGGATAATCACTCGGCCACGACCGCTTTCGCACAATGGATCCCATGCGGCCTTCACAAGCCTCCGCGGCGCCTTGACGTTCACGGAAAACATTGCATCGATATCGTCGTCGTCAGCTTCGATCACGGTCTTCGGGATCATGATGCCCGCATTCGCCACGATGGCATCGATGCGACCGAACCGCTTAAGGGCATCTTGCGTCCATCTTTTTTCAGCAACCACATCATTCGCATCGTAAGTGAAGAGATGAACTTTTTCTTCGTGACCTGCGGCCCAGGAAGGCAGCGCGGGGGTGCGCATACCAAGTGAAACCCGCCAGCCTTCCTCCAAGAGGGTTGCGCCAATTTGATCGCCTATGCCGCGGCTTGCACCGGAGATGAGAGCAACGCGTTGTTCCGATCGATTTGTCATGAAAGCCCCACGATATGCCGATAGGCCCGACGCAAGATGTCGATCACCTGTTTCTGTTCGTCCTCTGGAATGAAGCTGAAGAAATCGCGAGACTGCTGCGGAACGATCTCGCGAACTTTCACGGCGAGTGCCGCCCCTGCTTCGGTGATATAAAGTTCCTGCGCGCGGCTGTCTTCCTGCGACACTTCCCGGCGGATGAGGTCATGTGAAACCATCTGGTCAATAATCCTGCCCATGGCCGAACGGTCACGCATCGTGAGATGCGCTATCACCGAAGGGCGGATGCCAGGATAGTCATCAACGAGCAGCAGGGTCGTGATTTTTCCTGTTCCCTTCGCCACATCCAGTCCCTCCAGCCGGTCATCGAGATCGCGCGACACGGCAAGATTGATCGTGCGGATGTAGAAGCTCAACGTGTCTTCGAGAACATCGAGATTGATGTCGGTCGGTGATACGGGCGGTTTCGCAGTTGGCTTATGCATGAGTTTTCCGATCGAATGGCCACAGGACAGCAGTTGCGGGTACGCTTTCCGGGCGCGCCACAGTGCAGGTTTCGGCCATGTCGTATTGCAGTTTTGTGACTATATGAAATGACAGTTAGTGGACAAATGCAACTACTTTTCCACAAATTATGAAATTTATTTATATATTTCATTGCCTTATATCAACGTGTTAAAGCGCCGTCGGACCAGGCGAAGTCCGGCGGTCAGAGCGTTTGGAATTGGCGCTCGAGACAAATAGACGTTAGGGCAAACTGCCCGGACGTCTAAATTGTTACATGGCCTAGGCCGTAGCCGCCGGCTCCCAGTCTGCGCCGGGTATGGCCGCAACGAGTTTCTGCGTATAGGGGTGCGTGGGCGATCGGAAGATTTGGGTGGGCGGCCCCTGCTCCACCACGGTTCCCTTGTGCATGACAAGCACATCATCGCAAATCTGGCTTGCGACCCTGAGATCATGGGTAATGAAGATCATCGCCACCTTCATTTCTCTTTGAACATGGGCCAGAAGTTGCAGGACCTGCGCCTGTATGGACACGTCCAGCGCAGAAACGGCTTCGTCGGCCACCAGAACAACCGGGTCGAACATCAGGGCGCGGGCAATACCGATGCGTTGGCGCTGACCGCCGGAAAACTCGTGCGGAAAACGGTCATAGGCCTGCTCGTCCAGACCAACGAGCTTTAGAATTCCAAGGGCCTTTGTTCTCGCTTCGTGCAAGGCCATTCCATGAGCCAGCGGACCAACCGTCAGAATTCTGCCGATGGTGTGGCGCGGATTGAGCGAAGCAAACGGATCCTGAAAGATCATCTGAATATAGGGCCGCAAGGATCGAAACGCGCTTTCGTCCATCGCAGCTATATCGCGACCGTCGAAGCGAATGGCGCCGCCATCCGAGTGAAGCAACTTCAGCAAAACGCGCCCAAGCGACGACTTGCCCGAGCCGCTCTCCCCGACAACACCGAGTGTCTGCCCTTTTCTCAGCTTGAAGCTGACGCCGTTCACCGCCTTGACGGTCCGGGCCTTGCGGAAAAACGAGCCGGAACTGCGGTATTCCTTTTCGAGGTTTTCCACTTCGAGAACAACGGGAGCGCCTTCGTCAAGCGGGCGCTGTGCGTTGCGCATGCGCGGCACAGCAGCAACCAGCCGCTGCGTGTAGGGGTGAACCGGGCTGACCAGAACCTGATCCGCCCTTCCCTGCTCGACGAGATATCCCTTTTCCATCACCACAACACGGTCGGCAATTTCCGCAACCACACCGAAATCATGGGTGATGAACATCACGCTCATGTTTTTCCGCTTCTGGATTTTTCGGATAAGGTCAAGGATCTGCGCCTGCGTGGTAACATCAAGCGCAGTCGTCGGCTCATCGGCAATCAGGACATCCGGATCAAGCGCCAGCGCCATGGCGATCATGACACGCTGCCGCTGTCCGCCGGAGAGGCGGAATGGATATTGCAGTCGCATCAACGACGGGTCGGGAAGGCCCACCTCCTCCAGCAATTCCAGAACCTTGGCGTTTCGGCTCTGCGGCGTTCCGGCCCCATGGGCTTCCAGGACTTCTGATATCTGGTCGCCGACGGTCATCAACGGGTTGAGCGCGGAAAGCGGATCCTGAAATATGATCGAGACCGCCTGACCGCGTAAAGGCCGGATTTTTTCCTCTCTGGCCGAGAGGATGTCCATTCCTCTAAAGTGGATTTCGCCGGAACTGACTGTGATGACCGGCGACAAAAGTCCCATGATCGTACTTGCGGTAACGGACTTGCCGGATCCCGACTCGCCGATGATGCAAAGGATTTCCCCGGCGTGAAGGTCGAACGAAATATCCTTGACCGCGTGGCTGCGCTCCATTCCCGGCGGCAAATCCACCGTGAGATGACGAACGGATAGCACCACGTCGGCCGACGTGGCTGAATGCGACATAAGTTCCCCTTGTTTTTTGTAACTTTGTTCGCGTTTGCCCGGCATATCGCGCCGGAGACAAAATAGTGGACTATATCCACTATCTTGTCCAGTAGCGGCTTCCGCCTGAAGCCGGCCCGTCCGATCGTTACTTGTCGATGGCCTGCGCGCCTATTTTACCTTTTCCAAATGGCCACCAAAGGCATTGCGCATTGCCGAGAGCACTTTGCCGGCAAATTCGGCCTCACCGCGTGACGAGAAGCGCTCAAACAGCGCCGATGCCAGCACGGGAGCCGGTACGCCCGTTTCGACAGCCGCCTGCAGTGTCCAGCGCCCCTCGCCGGAGTCCGAAACCCGGCCACCATACTGGTCTAGATCAGGGTCCTGCTTCAGGGCCTCGGCCGTCAGATCGAGCAGCCACGAGCCGATGACAGACCCGTCTCCTTCTGTGCTATGCGCTATGGGTGCTTCATTCACCGAGACGAACGGTAAAGCGCCGTTTTACCAAACTCCCGCGTTCCCCCAAAAGCAGGTGAAGACGATCTGGCTGCACGCTATGTCCTGCATGGGCCAGTCAACGAAATACGAACGCAGAATGCAGTACCACGCGCATTATCATGTGGCGCATGTCCACATCGGATGCGGCCTTACCGGTAAGCTAGGTACTGGCGAAATGGCACACAACTAAAGATTTGGTAATTTAATCCACACAGCGCGTTGGACATTTTGGACTGCGGGACTAAGAGGTAGCCATAGGGGATCAGACAGACCTGGCGAAATGATTGGTCAAACCCACAAATTGGACCCGCCGCACCCGGTCGTGATACCGTGCGGCAAGATTTGGCACCACCATGCGACTTGGCACCATCACAAACCTGGCTTATGCCGTGACGCTGATACTGACGACAGTATCAGCCACCACATTCATTTTGTCGGCAAGAAGCGCGTCTCAAGAGCGCGCGACAATCGAGTCTCATCTCGAATTAAACGATCTTGCCGAGGAACTGGTGATCATCGCGGACGAGCGCGCCGAGGAGGCACGTCTTTACGTTATGCGAGGCGACGAGCAGCATCTGGCAAAGTTCTATGTCGACGAAGATCAGGAAAACCACCTCGAGAAAGCCTTGGATAAACTCTCCGCGCTCGGTGCCTCGCCGCAGGAAGAAGGATTGTTTCAGGATATACGAAAGAGCGCTGACAGGCTGGATGCGATGGAGCGAGGGGCCATCGCTTCTTATCGCTCCGGGCGCCAGAGTGATGCGCAACAGGTCCTGTTCGGCGACGAGTACTATCAACTGCATACGAGTCTGCTGAATACCGTTGCAAAGGTGAGAGAGACCGTTGCGGCACGCACGCAGGCGACAGTCGACCAGGCCAAAAGCCGAAGTGATTTCTACGGATCTATCGCCAAGGTGATGCTTGCCCTGACCGCACTGATGTTTTTGGCCGTATTGTACTTTGTCCTCAGCAGACGTGTTGCCGCGCCCCTTATCAGAATGAGCAATATCGTCATGCGCCTTGCCCGGCAGGACTACAGTATAGAGGTACCAGACGAAGGGCGACGTGACGAAATTGGAGAAATGAACCAAGCCATTCGCATCTTCCGCAGCAACGGGCTGGAACGGGAACGGCTTGATGCAGAGCACCGCAGGAACCAACGCATCAAGGACCTAATCCTCCAAATGATGCATCGAATTCAGGCGTGCCAGAATCAGGATGAATTGTCCGACGTCGTTGCGAAATTCATGCCGCAGATTTTCCCCGCTATCGCGGGCCGGCTGCTTGTGCTCAAGGAAAACAGTACACTTCTCCAATCGACCGGAAAATGGTCCGACCCTTCGTTTTCCGCGCCCGAGTTTTTGATCGATGATTGCTGGGCTCTGCGTCGCGGACGCCCCCACACCAACAACCCGGACGGGGACGACGTCGTCTGCCATCACCTCCATGGAAATTTCGGAACCGGTCTCTGTATACCGCTGACCGCCTTGGGGGACACCGTAGGCCTGTTGTACCTCGAAATTCCCGCAAGAAACGAAACGCTGGAGACAGAGCGACTTTATCTGGAACTCCTCGCCGAGAATATTGGTCTTGCCGTCGCAAACCTCCAGCTGCGGCAGCGGCTGCTTGGCATGGCCAGACAGGATGCCTTGACCGGTCTCCTGAACCGTCGGTCTCTTGATGAGGCGCTGAACAGGCATATTGAGAAGCCAGACGATTCACTCGCCTGTCTCATGCTTGATATCGACCATTTCAAGCGCTTCAATGACCGCTTTGGCCACGATGCCGGTGACGCGGTGATGCAATATGTTGCCCAAGTCCTTTCCGAAGCCGTCGGCGAGCTGGGTGAACTATTCCGTTTCGGCGGCGAGGAATTCACTGTGTTGATGCCGGCTGCGGGTATTGAAGATGCCATCAAGGTTGCGGAGAGACTCCGGCGTGCAGTCGAACGCGCGCCATTCAACTATCGCGGTCGCCTGCTTGACCCGGTCACCGTATCCGTCGGTATTGCAACCGCACCGGCGGGAGGGACAGTGAGTAGCGTGCTGGAACGAGCAGACGCCGCACTCTTGAACGCCAAACAGAGCGGTCGCAACAAATGGGTATCTTCCGACGCGATGTGAGCCAAGGGGCTTGGCACAACGAGGCCGTAAATAAACGCCTCATGCCACGGGCGTCGACGGTGCCTGCCAGCGCCCTTTGGAACTCAAAACTGGACACCTGTCCGACCAACGGCAGGCCATGACCTGGAACCCTAAATGCCAAGGACAGCGAAAACGTGCCGTTCGCCCGTCTGTGCCGTGCCGTATGATGGCTTAACCAACATAACGGGCTCCGTGAATTGAAAAATATCGAGATCAGCGGCAATTACCGTGAGGCGCGTGATCCACTCGCGGGCCGAACGCCTCCATAATCCCCGCAACATTACCTGGAATGTCCCTCTATCAATTTACCCACGTGATGTACGGCATCTCCCTAAACCACATCGCCCGCGTTTGAACCTGAAACAGCGGCCACGCACATGTACATCCAAACGTTGTGCAACGCACAAATTTCGGAGGAATAGGCATGAAATTCGGATTTTTAGATACATATCATCCGAAAAAATTCGTCTAAAACTCTCCCAACTCAAGGAGAGAGACCATGACGGACACGACATCAGAATTTGATGGGGCAACGATTGGCCTGGAGGCCGCAGAGGAACCCGCATGGACCACCGCAACCTGGTTTGCGGTTCTTTCGATGGCGGCCACCAGTTTTGCGCTGGTATCGGCCGAGTTTCTGCCAGCGGGATTGTTGACGCCCATGGCGCGCGATCTCGGCATTACCGAGGGTACAGCCGGGCAGGTTGTTACGGCTACAGCTTCCGTGGGCGCCGTGACGGCCTTGCTGAGCAACGTTCTCATCGGCAAACTAAACCGCAAGAGCGTGCTTGTCGGTCTTAGTGCGCTGGCGATCGGCTCCAACATTCTCGCGTCATTTGCGAGCGATTTCTGGCTATTGTTGGTGGGCCGGGCCGGACTGGGTATCGCGCTCAGCGGTTTCTGGGCGCTTTCGGTTGCGGTTGTTGCACGGCTCGTTGGCGCAAACTCGACCGGGCGCGGCATGGCTATCGTCACCCTCGGCGTTTCGCTTGCCACCATCGCTGCCCCTTCAATGGGTGCCTTGATCAGCGACTGGCTGGGATGGCGCATCGCCATGTCGATGACGGCGGGGCTTGCCGTAATTGCGATGCTGCTGCAGATACTCAGCCTGCCG
>NZ_JBAOJM010000025.1:0-18973 GCF_037083425.1 Agrobacterium sp. CCNWLW32
CGAATACGAGTAGAATCAACACCGTGCGCCATGTCCACCAAATTTAAACCGGACAGCAGTGGGACAAGCCCGAGGATCTGTCCACCTATCGCAAAATCAATCGGTAGCAGATGCTCGGGACAGGCCCGGGCATTCACCGAGACCGACAAACGGGATTGGGCGGTGTCCGTTTTTGGCTTGTAGCCGGGTTTGCCAGTGCGGTCGATCCAGTCGAGGATAGTGCCAAGCTCCCCTTGCAGGGTGATGGAATAGCTGCCGCGCTTGTCGCAGGGGGTGACGACGATGCGGTCGATGACTTCACGGATGGCCTCGGCGGCTTCGAGTGCATGGTCGGAATGGGCGAGCGTCTCGGTCAAACGCTCGATCCTGCGTCGGTAGGTTTCCGCGATGCCCGGATGAAGATCGGGCACGTCCTCAGGGATGTCGGAAAGACGCGCCGTAAGACTGTCCTGTCTGGTCTCCAGTTCCGTGAGCCGGTCGGAGAGCGCGCGGTGCCAGCCGCCCTGTTCGATGACGCGCACGATCTCGGTGATGGCTTTGCTGGTCTCGGCGAGGTCACGACGGGTGGTTTCGGCTGTACTGCTGCGTTCACGGTTGAGACGATTGGTTTCCTGCGCATAGGCAGACATGGCCTCCGTTATCATCTCCGGGGTCATCAGTCGCTCGCGAAGACCGGCCAGCACGCGGGTTTCCAGCTCTTTGCCCGGGACGGTGCGGGCGTTGTCGCAGCCCTTGCCAAGCATATGATTGGTGCAGGTGAAGCGGTCCTGTCCGCGTCGGGCATAGCTGTCGCCACAGCAACCGCAGAACACCAGACCCGACAGCAGCGTGCGCGGGCGGTGCGTGGCGTTGAGCCCGCCATTCTTCTGTCTTGCCGTGTGCATGGCATCACGCGCACCATCTTGCGCACGGGCGACCCTTCTTCGTGGACATCGTCCGCGGCGGCATCATGCTCTACGAGGCGCCGGGCTTTCCTCTCGTGGAACCGGAGCTTCTGGATCGCGAGGTCGCCGAGGCTGAGATGTGCCGGTGCTTCGACCGCGGGTTCCCAAGTGCCACAAACCGTTTTGAACTGGCGAAGGAGGCTATCCGGCGCGGCTATGGCAGGGAAGCTGCCTTTGATCTACATCAAACCGTCGACGGCTTTATCATTGTATCCTGCATGTTCTGACGCTCCACAGTCCGAAATCCCACCGGCTGGCCTTTCTGCGCGCACATGCGGAGCGGGCAGCGCCTCGACTGATTGCGGTCTGGCCCCGTGACAGCCGTTTTGCCAGACAATGTTTTACCCGCCTTGATCGGGCCTATGTCGAGGCCCGCTATTCACCCCGCTACGAACTCACCGACGAAGAACTGGCCTGGCTGGCTGAGCGAGTAACGGTGTTGCAAGAAGCAGTCACCGCGACCTGCAGGGCACAGCTCGGGAAATTTGGAAAGCGAGATAAGTGGAATTTCTGCCTGCCTTCGGCTTAAATGCCGGGCACAGGAGATGGCGACAACGGCGGCGCTCGCCATCTCAGGAGTCATGGCATGGCCCGAGAGCTTCAGCCGGGGATGGATCACCAACGAGAACATCCGTATTCCACTGCCTGCGCCGCAGCATGGGATTGATCCGGCAGCCACTGTCGGCAACTGTTACGCTCAAATCTGGCAGCATGCGCGAGATTTGAAAGATACCTTCATTGCCGCTGAGGATGAGGTGGCGTTGGATGCAATCGATATCCAAGCCGGATGGCCGGAAGGAGTGATAGCGTGATCCGTGATCTTCGCGCGATTTTTTATCTCGGCATTACTCTGCTGATTTGCGGAGGCCTGATTTTTTTGGGTGGCGTGGTTTACCTCGTCTGGCTGGTCATTACCCAACCGAACTTGATCTGACGAAAAACCCGCCCACAGTTCGAGGCTGTGGACGGATTCCTTTTACCCCACTTATCAAGGGGTGGGTTTAAAAAGAACCAGCAGGTCGGTTTGGCAATCTCTTAAAAGGCATCCTTCATGAAACGCGTCGAATGCTACCACGCTGACAATTCCACAAAACAGTCTGAAGCACCATGTACTTGGGAGCCGTTATTCAGATGCTTGGCTGGCATTATCAAATATTCCTGTGCTAAACGAGCACGGCTATTCTCACTCCAAAATTTCACGCATTACAGGGAAAAATGATAGAGAAACTCTCCCCCGATCCGATTGATGCTCATGTCGGTGCTTGCATCCGGTTGCGCCGGAAAACGCTGGGCATGAGCCAATCAGCGCTTTCCGGCCATCTCGGCGTCTCTTTCCAGCAACTCCAAAAATACGAAAAAGGGACAAACCGTGTTGGCGCGAGCCGGTTGCAGAAGATAGCGGACGCTCTGGAGGTCCCGGTATCATTTTTCTTTGTAGACGCTCCCAGCCAGGTGATTGCGACAAACGACGTAGGAATCGCTAACCAGAGCAATACGATAGACTTTCTCGCCTCGCCGGAAGGATTCCAACTCAATCAGGCTTTTGCTAAAATCACTGACCCGAAGGTGCGGGCCAAAGTATGTGCACTCGTCAAGGCTGTTGCAGCAGAAGGAGATATTTAGCATCGGTCAAGGCAAGCTATTGCTTCCTGTACCCCTCTTCAGGCGCGTTGTCGTCGGAGGGAATGGGCGACGAAATGGACGTATGTCACGGTTTCCACGGCGCGCGTTACCAGCAAAACCTCTTGAAGATTGTCTGTTTGACGACGAAAAAATAAGAGAGCGGCATTGAAAAAGGCGGAGCAGACTGACGATCGGAGCGTTCGTTTGCCAAGCCTCGAGGGGGAACCATTTGTTAAAATCTTCAAATTTCTCTCCTGTGTTGTTCTTCGAAGCGTCGCTGACAGAGCAAGAGCTTCTGGCGTCACCAATATGCATCAACACCATGAAGCTCCTGCGATATGCGGAGCAAACTGGTGGCATTCAAATCACCAAGCTCGGCAACTTTTATCGGAAGTGCGTTGAGTGGGCTGCTGGGGAATTTCAGTGGCCTGGATATGAACCGGCGGAGCTTTACGCTGTAAACAGAGTCCTGAATGAACCGGATTTTCCACCGCTCTTCCTGATCCACGAAATCCTGCTGAACACTCACCTGATCCGGCATTATAAAGGGCAAGCAAAGCTGACCAGGGCGGGAAACGCCATGATCGGGCGCTATGGCGACCTTCAGGTCACTCTGACAGAATACATGCTGCGCTCCCCGATTGGTGACGATCCTCAGGCAAACGCGTTGTTCTGGAACCTGGAACATTTCTTGCCTGTCGTTGGCAATCGGCTGGGCGAGTGGGTCACTGTCGCGGACTTTTCGGAACTGATCATTCCGATAGACCTGTTTCCTTCACGTGGAAGCACCAGTAATCATTTTGAAGCCTGCCTTTTCGTTGCGCATGAGATTGTGCGGCCAATGAGTTGGCTTGGGCTCATCGATGATGGGCACCTCAAGCAGAAGCCCCATGTTCGGCTCGAAGAGCGCCTGATCCGAAAGACCGCTCTGTTCGACCGGTTTGTCCGGTTGATCGTTCCCACTACCGATGGTGGACAGCACGTCCATTGAACGCGGAATCGTTTCGAAGACTGGACCAAGCCGCTACCGCGGCAATTGCGGCTGGCTTTGATGATAGTTTCTGGCTGAGAGGAGATGGGCAGGTGTCATACCGCTCTCGGTCGGCGGTGACCATTCAATCACTTATCCGATCCTCAAGGCCGTAGGCCGGCACCGTCCTGTCGGCATGATTCACATCGACGCCCATTGCGTGAAAGAAGGCGTATCAAGTCATCTGCAACCTGCAGGAATTGCTATTCAGACGCTCAGCGTGCGAGGCCAAATTGAATTTCGATGTTGTGATATGACGCGCCCGGGCCGCTCCAACCGTGATATATCTCCCGGCTTTCCCCTGAGTAAATGTAGCGAGACATATCCAACTCGGCAATGAGAGGAGCATACCCTCTCGTAAAAAGCGTTCGTAATGATCCCTGGTGCACTTTACTCGCCACCATGATCGGCTCCAGATGAACAAGCTCAAGTTTGCCCGCATATCCCTCGGGCTTTTTGACCGGGCGGCATATTTCCCAATCAAAGAAAGTTTTGCTCTCCTTTGGTAGGTGATGGGAAATGAACATATACGGACCGGCAATCGCCAACCCCGCGTCCGTAATCCGGTTCTCGATTGTCAAAGCGTAAATTGCAGCAGCCTTCTTTACGTCTGGGATCCTCACACGGGCTTTTTCCCGTACAACCCACAGATCCTGCGTCTCCTTGATTTCCATAGGTCCCCACCTCTAGCCAGTGACGTCAAAAGATGACCGATATCGTGAGAAGAGATTTGTGTCGCGCAGAAATGTAGAACGATCATTTGTTCTGCCGCTTCAAATTCCGCTATTGGAGAACGATATTCCAGAGAAGCGCTCATTAATTAGCCAGCAGCCATCCCCGCTTCTGGCGCGAGGGCATGCATCAGATCTGTTGCTGGCAAGGATCGAGCGAGGCTTACTCCCTGCTGGCAGCTTGGTATGGCTTACGATCAGGCGTGTTAGCCGAGCGTCAATCGCCATCACGGGTCAGAGTCCGAGCCCCCGACCTTTGCCGAGCCCATGATGGACGGCAAGAGCCTGCCCAAGGCTCCGGCCTCGGTCCAAAGCATCGCCGATGCCGAGGTCGTGTTTCCTGCCCGCAAGAATGGATTCAAGCTGCGGATCACGTTCCAGGCTTTTCGCCATCTCGCCCATCGCCGCGCGACTGGCCCTGTAGCCGGACATATCGCCCGCCTGGTATTGGCGCTGGCTGGCGTGGTCGAGTTTCTGCCAGCGTTCCACAAAACGGTCGGCGCGGCGCTCGGGAGAGGTGCGGAGTTCGGTTTCGAGCTGGAGCGCTCGAATGGCGCGGTTGACCCTGCCTGATCCGGCCTCGCGGGCAAGATCGGCATCCTTGCCATAGGCGGCCTCGGCATCCTGCCAGCCATACGGCCGCACCTGATCGAACGCCCTGCGGGCTTCCGTTAGTTCCTGCCACTGCTGCGGGCTTGCCCTGCGACCGGCATCGTCGGCGCTGAAGATCGCATCGACGGCGCGGGCATGACGCCTGAGGGCTTCCGTGCGAGCCCTGCGCAAGACTGCTTCCGGGTCGTCGGTAATATCACGGTCACGGTCTGGTACTGCGGCTTCCTGTCGTGCATCCATTCCGCCCCCTAATCCGGCATTGTCCCGGTCGGATGCGCCATGTTCACTTCCATATGCATGTCCGGGCAGGCTATGACTGATGTGGATGCGCGGTCCGTTCGGCTCGGGCCGACGGTCCATGTCGATGATATGCGTTCGTTCCGTCGCCACGATGCCGCGCCGTTCGGCGTAGCTCAGCGCCGGATCGCGGTCTTGCTCGTAATCAGGCGCCCCGTAATCGGACGCCATATCCTTGGAACGGTCGCGCGACAGGGTATTGATGAGCCTGTCCCGGCTGGCAAAGTCGTCACGACCATAATGCAGCTCCGTACCCTCGCGGTGACGGGACAGGGCGACATAGCTGCCGTGCGCGTCCATTCCGGGTGTCGCCAGCACATGGGTGCGGTCCACCGTCAGCCCTTGCGCCTTGTGAATGGTCGCGGCATAGCCATGATCGATCCTGTTATAATCCTTCAGATCAAATGAGACATGGCGGCCATCGTCGGTGCGCACCGTCATGGTTTGGGTGCTGACCTCCGAGATGGTGCCGAGCGTGCCGTTCTTCACACCGCCGCCATCGCCACCAAGCCCGCGCTCGTTCGCCAGGAACATCACGCGGTCGCCTGCGGCGAAGTGGCGTTCGCCAGCTTGCCCGTCACGGGTTTCGACGGTGACGCGCACATCCTCGCCAAGGTTTCCAGCCTCCCGCATTTTCTCGCGCGCGGCCTCGTTGAGTTCGCGCACCTCGACATTGGTGTGAGTGAGGATGATGCGGCTGGCATCGGGGGATGCCTGCCGGTCGCGGTCCCAGCCCTCGATCAGATTTTTGCGCGCCTGTTCTCGCGTTTCGGCGGCATGCACCATGCCGTTTCGCTCATAGGCATGGATCGCTCCGCCAATATTGCCGGTCGCCAGATCGCGGGTGGCGTCGCCCTGCGAGTCCTCGCGCTGGCGGCGCACCGCGTGGATTTCGACGCCGCCATGACGCTCATGGATCGACCGGAAGGCCGCGCCTGCTTCTATGGATTGCAACTGCTGCGGATCGCCAACCAGCACCACCTTGGCGCCAACCTCCTGCGCATGCGACAGCACTCGCTCCATCTGCCGCGTGCCGACCATGCCCGCCTCATCGATGACAAGCACGTCTCTCGATGTCAGCATGTCGCGGCCCTGTTTCCAGCCATGTTCCATGCTGGCGATGGTGCGCGACGCGATGCCAGAACCATGTTCGAGATTTTCCGCCGCGATGCCGGAGAGTGCTACGCCGTGCACCTCATACCCTTCCGCCTCCCAAACCTCGCGTGCCACACCGAGCATGGCGCTCTTTCCCGTCCCGGCATAACCGACCACGATGCCAAGATCGCGTCCGTCCGTCACATGGACAAGCGCCTCGGCCTGCTCCCCGGACAGTTTCAGACCATTCGCCTCGGCCCGCGCCAAAGCAGTATCTCTCTCCCTGTCACTGACCGCGTGACGTTCGCGCGCATCCATCAGTTCGGCGGCGCGGTGCAGGCGCTGTTCCGTTTCGATCATGTCGCGGGTGGTAAAGCGATCATTGCCGAAACTGTCCTTGCCCAGGTCGACCAGTTCGGGCGCATTGCCGATTGCACCCATGACATCGTTGAACTGCTCGATACCGTCACTGTGGCGGTGCGCAAACATCGCCATATCGCGGCGCGTGAAGGTCGATTGCTGATGCGTGATCGCATCCAGTGCAATGGAAGGATCGGCAAGGATCCGCTCACCATTGTTACGGGCGATCTCGCGGTGCAGTTCGGCCCGATCAGCCCGATCCGCAACAGTATCGGCGGCTTCTATTCCGTCGCCGGCATGATGTGTCTCGATGCTCTCCCGCTCAATCCTTTGTGCTGGTGCGCCGATCTGGCTTTGCGGCTCCAGATCGATGCCCTGCGCCTCAAGGCTGCGATGGTCGATACGGGCATCAATGTCGAGTTCGGCCAGCCGCTCATTGACATGATCGGCCCAGCGTTCCCGCCAGTGTTCCACCATTTCCGTCCGGTTCCAGTCCCGCACTTTCGGGCCGAAACCGATCTCGTCCCCATCAATGATGGCTTTGCGCATCGTCAGCATGACATGGGCATGGGGTTTGGGGCTGCCGTCCTCGCCAATATCCCAATGCACATTGAGGTCGGCGATCATGCCCTGATCGACAAACTCCGATTGCACGAAGTCGCGGGCAAGCGCGATGCCCTGTGCCTCACTCATCTCGCGCGGAATGGAAAACTCCACCTCGCGGGCAAGCTGGGCGTCCTTGCGAACCTCGAACGCCTCGACATCGTTCCACAGCCGTTCGCGGTCGGACCAGACCTCGGGCGCACCGTCCGGTAACATGACTTCGGAATGCACGACGCCGCGCTTGTTGGAGAAGTCATGGGCACGATCAAGCCGCTCGTCACGCAGCCGTGAGCCCGACCGGTAGGCGGCGGATGCCGCCGCGCTCGATCCGGCCTTGCGGCCAATGACCTTGACGTGAAGATGATAGATCGCCATGGCGGCAATCATGGGCACGGAAAAGCGCACGTCGGAACGACGTATAAGCGCGCCCTCCTCGAAAAATTCTCGGGCGGGACCGGGCCGTGCTACACCGTCCCACACACCTTACAGCATTCCGCCACGTGCTGGAATATCATGGCTGCATCGACCGAAATCGACATGACAACGGAACCGATGGAGACACCGATGCGAAAACCACGCGATTACGACGCGGAACTGAAGGCGCTCGAAGACAAGGCTAGGGAACTGAAACAGCGCAAGGTGCAGCAGCTTGGCGAGTTGCTGATCGCCACCGGGGCCGATGCGCTCACGCCCGATGAACTGGCCGGTGCATTGGTCGCTATCGCCGAAACGAAAGATGCCGGAAAGAAGGAGGCGTGGGCCAGGCGCGGGGCGGCGTGGTTTCGGAGCAAATCGCGCCGATCTGCTGCGGCAAATGACGATGACGCTGGCAGCGATCAAACGCAATCGGGCGGCGCGCAATCGCCGTCAGGCACAACGGGCGCGGCATGATATGCGAAGCTGGCAGGTCAAGCGGCGAAAGAGAACGCGGCACCTGATCGAGCTCGGTGGTCTCGTCGTCAAAGCGGGCATCGTTGACCTGACGAACGATGACCGCACCGTCATTCTCGGCGCGCTCATCTGGATCGCCGAAAAGCTCAAGAGCGAAGAAGGAGAACGGGCACGGGAACTATGGGCTGGAAAGGGAAAGAAGTGTTCGTTGTTAACCAATAAGACGACAGCCTGAATCGCTCTGTCTATACGGGAAGCTGTTTGTTTTAGGTTATACGCACGCAGGTGGCGCGTTCAGCATGGCGTAGTATCATTCCTCAAGTTCGGATGGGGGAATATTTCGGGTGGACTCCAGAAGCCGTTGATGATTGAACCAATCAACTCGTTCTGGGATGGCGATTTCAAGCGCGCCGAAACTCCGCTATGGGTCCACGCCAATGAACGACCGCAGCCGTGTAAAGACCGTTGATCGTTTCGGTGAGCGTAGCCGTAGCTGTCACCAGAGCTTCCGACGGAGAACGCGATGCTCGCCTCGACCAGCCGCTCGAAATACTTGATCGGCACGTATTGCGCAGATTCAAGCGGTCGTTGCAACACAGTGACTTTACTGCCTCCGTCGAGGACCTCAGCAGGTGGCTTTCGACATATCCGCCGGCCCGGCAGATGGTTGAAATAGACCCAACAGATTCGCAAAGCATCGCAGATTCAATCTGTCAGGAGCTGCCCGATTGCCCCGGCAGGCCTGTACAAATTTATCGTAAAACAATCTATGCGTGCGTTTCTAGAGGGCAGATCCCATCTCCATCACAATCAGATCGTGTACATAAGAAATCATCCAGAAAACTCCATACCTTGCTGAATAAGGTTGGGGCTTGCCACGTGACGACCGCCGACCTATCGTGCCATCCGTTCCGGCCTTTGATGTCGTGACGAAAAAAACTTCTGTTTGACGAACATTTTGAAGGACTTAGAGTAATGGAAAACATTCGGAAGCGCGAAGATCATCAATCAATCTGCCCCTCGCGGAGCAACGACAGACTGCAACAAGATAACCTAGTTGACGCCGAAGAATCTCTTAACGAGTTCCGCGTGGACAAGGAGAAGTTGAACGACCTAGCCTACATGTTCCATGATTCAGACAAGGAATGGCAAGAATAAGTTGCTTTAGCATATCTCTCTTCCGCAGGTTTTTTATACAAACTTGCGGGAGGGCGACGGATATCTGGTGCATTGCCATTTGAGAGGAAAACCAATTGGACCAGCGCGTACTTGTATTCGACAATTTTTACGACAACCCAAGCGAATTGAGAAGACAAGCGCTAGAGTTGGATTTTTCAAGAAAACCAAATGCTACCTACCCGGGCCAAGAAGCAATCATGGAAGGCCGAGACTGGAGCTTGGAATGGTCACGATTGCGCTCCCGAATTGATGAAAAAGTCGATGCAAGCTGCCCCAAACAAAAACCTTTCCCACAGGGTAAATTTCGGTTGGCGCTTGCGGAAGACGAACACATCCGCCGAGATCGTGCACATCTGGACATTCAGCGATGGTCGGGAATTATCTATCTAACCTTACCAGAAGATTGTGTGTCAGGGGTAATTCTCTACAGAAACAAGCATACGGGAGCCACTGTATGGGAACAAAATTGGTTCGAAAACCGCTTCCCCAGCTTCACGACTCTCTCCATTTCAGAAAAAAAATCAGAAGTCGTAAAGTTTTTTGCGGATCCGGACAATTTTGAGGAAATCGGCGTGATTCCAATGGCGTATAATCGGGCAATATTGTTAATGGCCCACGTATTTCATGGGTCAGGACGAGGCTTCGGATCATCTCCACAAACAGGGCGGCTTACGCAGCACTTCGAGTTTTATTGGTAAAAATCTCACTTGATTGCAGATGGAGTTTGCTGTGGCGACAGAGACACTATTTACCTCTGAAGAACCCAAAGATATCACCAAGCTATACCTGAGGATGCTTTATTCGGAGAAGTATCTCGTGGCAGCGAAACGAGTACTCGAAAGCAAAAACGGCAGCGAGATCGTTAATCGCTTTCTGCGAACTGTTAATTTTGAGATTCTTGCTCTGGAACAAGCTGCCAGAACGAGGAACCTTATGAGACATTTGCTCCGAGCAGCCCCGAGCCTGAATATCGCAGTAGAAGAAAACTTAAGATATCAAATGGTGCGTGAATTTATCGAGGGTGGGGCATTTTGGGAAAGCCGAGGAAGATCATTGACGGAGAACTTCTGTGTTTTCGCCATTGAAGCATTTATGGACCACTTAACGGATTTTGGCCGAGACACGATTAAATTAGGTGGCTTAGTATCAGGGATACTAACATCGAACGGCAGGCCTTCGCCGTGGGCTGACACCACTTTCGGGAAATTAGCAAGTGAGAGTGACGTTGAATACGCAGAGTCTTTTGGGAGTAAATTTCGGCTGGTAGACCAGCGCGGAAATCTACCTACAGAAGAAAATATAGATGTTTGCTCAGAAAGAATAGACAGCATTGTGTCTGTTCAACATTTGAAAAATGGGCGCTTCATCGCACTTAGTATGCCTGAGTAGGAATGTATCCATGGAAAAAGCAATTAAACCACTTTTGGGGCTGGGACTTGATGCGCAGTATTTTCATAGATATCCGAATGGCGTAGTGGACCTTTGCGAACGATATCGCGACCATCTCAGCCACCTTTCAATCGTGAGTCTTTCGTCTATCCTGAAAGCGGATAAATTTGTACGAGAATGCTCGAAGGGGCTTCCTGTCGTGCACCATCTTCCAGGAATCGCTCCGGCAAATCCAGACGGCCCGAATTTAGAACGTCTACGCCGCTTAAATCCAGTGACCGAAGCCTTGGATGCGCGGTGGGTCTGCGAAGATATAGCGATTTGGTCAATCGGGCCATATTCCATTCCCTATTTCACTCCTCCAATATTTGAACCAGAGATTGCTGACTATATCGCTCAAGGCATCAAGGAAATTCAGTCGATAAGTTCGGCGCCCTTTTGCGCGGAAGTGCCATCGTGTGCTATTGTAGTGGGCAACATGCCCTTTGGAGAATTTTTCCATTCGATTGTTTCGCAAACTAATTGCCGAATGGTCGCGGATGTTAGCCACGTCTATTCCTATGCCATTGCCACAAAGCAGAACCCCTTGGATGTCTTGGTATCTCTACCGCTCGATGCCGTTTGGGAGATCCATATTTCGGGAGGCCATATCGATCCAAAATCGGATCAGAGATATATCGATACTCATAGTGAAACAATTCCAGATCCAATAATTGCACTACTTTCAGAGGCGGTTTCTAAGTGCATGAATCTTAAGGCTGTCACATACGAGGTAGGTGTAGGGCTGTCGGAAATGGACATAGATGATGACGTTAATAGACTCGTTCGAACTCTAAATGAACTTGGTTGGTCGCCCTCAATTTCGTAGATTGAGGTAAAGCGTATGCGTAGACTAAACGCTAGTTGCTACGGTTCGTCCATGGCAGAGATGAAAGACGCGAATCCTACGAAGATAGCTTTCATTGACGGAGGCGTCCCTTTTGAATCTCATTTTCCCGGTCAAGGCAAACATAGCGCGACGTATCCTGCCTTTGATGAGTCCGATCACGGGCTGCGCGTTGCTGCATTAGCAGCGGGAATTTCCGCGGAAGCTAAATATTGCGGCGTTTCCCCGAATTCGTTTCTGCACGGATGCTCAAAAAATATTTTATACAGCGGCAATTTAACCAAGTCTTTGCTCGACTTCAATGACGAGGTCGGAGGAATTGACGTTTTGTGCCTGGCGTGGTCAAGCACTCCAGACATGAAGAGGATTGAAGCGGAACGCGGCGCATTCGAAGAATTATCGCGCAATGGCGTTTTAGTGGTGGCTGCTACTGGTCATGATGGCTCACTAGGCGTCAGATTTCCTGCACTTTTACCCGATGTCCTCGCCGTGGGGGTGTATTCGTCTGAACTGACGATGCTGGATAGAGTCGGACTGTCCCCTTCCTTGACCAAACCAACCTTATCGATCGAAGATGCCCACTACGAAGCCACGAGTTTTGGTAAGGCGTATTCGCTGTCCGGAACTTCAGCCGCCGCTGCCATTTTAAGTGGTTGCCTCGCCCTTATACGATCACAACTGAAATTACGCGGAGTTTGTGATCCGGCGGCTGACTTAGCAATTTTACTACAGGCAGCGGCAGAATGGAAAGGTCCAGGGCATGTGCTCAAGCCCGGTGGAATTAATATTTCTGGTTACAATGTTTCCGCGTTTGCAGCAGAACCGTCAATAAAACATACGTATAATGCGATATTTCCAGATGACGGTCTTTTGGTTGTCTCAATTGCACTGCACGGCCCCGGCTGCGATACACATGGAGTTTATCACGGCAATGATGCCGTAATAAATATACGAACCGACATTCACGAGGAATTACATCAGTGTAAACAGAGATTATTCCGTAAACAAATAATTGGGAGGCCCGGAAGCACGGCTTCCATAGAGATATCGGTAACGACGGCGTTTTCTTTTGGCGCAGTGGCCGTGAATAGTAAATTTGGAATAAATAGAAAGACGAGCATGGCTAATAATAATAAAAAGTACACTATCGGAATCTCTCAAAGTCATAATAGTGCGGCCTGCATCACCGACAACACAAGTATATTGACTGCCATACAGCTCGAGCGTTTATCTCGACTTAAGCATGACGGTGAGAAGTCGTTAACTAGCAAGCAGGCAATTGAATACTGCCTTAAATCCCAACGGATAGGACATGATGGCATCCATACGTGGGGCTTCAATTTGCAAGCCCTTCTGCCGGGGTGGACAGGGCTTTCTCAGCCGGTGCACCGTTCCGACTTTCAAGTGTTCGACCCCTTCTCAAGTAACGCGGTATATATCTCTCACCATTTGGCTCACGCATTTGCGGCATTTGCGGCTTGCCCCTTCGACAATGCCGTCGTGATGGTCGCGGACGGATCTGGCGGCTCCGTAGCCGGTGAGGAAGACGATTTACTTATTTATGGTTCACAATTGTCAGATTACCTTAAAAAAGAAGTAAAGAGGCGTCCAGAAGTGGACGTTATCTCAATTTATGAGTTTTCAACGCGGAATTTTAGGCTTCTACATCGGGAAAAAGCGGAATCCTTTAACGTAAGAGCAGGTAGTTCCTCGCTTGGTGAGACCTACGCAAGTGTTTCAAATTATGTTTTTGGCGACTGGATAGACGGTAGCGGAAAACTGATGGGCCTCGCCCCGTATGGCGACGCAACGAAGTACGCAAGTTTCCTCGAGAACGGTGAAGATGGTCTGGTGAATTTTGGTCAACGGTGGAAGCTTGATCATAACCTACCCCGATCTAGTGATGTAATGCGCCATAGCGACCTCGCCGCACGAGTTCAAGCAGACGTAGAGATTGCACTCATGCAGCGTGTATCGCTAGCCGCAAAAAAATCGTCCTGTAAAAATTTTGTCTTTACAGGTGGCTTAGCACTTAATTGCGTAGCAAATGAAAAGCTTAAAGAGGCTAAAAATTTCGACGGCTATTTCTTTTTTCCCGCAAGTAATGACGCGGGAATAGCGATTGGCTCTGCGGTGGGAGCGTGTTTCCATCGAGATGGAATCGTCTCCCCCAAGTACTCTCGGAAGTTTCACTGGTCGGAATTTCTTGGATACGATTATCAATCAGATGATTGCTCTGCGGCAATCCACGGATACAATGACGTAATCGAAAAGGGCGAGGTAGATATCCAGAACATAATCAATCGCCTTCTTGACGGCCAAGTTATTGGCCTATTTCAAGGAAAAAGCGAATTCGGGCCTCGCGCATTGGGACATCGGTCACTGATCGCGATTCCTCGAGATCGTCAGATTTGGAACCATATCAATCGAACGGTTAAGGGCAGAGAAGACTTCCGCCCGTTCGCTCCCGTAGTTTTAGATTGCGACGCGCCCACATATTTCGAAATGGCTGACGCGTCACCCTTCATGTTGAGAGTGGTCAAGGTCCGCGATCACTATCGCGACATTCTCGGGGCAGTTACACATGTTGACGGTACAGCCCGAGTTCAAACTATCTCAGAATCCAGTAGCGAGACATTAGCGGAGCTATTGAAGGAACTCAAACGACGCGGTCTTCCGCCTGTCCTACTCAACACGTCTTTGAATTTTTCAGGCGAACCCATCGTGGAAACGCCGGCTGAAGCAGTAGAATTCCTCCTTATGCGCCCAATTGCGGGCATGATCCTAAACGATATGTTTGTTTGGCGGAAGAAATCTCCCAGCATAACAAGCAAATCAATATTTGGACTCGGCGTAAACGTCACAGCGCAAATTACGCGTTCGCGGGCGGGTCTGAAGATGGCTCTTAAAAGAGCGCGACCTGCCGAAGAATATCAGTTCCCAATGGAAATTGGCCGTGCTCTCATCTGCCTCGATGGTGTTCACTCCTTGGAAGAGGTCTGCCGTAATGCCGATACGGTCCTCAATGAAAGGCTCACACAAATTTTGCGATCACTAGAAGCAAAAGGCTTCACTCTGTATCAGGGCGAACGGCTTGATGGCTAGTCCGGCAAACTCTTTCACTCTTCTCAGAAAAGCATTAGCGAAACGCCACATCCTAGGGGTAACTCGAATTGCCGATGCAACGCCTTTAGATCGGCTTGGCATTCCAGTCGTTACGGTTTCGCGCCCAATCACCGACAGGCAGCAAATAACAGTCTGCCAAGGTAAGGGGCGAACATACCGACACGCTCTTCTTGGAGCAATGATGGAAACTGTTGAGCGCTTTTCCGCTGCGGAACACCCATTGAGTTCGAGCGAAAAGGCGATTGAAGGAAGACGTGTAAGCAAAGAGCGAGGGTTCGTATACCCCGATGAGAACAGCAAGTTATTTCCTGCGGCTTCGGTTTTCTTTCCGTATGTTGTTGACAGAAATGATGCCAACCACGGGACGGCCGTCCGCCCTAACACTTCGGGCTTGGCAGCGGGCGGAAGCAGTGAGCAAGCACTAATTGGGGCGCTAATTGAGCTCATAGAACGACATAGCGTTTCCCAGTTCTTTCAGTTCGGATTTGCTTCGTTAGTTGACTGGTTCTCACTACCGCACTGTCATGCCCTTGATTTATATAAGCGATTTAGGGCCTCCAGCGTGGATGTTATTGCACTTGACCTTAGTAACTACACTCCTTTTGCGTGCTTTAAGGTTTATACGCTCGACAGGATTTGGTGTACGTCTAACATGGCCACATCTGGCCAAGCGGCCCATTGGGATCCAGCGATTGCACTAGAGCGAGCGCTACTCGAAGCGGCTCAGGCGAGAGTTGCTGTAATCCAATCAAATAGAGAAGACCTAAAACGCCGCAGGGGAAATTCCTTTACTTACGCCGACAAAGCTGAACGTTTTCAGTACATGGCCTCAACAATACCTATTGCTAAATCTGCGGTTAAAATTGGCGAGATATCAAATCAATCATCATTTCGACCGCTGGAGCATGTTCTCACGTTGCTAGAAACGGATAGAGCGGCTGGCTCTGTGCATTCAGTCGACTTAACTCATCCAGAAATCGGACTTCCCGTCCGCCGTGTTTTCATAGAAGGGTACAAAGACACATTCGTTGAGAAGCATACGCGGTTAGGAGTATCCAGTGCGCCATCATAAAAAATTGATCGTATATGCCGGGGCCTCAATTCAACCTCTGTCACCTCAAATCAAAAACTCGGTTGACTTGCGGTCCCCCGTGAAGCATGGCGACTTATACCGTTTACTCGAAGCTGGGGACCAGGCTACCGTTCTAATAGTAGACGGTTGGTTTGGTTCAGTTGACGCGATAACTCTGACTGAGTGCCGCGACTATCTTTTCAATGGGCGGGCCTTAGTTGGCTGCAGCAGCATGGGCGCTCTCCGTGCCGCAGACCTTTGGAACGCGGGAATGATTGGAATAGGCCAGATTTATACCGCATATCGGACGGGTTTGCTACGCAGTGACGCAGACGTAGCGGTTTCATTGCATCCCGAGACTTTCGCTGAGATTACGGTTTCATCGGTTTTTGTGCGAGCGGCTGCAACACTTGCCGCAAGAGATTGCCAAGTACCTCACCCGAACAATGTAGTTCAAAAAGCTATCAACTTAGCCAATTCCATCCATTTCACTGATCGGACAAAACGGCGGCTATTAAAACTCTTTGAGAATACCCCCGATCTTCCATCTAACTTCATCAAACGATTCGGAATTATAATCATGGATGACGAACAAAACCCAAAAGTCGTCGACTGCAAAGAAGCAATATTAAGCCTCAAGAGTCGTTATTGGCCAAACACGGACGTACCCGCTCAAGATACGAAAACAGATGTCTTTCGGACAAATAATGAGTCAAAATTGTGTGAAGCGTGCAGCTATGCGCTCAGCAACGACGACATATTTTGTCCGCAATGTTGCTCTGTTTCTCATGAGCAGTAATTAGCGATGGTATCCCATAATTCTGAAGCCGAACTCGATGCAGCTCTACGAGTGCGTGAGAAGAGCATCGGTTACATGCAAAATGTGTTTCGCGCACGCGAGACAACGTTCAACTCAATAACGGCGTTGGTTCTCGCCGTAGTTGGCGGCCTTCCAACGGAGGCCATCGCACTAAAAATCACGATTTCAATGACTTTCGGCTTGCTGCTGGATGTTCCTCTAGGTGTTTTAGCGGATAGACTTGGACACGCGAGAGCCGTAACAATTGGAATGCATTGCCTTGCCATCGCGCCAATTATATTGCTTGTTCCCTGTGTGTATACGCTGCCTTATGAGGCAACAATTTTATTTGTGATAGCCAATGCGTTAGCCGGCTCATTTGGATCGTCGTTTGTCTCGGGTGCTTACGAGGCGCTGACTTTGGGACTTGTAGAAAGTCTTAATCGCTCGCCCCTCGCCCAACAGTTAAACCGGCGATACGATGCAACCTCTGTGACAAGCCTTCAACGGTACGGCAGTACAATCACATTGGTACTCCCCGCGGCTGCAATTGTGGTGACCCTATTACTCGACCGCCTATGGCAGGTTGGGTACGTGACGCTAATAGCCCCATCGCTCATCGCTATGGGTTTCACGCACATTCTCACTTTCGCAGACGATAACGAACCGAAGGATCAAATCTCGAATAAATCAACCACTCACTTAAAATTAGTTACTCGTTTCGCCGGCCCAATAGCTTTAGTCGCATTAACACAATTCACAATGATTCACGCAAACGCCTATACTCTAGTTTCTGCGATCGATATAGAGGGAATACGGCACGCAAGTTGGGGCTCTTTTTATATAAGCGCGGTAATGTCTTGCGCATTCTTTGCTGGTTTTTTCGTTAAAGCGAAGTTTGGACACACTCTGATTGAGAGCACAACGAAAAGCTTACTTCCTATAGTCTGCATTTTGTGCGCTTTCTTATTGTCGGCCCTGTGCTTCTTTATAAACAAACTATTTGAGAGCATGTTCGCAGTATTCGTATTCGGCTGCTTCTTTCGTCTATTTTTCTCAACCGCTCAAGAAGTCATCAGTAATTCCTTATTAAGCGATGTCGGTGCAGAGGGGCGCGCCACCGTGATGAGTATTGCACGCACGATTGCCGTTGGTGGTTATGCTTTTTTTTCGGCGTCTCTATTATATCGCCATGACCATATTCCAACATTGAACGAAAACCTCCTTTCTGTGGCTCTACTATGTATATTTATCGCGACTGTCCTCGTCGGTCACCACATCCAGAAATCCAGGCGCCTGCGCATTGGATCGAGTAACTCCGGACAATTGGATGAGGGTTGAAATGAAAAAAAATATCGATCCGCTAATTCGTGCTGAGGCATTCTCGATTTACTACCAGAAGGACATAGGCGCCCAAAAAATAGCTTATTACCGGGTGAGAAATACCGAATTCTTGACGCAGTGGGAACCTAAACGTTCACCGGATTACTATTTGCCAGAAGAAATTGACTCAAGAATTCGTTCCGGTTTTTTCAATGCTGGCGCAGAAAATGCACATCGCCTTGGCATTACATGTAATGCTACCGGTGACCTTATAGGGGTGATAAATTTTACCAATATCACGCCGTACCCATTCTTGGCGTGTAATTTGGGATTTTCTATTGATGAGATCTATCAAGGGCGCGGTTATATTAAAAGCGCGCTGACTGCGCTACTGCCAGTTGCTTTTAACAGTTTCGGATTGAACCGGATTATGGCCAACTTTATGCCCAAAAACTTCCGATCAGCCAGATTATTACACGGCTTGGGATTTGAGATAGAAGGTTATGCAAAACGGTATTTGAACATTAACGGCATATGGGAGGATCACATACTAACGTCTTTGCTAGCATCGCGCATGAAGGTCAGCGAAGATGCTGTAACGGATGGCCGCGCCCCATAAGCAGAGCAGATTTTGTTTAACAGCGATCATATCCGGCGGCCCTGAAGTAGTTGGCGCATTCAGTCAGTGCGAAGCGGGGGATCAAATCTCTATAGTCAGCAAATGTCTGTCTCGGTCAAAACCTGCCCGAGCATGGCGGACGGGGATTTTCATGCCGCCCATTAATTTCGGCGGTGAGTCTCCATGGTGCTTCCAGCTTTTGCCCTAAACTCCCGCGCACTGTATCCCTCCGGCGTGGACCGCCTTGCGAGTTTTTGGCGATACCGTGTTTTGCGCTCTTGAGAGTGGACTTGAGAGCGCAATGAGGAACTATGGCACAGGTGACCTGCCACTGAACTTTCATCCAGCGGCGACTAGAGCCCCGGCGGTTTTGAATACGCCAACAGGCGCGGTG
>NZ_JBAOJM010000026.1:0-14238 GCF_037083425.1 Agrobacterium sp. CCNWLW32
CCCACGACATGGAAGAGGTTCTTTCCAATATCTATTCCAAAGACGGCGCACTCCTGCGGTTGGTTACGATTCATAATCAGGGCCCTCCTTTGCCCATCTCCACTATGCTCTCGAGAGACAGGGCGGACTATCCCATTAGCTTTGAGGCCTGCCCGCAAGCGCAAGCTTGTCGACACGATCAAGGCGGACTGGAAGGTTTCGATCCGGCGTGCATGCTCGGTGTTGAAAGTCGACCGGTCGCTCTATGTCTACAAGTCCAGGCGTGGCGAGCAGGCCGAGTTGAAGCTGAAGATCAAGGATATCTGCCAGACGCGGGTACGCTACGGCTACAGGCGTGTGCATATTCTTATCAAGCGTGAAGGCTGGCCCGTGAACCCGAAGCGAATCTATCGCCTTTACAAGGAGATGGACCTCCAGCTCCGCAACAAGGTTCCCAAGCGCCGGGTCAAGGCAAAGCTGCGGGCTGACCGCACGGAGCCGACCCAGTCCAACCACGTCTGGGCGATGGATTTCGTTCATGACCAACTGGCCACTGGTCGCAAGATCAGGGTTCTGACGGTCGTCGACACTTACTCGCGCTTCTCGCCGGCGGTCGATGCCCGCTTCAGTTACAAGGGCGAGGATGTCGTTCAGACACTGGAGCGGGTCTGCCGGCAGGTCGGATATCCGACGACCATTCGCGTCGATAACGTCCTATATTCGGAATGCATCGCCGTTTTGGCAGCAGGTCGTTATCGCATCGGTCTCCCGATACGTCTGGATTATGATGTAGGCCCGGCCGATCGTCAACGAACGGTCTCTCCCATAACAAACACAGAGTACGCATAATCGCGGCTCTCACCGTCCTTAAGACGAGATCCTTTTGCCGTCGAGCGGAAGGCCTGAACATTATCTACGAGGTCGCTGAAACACTCAGCGCCTCTACGGCCCTGTCAGAGAAGGGTCCTTCCGCTGTGGATCGTCCCTTCAAAGAAGGGGCGATAGGGTTCACCACTTTTGACAACCGCATGCACGGTGCGAGCCATCTTGGCGGCGATTGCTGTTGACGCCTTGCGACGCAAATGGGGATTGTGACGGTCCTTGGTGATGTATCGCTCGAATTTGTCGCGGAAGCTGTTGGCGCGCTGCAAAATCGCGACTTGAGCTGCCATCCATAAGGTCCGCCTCAGGCGAGCATTGCCGTACTTGGACAACTTCGTCTGGCCTCGAAACATTCCTGACTGGATTGTCGAAAGATCCATGCCGCAAAACTTCAGGAACTGGCGATGGTGTTGAAAACGGCGCAGGTCTCCCGCCTCTGCCAAAATCGTCAAAGCATTGATCGGGCCGATACCGGGGATTGTGCATAAGAGTTGGTAATCAGGATTGTCCTTCAGCATGGCGACCGCACGCGCCTCGATTTGATTACGGTGGGCGATCAGGCTTCTGCCCTGGGCCAAAACCATACGGAACATGCAGATTGCGTCGGAGTCAGGTGCAACCGGAAGGCCGATTGAACGGGCGGACGTGGCGTAAATATCTGCCAGCAAACGCTCTTTGCCAACCTTACGTCCCACGACATCCCAGGCAGCTTCGATGAAAGCCTCCTTGCTCATGGCCGCGATGAAGTGCGGAGACGGAAACAGTTCGAGGAAGGCGAAGAACCAGTCGCTGCGTGAACTGCGGTGAAAGCGATCCGCTTCAGGAAAATACAATGGCAGGTAATGTGTCAGGATCCGATGCCACAGTTCGGTCTTCGACCGTGAGATCATGTCGTGGGTCTTCGACAGCTCTTGAATGTCGTTGGTGCCGCGCATCAACGGGTCATGGTAGAACTGCTCGGCACCAATGGTCATCATATGGAGGATAACCTGGGCATCCTTCGGGTCGTTTTTATCCCAGGAATTATGCAATGCCTCCCTGGTCCGAGCCAGCGCGATCGACGAGATCAGTTTGATCTCGAAGCCGGCTGAGCCGAGCTGATATGCCAATGCGCGATGATAGTTTCCCGTTGCTTCGAAGGCTACGCGGACAGGACGCTGATAGCTGCGCAGCAAGCTGATGAGGCGATCGAACTCATCAAGATTGTTGAGCACGCTCACCCGATGTCGGCGCTTTTTGTCCGGTGCTTCGATCAGCACCTCGTGGCGTTCTTTGGAAATATCGATAGCTGCCAGAACGGGAGCAGATGCTGTAATGTCACAATCGGTCATAGCCGGTCTCCTTTACAGTGTGGCTTCGCAAAACCACTGTGAGACCTGATGCCCGGCTATGACCACCTGCTTCGCCTGATTGGGGCTACGCAACTGGTCAAAGCCTCTTGCAACGCAAACTTCCGAAGGTGTTACGGCAGCGAGTTCATCTCTCGAGACCTTGATCTTTGGGCCTATCACAAGGGTGTCGTGCTCGACTTCTCTCGGCCAGGCAAGCCGACTGACAACAGCTACATCGAGAGTTTTAATGGCAAGTTCCGGGCCGAGTGCCTGAACGCTCACTGGTTCATGACCCTTGACGACGCGCGGGCAAAGATGGAGGATTGGCGTAGAGAATATAACGAGTTCCGGCCACACAGCGCGATAGGCAACAAAGTGCCGATTTCGCTTATGAACAGCTCATCGGCACCCCCGCCGAACTGAGCCAAAACCCCGGAAAATTCCAGCTCCCGCTGGCCCAAATTCGGGGAGCACCTCACAAAACCGCTGGAGCGAACTCAAAACTGGATAAAACTTGGGGGCAAGGTCAGTGACCGAGAACGAGGATTTCTACGTCTCTAAGAGTTCGGACGAGATCGACGCGGAACAGCAGCGGGGTCGTAGGTTCGACTCCGCTCAAGGCGATGAAACGGCTATTTCAATCTAAGCTCGTTGCGTCCAAGCGGCCGACTCACTTGATGAGGTCCAAGCCTCCAGGGCGGTCCGTTCTGCGCATCCACATTTGCTCCCGCGTGTCGGGCTCCCCCTGAATTGTTTCGGAATGTGCAATAAACGTAAGCGGCAAGCAGACCCCATCTGGCAGGCTAATGGCGATCAGGTTATGGCATTTGATTTGAACTCGCTCGTCAAAAGTGCCGCTGAAATTCTTCGATGCTCTTCCACGCATTAATGGATTTTTTCAGCAGAGCCTCATTATCTATCCTCAAATGTCCGATTTGACCCAATTCGTTGCTCGAAAGCTATGTATCAACTTTTGGCGAGAGAAAAAGGAGCGTGGGGTACCGGGGTATAGGGGAGCTCGCCGCAGAACCTTCAAGCCATAACACCATCCGGACGCTAATTTTGGCGGTTGGTTCCCAGCTTTTTTTCATCACCATTGCACTGTCCACCCGTTCACAGATGGAGGATTGTATATTGAGGAGCTATTGCATGCTGCAGAAGATCTACCGATTAGGTGCGTTCTCGGTCGTTGCGCTGGTTGGCCAAGCCATTGGTCTGGCTGATGCCGCAATGGCACAGGAAGCGGATGCCGATCTTGCGAAAAAGCTCAGCAATCCCGTTGCGTCGCTGATCAGCGTGCCGTTCCAATTCAACTACGATCGGGGCTTCGGACCGAACCGTGGCGACCGGAAGACGCTCGATATCCAGCCCGTCATTCCATTTGCGCTGAACGAGGACTGGAATTTGATTTCCCGTACCATCGTTCCTGTCACCTGGCAGCATGACATCGCCGGTTCCTCCGGCAACCAGTTCGGCCTTGGAGATATCTCGCAAAGCTTCTTTATCTCCCCGACGCAGCCGACCTCCGGCGGGATTATCTGGGGAGCGGGACCCGTCTTCCTCCTTCCCACGGCGACCGACGATCTGCTCGGAGGCGGCAAGTTCGGGCTCGGGCCGACTGCTGTCGTCCTGAAGCAGGAAGGACCATGGACGGTTGGCGCATTGGGAAACCATATCTGGTCCGTTGCGGGCAAGGGAGACAAGCCCGACATCAACGCGACCTATTTGCAGCCCTTCATCTCCTACAGAACATCGGATGCCTGGACATTCACGCTCAATACCGAGAGCACCTACGACTGGAAGGCGGATCAGTGGGCCGTGCCGATCAATTTCCAGGTGTCGAAGCTTGTGAAGTTCGGTGAGCAGCCGGTGAGCCTTTCCGCAGGCGCGCGTTATTGGGCTGCCGCGCCGGAGAACGGGCCGCACGGTTGGGGTGCCCGTGTCGGGCTGTCGCTCCTGTTTCCGAATTAGATGACGCTCAGTTCTCTTTCGCCTTCCGGTGTCACCGGGTTCGACCGGTGGTGCCGCTGCGCGATCGGGTATTTGAGGAAGAAATTCGTGGGAAAAAATAGTATCGTTCAGCCGTCGTCGGCACGGTCGAACTGGCCTCGGCGGCTTCTTGTATTTTCAACGCTCGCAGCGCTTTGTGCCTGCGCCGGCAATCCGAAGGATGTGCTGACGCCAGTGGCGGATACGTCCCCGAGCTCCCCTAAGGTCGATATGCTGATTGCCACGATGCGCAGTCGATCTTCGGTGCCCGGAGAGATGTTCACGGGGGAGCGTGCGCTCGCCCCGGCTTTCGCCAATCTCACCGTGTCGATCCCACCGGGCAAGGTCCGTAAGGAAGGTGAGGTAGAATGGCCAAAGCGGCTACCCGCCAATCCGGCAACCGATTTTGCAACGTTGAAAGCCAACTATCTCGACGCTGGCGACGCAAGGCGGTGGCTGAGCGCGTCGGTCCGCAAGAACCCCGATCGCAGCGTTCTGGTCTTCATTCACGGTTTCAACAACCGCTTTGAGGACTCTGTCTATCGCTTCGCGCAGATCGTGTATGATTCCGGCGTCCACAGTACGCCTGTCCTGGCAACATGGCCGTCGCGTGGGAGCCTGCTTGCCTATGGGTACGACCGCGAAAGCACGAACTACACCCGCAATGCGCTGGAGACGCTGTTTCAGTATCTCGCAAAGGATACCGAGGTGAAGGAGGTTTCCGTACTAGCGCATTCCATGGGCAATTCTTTGGCGCTGGAATCGTTACGCCAGATGGCAATCAGAAACGGTCGTCTTCCTGCCAAGTTTAAGAACGTCATGCTGGCGGCTCCCGATGTCGATGTCGACGTCTTCCGGCAGCAGATCGCCGACATGGGAAAACAGCGTCCCCAATTCACCTTGTTCGTGTCTCGCGATGATAAGGCACTGGCTGTGTCGCGTCGGGTTTGGGGCGGCGTTTCCAGGCTCGGCGCCATCGATCCCGAGGCGGCGCCATACAAGAAGGAACTCGAAGACAACAAGATTACCGTGATAGACCTCACCACGATCAAATCCGGTGACAGCCTGAACCATGGCAAGTTTGCGGAGGCGCCGCAGATCGTTCAGCTTATCGGACAACGCATTTCCGAAGGTCAGACGCTGACCGACAGCCGGATCGGACTTGGTGACCGGATACTGGCCGCCACGACG
Organism: Agrobacterium sp. CCNWLW32; assembly: GCF_037083425.1. Taxonomy (NCBI): domain Bacteria; kingdom Pseudomonadati; phylum Pseudomonadota; class Alphaproteobacteria; order Hyphomicrobiales; family Rhizobiaceae; genus Agrobacterium; species Agrobacterium sp. CCNWLW32. The sequence continues at coordinate 5,373 of NZ_JBAOJM010000026.1, forward strand.
GAAACCGCCGCAGCCGCTGGAAACGTCGCTGGCCTGGTCCTTGCGGCCCCCGTTGCCGTGCTCGATCGGAACACGCGCAACAATTACGCCAAACACCTGGATGACCTCGGAGGTGCAAGCAGCAATGGGACGAAACGGTGACCCAGTCCTGCCTTGCCGTCTGGCATCCCCATGTTTGGCCAGCCTTCTGCAACGATGGAGATGGCGGCTCGTGCCAGCTTGTAGTGGCGGCAGCACGGCCCGAAGCCGACGGAAACGCGCAATCGCGCAATGAAGATATTGGATGGCTTTAGGATGCGCAGACTTCGACCCGAAATAGTGGCGGCGATCGTTATCGTAACTGCGATACCGGCTGTTGCTGGCACAACCAAAAGCGTGAGGTCGCCTCAACGTGGCGTGCTGTGCGATCAGTATATGTGCGTCGATGCGAGTGGCGTCTCCAGGACACTAACGGGAAAGTTCCTGGGCGTCACGGCAGCCATGAAACTGTTCGCCCAGGGTGATTTCAGGACGACGCAATTTACTTTTGCGAATGGTGTTTTCTGCGATACGCAGGAAAGAGCTTGTCATACGGACAGATATTTCGACCGCAATGGCAAGCGAAGCCCCATAGATATCAAAATGACAGATATTCTGTTCAAAGATTAACCGGTCGGGTTGTAACCTGTCCGCATTCCGGCCGTTGCGCTCCTGTTTCCTCGTGAGGGATCATTTCCCTCACAGAAGGAGCAATTTCTTTACGACGGACAGGACCTCCTTAAATGGCAGTTTCGTAGCAGCCACCGCGGCAAAAGGAATGAGCGCGGCGGCGGCGACCGGGATCACCACGGCCCTGTTGACCAGGATGGTCGAGAGCTTGCGGGTCGTCTCATATTGCTTGCCAGGATCGGCCAGTTCCGGTTCAGGCTCGGGGGTGGCGTCTGAAAAGACGTTCCGGCCAATGACCTTTCGTTCCGCGGCCCGACAAAATCTAGTTGCCTGAGCATCCAGCAACGACAGGCTCTGTTCCTTCAACCGAAGAAGGGGAGGGGTGAAGGCAGATAAGGGATAGGCGAAGAAACTGATGACGATCGCAAGCCAGCCGCTCATGATCATGCTGAGCGTCGTCGCGGATAGACCCTCCTCGAGAAAGTGGCTCTTTGCGACAGCCGCAGCGATTGCGCAGCTCATCCCGAAGACGAAAATGGCATAGGCGTTCGGATATTGCGCGAGGAAGGCCAATCCCCCCTTGCCATCAGGATGGGTCGCAACCAGGCGAAGATCGAGCTTTGCAATGTTGCGAAGCATGCGGGCCCATAAGAGATGCCTCCATGCGCCCCTTAGAAACAGAAAGACAAACAGGGGAAGGCTGAAGCAGATGGACCACCAGCCGGCGGCCGAAACCCTATTGCCTTCGGGAAAATACGTGACCGCCCATGATGATGCTTCCGTTGCGTGAAAATTGGCGTAGGAAAGAACCGAGGCGAAAACCGCCAGCATCAGGCAAGTGAACTCCGCCCCGCGAGAATCGCGCTGGCGAAGCGCCGAGGCTACAATGGCCGCGGCCGCCGGAATTGACGTCGGGGCGACAACGGGCGCGAGCACGAGTTGAGACAGCTTCGCCTTCAAGCCATTTTCGACCTGCTGCTCGGCCAGTATAAAAGCGCCGATCCCGATGAAAAATTTCGCAAATACGCCGAGATCAACAAGGTAAGCTCCCTGGCCGTGTTCCAGGGAGAAATTACCTGGCACGGCAAGCAGAAAAGGCATTCCCCAAGCCAAGGCTACGAACAACGTCGCGCGAGATCCCACCTGAAGGGCGTTCTGCCGAAGCAATTGCAGTTGCTTTTGCAGTTCAAAGAAGGGTCCGCCTTGAGATGCGAGAAACTCGTTGAGGATGGGATCACGCGCGGAATGATCTTCCTTGTTCATGTTCTCCGGGGCTGGAGCAATCGTGTCGTTCATTTGAAATCCGTTTTTTTATTCAGGATTCTCGAGGCTTTGGCCGCGTTCGGCGATGAGATGTTGTCGCGGCACGATGATCAAAAGAAGATCAGGATGAGGATCGCGTGGGACAAGCCCGCGCAACCGCACTCCGAAATCTGCCTAGAAATGATAGACAAGCCCTAGGATCGGGCCTTGCTGAACGACATCGTAAACGAAGCCGTCATGGCTGTAGTCAACTCCAAGTGCTCTGTATCCTGCCACCGCAGACAGATTTTGCTGAATGCGGTAACCGAAAGCGGCGGTCACATCCCAGTCAAGCTTGGCCTGGCCGCCGCCGACAAGGGCCCAGCCTGTCAGATAGAGATTGTCGGTGAGGAAATATTGCCCGCGTATTCCCGCTACGGCGTCAACCCAGAAAGCATTGTCGCTCTTGCTTTTGCCATCGAGCAGGCCGCCTGAGATAGAGATTTCGGTGCTCGCGTACCAGACACGTGCACCCGCGACGAGGTCAAGGCGGCCCTTGTCATCCTCGAATACGCTGTAGCCGCCACCGAAAAAGCCTGAGAACGTTTGAGATGTGACGTCGACACTACTCTTGCTCAAAAATCCGACGGGCGAGTTCCCGTCTTGAGAAATCTTTGTATACATGACGTCACTAAAAAGGCTGTATCGGTCATACCGCGCCTCGGCTACGCCCATGAAGGAAAAGTCGAGATCGTTGAGAATGCTGCTAAAATCGGATTTCAACCTCGTTGGCGTGAGCCCGAATTGGCCGACCTTGCCATCTATTCCCGCAGCCCAGAAGTATGGGCTCACGCTGAAATGCCATTGATCGGGTTCCGTGGAGTTGCTCTCCAGCCGAGGACTGACCGGCAGCATATCTCCCGCATGGGCCGAGCTATACTTCCCGTACAATGCGCATAATGCAATCGACGTCGCGACAAAAAGCTTCATGATGCCCCCGGCAAATTATTCCTGTAGAAAGACTGAGAAGTCGGGCCACCAGGTCTATTGGGCCAGCAAGGCCGCATTTTCCGCTGCACAGCTTGGTCTGGAGGAAGAACCGTTGGCTTTCGCCGCCTGCACTTCCTTGCGAGCGGCTTCAACGTCGGAGAGGAACTCCGCATTGCTATGGAGCCTGGCCACGGTTGCTGCACCCATGATGCGGCCCGCATCGACATCGCTTTGCCAATGCGCATTGCAAATCACGCGGCTCTGGCCGAATTCGAGACCGCGTTTGAGCAGGGCGTCAGTTTTCTCGGGATCAACTTCGCTGAGCACCAGAGCCCATGCCCATCCTGCAGCTGTATGTCCTGACGGGTAGGAGCCGTCGGTCCTCAATACCGGTTCCTGAACGGGATAGCAGGTCCCTTCGTTATGAACCACGAAGGGACGGGTGCGGTTGTAGGTGTTCTTGACGCCATAGGTCGACAGGCCGGCATCAGTCAGGGTCTTTTGCATCAGACGATAAAGATGCGGAGTGTTTTTTTCATCGATGTCGATACCCATCGCGCAAGAGAAGCTCTTGGCCGGCTGCGGAAATTCGAGATCGGCGTCGAGACGCGCAAGCACCCAGCGCGATTTGCCTCGCAGCGGCAGGGTTGCAGTTCTTGCATCTTCGTCACGGGCAAGCGCGCCGCTTCCTTCTGCCGGTGGTGCTCCGAGCAGTCTCAGACTATCCGGCAGTTCCGCTTGCTTGAGATAGCCCGGAGCCAACTGGAAATGCGGATCGGTAACCCCGGGCGAAATCGCATCTTCTGCGTCAGCCAGACCTGTGCCTTGACCCGCAAATGCGATGACCGAGAACACAGCCAACCGGTGGATTTTCGACAGCATGCAATGACTCCTCAATACTTAGTCTCCGGACGGCGAAGAAATGAACGGCGCACGGCAAGCAGGTCACAGACCTCGTGCTTCCGCGCCGGATTCGCAGCCTCTGTTTCTCGCGTGAAAGTTACAGGGCTTTCGCACGGTGGATTGTGTCAAGTCGGACAATCGGGGATGGAAAAGTGGCGCATCCGATACCCAACCGCTTCCAATATTGTGTGATGGCAGCCCGTTGGCTGGGGCAGGTCAATCTTCCAGGTCCTGTTCAGCGTATCGTCGCAAAGCCGAAGGATTTGTGACCGTTATGGAACGATAGCCGATCTCAACCCAACCCGCGTCCACGAAGTGCTGGATTGTGCTGTTGACCTGCTTGCGGGATGTGTTCGTCATCACGCCAAGATTCTCCTGTGAAACCGAAATTGCCTCATCCGGTGCCCACGAGGTGCGATGCAGGACCGAAGCAATTCTGGCGCTGACATTCCTTTTCTGTAGGTCATAGACGATCCTGACCAGCTTATCGGATGACAGGATCGAGATGGCCCCGAACGCGCGAATGATGTTCGGATCAGATGCGGCCATCTGTTCCATGGTTTCCAGGGGGACGTGCATTGCCCAGACTTCACTCTGCGCACATAGCTCGATCCGTCGTGGCTCACCCGTCATGAAGGAGTCTTCACCGGTCCATCCCCCAGGCACGGCGATGTGGACAAGGCGTGGCGTCGAGTCGAGAGGTGCCGTGTTTATGACAACCGTCCCCGCGACATGCCCATAGATGCCTCCCGGCGAATCTCCGGGACGGAAGATGACCTGACCGGCTTCGTATTTCTGAAGCAACGCATTCTGAAACAAACGCGTCCTGAAGGCTTCAGGCATTTGAGCCAGCCAACCATTCCGGCTCAATATGCGTTCCGCTTCCGCTCGCGACATGCGCATTGTTTTCGATCCTCGTGCTCTTCCACGGTTACCGATGAGGCTCAGTTTAAGAGCTTGGCCTCGGGAAACGTCCATTTGCCGCTGACGATGGATTGGTCAGGACGATAGAGCCGGACGGTGTAGTTCCAACCCTCAACGATCGGCAGGCAGTTTGGAATCTTGCCGTCGCAGCCGCCGAACTGGACGTTTACCGAGCCGTTGGCATTTTTCTTCGCGGTGATATCGTTGATCGAATAGGCATCGTAGGCGTTTTTCTCGAAGAAGCCCTCTGCATTATAGACACTGATCGACCAGAATTCTTTCACGGGCACAGTCTTCGGCACGTGGAGAGTATAGACCGTCTTGCCGTCGTTTTTCTCGGGCGTGAAGCTTGGATACATGGCGTGCTTGTCCGGAATGCCGCCCCAGCCAGCGGCTGTTCCAGTCAGGTGCTTGACCGGATCGACCTCGTTGCGGCCCCCAAAAGAGCCGCTGAACGATGTCTGGTGTTTTACGAGTGCGAGCAGCGCATTACGAATCTCTGTGAGGTCCTTTTCATCCCAGTTCGGAAGGTCAAGCTGCCCTTTTTCCTTCTGGTCCACCTTGATGGCATCCTGAAGCTTGTGGACTTCCTCGATATCCTTCGGGTCGTTGGGGTTAACCAGAGTCCGGACCGCTACGAAGACATATCGGGTGCCGACCGTTTTCTGCGTCAGCGTTACCGGTTTCGTTCCGTAGGCGACGATTGGCAGGTAGTGATCCTGATCAACGACCATCATCGACATATAACGCGCACCTGCGTCCGGCAGCGTTAGGGTTACCGGCCCGGCGGCAAGATCAAAAACAGCAAACGAATAAAGCGTATCCCGGTTCATGCGGATAACGGTTTGCTTGTCGATCGGTACGGGCTCCCGAGAATGCTGGAACTTGCCCAGTCCGCCTACGTCCTTTGCATTGGCCGCGAGGTAATGGTCGGTCTCGGCGCGGATGAAGTTGTCGACGGTGACCGGCACTTTGCCGTTTGGTGTCTCGGCAAATGCAACGCCGGTCAACGCAACCGACGCAAAAGCAAGACTGATTCCAACTGAGCGGAGCATTGAATACCTCTTCATTCAATTTGACTTACGACGTAAGGCCATTCCACGAGGCGTGGCACCGGCCAACTCAAATGCCATCCAGCCGATCTTCGTGTGGGCGGCAGACAAATTCTAAGCGTGCGTCGGGTCTAACCATGGGCAGACCGACCGTCTTGCCATTTCGTGCCAATTGTTATCCGGCGTGCGGATTTTTTCCCGCCGGGAGAAAGGGCGCAGACCGTTCATTGCGCCCAGTCGCCTGCGGTGTCATCGTCAGGGTTAGAGAGGCCGACATACCGCGCGCTTCGCTTCTACCGGTTCTTTCATCATAAAGGCGAGGGATTCCCGGCGCGAAACGCACTTATCCCAGTCGCGATTGCTCGCGGAACTGTCGCGGCGTAACGCCTGCAATTCTGCGAAATGCGCGGCTGAAGTGCGCCGGGTCGGCATAACCGGCGGCAAATGCAACATCGATAATCTTGGAATCACTGTCGCGCAAAAGCGTGCTCGCGCTCTCGAACCTGATGGTGTCGAGTATATCTGAATATGTCAGATCGACATGCGAGAGTTTGCGCTGAAAGGTTCGTGTGCTGACGCCCGCCATCTCCGCCACCTCGGCTAGCGTCGGCACCCCTTGGTCGAGATAGGACGGCAACATCATTTTGAGGATTTCGACGATGTCATAGCCCGAAGGGCCATCCTCGTGATCATGCGGTGGCGGATTTGAGGCGACTGAACGGTTGGAGAGACCAAGGCACGAGATCGGTACGCTGATCCAGGCGGCGTGCTGATCGGAGAGGAAGCGCACATTCGGCCATAAGGATTGCGTCTCCGCACCCGGCGTGTAGCGAGCTTGAAAGGCGATCGTCGCCGGTATCCAATTGGGACCTGTGAATTGCCGAACGATGTAGATGGAGAAGATATTCTGAAGCCATTGCGAATGTTCCAGATGCAGGAGCCCATTCGTTCTGGCGAGCCTGCTGCAGACACGCACATGATCGCTATCCCATTCCATCCACATGTTCAGGATCGTATCTTCTCGCGATGCCCAGTTGCAGGCGTGGCGCAGCGCGACGAGCAGTGTCGGAGAGTGCGCGATCAGCGCCCGGGTTTTTTCATTTAGATGGGAAAAATGAAGCCGCTTGCTGGCCAGGAAGCCGAAATCCGTAATGCCCTGGCTGCGCTGGGCAGTCTCCACAAAGCGGATCGTCGGCAATAGTGGGATATAAAGATTGCTTTTTGTTTCCAGAAACGATGGAAGCCGAAATTTCCCCAGAAGCGAATTTGTGGGCGCACCGATTTCATCAAGAATCCCCAGGAAAGGAAGTAGAAACTGGCTGCGGGTTACGGGGATGTTGGCCATGACATCTCGTCGCGATCATGTGGTGTTGTGTTCAATACGCACAATTCAGCGGCGATCGCTACTAGTTAAACGGCTCCGCTGCAAAAAATTGGATTGGTTAGAAAGGGGCGGTTTTCGTGGTCGTCAAGCGGTCTGACCTTTCGAAAATCTTGGTGAGCAAGGCGACCGCTTCATCAGTACGCTCGATCCACCGCCGAGGCTCTAATCGCCGTTGGATAAAGATTCAGAGGCAGGTCAAGCTTTCAGCCTTTCTGGGAGAAGCGATCGAGGGCACGAGGCTGATCGTTGATGAGTGCCGAAACCTGACCGGCCCTGGGCAGACGACAACGTGAGGCGCGGCCGGCTGCTCATGGGTACATTTCTTATGAATGCACGATCGTGAAGGTTCTGTGTGCCCGTGTCAGGCATCTCCGCTTGCGATCAGCGTCTCCCGTGTGGTGCCGTATGCATCCTGCAGAGCCCTGTGGCCTTCAAGCCCCTCAAGAGCGTAGCTGTTGAGGAACTGGCGTCCGGCGAACAGCTTGCGGTCTACGGGGCTGAGCTCTGCCTCGTCGCAGACCTCCTGCCAGTGTGCGGCGATGATCGTGATCTGGTCTTCTATCAGCTTGGCGGCTTCGGCCTCTTTCAGGTGATAGTCGGCGGCGGCGGCAAGCAGAGTGGCGAGCGTGCTGGCGCGCCCCTCGCCCTTGATGAGCATGGCCTGGGTGGCTTCGTTGCCGGTACGGCCCTGTGGGCAGATGTCGTAGGCTGGCGTCAGCGTGAGCATCCTGCCATCCCAGAAAGCGGCATGATTGCGGGCATGGTCGTCGGTGTTGCCGCACAGCACGTTGAAGCAGATCCGTCCGTAGAGTTCTCTGAGCGTGTCCTTAGGGTCGGTGAAGCGGTGGCGGATTAGCTCAGCCAGATCCTCGTAGGAAGCGTAGCGGGCCATCATCTCATCAAGCCCGAGCATGGTCAACGCCGACACCATCGCCTGCCGCGTCCAGCCATTGTCTGTACGGGTGCGGTCGAAGCGCTCGATCAGCAGTACATCCTTGTGTGCGGCACGGGTCATCGACACCGGGGCCGCATTCAGTCCGCAAGCACCTGCCAGCTTCATCGCGACGAACTCGGCCTTCACGACGCTGTAGGTGTCGTTGGTCGCCGAGAATTTGGCGATGAATTTCCTGGTGCCGTCTTCGATGAGCGCTTTCGGGCGCGCGCCGCCGATGGAGGTGCCGTGATTGAGGGCCTGGTCGAGTGCCGGAGTCAGCGGCACACCTTTCTCAATAAGGGCGGCAGCTTCCATGAGTTCATCAAGAGAGGCCTGTGCGGCAAGGCGGGGGACATATTCCGTCGCCGATGCCTGAAAATCGAGGGCGCCAATCCGGTCGGAGCCGGATTGGAGCAGGAAGGTAAGCTCGCTGATCTCGGGTACGCCGGCAGCGTCGGGCTTCCTGCCCGTCAGCCTGTTGATGATGACCCGGCGGCCCCAGGCGTCGGGCGAACCGTCACGAATGCAGCTTGCCATCGGCAGACCGTTGATGGGGGCGATGACGCCTTCCTTGAGCGGCAGCTCCGGATCATAGATGGAAATGGAATTCTCACGGCGGCGGTAGCTGGCGCCGTAGGTGAAAAGCAGGCGCTCGCCATCATGGTCGAGACGGCCAGCCACTACCGGTTCAGTGGCCCCGGGCAGCCACATCCAGACAAAAGCTTCCGTAGCGTCCGTCTTAGAAATCATCATCGACCTCCTTCACGCTTTGACGGACGCTCTTGGGCA
>NZ_JBAOJM010000027.1:0-9712 GCF_037083425.1 Agrobacterium sp. CCNWLW32
TCGCTCCAATTTTCGGAGCGGCAAATTTCATGCCTATGGTCAATATACCGTTAAGCCCGAAAATTTGCGACAGGCCCCCTTCTCTTCATCATCATGCATCCCCTCGCGATAAGTTTTTCGACGGCTCAAGTTGAGTTCACCAATAACATATGTCAATATTAAATTGGTAAATGCCTATGAGGAGATTGATATGGCTAGCGTACAAGCTTTTCTTTATGACGCCTTCACTGAAGCGCGTTTCGGCGGGAATACTGCGGGAGTGGTACTGCACTCAGGCATAGATCATGCATCGATGGCGCAGATTGCCGCTGAGTTGAATGCTCCCACCACCGGCTTTGTTCAGGCACTTGCCGACAACACTTGGTCAATCCGATTTTTCACGCCTTCTACAGAAATCGACATGTGCGGGCATGTTCTGATCGGAGTGTTTTCAACTCTCTCCGATTTGGGAGTAATACCAGCCGGAAACTATAGTGTTAAGGCTGTAACCCCCGCAGGCGATCTGCCCGTTGCGGTGTCGCGCCCCGTAGAAGGCAGGCCTTTGATCGAGATGACGCAGCGCCGACCAACTTTCCGGTCCGTAACGGTTCAGAAGTATGACATATGTCAATTTTTGGGGATTCGCCTTGACGACATGCACCCCCATTTGCCAATTGAACTTGTATCGACTGGCCTAACCCATCTAATCATTCCGGTGAGAGACGTTTCGGTTCTCAGTAAGCTTCGACCGCAGTTTGGAACGTTAGGCGAGTTAAGCCAAAGGTTAGGAGCTGACACAGTTCCAGTTATCGCTATGGACGGCTTGGCCGATGATGTCACCGTACGCGTACGGGATTTTTGTCCTGGAATTGGTAACAACGAAGAGGCCGCGTCCGGAACAACAAACGGAGCGACTGCATGCTATCTTGTGCAGCACAAGCAGTTAGTTAGTGGACAGCCTACCATCGTCGTAAATGCAGAACAAGGTGTTGAAATGGGAAGGAAAAGCGTTATTGTCTCGCGCCTGACGTTAAGCAATGCCGGAGATGTTCAAGAGGTGACTGTGGCTGGTCACGCCGTGCCAGTCATGTCTGGAACGTTTCTAACGGGTTGAAATGAATTAAGGCGTTTGTGAACAGATGGTCTCGTCTTTGCAGCAGTACGATCGTGTCGTCTCTTATCTGAAGACGCAAATTGGCGAAGGGGTTGTCGAGGGTAATCATAGGCTGCCGACACAACGTAGCATTTCGAAGACGCTGGGCTTGTCGCTTCCAACTGTTGCTCGCGGTTTCGCTGAGGCAAAGCGTTTGGGCATAATAGAAACCGCAGTGGGACGGGGATCTTTCGCTAAGAGACCCCTCGATCCCGCCAAGGCTGTCCGGATCGATCTGTCATTGAACGCCCCTTCGGCGGCAGTCATCCGACGGGTTTTGGCTCAAGATCTAGAAAGCTTCGCCAGTGAAAAGGGCCTCGAACAGCTAGCGAGCTACAGCTCGCCTTCCGACCAAGCGGATGTCGTGGGAAAGATCACAAACTGGTTGCAAGAGATGGACGTTAAAGTCCAGGCAGATGATATGATCTTGTGCGAGGGGGCGCAGAACGGATTGTTCTTGGCCTTGCAATCCATATGTCGGGCGGGCGACGCTGTGATTTGCGAAGACGTCACCTACCCAGGCTTATTTGCTGTTGCCCGGTCGCTGAACCTGGTCCTAGTGCCTATTGCCACTAGTGCTGCGGGCCCAGATCTCGAGGAGTTCGGCAGAGCCGCTTCGCGCGCTGACGTAAAAGCAGCTTTCTTGATGCCTAGTCTTCAGAACCCGCTCGGTTACACGCTTGATGCAGAGACAAGATTAAAAGTAGTACAAATAGCAAAAGACTCTAACGTGACGATTATTGAGGACGACGTCTATAGAGGATTACTCACTAGTCCTCTGGAACCATTGTTCAATTTTGCCCCGTTCGACACGATCTACATAGGCAGCCTCTCCAAAGTGCTGGCTCCAGGTTTACGCTTGGGCTATGTGTGCGCTAAAGGTCCCAGGCGAGATTCCCTGGCATCTTTAGCTGCCGCGCAGAGGTATTCGATATCGCCGATCAGCCTCAGCTTAACCGCACGTTGGTTCAAACGGGATTTGCACAAGGAAACTTGCACAGCGCATAGGATCGAGATCGAGCGTTTGGCACACGCTTATCAAGCCGTGTTTGGCGCTGCGCCTAACACAAAGGCATACCATCTATGGGTGCCCCTCCAAAACCAGGAGGAAGCCACAGCAGCAATGTTTGCGTTGGCAGCAGAAGGGATTGAAGTACCCTCTACTCAGACATTTTCTGCGGGCTTTAGTCCTTCTTGCTGGGGAGTGCGACTGGCGGTGGGCGCCCTTTCTGCTGACTTAGAAGTTTTCACAAGGATCAAAAAAGCTCTCTCTAGTTCCGCTGCACGTTGGGATTTCACCGTGTGAGCAGACTCAACTGAACGGCGCATAGTAAATGATCTGGCTCGGCATAAACCCCTTCGTTCATCTTGGTCTGGAACGCGCCGTCATTTCGGCCCTTCGAAGTGAACCGGGCGCTTCCCACAAGCAGACATTGCTTTTGGCGTCGTGAAGTCTGCCGGGTATTCCACCATTTGCGTATCGCTACTACTTCGCCAAGCGAAAGGTAGGTTATCCAACACGCCGAATCGGACCCAAGCACTCGCCGACGGCAGTCCTGTTGAGTATCCGTCCGGTGGGGACCGCAGGTAACTCGAGAGCGGGAGTTGTCACGTTATCGAGCGTGGAGTGGTCTTTGTCGCAGGCAGCCTGCTATCAAGCAGCCGCTCCGGTGACGGCCTTCCAGTGCGCCATTGCGCGGATGCGATGAATGTGGGTGGCCAGTGCGGATCGTTTGTGACGTGGGGTGACGAAGAGATTTCGAAGCGCGGAGAAGATCGAGATGAAGCGCTGCAGACTTCCCGGCGATCGGAACCCTTGCATCGTTCGTTCTCGTTTTCGCAGTGGCAGATGGGAATTTTCCGCTCGATTGTTGAGACCCTTGTGGGATCGGTGCTCGACAGCCGGCATAACCTTACGCTTGGCTGCGCCATACGAGCGGAGCTTGTCGGTGATGATCCGCTTGGGCGGCATGCCTGCTTTCTTCAGTAAACTGATGAGCAGTCGCTTGGCAGCCTTCGTATCGCGTCGGCTCTGAACAATCTCGTCGAGAACATAGCCATCTTGATCAAGGGCACGCCAAAGCCAGTGCTTTCTGCCGGCGATGGAAATCACCACCTCATCCAGATGCCAGACATCCTGGCGCGAAGGTCGCCTGCGACGAAGTTGTTTTGCGTAGGCCGGTCCGAATTTCCGACCCCATCGCCGGATCGTTTCATACGAGACGACAACTCCGCGCTCCAGCAGCATTTCCTCGACAAGGCGTAGGCTGAGCGGAAACCTGAAATACAGCCAGACCGCATTCGAGATGATCTGTCGCGGGAAACGGTGGCGCTTGTAGCTAACGGCAGGACTCTTCATCCCACTGTCTTATGCCCAATTCACTGACGCCGCGTTTTTGTGACAACACCCGGTTCTGCTTCTTCCAGATGCCGCCGATTTCGACGCGGCGGTCGCGCGGGGTCTTTGCGAAGAGGCGGTAGACCGGCGCCTTGGTGTTGGTGCTGTCGAACTCCTCGCCGAAGATGTCGAGGTCGTAGGCGACGGATGCGATGTTGCCGGTGAGCGTGTTGTCTGCGTTGAAGCGGATGAAGTTGACGAGATCGGTCATGGAGGTATCTCCTTGGTTTGCGTTGCCGATGGTCACGATCGAGCGGCCGGAAGACAGTCAGCGCAAATGCAAAGCCAATTTGTTGCGGGAACTGCACCCGTAGGGGCGTAGCGTCAGCGAAGCGCTGCTGACAGGCAGGAATTTGTTTCGCGAGGAATGACGTCAGTCAGGGGAAATTCGTGCGTGCCGGCGGTTGCTGTTCGACTGGCCGGCCGCAGTGACCCATCGAGTGAGGCAACGCAATCCAGGGAGAGACTTTGGCGGGGTTCCGGTTTCGTCATATCCGCTTCAATGCAGACAGCATGCCGACGGCGCGGCTGGTTTCCATCGTGACCGTTGATCAACATGCCGGTTTTGAGTGCACCATCGATGTCAGGCGCGACACTATTCGCTCGCTGACGAACCGTCTGGTGAACGCCATGTCCAATGGGAACCATCTGGACGAACAGCATGCCCGGACAACGCCCGCGTCTCATCGGCAACATTCGGCCACGGGACCACAAACACAACATCAAGGTTCGCCTGCAGACGACATGCCGCGGTTTCCATTGTCAGCACTGAACTGCGTCTTCGCCACCTCGGGAAGCCGGGAGCATCATCGCTGCCGTGAGGGGGGCGTTAAACCGGGCGGGCAGGGGAGCGCGAGGGGAAGGGCCGAAGGGGGTTCCTCTCGCCCCTTTGGCAACCTCGTTCGGGCCGACCCGCTCAAATCAGGCGTGGCTTGCCTCACGCTACCCTTCGTGTGGGAGCCATGACCATATCCACATGGATATTCGAGAACGGGCAGTTCAGCGCGCCGCGCTCGTCCTTCTCGATCAGTCCCAATTCGACCAATGCCGCAGCGTCTTCATGAACACGCTTGACGTCCCGGCCCAATCTACGCGCGAGTTCCCGCACACCGACCGTACCGCTTCCCAGAAGAACGTCCAGCAGCTCCCAGCGACGCTCCGTCAATCGCGAGAAAAAAGCGCCTGGGGTCTCAAAATTAAGCGTTTCACCCTGATATTCGCCGCTCTGGATGCCAATCACAGCCCGCTTTCCGGCTGCACGCAATGCTGATTTCCAGTCTGGATTTGTCGTGATGGTCAATGTTCTCATGACTGCCTCCTCTTTTCGACTTCGGACACGAAGTCTTCGATAAGCTGGTCGATTGTGGTAAACCGGTACGGGAATTCCTTCCCGTCCAGATGCATGTGATCACCTTTCCCCCGCTCATTGTCGAACCCGACAACCCGCACACCGTTTTGAATGTAAACCATGCGGTACTTGAACCCATGATCGGTTGGAGGCACAGGCGTTGGCACTTTCCAGACGACGAACTGGACAATGCTTCCGTCCGCCTCGACGCTCTTGTGTTCGGTGATCTTCTGCGCTTTCATGTTGTCCACAATGCCAACGTCCTCCATTGTTGTCAAGTCCGCCAACACTTTGTTGTGGGTTGCCGGTCGCGGCTGGAGACAGAGCTGGCTCGGGAAATTTGAACAGCGGGGATAAGTGGAATTTCTGCCTGACTTCGGCTTAGATGCCGGGAACAGGAGATACCATGACGAGACGACCGCGCCGGAACCACAGCCCGGCTTTCAAGGCGAAGGTGGCACTTGCCGCTATCCGAGGTGAGCAGACGCTGGTGGAGTTGTCCCAGCAGTTCGATGTGCACGCCAACCAGATCAAGCAATGGAAAGACCAGCTCCTTGAGGGGGCGACAGGCGTTTTCGGCGATGAAACCAAGACGGAGCCGGCGGGTCCAACCGTCGATGTCAAAACGCTGCATGCCAAGATCGGCGAGCTGACACTGGAGAACGATTTTTTATCCGGTGCGCTCGGCAAGGCGGGATTGCTGGGCGGAAAGAAATGATCGACCGCGAGCACAAGCTATCCGTCTTGCGTCAGGCGAAGCTTCTCGGCTTCAGCCGTGGAAGCGTCTATTATCTGCCTCGTCCAGTGTCCGACGGCGATCTGGCCTTGATGCGGCGGCGGACGAATGCGTCGCATTCGCTCGGGGATCGACGAACTGCACCTCGACTACCCGTTCGCGGGAAGTCGGATGTTGCAAGGGCTCTTGAGAGGAGAAGGGCTGGAGGCTGGGCGGCTGCACGTCGCCACGCTGATGAAGAAGATGGGCATCGAGGCGATCTATCGTCGCCCGAACACATCGAAACCGGCACCCGGGCACAAAATCTATCCCTACCTCCTGCGAAAGCTGGCGGTCACCCGACCCAACCAGGTCTGGGCGATGGACCTGACCTACATTCCCATGGCGCGGGGCTTCGTCTATCTCTGTGCCGTCGTCGACTGGTTCAGCCGGAAGGTCCTGTCATGGCGGCTGTCGATCACGATGGAAGCGGCCTTCTGCATCGAAGCGGTCGAGGAAGCGCTCGCCCGCTATGGCAAGCCCGACATCTTCAACACGGATCAGGGCTCGCAGTTCACCTCGATGGACTTCACGGCGCTGCTGAAGAAGGCGGAAATCGCCATCTCGATGGATGGCAAGGGCGCTTGGCGGGACAATGTCTTCGTTGAACGCCTCTGGCGGTCGATCAAATATGAGGAGGTCTACCTCCACGCCTACAAGACCGTGTCGGAGGCCCGCATCGGCATTGGCCGATATCTGACTTTTTACAATAGCCGACGCCCACATTCATCCCTTGACCGGCAGACGCCGGATCAGGCCTACTTCAACGCGCTGGCACCAATGATGGTGGCAGCATAATCGAGGCGGAAATCCACTTAACAAAACGCCCGAAACTGTTCAGACAAACCGAGCCACCTCTAACCTGCCGGCCCACAAGGCAGCCGGGGTGCGCGACGCCATCGAGCGCGCGGGCGCCAAACTCATGTTCCTGCCACCCTATAGTCCCGACTTTAATCCCATCGAAAACGCATTCTCGAAATTGAAAGCTATGCTACGGGCTCGGGCGGAGCGGAAAATCGACGCCCTATGGGATGCCGTCGGCACATTGATCCCCCGATTCACATCGGAGGAATGCGCAAACTACTTCAGGGCTGCAGGCTATGACCCGGATTGAACAGGATCTGCTCTAGTGCTCCATGTGAGGTCATGATGCGTCCCAGCATGCTCGCGTTTTGGCATGAGATCGAGCCTCAACCGCCACGCGATTATTAGCAGAACGCGATCCTGATAGGAAAATGAGGGAGGCCAAATTATCATTATCCCCCAGATAGTGTGCATGTTTGAGGCCGACGATTTGATCGACCCTTGATGGAATGAAATGGTGCTATCGCTAGTCGCTGCAGGGCTTCTAAATGATAATCGGCCTATGGAAACGCTTCTTGCTGCGTTTTCGGTAGCCGCAACATAGGGGCGCTCAACGCCGTCAGGCGATGAATCGCGCTTGAGTGTCCGGAAATATGACTGAATTTGGCGGTTAACGTCCTTCCGCAATGGCGGGTGGTCGGGTCATTTTGTACGGCAAATATTGGTAGCCACCGTTCCTTGAAAGGGAACATCACCGCCTTAAGCCTCTTGGAGCAGTCATTGTTTCAAGGGTGATTATGGGAGATAACGGGATGACTGAACGTTTGCGCGATAAAGGAGAGATTTCCGCTCCATCTGTGTCTAGTCCGCTGCAATCAGGTGCTGGGTTTGTCGCTTTTTCGCAGAAAGCACTTACGACGGCGAAAAGAGAACGTCGATATCGTTTCGTCCAGGGATCGTTCCGCGTCACTACGTTGGCGGTCAGCATGGGATTGGCATCGCCGGTATATGCAGAAACAACGATAGTTCCCGGCGGCATAACCTGTTCGCGTCCCGGAACCTCCGGAACCTGGACCTGCCAGGTACCGGCGGCCCCAGGTGTTGGGGGGCATGGCATGGCAACGATTACTGGAATTCGCGAGGGGTCGACATCCAGTGATGTCGATTTGGTACAGCTAAACAGCTGGATCGCCAATAACCTGGGCCAGGGATCGATTGTCGCTGGAGACACCAACTCACGAGCAGGTGCCGGTGCCCTGAGCTTGGGAATGGGTGCGTCCGCTACGGACGCGGGTATCTCCGCCGGTTATCTGGCGGGCTCATCTGCCAGCCCGGGAAACTGGGGGAATATTGCGATTGGTGATCAAGCCGGTCGCTTGGTCAACGGGCAGATCAATATTGCTGTTGGTGCGCAGGCTGGCGTGAGCGTCACTGGTGCAGATAACGTTGCGCTGGGTTTCGCGTCAGGTATGGGGGTCATAGGCAACGCAAATTTTGCCGCAGGAGGAAATTCGGGTCAACGGATCCAGGGTGACTATAATACCGCACTGGGTAACCAGGCTGGGGTCGACGTCGAGGGTAGCGGAAACTTGGCCATAGGTCCTTTGTCGGGGACCGCAGTCAAAGGAAATATGAATGTCGCTTTAGGCTGGTTGGCGGGTTCGGATATTGTGGCTGACAGATCTGTGTCGATAGGATCTGAAGCCTATGGTGGCGCTAATGGTGCTATCGCGGTGGGATCCGGTTCAATTGCTACGGGTGTCGATGCAGTCGCTGTGGGTCGTGGCGCGCGAGTCTCTGGCGCGAAAAGCGTAGCGCTCGGTGCTGATTCTGTCGCTGAAGCGGCGATCGGCACGGCGGGGGTTACCATTCGCGGAAGAGACTATGTGTTCGCGGGTACGCAGCCATCAGGAACGGTGTCAGTCGGGTCAGTGGGGGGAGAGCGAACCATCACCAATGTCGCGGCTGGTCGTATCTCGGCGACATCCACGGATGCGATTAACGGGTCCCAGTTATCTGCAACTAATGAAGCCCTCGAAGCGGTTGAAGGGACGATCGGTCAGTTGGATGAATTTGCCGTTAAGTACGACAAGAAAGATGACGGCACCAAGTCAAACACTGTGACACTCACTGGCGGCGATCCAAACCAACCGGTTGTCCTTTCTAATGTAGCCGCAGGCAAGGCGAATAGCGACGCGGTGAATGTATCCCAGTTGAATGAGGGAATAGCGATGACACTTAATAATTCCTACAAGTACACCGATGACCGTATGAACAATTCCATCCAAGCGGCGAACGCCTACACTGACCAGAAATTCAGTGAACTTAATTCATCCATTCATGAGGCGCGAGGCGAAGCTCGTCAGGCGGCGGCGGTCGGCCTTGCAGCGGCGTCTCTTCGTTATGACGATCGACCGGGCAAGTTAAGTCTGGCCGCCGGCGGCGGTTTCTGGCGGGGAGAGGGCGCTCTCGCATTTGGTGCAGGTTACACCAGCGAAGACGGGAAATTCCGAACTAACCTGGCGGGATCGACGGCGGGGGGAGACTGGGGGGTTAGTGCCGGCGTCAGCATCACATTGAACTGATGGTCGCGGTGAAAAAAACTGCAGGGCTCCTGTTGATGCTAGCTGCCTCAACAACACCGCAAGGCCTTAGTGCAACTGAGCAGAACCGCGTCGCGCAGTTCTTCGTCAAACCGTCCGATGTCCAAGTTCCGAGGGGCTTGGACTGGGGGCAGTATAGGAGAATTGTGCAGCCGTTCGAGAATTGGACGCTGATCTGCGATGAAGACCTGAAAAAAAAAGAGAAGGTTTGCAACATTAGTCAGACGATCATCGATCGGTTCAACAAGCAAGTTTTCAGCTGGTCATTGGCAGCGACCAGAGACGGCGCTCCAATGATGATCCTGAGAGCCCCCTCAGGGACAAATACTCGGGTTCCGCTTCGGGTGATATTCCCCGGTCGCGAAAAGCCAGTCCTGGTAGACTACAGGGGATGCGATGAGCTTGTTTGTATTGCCATAATGGCCGTTGGGGCTATAGCCCGGGAGCATATCGGACGGTCATCGGATTTGTCCTTCATTTATGCTCTGGACGTCGGGCGTCAGGTCACGGTTTCCGCGCCTTTACAAGGCCTGAAGTCTGCACTTGAGGCAATTCGGTGAGTTAGATGCAGCACTGGTGATGTCAGGTTAAACTGCCGGTGAGATTTTGCGACTATCCCGCCGTCATGAGCCAGAGTCCTGTCAGCTACAAG
>NZ_JBAOJM010000028.1:0-8357 GCF_037083425.1 Agrobacterium sp. CCNWLW32
AAAAAGTTAATAAAGCATGAAAATGAAGATGCGGAGGGGGTAATCGCGCCCTCCGAAAATGTTTGCGACAGGCCCGTTCAAGAGCTATACAACGACTTGTAAGCGCTCCCACGGGACCCGCAGCCTTGCTGCGAACCCCGTAGCCGATTGTGACCGTTCTCGTATTACGTGCTCCGCTCCCCCTCAAGAGCAGGCTCGTCCGCTCTGCGACCGCGCTTGAACTGCACAACCAGTGGGACGACAAGCGCAAGGATCGCGATTGCAATGAGGGTTGCGGAGATCGGGCGGGTGACAAACACGGATAGGTCGCCTTGGCTGATTGTCATCGCCCGCCGAAACTGCTGCTCCGCGAACGGCCCGAGGATCATGCCTATGATCACCGGGCTCGTCGGAAAATCATAGCGGCGCATGAAGAAGCCGATGATGCCGATAACATAGAGTAGCGCCAAGTCGAATACCGACTGACTGATGCCGTAGGTGCCAATTGTCGCGAACAGCAGGATGCCCGCGTACAGGTATGGCGTCGGGATTTTTAGAACCTGCACCCAAAGCCCCACGAGCGGAAGATTGAGCACCAGAAGAAGGACGTTGCCGATATACAGGCTCGCGATCAGGCCCCACACGAGGTCGGGTTGCGACACGAGCAACTGCGGTCCGGGATTGATGCCGTACGATTGGAACGCGGACAGCATGATTGCAGCTGTGGCAGACGTCGGAAGCCCGAGGGTTAGAAGCGGTACGAATACACCGGCGGCGCTCGCGTTGTTCGCTGCTTCGGGACCCGCAACACCTTCAATGGCGCCGTGACCAAATTCTTCCGGGTGTTTCGACAGCTTCTTTTCGAAGAAGTAAGACAGAAACGTCGGGATCTCGGCCCCACCCGCTGGCATGGCCCCAATCGGGAAGCCGATGCAGGCGCCGCGGAGCCAGGGTTTCCAGGAGCGTGTCCAGTCCTGTCGGTTCATCCATAGCGATCCCTTGATCGGGATAACTTCGTCTTTGCCAGCTCGATACCGAGAAGCAAGATGAAGTGTCTCTCCTACAGCGAAAAGCCCAACGCAAACGATGACCACATCCACCCCGTCAAGCAGAGACATCTGACCGAATGAGAACCGTGCCTGACCTGTCTGGAGGTCCACACCGATCAGGCCGATGAACAGGCCGAGCGCGAGGGCTGTCAGACCACGCACCATCGTCGACCCCAGTACGACGGAGACGGTGACGAATGCCAGGAGCATCAGCGCGAAGTAGTCGGCAGGAGAAAACGTCAGAGCGAATTTGACGATGATCGGCGCGAGCAGAGTAATGCCGACTACACCAAGCGTACCTGCGACGAAGGAACCGATCGCGGCGGTCGCGAGTGCTGGACCTCCTCGCCCTTTGCGTGCCATTTTGTGGCCCTCAAGGGCAGTGACGATGGTCGCGCTTTCGCCTGGCGTGTTGATAAGGATCGAGGTTGTCGATCCGCCGAACATGGCGCCGAAGTAGATACCGGCGAACAAGATAAATGCCGCAGTCGGTTCGACCTGGAACGTGATCGGGAGAAGCATCGCGATCGTCAGAGCGGGACCCAGCCCGGGCAAGACGCCGACGAAGGTGCCAAGCGTTACCCCGATCAGTCCCCACATCAGGTTGACAGGGGTCAGAGCGACGGCGAAGCCGTTGGCAAGTGAAACGAATGAATCCATTAGAAAAGATCCTCGATCAGGCCACTACCCATGCGAAGGTCAAGCACGCGTGCGAACCCGTAGTAGGCAAGAAGAGCAAGAACGAAACCGACGATCGCAGCTAGCCAGAGACGTCGGCTGCCAAATGCCTTGGCGACGAACACGAACATCGCCGTCGAGGCGAGGATGAAGCCAACATAGCTGATCATAACAAGATTGATCGCTAGTCCGCCGATCACCCACATCATAGGCTGTAGATCCGGTCGATCGGCATCCTCGTCTGTCGCCTCGCAGGACCAGGTGCCAGAAAAGACGTCTCGGAACAGAAGACAGCCGAGACCGATCAAGGCGGCCCCGACCGTGTAAGGAAAGATCGTCGGGCCAACTTTCGCATATGTCGGCGGTATGGCGATCTGCATGGTCATGATGACCACGCCGACGCCGAGCGCGATGACGCATAACGCCACCGCTGTGAGTTCAAGATTACGGGATTTCATAAGCTCGGTCTCACGCCAATCCGAGGTCCTTGAGGATGCCGCCAATGCGCCGCGTATCTTCCTCAAGGTATTTGCCAAACTCGTCGCCGGCCAAAAATAGCCTTGTCCAGGAGCGTGTCTTGAGTTCGGACTGCCACTTCTCCTCTGCATCCATCTTGGTGACGAGGTCGATGAGATTGGTTTTCTGCTTATCAGAGAGATCTGGACCAGCGAAGACCGCACGCCAATTCAACAGCTCGACCTCAAGGCCCTGCTCTTTGATCGTCGGGGCATCGATGCCCGCTACACGTTCAGGAGCTGAGAGGCCGAGAACCCGGAGGTTGCCCGCGGCCACCTGCTCGGAGAATTCACCCCATCCGGACACGCCGCAAGTCACCTGATTGCCAAGAAGGGCGGCCATGGCTTCCCCGCCGCCTGCGAAAGCAACGTATGAAATCTTAATTGGGTCGACGCCCGCGGCCTTGGCAACAAGGCCTGCCAGAATGTGGTCACTTCCGCCAGCAGAACCGCCGGCCCAGGATACCGAACCGACGTCCTTCTTCAAGGCTTCGACCAGATCAGACATGGTCTTCAACGGCGAAGCAGCGGGCACCACGATCGCCAGATATTCCCCGGTCAGGCGCGCGATCGGCGTGACCGCCGACAGATCCACAGGAGACTTGTTGGAGATGATAGCGCCGATCATCACCATTCCACCGGTCATGAGCGCGTTGCCGTCGCCCTTGTGCTGATTGATGAACTGCGGGAGACCGATCGTGCCGCCCGCGCCGCCAACGTTGGTGATGCGCGAGTTGCCGATAAGTTTGGCGTTCCGCATGACGGTATCCATCACGCGGGCGGTCTGATCCCAGCCGCCACCGGGCGCTGCCGGAACGAAGATTTCGAGACGCTTGATGGTCTGTGCGCGCGCCATGCTTGGCATTGTCGCCATCACGGTTGCGATGCCCGCGGATGCAAGGAAAGTACGGCGGTTCATTTGGTTTCCTCCCAGGTTTGAACTCGTTGTGTTCCGGATCTCCGGATCGATGTTGTTCGGCCCTCCAAGCCGACGATGGGCGATGCGCCTAAGCAGACGCGCCCTCTTCATTTATGCAAGCTTGCGGGCTTGCTGCTTGCCGAGCGCTGTCTCGTCGGCGATCACGCCAGCAGCAACCATCTTCTCGATGTGGGCTGCGCTATATCCAAGTTCGCTCAGCACTTCCGCGCTATGCTCGCCGCAGCGCGGTATGTCGTGGCGCAAACCAAGGCGCTGGCCATTGAAGTCGATTGGAAGCGTAGGCACCTTGGTCGGGGTGCCATTGGGTAGGACGATATCCACCGTGCCACCTGGCTGGGTGACATGTGGATCGTCGAATAGGTCCTGCGGTTTGGCAATCGGCGCAAACGGCAGCCCGATTTCCTCACAGCGAGCCAAAGCATCGGGCAGCGTCATGCTGTCGAAGATCGCGCGTATCGCCGGCATGAACTTTTCCCGATTGGTCACGCGTTCGGCGTTCGTCTGGAGATCAGGGTCGACCAAGAACTCCTCAAGGCCGAACGACTTGCAGAATGCTGCCCACTGTGTGTCACTGACCACGCCGACAAAGATCTGCTTCCCGTCTCCCGTATTGAAGAGATCGTAGACCGCCCATGCCGAAATCCGTTCGGGCAGGGGGGCGGCAGCCTTTCTCGTGACCGCCATCTGCATCATGTGCTGCGCCACGAGAAAGACGTTGTTCTCGAACAATGCGCTGCGGACGAGCTGTCCTTTTCCTGTCTTCGACCGTTCCTGAAGTGCTGCGAGGATGGCGATGGCGGCAAACATTCCTCCCATCACGTCGTTCACGGACGCGCCTGCGCGCAGCGGTCGTCCTGTGGGCCCCGTCATATACGCTAGCCCGCCCATCATCTGGACAACCTCGTCGAGCGCTGCGCGATGTTCATAGGGTCCGGAAAGGAAGCCCTTGAGAGAGCAATAGATCAGCTCGGAATTGCGCGCGTTTGAGGCATCGTATCCGAAGCCAAGCTTGTCCAGCGCGCCCGGGCGAAAATTTTCGATCAGCACGTCAGACGAGTCTATTAGCTTCTGAGCTGCCGCATGACCGTCTGATGATTTGAGGTCGACGACGAGGCTACGCTTATTTCGATTGAAGGTAGGAAAGAAGCCCGCACCGGAACCATTTAGACGACGCGTGTTGTCGCCGTTTGGATATGGCTCGACCTTCACCACGTCGGCGCCGAGATCAGCCAGGATCATGCCACAGCTCGGTCCCATGATCATGTGCGAGAACTCCACGACCTTAATGCCAGCTAGGGGAAGCGCCGCCGTATCGCGGAAAGGTTCGTTCATAGGCCGTCCTCGAATTCTGTTAGATAGAAATGTGTTCTGTTGAAGAAAAATGAGGAAGTGTTTGCTTGGTGTCAAGCGAATTGCTTGCTGCGCTGCGGCATTGCACGCATGAGAAGCCTCTATCGAGGCACTTTCTAAGAACGGTCGATCAAACAGGTTTGACGTATGCCAGAATTCTATCTAATAGAATGACGTTCTGTTAAAGAGAATTGGAGGAGCAATTTCATGAGACCAGATGGTCGCGACGTCATCGTCAGCGAAGTAGGTCCCCGCGACGGTCTTCAAAGCATTAAGCGCGCTATGCCGACCGCAACGAAGATCGCCTGGATCAACGCCCTCGCTCAATCCGGTCTGTCAGAGATTGAAGTCGGTTCCTTCGTGTCGCCGAAAATGCTGCCTCAAATGGCGGACTGCGGCGAGCTTGTTACGGCTGCTCGAGAGATCCCTGATCTGACAGTCTTGGCGCTCGTACCCAACCTTCGTGGAGCGCAGGCTGCATTCGACGTTCGGACACCGAAGATCACTATGCCTGTCTCGGCTTCGCAGTCCCATAGCATGGCGAACATCAATCGTACGGTGGAGGAAGCTGTTGCTGATGTAGGGCGCGTCAACGACCTCCGCGGCTCGCTGCCGGATGACTATCGTCCGGGCCTGGAAATCGGTATCTCCACCGCGTTCGGATGCACCATCGAAGGCAGCATACCGGAGGACTGGGTTATCAGGCTGGCAGTCATGCTTGCCGAGGCTGGTGCCGATTCCGTCGGCCTATCTGATACCACAGGGTATGGAAACCCGGCGCAAGTAAAACGCCTGTTCTCCCGACTGCGTTCCGAGCTCGGGGATAAGGCAGGTGGGGGTCACTTTCATAACACGCGCGGTCAAGGACTGGCCAATGTGGTTGCCGCGCTCGAGGTGGGTGTCACGACCTTCGATTCCTCCCAGGCTGGCCTTGGGGGGTGCCCCTATGCGCCAGGCGCGACGGGGAACATTGTGACCGAAGATCTCGTATTCATGCTCGAATCCATGGGTCTCAAAACCGGAGTTGATATCGACAAGCTTGTAAGCGCTCGCCCCATCATTCTATCCGGTCTTCCGGGCGAGAATTTGTATGGTCACGTCCAGGATGCAGGCCTGCCAAAGGGCTTTCAATACGCCTGAGCTCAGTGAGCTCTATCCACACACGTCTAAGAGTTAGTGAACCCGCGTCAGTGACCACGGGAATGGTTGCGCGCGAGTTCGGGAGGGTACGCAATGCTGACTTTTCTTGGATATTCGATGGTCGCGACGTTCATGGCGCTGATCATGACCAAGCGCATGACGGCTATGGTCGCGCTGATGGTCGTGCCGATCGTCTTCGGACTCATCGCTGGCGCAGGCACAGACATTGGCAAGATGATGATGGGTGGTCTTGTCAAGTTGGCACCGACCGCAGCCATGCTCTTCTTCGGGATCATCTACTTCTGCATCATGACGGACGCGGGCCTTTTCGACCCGCTTATAAGAGTTGTGGTCAAGACGGCAAAGGGTGACCCTCTCAGGATCATCGTCGGTACTGCCGTCATGGGCACAGTAGTTGCGCTCGACGGCGATGGCGCTACCACCTACGTGATTTGCACGGCCGCGCTTCTCCCTGTTTATCGCCGTCTCGGCATCAGATTGCAGTACATGGCGACGCTGGTCCTCATGTCGATCGGCATCATGAATATCCTACCGTGGGGCGGACCTACCGCGCGGGCCGCCAGTGCGATGCATCTCGATGTGAGTGAAGTCTTTGTCCCGCTCATACTACCCATGCTGACAGGCTTCGCGTACGTTCTCTGTGTCGCCTTCTATTTCGGCGTTAAGGAGCGAAAGAGGATCGGCAGGATCAGCCAGCGCGACATCGCTGCGATTGAGGAGAGCCTGGAGCAAGTGCCGGAATTCCGGCGTCCGCAGATGCTGCCTCTCAACCTCATTCTGACTGTCGTTCTGATCGTCGCCCTGATCCAGGGGCTTCTGCCGCTGCCTATCCTGTTCATGGTAGCAACAGCGATTGCCCTGATCTTGAATTATCCGAGTGTTTCCGAGCAAAAGGAGAGACTGAGCGAGCACGCCTATAATGTCTTGGCGGTAGTGTCCCTCATTTTCGCAGCAGGCATATTTACGGGTATCCTCAACGGCACTGGCATGCTCGACGCAATGTCGAAAAGCCTTCTCTACATAACTCCAGATGCCTTCGGTCCCTACCTCGCCCCTTTCACTGCGGTATTGAGCGGGCCCGCTACATATGCCGTCACCAATGACGCGTTTTATTTCGGGGTGCTACCAATCCTCGCCAAGACCGCAGCGGCCTATGGCATCACAGCTGCAGAAATGGCGCGCGCGTCTCTCGTCGGCCAGCCGCTTCACCTGCTCAGTCCGCTTGTTGCCTCGACCTATCTTCTCGTCGCGCTCCTGGACATCAACTACGGTGAGAACCAGCGTGCCTCGATCCTCTGGGTGATCGGACTGATGTTCGCGATGCTTGCCGGAGCCCTCATCTTCGGCGCAATACCTTTGCGAGGATCGATCGGATGAGCATTGGTGAAGAGTGGCAGATCGAAGACGACGACGGGTTCATCGCGCATGTTGGCCCTGTTTATCACGTTCCCTTTTCTGCGGGCGAAGGGCGCTTCAGGTTCGTTGCAGAACCTAAGCACAGAAACCGCGCCGGGTTCGTACAAGGCGGAATGCTGATGACTTTTGCAGATCGCGCAATGGGACGGACCGCAAGGCAATCAGACGAGAAGAGAGCGCAGGCGACGGCGCAGTTTTCGATGCAGTTCTATGAGCCGGTCAGGATTGGCGAATGCGTCGAGATCGTCTGCACTATCGAGAAACAGACGCGGCATCTGGTGTTCATGAGAGGCGAGCTGTTAGTCAGCGGGCGTCAGGTCGCAAGCGCTACCGGGGTGTGGAAGATCATCGGCTCATAGCCAATACGACGCGGGCGGGCGGCAATCTCCGGATTTCGTTGTCTTGTCGCACCGTGACGCGCTATGCGTTCAAGGCAAGAAGCGGCGATCATTCGGAGACTAGTCAATGGCGGTTCAAAAAGAGCAGAGGGTTGAGGCCGTTGAACGCGCATTGACGATCCTCAATGCCTTCACAGATAGCGATTCTCGCCTGACCCTCAATCAGATAGCGGCAAAGACCGGTTTCTATCCCAGCACGATCCTGCGCCTCGCCGGCTCGCTCGAACGGTTCGGCTATATCAACAGGGAACCCGATGGCCGCTTTCGTCTGGGTTCGACACTGTACCGTCTCGGCAACCAGTATCAGCGAACTTTTAATCTGGCGGAATATGTTCGCCCCGTCCTGCGAAAGCTGGTGGAAGTGACCGAGGAGACCGCCGCGTTTTACATCAAGGATGGGGATCGCCGCATTTGTCTCTATCGGCATCATGCGGATCGTATCTTTAGGCATTACCTTGAGGAAGGTGCTTCCCTCTCACTCGACAAGGGTGCAACCGCCCGTATCCTGATGGCATTCTCCGGGGAACCCGGTGTGTTCTACGATGATATCCGTGGCAAGGGATATTACATTTCCCTCGGCGAGCGAGATCCGGACACTGGAGCGATCGGGGTTCCGGTCTTCGGGGTGGGGAACAATCTGGTAGGCGCGTTGGGCCTCACGGTACAAATGCAGCGATTCACCGCAGAGGCTCAATCTCAACAGCTGGAGGTTTTGATGAGCGAGGCTAGGGACCTATCGATCCGGCTAGGTTCCACGCAGGGTTTCTCCAACCGATAGCAATCAGAAAAAGTTTGGGCCTGTCGCAAATTTTCGGGCTTAACGGTATATTGACCATAGGCATGAAATTTGCCGCTCCGAAAATTGGAGCGA
>NZ_JBAOJM010000029.1:0-6900 GCF_037083425.1 Agrobacterium sp. CCNWLW32
AGAGGCCGGATACATTTACGCAAACTGCTATCGCCGGAACCTAAAATCCTTGCAATGACAGGGCGGACCATACATTTCGGCGGATGACATCCTGCAACATCTCGCGGTCCAGTGTCAGATCAGCGACGATCTTCTTGAGCCTGGAATTCTCATCTTCCAGAGCTTTCAGTCGGCGCATCTCGTCGGGCAGCAGGCCCGCATACTTCTTGCGCCAATTGAAATAGGTCGCCTGGCTGATCCCCGCCTTCCGGCAGATCTCTGCTACCGGCACGCCATCATCGCCCTGCTTCAAAATGAACGCCTTCTGGGCGTCCGAGAACTTCGATGCCTTCATGCTTCCGCTCCTTTTCCCAGCCGGGAAATTAACGCGGAAAACTCCAGTTATAAACGGTCCAGTTTTTGGGGATCAGAGCACGGGCATCAGCCGAACCTCATGCCCGAGATTAATCAGAACCCGAGCCCAGTGATGAGCCGTGGCGCACGCCTCAACCCCAATCAAACAGGGTGGCAGGTGATCGAAAAAGCTGATGATCTCCGATCGCCGGAGCTTCCTCCGCAGAACAGTATCGCCCTTTTGATCGACGCCGTGGACCTGAAAAACGTGCTTGGCGATATCCAGGCCGACTGTGATAACTTCCTTCATGGACGGTTCTCCCGATTGTGACCTTTGACAGCCACAGTATGCCACAACAGTGTTGGGTGCGGAGGCCGTCCACCTCATCACTCCATTGCACTTCTACCCCGGTATTCGATTGAACCTGCGCGAAATGCCGCGCGGACTGCGTGCCTGTCGGATGTTGGATGTCAGCTTTCTCGAATTCCTCGCCGATACCGGTCAGTCCGATAGCGGCCCCATATCAGCCATTCCCGAGGGCAAGTAGTTGCCCCTATGCGGAAATTCAGCGCGAACTTATCGGCCAATAACGGGGTCAGCGGTTCGAGTCCTTTCAAGAGCAAATGAAGACCGTTTTTCCAACGCCGTGATCGTTGCGCTGGCGAAAGCGGAGTGTCTCTGCTGAGACACTCCAAAGCGACGTCGGTAAGTGGCGGCGCCCTGCCGCTCGATTAACGCAGGCGTTGCGGTGTAGCTTCCGCCGGAATCAACGGAATGTAGCTTTCACCACCCAGTTGCTCGCGGTGTTCCGCTTTGGCCGCCAGGATGATTTCCGGGTCCATGAGCGTCTGTACAGCTGAGGCAGCAAGAACCTTGCCAGCCTGGAGCATGCCCTTATGGGCGTAGCCTGACTTGCCCTGCGAAACCATCTGCCAGGTGTGCGGCGGCGTGCCGTATGCCTCGGTTGCGACATAGACCTGTCCGGTCGGAACAAGCCAGCTGACATCGCCCACATCGGTAGAGCCATGCAGGAATGTCGGTTCTTCCTGAAATGCATTCAGGTCTTCCGACAGGATTTTTCCGCGTTTGGCAACCTTTGCCTGGACTTCTGGCGAGAAGGTCTTCTGGATGCTGGTGGCAAAGTCCTTTTCGCTGTTTGAAAAGCTGGCAGCACCAAATTTCTCGAACTCGCCGTGCATCATGCGCGCAAGTGAAACGTTTGGCACCAGATCGGCGGAGGCGGCGTCAAACGTGATCTCCAGTTCGGTGCCGGTCATCTGGGCCGCGCCGCGGGCGACGTCCTTCACTCGTTCGGTGATCTCGCGAACCTGATCCATGCGCGGCGCACGGACCTTGTAAAGCACCTGCGCCTGCGCTTGCACCACGTTGGGAGCCCGGCCACCGGTGTCGGTGATAGCATAATGGATACGTCCGTCCTGAATGATATGCTCACGCAGATAGTTGCAGCCGACATTGGTCAATTCAACCGCATCCAGCGCGGAGCGTCCGAGATGAGGCTCGAAGCCCGCATGGGCACTGGTGCCGCGGAACGTGAAGTAGAGCTGGTTGGTTGCCAGCATGCGGGCATTGTAGGCGAGGTTCTCGTCCCATGGGTGCCAGGTGAATGCGACATCGACATCCGAGAAAAGCCCTTCGCGAGCCATATAGGCCTTGCCCCCGCCGCCTTCCTCAGCCGGGCAGCCATAATAGCGGATCGTCCCCTCGAGCCCGAGTTCTTCCTTGCAGGCCTTGAGCGCCAGAACGGCGGCGAGCGCGCCGGTTCCCAAAAGATTGTGGCCGCAGCCATGGCCGTTTCCACCCTTGACGATGGGGTCGTGGCTGGTCGCGCCGCCTTGTTGGCTAAGCCCTGTCAGGGCATCGAATTCGCCCAGGATGGCAACGACGGGATGTCCCTCACCGTAACTCGCCACAAAGGCGGTTTCGATATTGCCGGCCTGGCGTGTGACGGCGAAACCGGCCTTTTCGAGCTCGTCGGCCAAAAGAGCGGCCGACTGGGTCTCCTCATAACGGATCTCGGCAAATGACCAGATTCTATCGGCTACTGATTTCAGATTGTCCGAATGCGCGGCGACGGTGCGTTCGATGATATCGAGATAGGTCATTGTATTCCTTCAGGCAGCCTGTTCGACAGGCTTTTTGCCGTGGACGGCGGGAAAAGTGGTGGCGACGGCGCAGACAACGACCGCGCAAGCGACGATGATCGAGAACGCGATCTCATAGTTCTGATTGGTAGCCGACAGCACGGCACCGATCAGCATGGGCGAGGCAAACGAGCCGAGCTGCGCCAGCGAGTTGATCAAGCCAGTGGCGGTGCCCACAGTATTCTGCGGGAAATGCTTCATGATGCTGACGAAGACGCTGATCGAGATCGCATTCAGGAACACGTTTGAGACCGACAGATAGGCGAAGGCAAGCGGGATCGATTCCTCATTCGCCATCAGATAGATGAAGATGGCCGAGACAGCCGAGCCGATGCAAATGAGGTACTTTTCCTTCTGGTGGAAGAAACGGTCGAGCAGCCAGCCGCAGGTCAGAAAGGAGATGAAGCCGAGCGTCGGCGGGATCATCGAATAGGCACCCATTTCGACCATGCTCATGCCCTTCACCTTGACCCAGTAGGACGGCAGCCAGGACTGCAGGCCCC
Organism: Agrobacterium sp. CCNWLW32; assembly: GCF_037083425.1. Taxonomy (NCBI): domain Bacteria; kingdom Pseudomonadati; phylum Pseudomonadota; class Alphaproteobacteria; order Hyphomicrobiales; family Rhizobiaceae; genus Agrobacterium; species Agrobacterium sp. CCNWLW32. Next base: position 3,000 of record NZ_JBAOJM010000029.1, read on the forward strand.
AGAAGACGATATTGGTGAAGAAGTAGACGAGCGTGATCTTCCAGGTCAGCGTGTTTTTCAGGAGCGCGCCGATCCGCTTCTTTTCGGAGACCTTCTCAACCTTTTCCTGCGTAACCAGCGCACCCGCCGCCGGCTTCATGATGATGTAAAGAGCTGCCGAAAGAACCAGACCGATGGCGCCGAGAACAAAAAACATCACCTGCCAGCTATGTGCGGCGATCAACGCGGTGATAACCAGCGAGCCGACCGCAAAGCCGACCGAAGCGCCAGACTGCAACACGGATTTTGCGCGTGCCATCTGCGATTTTTCGAAATGTTCGGTGATCGCGACTGAGCCGCCGGCGGGGAAGACTGCTTCGCCTGCACCCGTGACCGCACGGGCGGCAGCCAGCCCGACAGCACTGGTGACCGCGCCAGAAACGGCAGTTCCCAGCGACCATACTGCAACGGCCGAGCTTAGCACCCGGCGGGCGCCGAAGCGGTCAACCAGATAGCCGCCGATCAACTGTGTCATGGAGTAGGCAAGGAAAAAGGCGCTAATGATCATGCCCTGATGATCAGGGCTCAATCCAAACTCCTCGCTGATCGGGATGATCGCAATGTTGATTGCGGTCTTGTCGATGAAACCGACAACCCAGCATATGAACAGCATCCCTATTATGACGTGACGACGCTGAAGGTTTGAAAACATCTCTGTGGTTCCCCTTTTTTTTGAGATTTTTCTGTTTTCGCATCGCTGGCACAAAACGCCATGTTGTAACTTCCATAAAAGATTGAAATGATATGTGCATCTGAACATAAGACACATCATGAAAATCGATCTTCTTTCCCATTCTCTCCTTCGCGACCTCGTGCAGCAAAAGAAGGTGTTTATGAAAAATGCGATGGTTGAGGCCGTCGGGACGCCGGCATCCGTGACGCATGTCCGCGATGTCGCCGCAGGTGAGATGCGGTTGGTTGTCGACCATTCGCATTTTACCGCCAGGCGCACGGAATTCTCTTTCCGCGGCAAAGGCGTGGAAGCGCTATCTGCGCAAATCTTACTCGCCATTCAGGAGCTTGTGGTCGAGCTCCAGGCGCGAACGCTCAAGATGCTTGGATCGGTGAATGCGGATGTCATCAACTCTCTGGATGACAAGGAGATCGTTCACAACGTCCTGCGCGAGGTGATGAACGTCCTGCCCCACTGCGACGCTGGTGTTTTCCGTCTGTTCGACGAGCAGACCGGTTTTCTCGTTCCCGTATCGCATGAGGGGCTGCCGGGAGACTATACCGATTATCGGCTTCAGCCCAATGAGTCCGTATCCGGAGAAGTATTCTCAACCGGGCGGCCTGCGATCCACAACGGCAGGCAAAACATTATCGACGCCCATCGGATCATGCGCCCCGAAAGTCAGTCATTCATGGAACGGTCGCAGATCGCCAATGCGCTGCTCTGCGTTCCTGTCATGGCGGAAGGGCGGCGGCTCGGAACGCTGACGACACTGTGTTTTTCCGTCGATGGAGCCTTCTCGACCTTTGACCAGACGGTATTGGAAATCCTCGCCGCGCAGATCGCCGTCGCCTATCAACGGTCGTTGGCATACCGCAATGCGGTTGCAACATCGCATCGGCTCGAACAGATGCGGAATGATCTCGCGCGGAAAAATGCGGAACTAGACAGGGCTGTGGAGCTTCACGAGACCTTCCTGCGAATATTCTCGGCCAATAGCGATCTGCGCGAACAGTTGCACGCGGTGTCAGAGCTCTACAAAATTGATTTCCGCTTCGAAAACGTGCTTGGAACCGGATATCAGTCTGTTGGCTGGGTTGAGGACGGCGAAATTCTTGATCAGGCTGTAGAGGTGGCCGATGCGCCCGTCGGCCATTTCCATTTCCGCATGTCGGAAGACTTTGGTTTTCATCGCACCCTGTTCGGTACTTTGGCTGCTTTCGTCGCACTGGATTTCGTCCGCGATATCTCGCGCATCGACCTACTCAATGCGAAGAAACAGGCCTATTTCGACGCTCTGCTTGCTGGAAGCACTGTTGATTACCGCAGGGGGAGTGACGGCTTTCGGCTTGAACGTTTCACCCAGATGTTTGTCGTAAAAAGCTCGAGAGGCGAGGTTTCGGGCAAATCCCATCTTTCGCTGCACAAGTCCCAGTCGGATATCCACAAGGGCATGTCACTATCCAACGTGTTGCTTTTTCATCAAGATGACCGCATCGTCATCCTTGTTTCTGCAGCGACTTCCGCAGCGCTTGATCGCAATCTCCTCGCGATATCCGAGGTGGCGAAGGCGCAAGGCCTTTATGTTGGGGCCGGTGACATGCAGGAAGACATCATCGGCCAAAACGACGCCCGCGCCCGCGCCACCCAGGCAGCCGACGTGTTGTTACGCCGCGGGCGGCCAGGTGTTTTGCTCTATCGAGACATAGGATTTGAAATGCTTCTCCATGGCCGGGATCGCAAGGACGTTATCGGATTTATCCGCCAAACACTCGATCCGCTTCTGGCAGATGAAAGACATCGTGGACTGCTAGACACGCTTTCGACCTACGTGCGGGAGGGCAAGTCGGCGACCCGCACCTCTCAAGCACTCCACATCCACACCAATACGCTGTACCAGCGACTTTCCAGGGTTGAGGCCCTGACCGGCCGCCGCATCGCGGATGCTTCCGATTTCACTTTACTAAGCCTGGCCTGCCAGCTGCACGCCGAATATTCGAGAGGCGACCCGATCGGATAAAGAGCGCGATCATCTTGGATGCCGAATTCATCTCAGGTGATTGTTTTCCGTCCGTCTCATGCCTAGCAACGGGGTCAGCAGTCCAGTACCGCTCAAGGCGGTTGCTCGGACGCTCAGTGTGCCTGCGTCATTCAGGAAAATCTGTCAGAACGATCTTCCCAAACAACCCGCCAGCCTCCATCCGGCGATGGGCCTCCGATGTAGCCGCGAGCGGATAGACCGCTCCAATGACCGGCTGAAGCACTTTTCCCATCATCGGCAGTACTTGTTCCTTGAACCGGCGGATCATTGCCCTTTTTTCTGATCGTGATCTCGATTTCATGACCGTGCCAATCAGTTGCAGGTGGTTGTGAAGTACGACGCCGAGTGGAATGATGGCGTTATCATCGCGCCCCAACAGGCCCACTTGGACAAGCCGACCACCGGGAGCAAGACTACGAATGTTGCGGGCGAGATAGGACGCGCCGACAAAGTCGATGATCAGATCGACCCCGCGAGACGCCGTCGCATCAACAACTTCCGCCTCGAAATCCACCCGCTTGTAATCAAAAACAGCATCGGCGCCAAGTGACAGCACGTTGTCGATATTGCCTGCTGAAGCAGTGGCCAGGACAGTGGCTCCGGCAGTCTTTGCAAGCTGGACAGCAGCCGATCCGATGCCGCCTGCTGCAGCATGAACGAGGACGGTGTCACCTTTTGCGATGTGTCCGGCGCAGGACATCCGCGCCTCCGAAGTCATCGAAGATGATCGCCTTCATTTGGATATCTCCTTACTTGGAAAGGGCCCGGCGGGCGATGCTTGCAGCAAAAAGAGGTGTCTCACGACTGTTGTGGTCGCCGCCTGCTGCCTGACGGGCCGCTGCAGCATCTTCGAACTTGATGCTGTGCTCGCTGAGGAAGGCCATGAACACATCCGTCGGATGGGCGGTAACCTTGTTGGTATAGCGGGTCCTGCCATCGTCGATCTTCATTGGCCGTGAAGACATCGGAGATCGAGTTCATGCGGCAGTAGGCAGGCTCGGCGACCTCGGCCACATAATGCTGCACGACGAGGCCCGAGCCGATCTGCTCAACATTGATCGACATGCGACGACGGGCCTGTCGCAAACATTTTCGGAGGGCGCGATTACCCCCTCCGCATCTTCATTTTCATGCTTTATTAACTTTTT
>NZ_JBAOJM010000030.1:3152-6350 GCF_037083425.1 Agrobacterium sp. CCNWLW32
GGTTTCCAAGCATTGTGATAAGGTATCTTACTTTCGAATACATAGGGGTAAGAAGCGAACGCAGGGAACTGAAACATCTAAGTACCTGCAGGAAAGGACATCAACCGAGACTCCGCAAGTAGTGGCGAGCGAACGCGGACCAGGCCAGTGGCAATGATGAATAAAGCGGAACGATTTGGAAAAGTCGGCCATAGAGGGTGATAGCCCCTTACGCGTAGAACAGTCATTGTCCTTGAGTAGGGCGGGACACGTGAAATCCTGTCTGAACATGGGGAGACCACTCTCCAAGCCTAAGTACTCGTGCATGACCGATAGCGAACAAGTACCGTGAGGGAAAGGTGAAAAGCACCCCGACGAGGGGAGTGAAATAGAACCTGAAACCGGATGCCTACAAACAGTCGGAGCCCGCAAGGGTGACGGCGTACCTTTTGTATAATGGGTCAACGACTTAGTGTAACTAGCAAGCTTAAGCCGGTAGGTGTAGGCGCAGCGAAAGCGAGTCTGAATAGGGCGATTGAGTTAGTTGCATTAGACCCGAAACCGAGTGATCTAGCCATGAGCAGGCTGAAGGTTGGGTAACACCAACTGGAGGGCCGAACCCGTATCTGTTGCAATAGATTGGGATGACTTGTGGCTAGGGGTGAAAGGCCAATCAAACTCGGAAATAGCTGGTTCTCCGCGAAATCTATTTAGGTAGAGCGTCGACCGAATACCCTCGGGGGTAGAGCACTGGATGGGCTATGGGGACTCACCGTCTTACTGATCCTAACCAAACTCCGAATACCGAGGAGTACTAGTCGGCAGACACACGGCGGGTGCTAACGTCCGTCGTGAAAAGGGCAACAACCCTGACCTCCAGCTAAGGTCCCCAAGTCATGGCTAAGTGGGAAAGGATGTGAGGATCCCAAAACAACCAGGATGTTGGCTTAGAAGCAGCCATCATTTAAAGAAAGCGTAACAGCTCACTGGTCTAAATAAGGGTCTTTGCGCCGAAAATGTAACGGGGCTAAAGCCATGCACCGAAGCTGAGGATTTGCAGTAATGCAAGTGGTAGCGGAGCGTTCCGTAAGTCTGTGAAGGCGGACCCGTGAGGGCTGCTGGAGATATCGGAAGTGCGAATGTTGACATGAGTAACGATAAAGGGAGTGAGAGACTCCCTCGCCGAAAGACCAAGGGTTCCTGCTTAAAGTTAATCTGAGCAGGGTTAGCCGGCCCCTAAGACGAGGCGGACACGCGTAGTCGATGGGAACCACGTTAATATTCGTGGGCCTGGTGGTAGTGACGGATCTCGTGTGTTGTACATTCTTATTGGATTGAATGTGCGGCGAAGAGGTTCCAGGAAATAGCTCCACCGTATAGACCGTACCCGAAACCGACACAGGTGGTCAGGTAGAGTATACCAAGGCGCTTGAGAGAACTATGTTGAAGGAACTCGGCAAATTGCACGCGTAACTTCGGAAGAAGCGTGACCCCATTTTAGGCAACTATGATGGGGTGGCACAGACCAGGGGGTAGCGACTGTTTATCAAAAACACAGGGCTCTGCGAAGTAGCAATACGACGTATAGGGTCTGACGCCTGCCCGGTGCTGGAAGGTTAAAGGGAGGGGTGCAAGCTCTGAACTGAAGCCCCAGTAAACGGCGGCCGTAACTATAACGGTCCTAAGGTAGCGAAATTCCTTGTCGGGTAAGTTCCGACCTGCACGAATGGCGTAACGACTTCCCCGCTGTCTCCAACATAGACTCAGTGAAATTGAATTCCCCGTGAAGATGCGGGGTTCCTGCGGTCAGACGGAAAGACCCCGTGCACCTTTACTATAGCTTTACACTGGCATTCGCCAAGGCATGTGTAGGATAGGTGGTAGGCTTTGAAGCAGGGACGCCAGTTTCTGTGGAGCCATCCTTGAAATACCACCCTTATCTTCGTGGATGTCTAACCGCGGTCCGTTATCCGGATCCGGGACAGTGTATGGTGGGTAGTTTGACTGGGGCGGTCGCCTCCGAAAGAGTAACGGAGGCGCGCGATGGTTAGCTCAGACCGGTCGGAAATCGGTCGTCGAGTGCAATGGCATAAGCTAGCCTGACTGCGAGACTGACAAGTCGAGCAGAGACGAAAGTCGGTCATAGTGATCCGGTGGTCCCGTGTGGAAGGGCCATCGCTCAACGGATAAAAGGTACGCCGGGGATAACAGGCTGATGACCCCCAAGAGTCCATATCGACGGGGTTGTTTGGCACCTCGATGTCGACTCATCGCATCCTGGGGCTGGAGCAGGTCCCAAGGGTATGGCTGTTCGCCATTTAAAGCGGTACGTGAGTTGGGTTCAGAACGTCGTGAGACAGTTCGGTCCCTATCTGCCGTGGGTGTAGGAATATTGACAGGATCTGTCCCTAGTACGAGAGGACCGGGATGGACGTATCTCTGGTGGATCTGTTGTCCTGCCAAGGGCATAGCAGAGTAGCTATATACGGAATGGATAACCGCTGAAGGCATCTAAGCGGGAAACCAACCTGAAAACGAGTGTTCCCTATCAGAGCCGTGGAAGACGACCACGTTGATAGGACGGGTGTGGAAGCACAGCAATGTGTGAAGCTTACCGTTACTAATAGCTCGATCGACTTCTTCGTTCCCATTGAATATGTTCATCAAGCGAAGCTTGATGACATCATCTTCTGTCTTCACGGGCCAAGGGCCCTGCAGACGGCGCGCGCCACAGGTATTTTGCTTGACAGCAAAAACCGGAAGGCGCGACGGACTAGCGTCCTGTATGGCTGCCTCGCTCAACCTCGAGCAAGGCAGGCAAACGGACCAGTCAAAGAAAGACGTGTTAAATTAAATAGAGCTTCGGCTCTCCAGCTTCTCGAAAACTGTTTCCATCTCAAAAATGGAAATCGTTGCGTTTTGCCGACCTGGTGGTTATCGCGGGGCGGCTGCACCCGTTCCCTTTCCGAACACGGCCGTGAAACGCCCCAGCGCCAATGGTACTTCGTCTCAAGACGCGGGAGAGTAGGTCGCTGCCAGGTCTGCAAAACGCAACACAAAATCTTCTCAATCACAAAAATGGGCTTCAAGCCCAAATCAAAAGGCCGCCAACAGCGGCCTTTATGCTATAATAAATCATTCCGCGGGGTGGAGCAGCCCGGTAGCTCGTCAGGCTCATAACCTGAAGGCCGCAGGTTCAAATCCTGCCCCCGCAACCAA
>NZ_JBAOJM010000031.1:0-4392 GCF_037083425.1 Agrobacterium sp. CCNWLW32
GATCATAATAACAATATCATGATATTGTTATTATGATCGATCGCCACTCAAATCTGAACTCCATTCCAATCAAGTCCATCTCACTCATATAGTTTCCGCGCATAACAATTCTCCATCCATATCAGCAAATTCAACATAAAATTCATATATTTACACGTAGTCGGCCCGCAATCCGCAAATTGCAGGTCCGTAAAAGTCAATTCTGCTCACGGATTCTCACCCGCCTTCAGTCACGCATATATAATCCATCGCAACATATATTTTATATGTTTTCTTGCTGGATATTACATAAATATATGTTTATGGGAGCCGCCCAGATCGCATCCGGCCTGCACTCTTCGTATCCACCAACGAATCCGCACTCTCCTTCTGGTTGTGTAAATATTGTTTCTTGAGCTGCCGATTTCGAATCTTTGCCCTCACATAAAGAGATCGTGCCCACCTCCTCCTCCCCAGGGCGGTATCTGCACGAGCAGCAAGGACGTACATCTCATAGAGACCCATTGAACACACCTTTCCTATCACGCGACGCAGTTGCGACCGTGTTGTGAGCTTCATCTCTTTTTTCCATCAGCCTTTCAGCTCGATGGGCATTGCAACGGGGCACTGAAAATTGCCGCCTGTGGAAAATAAAGACACTTATCAGTGCCCCGCCTCAGCGGTTTATGCCTGTCAGAGCGTGTCCTTCAGAAAATGCGTTTCGGAGAAATAGAGAGGCCCACCACAAACCAGATTCCATCTCTCCTCCGGTCATTGCCAGAGGGCTTTCCCTGTCAGACCCCGAAATATGAGAGCGACGTCTTCTCCCACAACCGGCGCTGGTTCAGCGCAAAACCGGAGCACTTACCGGTTCATCGCAGAACAGGCTTAGTATAGGCCAGGTAAACAGAGTGGGGATAACCATAGAGGAAAAAAGCCCTTCCCAACGGGCTGAGGACAAAGGCGGAAGGGAATAAAAGCACCAACTCGCTGGAAAATAAGGGGCTTTACGCCAAAATGCGCAAATCGAAACCAAAAACAAATTTTTACTTCTACATCATTCATGCCCACTTCTGGCTCGATGCGGAGGTAAAATAGCTGGGAGCTAGCAGGGGCCACGTTTATAAGTGTACTTAGCTTTCGGCCTCAATAACGTCGAAATGCCATCTAACAGCCTCGATGACTAGTTGGCCACAGGCGTTTACCGATTGTACTATGACGTCGCGAACGTGTGTTTCAATATTTTCGTCGGCGGCAATATCTAGTTTCAAAACCCCAAGCCAGTTCGGATGAACGGCTTCACAAAGCACGTCGTATGTTGCTTGAAGACTTTCGTCCTTCTTGTAGATGACCCGAAGGCAGTCGTTTATATGAACACCTTGGCCAGCACCAAACGTTTTCGTCGAGAAGAGATATTTTTCAGCTCGCTTAAGCGTATTTATATCCGGTTTTCTCGGATTCACATCTTCCGAGAAGGCTACAAACAGTGCGCAGGCCTCTATATTCGCGCGAGCGAAAAGGCTCGACTGTAGCCAGTGACGATCCGTGGCTGCGGAGATTGCACCAGCTCCGCAAATCAAGATACGATTCCTCAGCGAATTAATGAAGGACGTCAAGACCTTCCCGCCTCCAGTGAAAGTCCGCAGTTCGGGCGGCGGCTCCAAGCGGACGTTAGAAAGATAGTGGTAGGCATAGCTATAGTCTGACATCACTAACAGGCCCCGGCTAGCATCTTCAGCATCTCATAGGATGCTTTGTTGCGCGCCTTGATTTTTGTGCCTGCAACTCCCTTCGTAATGTGGCCAGCGTACTCAATCGAACACTCAAAAATCGGGGCATGACTTTGGCGCTTTTCAGTCAGCAGGCGGTATGAAACGTGAGATTCGAGGTCGGGTCGCTTATGCATACTCTCCAGCAGCATGGTCGTGAACGACAGGCCCGGATCGAACTCAGGAACAGTCGCGCCAATCTGAACCTGCGTCGAACGCCGCTCGAAAAATTTTTCAAATAACAAAGCCGCTTTTTCAAGACCGCATTCGCGATACTCAGAATAGATAACGCTCTGCACGATATCCCGCCTCTGTGCATCGCTCAGCGGATTCCGTGAGTTCCCGACCTGTGCGTGAAACCGCTCGATGACCGGAACCACAGCTTCTTTAACGATTGTTCGCTGTGTGAACCGATCGGTATGAGGACGCACTGTGATGAACGCTTCAAGCTGAGACCCGAAGAACGAATCTCGTTCGTTGTCTCTGAAACTTTCGCCTGGCACGAGATCGCTCCTCAACGTGAAGGATGCAGCTAGGCCTTCGACACTTTGACCAAAGCCAAGCGTGCCCCTAAGCTTCTCCGCGCTAGCGACTATCGATGGAGACAATCTCGCGAGATTCTGCCCGTACTTCCTTCTCCTAAAGTATTTATCTCGGATCAACTGCTGGAGACGTGGCCTATGGCTTCTTGACGTGGCTACCTTCTCAAGGAGATTAGCTGCTGCGCGCGCGGATACCTCGAGCTTCGACCCGCCTTCCACGGCAGAGGATTCTAGACCATCGGTTGACACAATACAGCTCATTACGGCGGCGTGGTCTGGTCCTCCGACTCGTTCGATCCGATACTGAGGCACTCTCAATCCAGCAGAATGGCAAAACTCCTGGAGCATCATCTTTGAATCACCGCAAACGATGTCGATGACGTCCTTACTGGCGATATCTACAGTCGGAATGTATTTTTCCACAATAAACGTTATTGCTTCATTCTCTGATTTGTTAGTGCCAAGATAGGTAACGAGTTTGTGGAAGGCGTCAACGATTACTTGTTTCGATACAACAGTGGACTTCTGGTCTATTGGCGGGCCGAAACCAAGAGTGACCCAAACTCGCTCGACAGTCTCACCCTTGGTGTAGTGATGAAGCACCGGACTCAACAGCCGCGGTGCGAAATTTGCATACGCGACTGATTTCGCTAGATGGTTTGATATCACGAACTTGAAGAGGAGATTTCCGTAAATCGGCAGAAGTTCCTGATGGCCGAAGGTCCGTCTTACGAGGCCGGTTTTGTCAGGAATCGCTCGTATCGCTTCTATGTCGGGTTGCCGCATCAGTACAGAGGCGAACTCCGGTCCCAAGTTTCCCAATACAGCACGAAACTTCTTCCAGTAGCGCTCGTAGTACTCGATGCAGGCTTTCTGCAACGACTCTGCGTTTTCAATACGTCGGACGAACTGTTGGGCCTCCGTCGAAAATGATAGAAGCTCACTCTCGTATATCGCGGATAGCTCGTCTTTAGGGGCATGCTTTGAAAACTGTGGATCATTCTCTTCCAGTATGGAAGCAACCAGTTCCCGGATGTCAGATGAGGTCTCTTCAGCCATTTTTAGACTTTAATGTTTCTGCACTTAGCCGCTTGCTGGCGACAATATCACCTTGTAGTTGCCAAATCTGCAAGAGCTTTCACTTCATGAGCGGTAATTTCAGCTCCGGTTTCCGTTTGGATAAGCCGCTAAAGCCGATAACCCCTAGCGTCGAGCGCCGTAAGATCTTCTCTCAAGCGTACGGCCATATCCATCCGCGCATGCAATATACTCATCACGCCCAGATCGCCGTTATCAAGCTCTCGGAAAAACAGGTAATGATGCTCATGCCTACTGAAATAAGCCTCGCGCATGATGTCACCGGGAACGGCAAGTCTTTGGGGAAGACGCCGCCAAAGCAGGTGGTTGTCACAGAGGCGCTGCAAATGCGCGTGGAGGCCACGTATATAGGTCTCAGGCTGCGCTTCGCCCCAAGCATCCACGGTGTCACGCCAAATTTTATCTTGTGCGGCGTCGGCAGCCGCATAAAAGCGGTAAGTTGCCATAACTAGCGACGCTTATTTCGGCCGATTACATCGTCAGCAGAGACGGCTATAAACTCGCTATCATCCGCGCGCATGGCGGGAGCCAGTTCCTTTCGCAAGGCCTCCCATGCTTCGTCGCGGGTTTGCAGGTCACGCCGGATAAGCGCTCTAATATACTCGCTCGCATTCTCATAAAGACCGTCATCACCAATCTGCTGCTGGATATGGTCTTGCAGCGCTCCGCTAACTTTGACGTGAATGCTACCTGACGGCATGACGTTTTCCTTTTTCTCTCCTCAACTATGGAAAGCGTAGCATATATTGTCAATATTCATCACAGGCTCCGGCAATTGGCGCATAAGTTGATAGCTCTTCGCGCCGGACACATTCACCTTCCGTGTGGTCGGTGACTGATTTCCAGTCAGGCTATGAATCTAGGAAATGTGGCCACGCACATGCACATCCGAACATTGTGCAACGCACAAAATTCGGAGGAATAGGTATGAAATTCGGATTTTTAGATACATATCATCCGAAAAAATTCGTCTAAAACTCTCCCAACTCAAGGAGAGAGACCAT
>NZ_JBAOJM010000032.1:0-2788 GCF_037083425.1 Agrobacterium sp. CCNWLW32
TTCTCTTCCCTGCCCGCCTTCGCGCGTCAGAGCTTCACCTTTGATCGCGGTACGGAGTTTGCCGCATTCCGGGCTTTCGTTTCCTGCCGCCGGATACAGACCTCAGTCAAATGTCGCAGGCGACGCTTAACGAGTTCACACACATTCTCAACGACCAGCCGAGAAAGTGCCTGAACTAGAAAAATTGGCAGCGCGCGGAGCCGCGGGTCTCCGAGTGCGTCGCGAGCCCACGCAAAAAAGGTCGGCATTCGGCCCAGCAATCTTTAGTGGTCAGCTTCGTCATTCCTATGCGGACATCTCTTCAAAAGTTTTTCAATTATTGCCCTGTCACCACCGTACCGATCCAGCACTTCGACTGCCTTGGCCAAGCTGACAGCGTACTCCTGCTGCAGTTGCTCGACGGTATATTGCCCGGTCTTGTCCTCTCGCATCGTGAGCCTCCTTACGACCCGAAAATGCGATTGCCCTGACATCGGTTCCATCAAAGCTTTCGTCCGAGGGACATACGTCGGTCCGATGGCTTGCTGTTCGAAACCGCCACGCGAACCGGGAAAAATGCACATTAGAGACATCCCGGGAACGGAGTGGGCGGCGGATGTGACCGTCCGTACAGGAGCTGCGGGGAACCAAGGCGGCAATTGCGCATTTGTCCCCTAGAGTAGTCAACAATCGGAAATCGGAGGAACCCCATGAAAACGCTTGCGGACATTTTTGAACACACATTGCAGGACGTCTATTATGCCGAGAACGCGATAACCAAAGCGTTGCCCAAAGTCGCGAAGGCCGCCAAGAACGCCGAGTTGAAGAGAGCGGCCGAAGATCACCTTGCGGAAACAAAGGAGCAGATCAAGAAACTCGATCAGGTTTTCAAATCCATTGGCAAAAAGGCCTCCGGTGAAAAATGCGACGCTATTGAAGGCTTGATCAAGGAAGCAGAAGGTCTCATGGAAGAGGCAGAAGGAACTGCACTGGACGCTGGCCTTCTTGCCGCGTGCCAGGCTGTTGAGCATTACGAAATCGCCCGCTACGGTTCGTTGCGCGAATGGGCCAAAGACCTCGGTCACGATGAAGCACACAAACTTCTGAGCGAAATCCTCGATCAGGAGAAAGCGACGAACAACAAGCTGACCAACCTTGCAGTGACAGCCATCAATAAAACCCCGGCCGCCAGGAAGGCTGCCTGAATCGTGGAAGTACTTGCGACGGTCTCCCCGCTTTTGGGGAGACTTTGTGTGTTCCAGCATCTAGGCGTTATGGTGCAAGCCTTGAGGCTGTCCTTGCTCGCGTGCCTCCTGACTTCTCGAGCCGACGTCTGCCCGATCTTCCGGCGTCCTACCTTCGGGTTGGTCGGCCTTGCGTCATAGTCCGGCAATGCCCGCGCTGCCGCTTCTATTGGTGGGCAACAATCTTTTTTCCAAACCGAAAAAACGTAACGGGCTCGCCAGAGGCACCAGATGGAGCGCAGCAAGGACGGGGGCGATTGGGAACATCTCGGAAAAAAGGCAAGGGGCTCCGCGCCCGCGATCCCCGCGCCTTCCAGTCAGGACATACATAGCCTGCCTTCGATTGCCGGGACTGATGTGACCGATATGCGCTGCAGTGACGGAAATACCGCCCGCCATCAGGCCAAACAGCATGCGGCATGAATGCGGGCGATCTGGCGCCACGGCACCATAAACTTAATGTGCCAAGGGCAAGGTAGTGCGATTTTCCGGGATCAGGCAGTTTGAAGGCGAGCGACGTCACGCCAAGTATCCAAGGCTGCTGTTCGCAGTTCGCGATGGTGAGCGGATGGAATATCGTGGCGGGGAATGTGAAAGAGGTTTGCGATCGGGTCGTGGATGGACACGAAACACTGAAGCTGTCGCGCTGACTTGAAGCGCTTCATGATCCTTTCCCTTCGTCGTACGGGCTGACGGGAGTTCTCCGCCCGATTGTTCAGTCCCTTGTGTGGACGATGCTCGACGCCGGGCATGATCTCCCGCTTCGCCGCGCCGTAGGAGCGCAGCTTGTCGGTGATCATCACACGCGGCGAACCGCTTTGCCCTTTCAGGATCTTGCGCATCAAACGTTTCGCAGCCTTGGCATTGCGGCGACTTTGCACCAGCGCGTCGAGAACAAAGCCATCCTGTTCAACGGCCCGCCAAAGCCAGTGTTTCTTTCCACCCATGGTGGTGACAACCTCATCAAGATCCATTTGTCGCCGAGCCTTCCGGCAGATCGCCTCCGGATATCATTGGCAAAGTGTCTACCGAATTTCTCAGCCCAGAGGCGCACGGTTTGATGAGAGACGATGACGCCCCGCGCTGCCAGCAGATCCTCGACCATCCGCAGGCTGAGCGGAAACCTGAAGTACAGCCAAACTGCAGGGGCAATCACCTCCGCTGTAAATCGGTGGCGACGATAAAGAGGATCACGGTTAAATCTGGTCATGCAGCCAGATCCCACAATTTGATCCATGTCCGGTTAACGTTACGATGCCCTTGAAAGGATCCGAACCGGCGGCCTTGCCTTTGTCATCAAGCTAGCTCGCGAGTTACGTCCAATATCAAGGCCTTAGACGACTCGCGGATGCCAAGTCTCCGGTTACATCATTGGAAATATCCTGAGGAACCAGTGGCTAGCTCTCAGACACGTGCAATCCAAAATTATAGAAGCCGAAACGCTTGCCCCAGAGCCGTCTAAAAAGGGTGAGATTTTCGAGATAACGACGGGCCATTGCCCCTTGATTCCTTCCCATTTGATAATTTATGTTGGCCTTGTTCTCAGGGCGGGGTGCAATTCCCCA
>NZ_JBAOJM010000033.1:0-1891 GCF_037083425.1 Agrobacterium sp. CCNWLW32
CATTAGTCCTGATAATCCGATCAGGAAGCATTCGAATGCGACCTGCCAGGTCGATGGCTCAAGGATGCACGGCTCCAAATGGATGCCAGGCAGGTTTTGCACTTGCTCTGTCGTAGGAAAGCCGTTTCGCGGTTGTCAACTCCGTCAAATGATATTCGAAGTCCGGTTTGGCCCGAACCCGGTCTTCCAACGCGTTCGAATTATGCCGAGCTTTCAATCCTGGATTACCGGAAATCTCGGGCTTTAGGGAACGGGCTCGGCATAGTATCGGGCTCGGGATAAATCCCTTTATGCCGAGTTCGGCATAACGGAATGAACATGTCCCGCGGGACGACCGGCTTCGGCCTGTCGCGTGAATCCGACCCGCCGCCTCCATGCGCAAACTCATCGCCTCGCCCGGACGGCAGCTTGAACTCCGTATCCCGATCAGCCAGCCCGACGAGGTCACCGGAGAGATCGAACAGCTGTTGTGCCACGAGATGCACGACCTCCCCTTCCCGCTGAATACGGCCGTTGATCGCCATCACCGAGGAGCCCAGCACCACCCGTCGGCGCTTCTCAAACAGGGTCGGCCATAGGACGATGTTGGCCGGTCCTGTCTCGTCCTCGATGGTGATAAACATGACGCCCTTGGCCGGTCCGGGCTTCTGCCGCACGAGCACCAAGCCCGCCGTGTAAACCCACTGCCCATCGCGAGCATTCATTGCCTCTGCACAGGTGATAATGTTGCGTGCCGAAAGGTCCTGGCGCAGGAAAGCGATCGACTCAACTTCAGCCCGGTATGGCTGTAGTCTTCGATGACGTTATGGCCGTCGGTCATTTGCCGAAGCGCTA
Organism: Agrobacterium sp. CCNWLW32; assembly: GCF_037083425.1. NCBI lineage: Bacteria > Pseudomonadati > Pseudomonadota > Alphaproteobacteria > Hyphomicrobiales > Rhizobiaceae > Agrobacterium > Agrobacterium sp. CCNWLW32. The sequence continues at coordinate 835 of NZ_JBAOJM010000033.1, forward strand.
CCTCCGGCTCCCGCTGCTCCGCAATCGCCGTTGCCTCGCGTTCGGCCGCGGCGGCAAACAAGGGCAAGGGCTCGTCGCGCAAAGCCTTGATCGCCCAGAGCGCATCGCGCCGTTCGAGCCTTAGCGCTGGCAAGAAAGCATCGGCCTCCGCCCGCTGAACAAGCGCCTCGGTCGGAACACTGGACCGGCGCCACATGTCATCCACCGAGGCGAACGGGCTGTTCAGATCATCAATCTTACCAGTCCCGACCCGGAGCACGGCACGTCGATCAGATTGAAACTATCATTGGCGGTCACACCGAAAGGATACCCTTCGCCGTCATGGGACGGCGCGAAACTCTCAGGACCTTTTGCGCGATTTCGAGATAGCTATCCATTGTTCTTCTAACTAGCAGGACGCGGTAAAACTACAGCGGCACACCTCGTGCAACAAGTAGTCCGGCGGCATCTTCAACCAAAAATAATGGTTAACGGGGCTGCCATTCTCCCTTGACAGTTCTTCCATTCGCAGGGACTTGATCCTGTTGCAGCTCACCGCCAGCGGTCCCCATGTCATATGTGCAGAAATTTGGACGCAGAACGCATTTGCGACCAATTAAATGAACGAAGCTAGACCTATCTCAAGAACTGTGGCAAAATGTACAAATTTCTGGACGCAAAGTCACAGCACGTCCACTTAAACGAACGAAATGATATAGCTATGCCCCGTCAAAGAAGCTACTCCCGCGTAACGCAGGCGCTCGCCATGCTTGGCAAGCTCATCCGCGTCGGCCGCACCGAGCGCAGGCTGACCGCGCAGGAACTGTCCGACCGCGCCGGCATCAGCCGCACGACCCTATCCAGTATCGAAAAAGGCGCACCAGGCCCCGAAATCGGCATCGTCTTTGAAGTCGCATCCATCGTGGGCGTGCGCCTCTTCGATTACGACGAGCGCACTCTCCAGATGCACAATAACCACCTTGACGAAAAACTGGCCCTGCTGCCCAAGAGCGTCCGTCAAAGCGTGAAGGAGGTCGATGATGATTTCTAAGACGGACGCTACGGAAGCTTTTGTCTG
>NZ_JBAOJM010000034.1:0-1304 GCF_037083425.1 Agrobacterium sp. CCNWLW32
ATTATGAATCGTAACCAACCGCAGGAGTGCGCCGTCTTTGGAATAGATATTGGAAAGAACCTCTTCCATGTCGTGGGCCTTGATTGCTCAGGCGCGATCATTCAGCGCGTCAAATTCCGACGTGAGACTTTGTTGCAGTTTTTCGAACGGGCGCACCGGACGCTTGTTGGAATGGAAGCCTGCCCGGGATCGCAATGGCTCGCGCGCAAACTGCAGACGATGGGCCACTCCGTCCGCATTATCCCTGCACAATTCGTCAAGCCCTATGTGAAGTCGAACAAGAATGACATCATCGATGCCGCGGCAATCGCCGAGGCTGCAACGCGGCCGACAATGCGTTTTGTTGGTGTCAAGCAAGCGGATCAGGTTGACCTGCAAATGCTGCACCGGGTTCGTAGCCGACTGGTATCGGCCCGGACGAACCTGATTTGCCAAATGCGCGCCTATTGCCTCGAGCATGGCGTCGCGATGCGGCAGGGAGCTGGCGTATTCAAGGTCGACATTTGCCGGGTTATGGATGACCTCGACAATGATCTGACGCCTATGGCGCGATCTGTTCTACGAGATCTGCATGATGATTTCCGCCGGCTCGAAGCCCGGATCAGACAGGTCTCCGACGACATTGAGAAGATCGCCGATACCGACGAGCGCGCAAGACGCCTTATGACAATTCCGGGGATCGGGCCGCTTGGCGCAACCGCCATTCTTTCCGCGATCGGTGATCCGACACGCTTTTCCAAAGCCCGGGATATTGCGGCCTGGCTGGGCCTGGTGCCTCGACAATATTCCACTGGAGGGAAGCAGAACCTCCTGGGCATCAGCAAACGCGGCAACAATTATCTTCGTCGCTTGATCATTCATGGAGCACGGTCATGCATGCTGCATCTCGATCGCGGCAAAGATCGTCTTGGCGTCTGGATCGATACCTTGCGGCTGAGAATGCACGTTAACAAGGTGACCGTAGCTTTGGCTGCCAAGCTGGCCCGTATCGTTTGGGTTGTCCTGACAAAGCCGGGGGCCACGTACATGCGTCAGGTCGCAGCTTGACCCAATCGCCTTTCTGGCCGTTGAGGCCGGACAGATTGCGAGGTTCGAGGGTGATGACGAGACAGTTGATCGACATTCTGTAAATCCTGGTTGAAAGCGGGCTTCGTGCCCGAAGAAGCTATTTGGAAACAGAATGTGCGGATCTCATCAGGGCCTGGCTGCAACAGCAGTCCACTCGCGAGAGGCCGGATACATTTACGCAAACTGCTATCGCCGGAACCTAAAATCCTTGCAATGACAGGGCGGACCATACATTT
>NZ_JBAOJM010000035.1:0-1275 GCF_037083425.1 Agrobacterium sp. CCNWLW32
CCACTACTGTCCGGTTTAAATTTGCGGCCATTGGAAGGCCATCTGGTTTTGGTTTGTGGGTTTGTCTGGTGGCGGGTTTAGAAGCCGATCGGTGCGTCGCCGGTGCATGAGGTTTGCGCGTACCAGCCGGGCGAAGGCGAGTGGGCTTGGCACGGTCTTCTGGTCAGCCTGCGCCAATCGCAGGAGCAGGTAAGCGATCAGGGCGACAGCGATCTGGATGCGCACGGCATTTTCTGACGTGCCGAGGAAATGGCTGATCTTCAGCGTCTGCTTGACCCAGCGGAAGAACAGTTCGATCGCCCAACGGCGCTTGTAGAGATCGGCGATCTCGTGAGCCGGTGCATCGAGATCATTGGAGAAGATGCGCAACACCTTTCCCGTCTCGGTCCTGATGGTGATCTCGCGGACCGGATCGCTGAACGGATTTTTGCGGCTTTTTGCCTGGCGGGCCGGCAAAAGGCCGATGCGGTCGGACAGGATGATACCGTCGCCGTCCACCGCCTGCTCATGGGTGACCGTCAGCGGCGTATGCGACTTGAACCGGGTGACGATCCGGCATCCGGCTTTGTCCAGCTTGGCCCACCAGCCGAAATCATAATAGCCAAGATCAAAGACATAGGTTGCGCCTGATGCGATCGGCATGGCCTTGGCAGCCGTGATGTCGTTGATATTGGCCGGCGTGACCGCCGCATAGATCGGTTGTTCGGCATCCGCATCGTAGACGATGTGGACCTTGACGCCGCAGGCTTGATGGGAAAACCGCGCCCACTGCGATCCGGCACCGGAGAGGCGAACCCCTGTCGCATCGATGAGGTAGGTTGCCTCGCCCACCGCCCGGCGCAGGCCGCGTCCCGCCATCGCCACCATCTGCGCAAACAGCCCGGCAAAGACAGGGCTCGGACGCAGACGATTGGCATCGGCAAGCGTCGAGCGCGACACCGGCTTTGCGCCGACATGATAGAGCCGTGCAGAGTGGCTCTCCAGGCCAAAGACGATCTCGCGCAGGCTCACCGAACCCGCCAACTGCCCATACAGGAGGGCGACGAACTGGCTTTTGGTCGACAGCCGGCGGACATGCTTGTCAGCCCCGTGTTCATCCACAAGCCGCTCAAACGCCGCCCAGGGAATACGCTTCAAAAGATCATGAAAGACGCTATTCTTGTGCCGCACGGTGTTGCTCCTCTTTCGTGTCCGAGATCGTCGCCAAACGCTCGAATACGAGTAGAATCAACACCGTGCGCCATGTCCACCAAATTTAAACCGGACAGCAGTGGG
>NZ_JBAOJM010000036.1:0-1271 GCF_037083425.1 Agrobacterium sp. CCNWLW32
TGACCTGCCACTGCGAATTTCCTCCAGATTGGATTAGAGTCCGGCCCATTAAAGGACGGACGAATGAAGAAGCAGAGATTTACGGAAGAGCAGATTATTGCGGTGCTGAAGGAGCAGGAGGCTGGCGCGAAGGTGGCCGACCTCTGCCGCAAGCACGGAATTTCAGAAGCAACGTTTTATAATTGGAAAGCCAAATACGGCGGCATGGAAGTCTCCGAGGCGAAGCGGCTGAAGGCACTTGAAGACGAGAACGCGAGACTGAAGAAGCTGCTGGCCGAACAGATGTTGGATGCAGCCGCACTTCGCGAGCTTCTTGCAAAAAAATGGTAGGGCCCGCCGCCAAACGCGACGCCGTCACGCATCTGAAGACCGTCATGGGTCTTTCGGAACGGCGGGCCTGCCAGATTATATCTGCGGATCGGAAGATGGTGCGATATCGGTCCTGCCGACCGCCGGAGGTAGAATTGCGGGCGAAGCTGCGCGACCTCGCCAATGAGCGACGGCGTTTCGGATACCGGCGACTGTTCGTCCTGCTTCGGCGGGACGGAGAGCCGTCCGGCGTTAATCGCATCTACCGGCTCTATCGCGAGGAAGGTCTTTCCGTTCGCAAGCGCAAAGCCCGGCGGCGTGCGGTCGGCACGCGTGCACCGATCCTGGTTGAAGCGAAGGCCAATGCCCGCTGGTCGCTGGATTTCGTCCACGACCAGTTCGCCTGCGGCAGACGATTCCGCGTCCTCAACATTGTCGATGACGTGACGCGCGAATGCCTGGCAGCGATCCCGGACACATCTATCTCTGGGCGACGTGTCGCCCGAGAACTGACGACGCTGATCGAACGACGCGGCAAGCCAGGAATGATTGTCTCTGACAACGGCACCGAACTAACCTCGAATGCCATCCTCGCCTGGTCGAAGGATCACAAGGTCGAATGGCACTACATCGCGCCGGGAAAGCCCATGCAGAACGGCTATGTCGAGAGTTTCAACGGTCGCATGCGCGACGAGTTGCTCAATGAAAGCCTGTTCTTCGGCCTCGATCACGCCCGCAGCGCCATTGCTGAATGGGCGGACGATTACAATACTTTTCGGCCGCACTCATCGCTCGGATACCAAACCCCGGCGGACTTTGCCGGGACCATCGCCGCAACCGGCTCCAACGCTGCGCAAGATGAAAGCTTCGCATTTCCGCCGGTTGCTCACACCGCGCCTGTTGGCGTATTCAAAACCGCCGGGGCTCTAGTCGCCGCTGGATGAAAGTTCAGTGGCAGGTCA
>NZ_JBAOJM010000037.1:0-969 GCF_037083425.1 Agrobacterium sp. CCNWLW32
GAAGCGCAGATCAGGCGACCTGCTTCTGCACCACGTCCTCGACAACCTCGCCCTTGAGGTAAGAAACGAGATCCTTGATCGTCACAACGAGCAGGCCGTGGCGTTCGGCAAAGGCTTCGAGCTGGGGCAGGCGGGCCATGGTGCCGTCGTCATTGGCGACTTCGCAGATGGTGCCGCAGGGGAATTTGCCCGCAAGACGGCAAAGATCGACGGCCGCTTCGGTATGACCGGTGCGGCCGAGAACGCCTTGCGGGTTGGCGCGCAGCGGGAAGATATGGCCGGGGCGGGCGAAGTCTTCGGGGCGTGAATCCTCCGATACCAGCGCGCGCACGGTCTTTGCCCGGTCGGCGGCGGAAATGCCTGTCGTGGTGCCCGGAATATAGTCCACCGAGACGGTGAACGCTGTCTTGAGGGATTCGGTATTGCGCGACACCATCAAGGGAATGTCGAGGGCATCCAGTCGCTCGCCCGGCATGGCGACGCAAATCAGCCCGCGCGCATGGTTCATCATGAAGGCGATCTGCTGCGGGGTAATGCTGTCGGAGGCGGCGATGACATCGCCTTCGTTTTCGCGGTCTTCGTCGTCAACGACAATCACCATCTGGCCACGGGAAATGGCTTCGATGGCGTCTTCAATTCCAGCAATGGTCATTTTCTTTCAAGCCTTTCAAGGGTTATGCCGTTTTGCGGCATTTTCGCGCTTCGAGAAGCGCCAAATATCCCTTGGGCGAACAATGCAATGCGAAGCCAGCTCACGCGCCAGCGTCCTATGCCTTGTCCTCTTCCATCCGGACTATACCGTCGGCTCCGGCCTCTCACCGGATCTGCTGACCTTCCGGCTTTGGAGACCGGAAGCGCTCGCGGGCTCCGGGAAAAATCCCGATACCGCCGGTGGGGAATTGCACCCCGCCCTGAGAACAAGGCCAACATAAATTATCAAATGGGAAGGAATCAAGGGGCAATGGCCCG
>NZ_JBAOJM010000038.1:0-826 GCF_037083425.1 Agrobacterium sp. CCNWLW32
AAAGCCCGGAATGCGGCAAACTCCGTACCGCGATCAAAGGTGAAGCTCTGACGCGCGAAGGCGGGCAGGGAAGAGAATGCACGAATGATTTTGTCCATGATCGGACGCGAGTGCCGGCTCGGGTTCTTGATCAGAACGGTATAGCGGCTTTTGCGCTCAACGAGTGATGTGACATTGGCATGGCCAAACGGACGCTCGAATATGATGAGGTCGCCCTCCCAATGACCAAACTGCGATCTGTTTCCAATGAAATCAGGCCTTTGGCCGATACGATGGCTTGCTGGAAAAGCACCATCGCGCGGTTTTCTGGAGCGGAGAGGACGACGCTTGCGGCGCGCTTCCGGCAGGTATTGATAGAGGCCGAGCGCATAATCTTCCTTGCTGTAAATGAACCGGTAGATCGTTTCGGCGGACACGCGAACAGGGCTTATTCCCTCCGACAGCAGACGCCCGGCGATCTGCTCGGGAGACCATCGAGCCTTGAGTTGACGGATGACGTCGGCTCGCAGATCCGGATGGCGTCGCAGCTTGCGCAAGCGTCTTCGTCGCTCGCGGGTCAGTTGATCAGCGATCGTCCCGAAGTAACCGGTGTACTGGGGAAGCTCACGGTCATGGAAGGTGTTGCGACGGATTTCGCGATAGATGGTTGACCTATGGCGTCCGAGCCGGCGGGCCATCTCGTTGATAGTGACTTTCTGATCAACGAGACGATGAAGAAGGCGACGATCGGCGAGGGTCAATTGCGAATAACATCCGGACATGCGAAAATCTCCAAAGTGAAGCCATTGAAATCACTGGCATGTCGCACTTGGAAATAGAATGTACC
>NZ_JBAOJM010000039.1:0-806 GCF_037083425.1 Agrobacterium sp. CCNWLW32
GGTGATGTCAGGTTAAACTGCCGGTGAGATTTTGCGACTATCCCGCCGTCATGAGCCAGAGTCCTGTCAGCTACAAGCGCCACCGTTTCCCGCGTTCTGTGATCGCCTATGCAGTCTGGCTGTATTTCCGATTTCCGCTGAGCCTGCGCCTGGTCGAAGAGATGCTGCTGGAACGCGGCATCGTCGTTTCCTATGAGACGATCCGCTGTTGGGCGAAGAAATTCGGCCCAGAATATGCCGGTCGCTTGCGTCGCAAACCGCCAAGCCCGCGCGACATCTGGCATCTGGACGAGGTGGTCGTGACGATCGGCGGGCGGAAACATTGGCTCTGGCGGGCTGTCGACCAGGATGGCTATGTACTCGACGAAATCGTCCAGGCTCGTCGCAACACCAAGGCTGCCAAGCGCCTGCTGGTCCGGCTGATGAAGAAGCAGGGATGCCCCCCGAAGCGTATCGTCACCGACAAGCTTCGCTCTTACGGCGCTGCACGGCGTCAAATCATGCCCACGGTCGAGCATCGATCACACAAGGGGTTGAACAACCGGGCCGAAAACTCGCATCTGCCGCTGCGAAAACGAGAGCGGGTGATGCAGCGGTTCCGCTCGCCGGGCGCGTTGCAACTTTTCGTCACCGTCTTCTCCGCGGTCCGAAACTTGTTCGCCCCAACCGGTTCGAAACATACAGCCATCGACGTCCACCTGCATCGCCTCAGGGCGATCGCACACTGGAAGGGCGTGGCCGGGACAGCCGCATGATCACTCCGACCCTGCCGGATGCGCACTCGTCCCGATTAACCTGACATCACC
>NZ_JBAOJM010000040.1:0-774 GCF_037083425.1 Agrobacterium sp. CCNWLW32
AACAGAGAGTTACCATATGACAGTGCAATTTCCGAGCATCGCGCAGACGCTTGCCGAAGAGATCGGAACATTACGCAAATGGCTGGATAAAGACGCCCTGCCCCTGTGGTGGGAGGCGGGTTCGGCCCGCCCGGATGGCGGCTTTTACGAGCGTCTCGGCCAGGATGCGAAGCCGGTTTTTTCCGATGACCGCCGCGCCCGCGTGCAGCCGCGTCAGGCCTATTGTTTTGCCGCCGCCGGCCAGCACGGATGGCAGGGGCCGTGGAAAGATGCGCTCCTGCACGGTCTCTCCTGGTTCGAGAAGGTTTATCGCCTTGAAAACGGCCTTTACGGCAACCTTGCCGACCAGACCGGCAGGCTGATCGATCCCTCCTTCGATCTTTACAATCAGGCCTTTGCGCTTTTCGCCGCCGCGCAGACGGCCGCCAGCCTTCCCGAGCGCAGGGACGAGATGCGCGGCCGGGCGCTCGATATTCTTGCCATCCTCGAGCGCGACTACAGACATCCCATTGCGGGCTTCGAGGAAGAAAACCCGCCTCGCGCACCGCTCTGCTCCAATCCGCATATGCATCTTTTCGAGGCGATGTTGGCCTGGGAGCTGCAGGACCCGCAAGGCCCGTGGTCGGCGCTTGCCGATGAGATTGCCGGTCTGGCGCTAACCCGCTTCATTGATAGCGGCAATGGCGGGCTGCGCGAGTTCTTCGCCCATGACTGGACACCCCACGACAGCGACAAGGGCCGGATCATGGAGCCGGGCCACCAGTTCGAATGGGC
>NZ_JBAOJM010000041.1:0-755 GCF_037083425.1 Agrobacterium sp. CCNWLW32
ACGCTCATATGCGGATAAAGCGCATAGGACTGGAACACCATGGCAAGGCCGCGCTCGGCCGGGGCCTTTTCGGTGGCGTCGTTGCCGTCGATGACTATTCTGCCGCCGGAGACGTCTTCCAGCCCGGCAATCAGGCGCAGCAGCGTTGACTTGCCGCAACCGGATGGGCCGACAAAGACGACGAACTCGCCGTCATGGATATCGAGATCGATCGACGGGATGACTTTTGCCTCGCCGAAGAGCTTGGACACGTTCTGAAGGGAAATGCTGCCCATTATTGTCGTTCCTTATTTCACGGCGCCAAAGGTGAGGCCACGCACGAGTTGTTTCTGCGAGAACCAGCCGATGACGAGAATGGGGGCGATCGCCATCATCGAGGCGGCCGACAGTTTTGCCCAGAACAGCCCCTGCGGTGAGGAGAAGGAGGCGATGAAGGCCGTCAGCGGTGCCGCATTGGTGGTCGTCAGCCTGATAGTCCAGAAGGATTCGTTCCAGGCAAGAATGACGTTCAGAAGCAGCGTCGAGGCAATGCCCGGAACCGCCATTGGTGTCAGTACATGCACGATCTCGTTCCAGAGCGAGGCACCATCCATGCGGGCTGCTTCCAGGATCTCGCCGGGGATTTCGCGGAAGTAGGTGTAAAGCATCCACACCACGATCGGCAGGTTGATGAAGGTGAGCATGACGGTCAGCCCAATGCGGGTATCGAGCAGGCCGGCATTGCGGAAGATCAGGTAGATCGGCACCAGCACGGC
>NZ_JBAOJM010000042.1:0-710 GCF_037083425.1 Agrobacterium sp. CCNWLW32
AAGGAACTCGGCTTCGACTGGATCGAGCTCAGCCCGCGCGCCGATTTCCTCGAATGGTTCAAGGCGCCGCGTGTGTTTCCCGAGCGCATCCGGTCCTTCAAGAGGGCTTTGAAGGAGGCCGATGTCGGCATCGCCTCGCTGCTGCCAATGTATCGCTGGGCCTCCAATGACGAGACCGAACGGCAGGCGGCGGTCAAACACTGGAAACGCGCCATCGAGATCGCCATCGAACTGGAGGTCGACACGATGAACTCCGAATTCGGCCGTGGACCGCATCCCGACAAGGGCTCCTGTTATTGCTGCCATACCGGCTCGATGATCGAGGCCTGCGAGGACGCCTGGTGGCGCTCCATGGAAGAGCTGGTGCCGATCTTCGAACGCGAAGGCATCAGCCTGCATGTCGAGCCGCATCCGGAAGACTGGTGCGAGACGCTGCAGCCGGCGCTCGACATCATCCGCACCGTCAATTCGAAGAACGTCAAATTCCTCTATTGCGCGCCGCATACCTTCTATTTCGGCGACGACACCAAGGCGATGCTGCGCGAGGCCAAGGATGTGCTGGCGCATGTGCATGTGGGCGATACCTTCAACCACAAGGCCAGTTCCGGGCTTCGCTACATTCTCAACCCGCCCGGCACGCAGGCGCGAGTGCATCAGCATCTGAATATCGGCCAGGGCGAAGTGCCGTGGGACGACTTCTTCGGCACGCT
>NZ_JBAOJM010000043.1:0-681 GCF_037083425.1 Agrobacterium sp. CCNWLW32
GGAAGCCACCGATCTTTGGCATGTTCTTCTTTACCCGGAAATGGTCACTTTCGATGCCTTGCTGGAGGTGTTTGGTGACATAGTGGACGGGATCGGGATGTAGAAGCCCATCATCAACCGACGTTTTGATCGTTGACGGGAAGGTGTTGGCCCCGTCCGTCCCAATCCTGTTCGGCGACAACAAGGGTTCATCTTTAAGCATCTTGCGGAAGAACCGCTTGGCCGCATCAAGATCACGCTTTGCCGACAGCAGGAAATCGACCGGGTTTCCTTGCTTGTCGATGGCTCGGTACAGATAGCGCCATTTACCGCGGATCTTGATGTAGGTCTCATCGATCCGGACCGAGCGGCAGTGGGGTCGCCGAAACTGCCGAAGCCGTTTCTCGATCATCGGCGCATAAGCCAATACCCAGCGGTTGACCGTGCTATGATCGACCTCGAAGCCCCGCTCCCGAAACATCTCTTCCAAGTCCCGATAGCTGAGCGGGTAGCGCAGGTACCAGGCAACCGCCTGTACAATCAGCCATGCCTCGAAATGCCTGCCTTTGAAATCAACCTTCGACTGGCGCTTCAGCTTCTCGGCAATGGTATTCAGAATCATGGCTCGCTCCAATTTTCGGAGCGGCAAATTTCATGCCTATGGTCAATATACCGTTAAGCCCGAAAATTTGCGACAGGCCC
>NZ_JBAOJM010000044.1:0-595 GCF_037083425.1 Agrobacterium sp. CCNWLW32
GCACCGTAGGAATCCACGATATAGCCGCCGAAAACCGCACCGATACTGATGGCCACCTGAAAGGAAACGACCATCAGGCTGCCTGCTGCTTCCAGGGCGTCGGGTGCGCCGCGGGAAAGGTTGGTCGGCAGCACCACGGGCGCCATGCCGAAGGCAAGGCCCCAAAGGGCGACGAGGGCAAATGCGGCACCGGTATGAACACCCCAGACAACGAGGGCGATCGTCGCAAATGCCATCAGGGCGGCGGTGACGATGAGCGCGAGGCGGATACTGGTGTCAGCCATCCGGCCCCCCAGCACATTGCCGATCACCGAAGCGACGCCAAAGCCGAGCAGGGCGAGGGCAATCGGCGTGGTGTCAAGCAGCGTCACCTGTTCGAGGAAGGGACGCACATAGACCGAACCGGCGAAATGCCCCGTCATCAGCAACAGGATTGCCAGCATCCCCAGTTGAACGCTGCGCCGCCGCGTCAGCCGCAGAACATCGGAAAGACTGTTGCTCGTACTTGCCGGCAGCGACGGCAGGCTGAGTATCTGCAGCAGCATCGCAATTACGGCAAGCCCCGCCGTCATCGACATGGCGATGCGCCATCCCA
>NZ_JBAOJM010000045.1:0-507 GCF_037083425.1 Agrobacterium sp. CCNWLW32
ACCAGTTTTGCGCTGGTATCGGCCGAGTTTCTGCCAGCGGGATTGTTGACGCCCATGGCGCGCGATCTCGGCATTACAGAGGGCACGGCGGGACAGGTCGTTACGGCGACAGCTTCCGTGGGCGCTGTAACGGCTTTGCTGAGCAATGTTCTCATCGGCAAACTGAACCGCAAGACTGTGCTTGTCGGTCTTAGCGCGCTGGCGATTGGCTCCAACATTCTCGCATCAGTTGCTGCCGATTTCTGGCTATTGCTGGTCGGCCGGGCCGGACTGGGTATTGCGCTCAGCGGTTTCTGGGCGCTTTCGGTTGCTGTCGTGGCGCGGCTCGTTGGCGCAAATTCGACCGGGCGCGGCATGGCTATCGTCACACTCGGCGTTTCACTCGCCACCATTGCGGCTCCCTCCATGGGCGCCTTGATCAGCGACTGGGTGGGATGGCGCATCGCCATGTCGATGACGGCGGGGCTTGCCGTAATTGCGATGCTGCTGCAGATACTCAGCCTGCCG